>NZ_QTNB01000060.1:0-1135 GCF_003603395.1 Bacteroides sp. AM44-19 | reverse complement strand
AGTAACACATTTATTAGTTTGTAAATGTGTCTACCTATATCAGGATAAGACATTACTGCCAGCTTCTGCCGATTTCGAGAACATTTCTTCCCCAAGTTTGCTGCAAGTTTCCCTCAATTCTCTATAAACCATTAATTTAAATTATTTTATGAGTGCTTATTATGACCTTTATGAAACGCCCGTCCCCGAAGGCGAGGAACCGAAGTCGCTGCATGCCCGTGTCTGTTCCAAGGGAACCATTTCTGGTAAAGAGTTTATGGAACGGGTTTTTCGTGAAGAACATATGCCCCACGCCATGGTTGTGGGTATTGTGCAAGCCATCACCACTACGCTTGGAGACTGGCTGGCAAAGGGCTATACGGTGGAGATAGAGGGACTTGGCTTCTTCAGCACCACGCTGAAGTGTACCCATCCGGTGATGAATAAGAAAGAAGTACGTGCGGAGTCGGTCAAGATGTCCACGGTGAAATTCCGTCCCGGCATCGAATTCAAACGTTATGTGGCAGGTAAGATGGAGTTGGAACGTGCGGATAAACGCTTTTTCCCGGATAAACCGAAAGCAATGGGCGACATGGTTGCCCGTGAAAAAAGCATGATGGACTTTCTGGAGGCTAATGTCTGTATTACTCGTGCAGAATATTCCCGCCTTGTCCATGTCACCGCCCGCCGGGCTTCGAGGGATTTGCAGACATTTATCGATTCCGGCGTGATTCGCAAGCGTGGTGCCGGCCGTTCTGTGGTCTATGTCAAGGGGTGAACTTAGTATATTCCGGTACGCGCGCGTATATATATAATGTGTCCCCTTCCTTCCTGCCTTCCTTTCCCTTTAAAAAATATGCTTTAAAACATATCTATCAATCAGCTAGTTATGAAAAAGTTCACGTAAACCCTCAAAAAAAGCTTGTATATATTTTGCAGATGTCCGTAAAAGCCCTACTTTTGCATCCGCTTTCGGGAACGAAGGCGGCGATGTTTTGACATTCTGACAGTAAAACGGAGCGGTAAGCTTCCATTTTTCTCTTCTTTGCCATAGGTTTCTTTCGGAACTTCGGTCTTGGAAAAGAAAAATGAAAAAACTTTCGGAAACATTTGGAAGTTATGCTTTAAAGTTCTTACCTTTGCACCCGCTTTTGAA
>NZ_QTNB01000006.1:0-255991 GCF_003603395.1 Bacteroides sp. AM44-19 | reverse complement strand
GCTAAAAGTTTATTCTTCAATTGGTTAAGTCAAATCGATAAAAATCTAAAATAAACTGTGTCACGCATTATTTATCTCTAGAAAACTCATCGGTCGGGGAACGGCCCGCGCCAAGGGGCGGGACCACCCGTCCCGACGAGCGTAAAATTACAATAATTTAAACCGGTTTCCAAACTTTATAGCCAGTTGTTGCGAGATGGTAGCCCAATTGGCCAGTGGCATGGTCCATTTCTTACGTATATTGCGGTATGCAAGATAAACAAGTTTCTCAAGGGCTGTATCCGATGGGAACACGCCCTTGTTTTTTGTTACCTTGCGGATCTGACGGTGATACCCCTCAACGGTATTTGTGGTATAGATAAGCTTACGGATGACCGGAGTATACTGGAAGTATTCGGACAGCTTATCCCAGTTGTCCTGCCAGGATCTGATAACGACAGGATACTGTTCACCCCATTTTTCATCCAGCTTGAGGAGCTCATTTTCTGCGGATTCCTTATTGACTGCCTGATAGACACATTTCAAATCCCTTAAGAACTCCTTCTGATTCTTGGATCCTACATACTTGATGGAGTTACGTATCTGATGTACTACACAAAGCTGTACGGCTGTATTAGGATAAACGCTTTGAATGGCTTCAGGAAACCCCTTCAGACCGTCTATACAGGCAATGAGAATATCCTCAACTCCACGGTTCTGAAGGTCTGTCAACACGCTGAGCCAGAAGTTTGCTCCCTCATTCCTTGATATATACATTCCAAGTAACTCCTTGTGTCCCTCCCTGTCAATGCTCAGTACATTATAGATTGCACGGGTTACCGCGCAGCCACGTTCATCCGTTACTTTGTAATGAATGGCATCCATCCAGACTATAGGATAAACAGAATCAAGCATCCGTGATTTCCATGCTTTTATCTCCGGAAGTACACGGTCTGTGATGGAACTGATTGTGTCGGCCGAAACACGATTCCCAAGATTTTCTTCCATCCAGTCACTGATTTCCCTTGTGCTGTTTCCCATTGCATACAAGCCAATTATACGGTCAGCAACACCTTCTGCCAGAATAGTCTCACGCTTCTTGATAAACTGGGGATCAAAACTCGAATTACGGTCACGGGGAGTGGAAACGGTTACTTCGCCCAAGGGAGTCTGAACCTGCTTTTGCATCTTTCCGTTACGACGGTTACCCATCTGGCGTTCTTCTTCTGTCAAATGTGCATCCATCTCTCCTTCCAGGGCTGCATTCAATATACTTTCCAATAGTGGGGCAAAGGCGCCGTCCTTACCCAACAAAGGCTTGCCGGCTTTCAGCTGTTCAATGGCCTTGTTCTTGATACTCTCGAAATCAAATTCTTCTTTCATAAAAAAAACTGTGTTAGCAAAGTTAATACTTTATTCCTTGCTGACACAGTTTAATTTACATCCTCTCAAGAAAACTATTTTTCTCCTGATTCTCTCGTCTCCTTAGTTCCATTTGGGGCTAACTTATTAATTAATTCAAATGTTCCAGAAGAACAAATACCTATATCCCAAAAGAGAAAGAAGAAATATCGCAAATTATAAACTGCTTTTGTATCCTGCAAAAGCTACATTTTTGCATACCTCTGCAAATTTTAATATTTTCAACCTCACTTTATACAAAATTCTTTGGATCATCGCATAACGTAATAGTTTTTTTGTTATTTTTGTGCATACTTAAAACTGATACACAATGGACAAAGAACGAAAAATTGCTTTTTACACTTTAGTAAAAGATATGTGGGCTAATAATGCTGACGGATTAGAAGGATTAATTCCTTTTTATGAAATAAAAGAAGTATTTAATTACATTGATGGGCGCAAAAGAAGATCTTTAAAGTTGAAAAGTAACAAAGCTTGTTCTTTGGAGTCATTTAGTATGAAGCAAGATTCTAAAGATTCTTCTATCTTGATAACAGGGCTATTTAAAAGTGCTGCATATAAATATCGTCCCCCCTATTGGGATACGGAAACAGACGAAGAACGAGAGAGTCCTAAAAAACAAACAGAAGGAGAAAAAGAAAAAACACATTTTGCAATAAAAATAACAAATGATGAGGTTTTCTTATTGGTAGAAGTTAATGGAAATGGTGTATCAGTCAATAATATCATAAGCTATTTAAATCAATTTACACGGGAATATTTGAAGAAAAAGAAAAAAACGAAGAATTTTACGGTAGAATATACAAAAATAGCTCGTGATAATTTTATATCAGAGCTTGAAAAGTTAAAACGAGCAACATCTATTGATGTCTTCTTCAATAAATCATTATTAGGAAGTCGCGCTCTTCAGTTTTCAGAAAGAACGTCAGCTATACAAGACCAAGTTAAATTGACTTTAAAAGCGGAAAGAAATAAAAGTGCAAAAGAAGTAGGTATTGATATTTTTAATCGCTTGAATAGACAAAAGAAGAATAATGCACAAGAGGTTTCCAAAATAAGAATTTATGGAAAAAACGAAAATGACAAAGATACATTTATTGATACAACTTTTATGGAAAAAATAGAACCTATTAAGGTGTCTATAAATGAATCAACAGGTCAAGTGCAAACTATGGAAATATATCGTTTTCTTAAATCTTTAATTCTGCCTTTGTAAATTATGGAGTATATATTACTTTTTATAGATTTTCTAAGGACACGTGAAAAAAGGATTTTCTTAGTGAATGTTATTATTCCACTGATTGTAAGTATTATTGTTTTTTTGTATTCGGATTCATGCCGCTTCTATAGCGTTGTTGATGCTATTCAGAGTGATATTCTTTCAGTCATTGGCATTCTATTAGGTTTTACAATTTCTGTATTTGCTATATTCCTAACTTCCGAAGGAGCAAATATAGAAAAAGCTCGAAATAGTTATATAGAAAAAGTAAAGTTAGGTTCTGAACCTGTTTCATTATATAGAGCTATTACTATTAATTTCACTTATATAGTTGTAGTAGAAGGCTTTTTACTGTTGATTGGCATGATTTATCCAATATTTTTCTCAACTACTTTCTTAGTCGGGAAAATATTATTCTCATTTAATGTATTTTTATTGATTCATTGTATATTAATGACTTTGAGATTGATTTTGGATTTTTATTTTGTAATTACAAAAAAATAGTATGATACATATAGATAATGTTATTTTAGACAAGATATGCTTACATAAAGTAGGTAATAAAGTAGAAGAGGAAGGCGTAATCTTTTCAAAATCACCATTGTGTGTAAATGAGAATATCAGTAAGTTGCTTGTTAATTATTTTTTTGCTAATTTCAAGAGCAATGAGTATTATAACCTATTTCATGATTCTGATCTCAATTTAAATGAGATTTTCGTATATGCAAGCAATATATTTGACAACAAAGATTCTATTCTACAACAATCTAAAAATATAGCAAAGCACCTATATAATAAGTCTATGCATCCTAAAATTAATGGAGGAGAGCTTTATATTGCATATTTTAAAGACTGTGTAATAGATGGTCAATTAACAGATGGAGTTGGAATTTTTAAATCTGAAACCAAAGAAACCTATCTAAGAGTTTTTTCTACAGGGGATGATTTTGAAATTAATAGTGATTTTGGTATTAATATTAATAAATTGGACAAGGGATGTTTGATCTTTAATTTAGAGAGAGAGAAAGGTTTTTTAGTTGGTATCGTTGATAATTCCAGTAAAGGTTCAGAAGCTCGTTATTGGAAAGATGAATTTTTGCATGTAAAGCAGAGAAATGATGAATATTATTATACTAACAATATTATTTCATTATGCAAAAATTTTGTGTCTAAAAACAAAAATATAGATAATGTACAAAAAGCAGATATACTTAATAAAGCTGTATCGTTTTTCTCAAAAAACGATTTCTTTGATATAGACGAGTTCTCTAACCAAATAATTCAGGAACAAAGTCTTAGAGATGAATTTCAAAGCTACAAGAAAACATTTGAAGAAGAAAGAGAAGTTGTAATTGCGGATGATTTTACAATTTCAGAAAATGCGACTAAGAAACAATCAAGAAGCATTAAAAACATAATCAAATTAGATAAAAACTTCAAAATAACAATAGATGGTGATATTAGATATTTAGAGAAAGGTTTCGATGAACATCGCAAATTAAATTTCTATAAGCTTTTCTTTAGAGATGAAGAATAGATTTTATATTTTTATTTGCTAATACAATAAAAACAAATAACTTTGCCCCCAGTATTCTCCATGAGCAAACTACCGCAAAAGCACGTAGAAATTTAGTGGGATAATTCATGGGATATGCTTGAAGCAAGAAATATAAAGTTTTAAATATCAGCGTGGTAACTCTCTTAGGAGAATCCCAGGCGGATCACAGAAACGCTGGACAGAAATGGACAGTAAATGTACAACTCCTACAATATCAAGGTATTGTAGGAGTTTTTCTTTATATAATGTCTGTGACCTAAGACACGAAAAGGTCACAAAAAGACACACTTTCGTGACCAATTCGTGACCTGTCCACCCTCTAAGATTTTAGGTCACGGAATGTCCCAAATTGGCGGTTTGTTGTCTTGATTTGTCCGTACTGCAAATATCTCATTTTCAGTTTATCAATTTAAGTTTGTAACTAAAAAAAAGAGATTATGAGAAGTACTTTTAAGCTACTCTATTTCGTCAAACGAAATGCAGTAAAGAAGAACGGTAATGCACCGATTATCGCACGTATCACTATCGACCAAGTTGTAGCCCAGTTTAACACCAAACTGGAAATAAATCCGGCTCACTGGAGCGTGGAATTAGGCAAGGCTTCCGGCAGAACCGCAGAAGCCGTACACATCAATTCCATGCTGGAAAGTATTCGTAGCACAGTTCATCAACATTACCATGCGTTAATGGCGCAAGACGGATATGTAACCGCAGAACTGGTAAAGAACGCTTTTTTAGGCAAGATAGCAAGGGAACGGACTTTGATAGAGTTCTTCAAACAGCACAACGAACAGTATTTGCAAAAGGTCAAAATGAATACCGCAGACAAGACCTATTCACGTTATGAACTGACAAAGAAACGGCTTATGGAGTTTATGAAGTTTAAATACTCCGTTTCCGATATGCTCATTAAAGATATAAATGTGGTATTCATTGAAGATTTCCTGTTGTATATCAAGAATAACTATGGGTGCAGCCATAATACGGCTATGAAGTTCGTACAACGTTTTCGCACGGTAGTAAACTTTGCCAAGAATACGGGTTTAGTGACTGCCGACCCTTTCGGGAGTTATCGGGTAAGGTTTGAACGTACCGATAGGGATTACCTGACTATGGAAGAAATTACCACCATTTACAACCACGAGTTTAGCTCTAAACGGTTGGAGCAGGTACGTGATTTGTTCATTTTCAGTTGTTACACGGCACTTTCCTACATTGACGTATGCGAGTTAAAGCAGGAGGACATTCGCACCGGATTTGACGGTAATTTGTGGATTATACGGAAAAGACACAAAACAAATGTTACATCTACCGTCCGATTGCTGGATATACCAAAAGCCATATTGGAAAAGTACAAAGACAAATTGCCAAACGGTAAGATTTTACCAGTTATCAGCAATCAGAAAATGAATGATTACTTAAAAGAAATCGCAGCCATTTGCGGAATTGAAAAGACCTTAACCTATCATGTCGCAAGGCATTCTTGTGCGACTTCGGTACTGCTTGCCAATGGTGTTCCCATTGAAACGGTATCTAAGATTTTAGGTCATACCAATATCCGGACTACTCAAATTTATGCGAGGATTACCAATTTGAAGGTAAGTAACGACATGGAAATGTTGGCTCAAAAGCTGGACGCTGCACACAGGATTGCCAGCCGATGAAATCATGTTATCGTCAGATAACAGCAAGGTGTGATTTGTGGCACACAAATCTGTTTTCCGTGCCGCAAAACACCTTGGGCAAATTCACTCCGAAGTCGTGTTGCCAATGAAAGAAAGACATTCCCTAACTAAAGATTTTTTCGCTCGTCGGGACGGGTGGTCCCGCCCCTTGCCGCTGGGCGTTCCCCGACCGATGAGTTTATTTTTGTAATTCTGCAATCTTGTTTTATTGAAATATTGATAGCTTGATTGATTGAAAGCAAGATTTCAATATGGCTGGATTGAACAAATCTATCAACCAATAATGAAAGAAAGCAATATGGAAAACGAGAAAACACCCCTGCATGTCGCCTTTTCCACCCAAAAGGGCGGGGTCGGCAAAACCACCTTTACCGTGCTGGCGGCGAGTTACCTCTACTACCTCAAAGGCTACGATGTGGCGGTGGTGGATTGCGACTACCCCCAACACTCCATTGCCGGGATGCGCAATCGGGATGCCGAGCAGGTCGGGGCAGATGAAGATTACAAGCGCATGGCGTATGAACAGTTTACCCGGCTGGGGAAGAAAGCCTACCCGGTGCCGTGCAGTTCGCCCGAAAAGGCGATAGTCACGGCTGACGAGTATGTAGCCACAGCCGGACACGTGCCGGATATTGTCTTTTTCGACCTGTCCGGCACGGTGAACGGCAGCACTCTATAAGAATGGCTACTTACCAAAATAACATTTTACATTAGGAGATAATACACCCCTCAAATCATCAAATTTTTTAATTTTCAATTCGTTCAAAATATTTCTTAATTTCTCGCCAACTTCATTTCCATTATGTTCCAAAGGATTGTCGAAAGCCAAGTGTGCGTCCAATTTTCCATTATCAACAAACCAATCTACATATACAGACAAAGGTCTTGGTCCATCCCATTTATTTCTATCAAATCTGTAGTTTAAAGCTTTACAAGCAAAATAGATAGTTTGGAATTTTGCATATTCTTCTATTGGTTGTAACATTTTCAAACATGTATCTTGAGTTAGATTCTCATCATCAATATTCAAAATATAATTCGCCACTCCTGAATTCTTAATAATTTGACCATTTACAGAACTATTTTTCTTATTTTCTGACAGGTTAATTCCTGCAAAAATATCGTATTTTTGTTCTTCAGTAAGTTTTAAAGCACCAGATTTTTCACCGCTTAATTTATTCAGTAGTTCAAACTTCCAGCCTAATTTCATTGTATGTGCTCCTGTTTTACCTTTTTTCTCAAAATAGACCAAATTATCGGCAACAAAAGAATCCTGTATAGAAAGTAAACATTGCTTAATGATGCCTGAAGCGTCTTTCCCAAATATTTCACAAGCCCTGTCAAAAGACATCTTATTTTCTAAAAAATCTGCATTTTTTTGTTTAACAGATATTTTTATTTCCCTGGCTTCTCCATCAGAAGCTATCCCTTTAATATAAACATCTGTTTTACATTCACCACGCGCAGGACGAGGTTTCCCACAAAGTGCAACTTGATATTTTTTCCCCTCAAAAGAAAAGGTCGTTCCTACAGGGAATAGTTTTTCTACACAATGTTCTGTATTGATAAAATCAGGCATAATTATAATAAGTCTTTAAGTGAAACATTCAATGCTTTTGCGATTTTGTCCGCAACTCTTAGAGACACGTTCCTTTTACCTTTTTCAATATCAGGTAAATAGGTTCTATCAATATCAGCCATATTGGCTAATGTCTCCTGTGATATTTTGAGAGATAGTCTTCTCTCCAACACTTTCTTTCCAAAAACTTCATTTATATCCATAGCGGTGCAAAATTATGAGGGTGTAGACAATCACACAACGGACTATTGTCTACAATGGATTTCTAAGTGATTCTTTTAAAGAAAATTACAATAACTCTATTTGCTTCAGAACAGAAACAAAGAAGGGAAAGTATTAAGAATACGAGATTTTATGCAATTAGGCATTTATTCTATAAATAAAATCTTGAATAGGAGTAATATATGGTATAGCTTTATTGTGGTTTTTTCCTTTAATCTGCACTTTTGACAAATCTACACCTACAATGTTTATGCTTTGGGCACTTTCCAACCGAAAAGCAAAATATTCCTTACCTGAGGGCATAAAACCTAATTTAATCAAGTCGGATGCAGATATTAGTTTTGGGTAGTCAGGAATGATACGAAACAAAAACTTGTTATTATGATTATGTAATAGTAAATAAATGGGATAGGACATGCCTATGGGGATTTGTAACGCTCCACGGCGCAATCCGGCACGCACATAATAAAGTTTGTTTTTCAAAGTTTGTCGAAGTTGATTATTATCCTTGTAATAAGCAACTAACACATTAATGGTTTCTGCTTTTCTTTCTTCAACAGAGACCAATGCTTTCTTTATTGACAAAGCTAAGAATTTAGCCAAACGAGGTGGTACAGCATTGCCAACCATTTTATAGCCGTCTTTTATATCTTCATAGAAAAAGCGGAATTTATCCGGGAAAGTTTGGATTCTTGCACATTCCCGAACACTTAGCCTGCGATATAAATGTTCTGCTCCTTGCTGAAAAACACGTTGGGTTTGTGATATATATTTCATTTTGGGAGCTTGTGGGTGAAGGGGGCAGTTCTTTGCCTGCGCTTGTATTGTAAATGAAGTTTCATCCCAGGAGCGAACACGATTACGTGCCATGAATTTTGCATCCCATGGACCTGCAAAAATGTCATGGTTAAGCCACTTCCTATATTCTTGGTCCACACCTTCATTTGTATATGGGTGAGGATTCTCCATTATATCTCCAATTGCCTTTCTTAATGTGACATAAGGTTTTCCGAATGGCTTTGGAAAATTGAACGTACAGTTCAACTCTTTTAAGAAACCGACAACAAACACACGATAACGGTCTTGGGGAATATAATAGTCTGCTGCATTCAATAAAGAATAGTTTACTACATATCCAGCTCCTTCAAGAGTAGAAAGGAATGATAGGAATGTACTAAAATGTTTGTCGTTTATAATCCCTTGTACATTTTCGATGAGAAAGAACTTTGGATGCTTTTCTTTTATCAATCGGACATAATCAAAAAATAATCGCCCCCGTTCATCATCCAATCCTAATTGTCTTCCTCCCTCGCTCCACGATTGGCAAGGAGGTCCTCCGATAAACCCATCGCAATCGGGTATATCTTCTCCTTTTAATTTTCGAATGTCTGACTTACACAAATAAGTATTTGGGTGATTGAATTGATAAGTTTTATGTATTGCTTCATCAAATTCATTCGCCCAAACAACTTCATAGCCTGCTTGCTCAAAGCCAAGGTCTAATCCGCCACATCCTGCAAAGAAAGATGCGACTTTCATTCCTTTAAGCAATGACAATTCCTTTTTCCACCAATGTTTTCCTTATTTGCATAGCCACATGGTAAGCCAAATTAACGGGAACTGCATTGCCTATCATTTTATAGGCATAGTTTACGTCTTCGTATACAAATTTGAACTCATCCGGGAAACTTTGTACCCGTGCAACTTCACGTACAGTCATCCTGCGATAAAGATGCTCACTCCCTTCTACAAACTTTTGCAGATTCTTTTCAACTTTTATCATCTTAGGTGCCTGTGGATGTAGCTGGCATTGGCGACCACTAGCTTGAACTGTAAAACCCGGTTCATCCCATGAACGTACTCTGTTGCGTGACATGAATATAGGTGAATATGCCCCTATAAAATATTCGTTATTAGGGACTTTACAAGCATTCCCATTAGTTTTGTTCTTTTCAAGTGCCGGAATCGCAGAATCTTGCAAATCCCAAATGCTTTCACGCAAAGTAGGTTTATGCTTTAAAGGGGTAGGATATTCAAAATCATGTATATCCAAATCTTTACGGAATCCGATGTAAAATACCCGGTCACGGTCTTCCGGTACATCGTAATCATTGGCATTAAGCATTTTCAAATTCACATCATAGCCCGCTTCATCAAACAATTTCATAAAACCACTAACGGCATCCGAATGGCGTTTGGCAAGCATTCCAGATACGTTCTCTGCAACAAAAAACAAAGGTTGTTTATCTCGTAAAATACGGATATACTCATAAAACAACTGACCACGGGCATCTTCTATTCCCTTTAACGAACCTGCTTCACTCCATGATTGGCAAGGAGGACCTCCTATTATACCAGTAATATTATCAGGGAATTCACAAGAAGGAATATCCCGGATATCCCCTTCGATTAGATTCACTTCCGGAAAGTTTGCACGGAAAGTCGGACAAATCTTAGCGTCAAACTCATTTGCCGTAACAGTTCTGAAACCCGCTTTATGAAAACCTAAATCTAAACCTCCTGCACCGGAGAAAAGACTAATTAATTCCATTATATTTCTATTTTATTTCCAAAGACAATTTATAGTTATTATAGTAGTAGGCATGCCTACTATTTGAATGTCAAATTTTAAACTTGGGACAACTTTCTTCTCTGCATTGTGTATGCGAAAAGAGAATTGCCAACCTCCATCCATATAAAGCTCAACCGTATTCGCTTTATTAGGGACAAAATCCAAACTAACAATGCGGGTAGGCAATGATGCAATAGGTATCTCCATAGATGCTTTTCGATATGTGCCATTTCGATTAAGAGTACCATGCAAATTGTAAGATTGGATTTGCGTTGTCCGCTGTTTGTCAATACTAATAACCTTATAAAAATCATGTTTTCCTAAAAGGTATTCAACTAATCTACTTGGTATATCTGGATGTATCTGATTTTGGAGATTTATTTCAGCAATAAAAGCTTGCAATAATGGTATATAAACATCATTTTCTTTATCAGGCAAATTGTCAAACAATGTATTTTTGTTTTTTTCTTGAACAAGATAAGTAAATACAGGTCTTACATCTTCCCAGTATTTTTGAGAACAAGGGATTCCATACCATTTTGCCCCAAAATCCAGCTTTTGGCTAAGGCGGCTATGTTTTACTGCAAAATGATTATGTTTAAGGCTCAATCCGATTTCCCATTGAATATTATGACGGACAATCAAAATGTCTCGTACATCTCCTTCTTTCCCCTTAGTATCTGATTGTATTCGCAATTCCAACACGTCACCTCCTTTTTCCATTATACGGGGTTCCAATTCAAAAATTTGAATGACAGCAGCATAAGAACTCACCTTGTATATATTTTTCATTTCAGGAGACAAGGTATTCCAAGCATATTCTGCTGCCAAATAACTACTGTTTTGGACAATATTTACAGGACGAAATTTGCCAATCTCTTCGCCAAGGCTCAATAGGCAAACAAATTCATAGGCTCTACCTTGGTTGTTACTTTTATCACTCATAGGATACTTATTCTAATTTCATTTTGCGAAGTTACTCTAAATCTTGCAGAATCCCCCCTTTCATCACACAAAAGTGAAAAACAGAAATAACAACTCTACAAAAATCCAGTATCTACCAATATCTATTTTCTATATTCTACTCTTTCCTCAGCCACCATGCCGGTGGCTTCCTTCTCCTCTATCTCATAAGGTTTTACCTTTTCCGATTTAAAACGCTCCAAGTACGTATGATTAATATGATATTCAATCTCCAACAACGTCTGCTGCCTCACCACCGGCTTCAATTGGCACTCCCAGACCGTCATCACCCGCCAGCCCAACTTCTTCAATTCCCCCTTGTTCCGTTCATCACGTTGCCTGTTGCGTTCAATCTTCTTGCGCCAAAACTCACTGTTGGAATGGGGAATATGACCATCCACCTCGTGCCCGTGCCAAAAACAACCGTGTATGAAAATCACGATGCCATACTTGCACAACACGATGTCCGGCGTGCCCGGCAGCCCTTTTACATTCTTGCGGTAATGGTAGCCGCGCGAAAAGAGGTAACGACGCACAATCCACTCCGGTTTCGTGTCTTTGCTCCGTATCTTCGCCATGACGGCAGAACGCTTCTTCTTGCTCCAAATATCCATAGCATAGCCGATTTATCCGGTTGCAAAAATAACCATTTCCTTCAACATCCCCGCCCTTACCTCCCGACAATCCACCGTTTTCGATAAATATGCCCCGCCTGATCGCATTTCCGCAAATCCTCCCTACATTTACCCCGTCTCCCCCGCAAGGTAGCTACCTTGCGGGGGCGGTACGAACAACAGTTACATTTAGTGCAAGGTGTAAGTATATATCTATATATAGCTTGCACCTTGCACTAACCTTAGAATGTTTATTTTCAACGGTTTGCATAATCCCAAAATAATGCGTACATTTGAACCCAAGATGTTGGCAGACAGACACTGGACAACAGCAGACAGTTTTTAAGGACTAAAGCGTGACGGACACAAAGCCTAAATTTCTGAAAGTACTGATATTGAGGAAGAAATAACGTTTGGTTCGAGCCCCAGGCGGATCACCAAAAATTCAGAGAGTTACGTGTAGGCACACCCTTTTTTCGGACACAACTTTTGTGATTAGGGAAAATAGTTGATTGATAACGAGTTAGTAAATGACACAAGTACGGATTTATCCGTATAAACATTATTTCGCTAAGGAAACTACTCTTTTCATGTAGGTTTCTATGTAGGTTAATTAATACCAATTGATTCCTACTAATGCGAATTAATAATAAGTCATTAACTAACTCGTTATCAGTCTATGTACACGATTAACATCAGGGGTAAGCAGAACCCGAAAGACACCAAGATGGTCAAGCTGGAGATAATTTTCTTCAAGACCGGTTACGCCCGTGTGCCGAAGGTTATAAACATCACAGGGCTATTAAAAGACTGGGATGTCAAGTCTCAGAGTTTCCGTGTAGGGAGTGCGGAGGCCACTACCAAGAACAAACTGCTTTTCGATTTGCGAACCAAATATCTGCATGTCGCCGATACCTGGGAGATGGAAGGCAGGAACTGGTCGCCCGTCCAGCTATCACATTGCTTCGATGAAATCAAGGCGGCCAAACCCGAGGTCAAAGTAAAGAGTGTCCAGCAGATGATCGATTATCTTGAAGAGACATTCAAAAACAAGAAACGCATCAAGAACGGTCAGATTGTCGACAGCACGACCAATGCTAAACGGTATGTCTATCTCAAGCGTGAACTGCAGGCGTTTACAAAGGAAAAATATGAAAAAGCCTTTTCCTCTTATTTCTTTACGGATATTACAGAAGAGTTTCTTCTTGACTTTGCGTTTTGGCTTAAAGAAAGAGGTATCAGAAATGGCAACAAGGCCGGACTTACACACAAACTAAGGTTGCTCCGTGCCGTATGCAGGCAGGCAGAAAAGAAAGAGATGTACGGGGTGAATATGGATAACTTCCTCTGTCTCGGTGATGATATTAATTGGCCGGAAACCACTTCAAGAGCAGTTCCGGAAACAGTCATAGCTAAAATCGCAAATGTTGACCGTACCTTGTTTACGAAAAAAGAGCAGTTGCATCTTGATTTGTTCCTGTTCAGCTACTATACCGGAGGTATGGCGAATGTCGATGTATGTAACCTGACATGGGATTTGGTCCAGGAAGACCGCATCGTCTATGAACGTATCAAGTTTCCCAAAACAGCCAAACCGGAATTACTCAGTAAAGCAAAAGCCATCATGAATAAATACCGTGGGCAAAGTTATGGAAATTATGTATTTCCTGTTTTTACTCATAAACACACGACCACTTCCAAGAAGACTACACGTGTCAAGCAAATTTCCACACGCCTTTCACAAACCTTGACGAAAGCATGCAAGATGCTGCGCATTAAAGAAAACATCACATGGTATTCCGCCCGTGGCTCTTTCATATCGAAGATGGTAGATGCCGGTAACAATCCGTATGTGGTTGCAGAGATGGCTGGTAACAGCCCATTGACCATCTATAAGCATTACTACAAGAATACAAAGCGGGAAGAAATCAAGCGGCAGATGGAAGAAATGTTCTGACCAGACATATCCATAAAGTTGTAAACACCTTGACAATTTCTCTGATGGATAAATCATACGGTATAATGGCTGTTAAAAGTCATTGATTACCAATGTGATATTTATTATATTGACAGAATCGCTCTTATTCTTGATTATTTTCACTACCTTTGTAGTCAATAACTTAAATAATATTTATATGAAAGAGTTGGTTTCAAAGATACAGGAAGTATATGCTACATTCTCCACGGATGCGGCACTTCAGATTGAAAAAGGCAACAAGGCCGCAGGTACCCGTGCCCGCAAGACTTCGTTGGAATTGGAAAAACTGATGAAAGAGTTTCGTAAGGTTTCCTTGGAAGAATCCAAGAAATAGCCTTTACACGTCCGGTCGTTATCACATAATGCCGGTTCTTCTGCAGATGCGGCATAAAAACCATATTGGCAGAACAACATAATAAAATACGGAAAGCGTTAGCTTTTGTCATGCACCGAAATCTGGTAAATTTCACTTATCCGCAGGACAAACAGTTTTCGCCTATGCTTTTGCGTGGGCTTAACTTGTTTGCGGATAGGTTTACCAGAACCTCGGTGCTACGGGTTATGCCCCACGCTTTTTGGTCTTGGTACATTGAATGCTTGACGGGACTCAAGCCAAATACGGAGATATTATGAACGACATGAATCTGATGGATGAACTTTTGAAAATTCCGGCCGATGCAACTGCCGCTACCGTACAAGGCATAGATATGCTTCTTATCGATGAAAACAAGGCGGGGGCTTTATTGGAGTCGGATCCTAATGACAACACCATCCACGAATGCCTTTTAAGCAACGGCCGTTTCCTGTTCCAATCGGACAATGCCAACCTCGTTGCCCTGTATAAAGTAACAGGAGCATCTGAATAACGCTCCTGTTGCATATAATCACCTTATTTGTCTGATTTCATCCTTCCTGCAAAGGCTTTTGACGGTTTGAATGCCGGGATATTGTGGGCAGGCACTATTATCGTGGTATTCCTGCTTATGTTGCGTGCTGTCTTTTCCGCACGGTGTTTGATGATAAAAGAACCGAAGCCGCGAAGATAAACCTCCTCGCCGTTTATCATGGAAGACTTTACGCTATCCATGAATCCTTCGACAACTTGTAACACGACCTGCTTCTCCAGACCGGTCTGCGTTGCTATTTCCCTGACGATATCCGCTTTTGTCATATTAACTCTTGATTAAATACTGTCAATCCGGTCACAAAGATACATCATTTCCTGAAATATCCTCCTTTTACAAACACATATAATAAACATTAGCCGGCGTCCGTCTCTACTCTTTCGATACAAATAGTATCGAAGTATGAAGCTGACACTCAACCGCAAATTCAAAGGTCAGACCTATACCATAGGCGACCTGTCCATCAACGGCAAATTTTTCTGTAACACCATCGAAGATGCCGTGAGGAAACTTCCGGCAACCTGTCCGGATACTCCTCGCGGCCGTTCCTGCACATGCAGGGAGAAGGTCTATTCCAAGACCGCCATTCCTGCCGGGACTTATAAAGTTACCCTTCAGTACAGCCCCAAGTACAAGAAAAAAATGCCATATCTGCACGATGTACCGCATTTCCTTGGCATCCTAATCCATTCAGGCAACACCGAGGGAGATTCCGCCGGCTGTATCATCGTGGGAAAGAATACGGTCAAGGGAAAAGTTTTGGAATCCCGTACTACATTCCAAAAACTGTATGCCATGCTCGAGTCCGAAAGGGACATAACCATTCAGATTATATAAATCGAATGGCGGTCAACAGGCTCAAACCACCCAGAAACCTGCGCATCGAGTTCAAACCGTCCCCACGGCAGTATGAACTCTGGAAACTGTTGCAACCGAACTATTGTCCCCATTGTGGCGGGGAGATCGAGCAAATCCTTATCGGTTATGACCAGCAAGGCAACCCTCAGTACAGGCCTCAATGCAGGCATTGCAAGTCGCAGAACCTGCCGCAGCTGATACTGGGAGGCGGAGCGGCCGGCGGCGGAAAATCGTATATCGGCAGCGTTTGGCTGGTGTCTTCATGTATTCGGTTCGAGAATATCCGTGCGGTGGTGGCCCGTAAGACACTCAAGTCGTTAAAGGAATCGACATGGAACACCATCAAGTCGATTCTGAAGGACTGGGGACTGAAAGAGGATACAAACTACAAGATAAACAACCTCGAAGGCACGCTCACATTCTGGAATGACTCGGTCATCATCATGAAGGAGATGGCGGATATCCCCAGCGACCCCAACTTCGAGCGTTTCGGCTCTTCGGAATATACCATCGCCATGGTGGACGAGGTGTCGGAAATCTCGGAACGGGCCGTCGAAGTGCTGTTCTCCCGTCTCCGCTGGAGAACCCATGAGACATTCAAGACCCCGAGAATGCTGCTCACCACCAATCCGACAATTAACTGGGTGCGTTCCCGCTTCGTGCAGGACGAAAACGGAGACAAGGTCATCTGCCGCGAGGGTGAAGCGTATATACCTTTCTCCGTGTTTGACAACCCGAATATCGCTTTCCGTCAGGTGTACGAGGCGGCCCTGAACAAGATCCGGGACCAGGCGACAAAAGAACGCCTGCTCTATGGCAACTGGGATTTCGTGGAAGCCAACGATATGGCGATTTATAACAGTTTCGACGGCTCCCGGCATCTCGTTACCGGACTGAAAGAAAAAGCGTACGATCCGATCAAGCCGCTCATCACGGTGTGGGACTTCAATGTTGCCCCCCAAATGTCGGTACTCTCCGCACAAATAGACTATGAAAACAGGAAGGTCTATATACTGGAAGAGATACTCGGCAAGCCGGAGGAAAAGGAGAACAACACACCTGCGTTGGCACGGAAAGTACGCTTAAAACTTTACCGGGACAAGCATATTGGCGGAGTGGATGTGACCGGTGACCCTTCCGGGTTACAACGCTCCACCACCAACGAGGACGGCATCAACAACTATACCATCATCACGGACACTTTCGGCAGAGGAATCCTGCGACCGAAGGTAAAGCTATTACGCAAGCAGCCTCCGCAGGCTACACGGTGCGAGTTCGTCAACGAGGTATTCGGGGGCTATGAAGGCTGGGAGATACAAATCGATATCAAATGTCGCAAACTTACCCAGGATCTGATTTACCAGCTTCGTAACGAGGACGGTACCAAGAGCAAACAGAAGACCACCGACCCGAAAACCGGTGTCAAATATGAACGGTACGGGCACTTGTCCGACTGCCTTGACTACCTGCTCTGTTACTACCTGCGTGACAGCTGGTACAAGTTCAAGAGCGGAGGCGACGGGAACGGGTATGTGGTATCCACATCGGTAATTCAGGAAGGATTTTCATACTAATAACGGAACAAGGATATGTACAGACGGTTTCTCAATAATGACGACTATCTTGGGATAATTACTCCGGAAGCCCTGGCACAACTCACGCGGGGCAATGATGCACGATTCATCCAGGCGGAAGAATCGACGGAGATGAGTATCGTGGAATATTTGTCGGAGAACTACGAGATTGAAAAGGAACTTGCAAAAGGAAAATATATCGCCGAATACGACCGTCGGATTACCTATCCCGTGGGTGTGCATGTCTATTTCGAGGGACAAATCCATGAGGTGATACGCTCCGTCAGCGGCTATCGCAAGCCGGCAACGGTTGTCTATTGGGAAGAGAGTTCTGATATCCGTGTCGATGCGGGACAAGTTGTAAATTATTCCCAGTTCAACACCTATTATCCGGGAGATAAAGTGAATTATAACGGCATTGTTTATACTTGTCTTAATGAAAACGGGTACAAGTTCGATGATGTCCGTATCCCGTTGGTCGGCGGTTGGATCGAGGCGGAAGCCTCGTTATGGCAGCCTGTCGAGTATCCTCTGTGGGCAGTCGTCGAGTATGAAGGAGCATTCTATACTTTGATGACGCTTGAAGGTTTCGATTACAATCTTGACCCGATGGTTTCCGACTGCTGGGGAGCCATAGCCGATTACGATTCATCATACAATGCCTATGAGTTGTCGGAACACGAATATGTCGTTTATGACGGACGGGTATTTTACCCGGAAACGGATGTGAACGCGGACACACCGCAAGTCGGGCAGAACCTCTCGTTGCATGACCCCCGCAACTACAATCTCAAGAAGCACATGGTCCGGCTGGCCATCTACGAACTCACGAAACTCATTGCTCCGAATAATGTCAGTGTTGTCCGCATGCGCGATTACGAGGATAGCATGAAATGGCTCAATGATGCCGCCAAACTACGGCTTAATCCGCAGATTCCCCGCAAAGTCGATGACTCGAAGAAACCTGTCACCGACTGGCAACTGGCTACTTTCCAGACGGATTATGATCCGTATAAGAATCCGTGGATGGTGTAAATAGAAAAAGTATTAGGTATCAGAGAAATAATTGTTACATTTTTTCAACTGACTAAATAACAGAAGAATGTCGATGCCTTATACCTTACGAGCAACTAATCAAATCTAGCATCTCGTTACTTATCTAAATTTTTTAATTAGTAATATCTGGTAAATGCCGGAATTCCGGAATGAGGGATAGAAAAGTGAAAGAACTCTTTCGTACAAAAAAACAGATTTTCGGGCATTGAAAGAATAATTGATAATCAGTTATTTGTGCTGTTTTTTGACCAAAAACTTGTTTTTTGGACAGAGCAAAAATTGTCTTCTCAATTAAAAGATGGGAAACTCGCAGTCTTTATATAGCGAGTATTTCTTCCTACACCCTCTTTCTGTATAATCCCCATCTCTTCCATTTTTGAGATAAACACTCGAACCTGTCTGTCAGAACCTTGATATTATCTGATTACAGAATCAGCAGTCTATCAACTTTTCTATCCATTCATTGAAGTGACTGCACCGGGCACGAAGTTCATCCATGCCGACACTTTTGGTAACATCTTTGCCGGTAGCCGGCTTATTGTAGTTGTAATGCTGTTTTTTGTCTCCTTCTATCGCCTTGATAATACGTTTGCTCGGAGCCGTTTCCGGACTATTGTTTATCAGCTCGGGGTTGCTGGTTTTCTCCAGGTCTTTTTTCAGCTGTTCGCAGCGTTTCTCACAACCGGGGTAACGCTTTGCCAGATAGTCAATACCGCAAAAGAGCAGAGCTTCAAATTCATGCAGCTGAATATAGGGAATGAAACGACTATCGTTGATTGCTTCAGCAAACGCCGTTTCCAATGCTGCGACACGGGCGTAAGGCTCACCGATTGCTTTGGCTGCTTCATAACCGGGAAAATCATCCGGCAATGCGTAGAGGTCGAACATCGTTGTGAAAACATGACGTTCGTATTCGCCGTCCATCTTCATTTTCCGCAACAGTTCTAGGTCTGTCACCGCCTGAGCATAGCTCAGCATTCCACCACGGGCATTCTTTTTCTTGTTAGTGGTAATCAGGATGCTTTTTACACCTGCCACACCTTGCGCTTGCAGGTAGGGACGCAACACTTCCTCCACAAATCCCTGTTCCGTCTGTCCCTCACAAAGGACATGAATAATCTTCGCTTTCATACGGGACGTCCTCCTATGATGTTTTTGTCCCAAAGTTCGCTCACCGTATAGTTCTGAAGCCAAAGATGATATTCTTTGGCGTCAAGGTGAGTGACAGAGGTTGCCTGCGTTTCCTTGTTCATTTCCACCACAGAGATATCGCCGATGTCGAAATGATCGACCAAATCCTTGCTCTGCGTGGCAATAATGACCTGTGCGTGTATGGACGCATCCTTAATCATTTCTGCCAGCTGGCTGATGGCATAGGGATGCAAGCCAAGTTCCGGTTCATCCAAAATGATGACGTTGGGCATTGTCTGGGCAGGCTGCAGAAGCAAGGCGGCCAGGGCAATGAAACGGATAGATCCGTCGGAGAACTGGTAGGCATTGAAACGATAGTCCGTGGCAGAATTATCTATCCACCGGAGAGAAATGATACCACCCACGGGCTCCAGATAGAAGTCCTGGAACTGGGGAACTACGTCACGGACATAGTCAACAATCCGGTTGTAGGCATCCTTGTAGTTCTCCCGCAGGAACAGCAGGAAAGAAGGCAGATTGTTTCCGTGCGACTGGAGGTAATTGGCCGTCTCGACGGGACAAGCCTGACGTAGCGGCCCCTCTGTCGATGAATCGTGAAACTGATATACCTTGCAGTAAGAAAGCATCTGGAAAATAGTTTTGGCAACCGGATCCTCACACTCTGCGAGAGCGGACTCCTTGAAATTCGGTTCCAGTGCTATCTCATAGGGCTTTTTCTCCCCCTTGCGATGCCATGTAATCCGCTCTTCCGTGATAATCAGCCTGTCGGGAGTGGCATTGGCCAATGAAAAGCCATAAACATCCATGGAATTGCTGTCGGCAAACTTCAGTTCTCCGGACATGACCGGTGTCCGTTTAATGCCGTAATGCAGCAAGGCATGAGACGTGCCCGATATTTCCACATATCTCCCGAATGACTTGCTCATCATGTAGCTCAGCATCCGGAAAAAACTGATGATATTGCTCTTGCCTGCACCGTTGGCACCCAACAAGATGCTGACATCACCCAGCTTCAAGGTCACAGGTCTGTCATAGGCTATGGATTTATATCCTCTGATCGTGACTTCTTGTAATTTAGTCCTTTGGTATGTCTTTGCCATTATCGTCATATTATTGATTGAATTACAAAAATAACCATAAATCCCAATACGAACGAAGGAATGCTCAAAAAACTATAGAGTTAATTTGTCCGGAGTCTGAAGGCATAAATAAGAAATCTGTTTTTCTTTTTAGCTAGGTCGGATTTTCAGTTCTGCTATGTGTTTCTTCTTCTCCAAGCCCTTTGTGGTAAATCCTTCACATCGAAATGGGAAAAAGACGTGCAGAACAAGCGGAACACTCGGTAAATGCCGGGATTCCTGAATGAGGGATAAAAAGTGAAACGCCTGCCAATGATAACAAAACCAGCAGGCGTCATTTATTATATTTTGTCATTTTACGAATGTGACATCTCCTTCCACAACTTCCCAGTCGTCGATTTCAGCTCCTATTCCCGGTGTGCGAAGCCCGTCCGTACCGAGTATAAGCGAGATTTGACATTCCTGTCCCGCTTTGAAATTCGGAATGGACAGGTAATCATAGACCATTTCATTCAAGTGAACTTGGATGAAAGGCTCTACCGGGCTGTAGTCTAACGGCAAGGTGGCAATGTAATGTCCGTCGCCGGTATGGTCTTCCGCAGCCACAGACAAGAAGTTACCGTTGCCGTCCATACAATTGAGCCAAATGTCTGCCTCTGTTATGCTGCCGATGTCTTTGTCCGCCTGCAATACGACATTCACCTTCGGTACTAACATATTTCTTCTGGTGAATGTGTCAAGAAAATACAAAAGTTACAACCGAACATTAAGTGTTTGCGTTATACGCATACACGCTTTTCCGTCACCGTAAGGATTAATGGCTTTACTCATTTGCTCATAAGCAGATGCATCATCCAATAAAATCGATACCTCGGAGACAATTTTGTTATAATCGGTTCCTACCAATTTTACCGTTCCTGCATCCAACGCCTCCGGACGTTCGGTGGTGTCACGCATCACCAGTACCGGTTTGCCTAACCCCGGAGCCTCTTCCTGAATACCACCGCTGTCGGTAAGGACAAGGGTCACTTTTTCCATCAGGAACACGAAACTCAGATATTCCAATGGTTCGATAAAGAACATATTTCCCAAACTATTCAAATTCTCCCCGAATACTTCATGGATAGGTTTGCGGACATTGGGGTTCAAGTGCATCGGATAGACAAAGTCCACATATGGATATTTTGCCGTCAGATCCTTAATGGCTGTGCACATGCTGATGAATCCGTCTCCGAAATTTTCACGTCGGTGTCCGGTTATCAAAACGAGTTTCTTGCCATCAGCAAGCCGTGAGGTATCGTAACCCGCTTTTTCCAGCACCCCGGCAAGTTCTTGTTGTAGAGCTCCGTCAGTCTTTATTTTATCAACAACGATATGAAGGGCATCGATGACCGTATTCCCTGTTACGGTTATCTTGTCCTCCTGCACACCTTCCGTCAACAGATTTTTCTTGCTTAAAGCGGTCGGAGAAAAGTGATAGGTGGCAATGCGCCCTGTTATTTGTCTGTTCATCTCCTCCGGCCAAGGGCTGTATATGTTGTGGGTACGCAGGCCCGCTTCTACATGACCTACAGGGATCTGCTGATAGAAAGCTGCGAGTGCGGCGGCAGTAGAAGTGGTTGTGTCACCGTGCACCAATACCACATCAGGTTTCGCCTTGTTCAACACATCACGCATCCCGGTCAGCACACGGGCGGTTACATCATACAGATCTTGCCCCTGCTTCATGATGTTCAAGTCATAATTCGGCTTGATATCGAATATCTGCAACACCTGATCGAGCATTTCACGATGCTGCCCCGTCACGCAGACGATTGTTTCAAAGTCTGCTGATTTTTTTTGGAACTCCTTCACCAACGGAGCCATCTTAATGGCCTCCGGACGAGTCCCGAAGACCAGCATTACCTTCTTCATTGTTCTATAATTTTTTAGTTATCAGCCACCAGGCATACTTTATCAAGTGAATTTGCCGTTTTATTCTTTTCGGTTCTTTGAGCAACCGATAGGCAAATTCAAGATTGTGGTTCACCCACCATTTAGGAGCCCTTTCCACATGGCCAGTATATACATCGAAGCTGCCGCCTAATCCTTGAAAGATGGCTTTGTGTCTATGCTGTATTTCTTCCATCAGTAATTCCTGTTTAGGAGACCCCATAGCCACAAATACCACATCAGGTCTTTTTTCGGTTATGTCTTTTATAAGTCTTTCCCGTTCCTCGTTTGCCTTGATATATCCATCCCGATAACCGATAATGTGAATCCCTGCATATTCTTTACGCAGTTTAGACACAGTTTCTTCTATGATTTGAGGTTTACCACCTATCAAATAAAAAGTCTTTTCTCTATAAAATTGAGCTACAATTTTGAGCCACAACTCACAACCGGGAATTTTACACGCATTTTCAAAACCTTTTTGTTTGAGAGCCATTTGTGCGCCGGCTCCATCGCAATACCCTATGTTCCGATTGATAATTCCTCGTGTCTGATCTGTAGCATGTAAAATTTTCTCAGCATTTATGGCTACTAATATGCCCTTATTATCGTTTACAAAAGACAACAAAGACTGTTCGGAATCGAACGGATATATTTCGACTCCGTTTAAAGAAACTTTATTCATTTATGTTGGAAATTTTATATTGCGAGTAAATAATGCGACATTGCATTAAACATAAATGCATTACTCCATCGCATATACGAGATTTTAGAACTGATGCCAGGTTTTAATTGGTAGTAGAAATACCCCTTTTTATCTTGCATATTTCGGATTGTCCATTGCAATACTTTTTTGGCAAGTTCCTCATATTTTTTCATCTTATGTAGGCGGGTCAATGTTATCAATAGCTGCCCTGGACAATGGATGTCAATAGGATACATTCGGTTATCATAATATTTAGGAGTTCCGTCCGCTTCGAAAAAATGATTGACATAGTAGTCGAAACCTTTTTCGATGTAACCATTGAAAGCATGATCCTCTGTCAACTCTTGATAAGCGATCAGCGCATCTAAATTATATCCTGTATGAAAGCTGTCTACCCAATTCTGTACGGGGAGCATTCCATATACCCAAGCCCCGTCTTCCCGTTGCCCGGAACAACAGGCTTTAATGGATAGCTCCGCTAGTCTTTTGTATTCCTCCTGTTGTGTATAATAAAAACAATAACTCAACAATCGAGAACCGAGCAGCGAAGCATTGAACACAGTGTCATTACCCTCTAACGGACTATAAGAAAAGAGAAAGCCACCATTATACGGCGTGCGATGCAAATCTTTTATTACAAAATCCGCTGCACTTAATGCAATCTCCAAATAGTGTTTGTTCCTAGTTATTTCATATGCCTGCATCAGTGCCGTGGCACAGAAATTTGTAGCAACTACTGTGGGCGTGAATTTGGGAAAAAGAAACAGACGGCGTGCCTGCCAATCGAAGTTATACCCCCAGCAAGCACCGCTGTAGCCTTTAGATTGTAAGGATATAAGCAACTCTGCCAATTCTTCAATCCGAGCCTTTATCATCTCCAACGTTCCCATTTTTTCGGATAATTGCGGATGATTTTCCACAACTTTATACAGATTGCAATATCCGGACAAGAACAGCCCGATACCTTTTGCGTTATACTCTTTCGGAACGAAAGCCATCCGTCTCATATTGAAAGGGCAACGCTTGAAACCTTGTATGACCATCAATCTGCACAATACAGACTTTTTCAGCAGCGGAATTGCCTGAAAAATTTTAGAGTTGAGACCATCATACGGATCCCAACCCTTGAAATGTTCAGTCTCACAATAAATTTTTAGCTTATAAAAAGCATCTGCAATATCATTCATTGGTGTTATTCATTTTGTCAAGAATGGCATACGGCCATCTTTATACTTTGGGTTTGTCTCAATCGCATAATCAAGATTCTTTCTCCAGCCAATAATCTTTGCCGGACATCCTGCTACAATAGCACCTTTGGGAACACTTCGGTTGACAAATGAATTTCCAGCGATTACCACATCATCTTCTATTACAACAGGGCCAGCAATAATAACATTAGGTCCCACCCAAACATTATTCTTTAGACAAGGAACTTCTTTATATGGAAACTGCCGTACAGTAGAAAATCGCAATCCTAATACGCAATTTTCTCCGATTTCTGTTCCCGGTATTAAGACAGTGCTAATCCCTTTGCACACACAGTATGACCCTTTTCCTATTTTTGAATCAGCGGTTATTTTTGAATTGAAAATGAGAAAAATCAATAGTTGTACGATTTTGGGCAAAACCGGAATATGGCGTTCAAATAGCCAACGTTCTACCCTATAGAATGATATAATGTCCATATGAATTAATCCTACCGTTTTCTTATAAATTTTGCGGGATTTCCTGCCCAAACTTCATTGGCTGGTATATCTTTGGTCACAACAGAACCTGCTCCAATTATAGCTCGCTCTCCAATTGTTACAGGTTTTACCACCAAAGTATTCATTCCGAGATAGGCGCCTTTGCAGATATGAACCTTCCCCCTGTCGTAACTTCCAGTATTAGGATTCATGAAATGTGTTACTATTTTCACCCCCGATGTCAAACGAACACCTTCTTCGATAAAAATATCTTGTGGATAATTTGTGTCAAATATGACGCCCTCACCGATAAACGTTCTTTTGGGGCTGATTATCTGCACTCCACCCCATTTGCAAACTAATGGTCTCCATGCCCTTGATTTCATGGGTAGATGTTGGAGGTGTAAAAATATTAGCTTCTTGATTCTCAGAATATTCATAGCTCAATATATTTCTTTAGTGTATTTTCAAATTTTCGGACAACAACGGATGCAACAAAATGGGTTTTCGCATATTCGGAATTATATATTGATACACTCCTCATTTTAGCAGGATTCTCGATATATGGTTTCATTGCTTCTGCAAAAACTGCCGGATCTAACGAACTTGATATATATCCCATCTTTCCATTTTCAAAGAAATCTATTAGGCCACCCACTTTTCTGGTAAAAATAGGGAGTCCGAAAATCATTGCTTCCAAAACCACAGTTGGCATACCTTCCGTATAACTTAGAAACAAATACATATCGGCGTTAATGTATTCCTTTTTAAAATCTTCCCCACGTAACTCTCCAGTAAAACGGACATCCTTTATTTTCTTATTCTCAACATATTGTTTCAACATAGGAAGTTCTGAGCCATCACCGACAAAGGTCAATGTCAGATCCTTGTATTGTGACTTAAGTATTGAAAATGTATCGACTGTTTCATATACACCCTTGGCCTTTTCTATTCGCCCGCTATACATAATGTTTTCGGCTTTTCTTTGTCTCATCGAAAGGTCAAAACCTGAAATAAAATAATCGGGTACTTTTGTCGAAGTTAGATGTATATCAGATTTTATCCCCCTCCTTATCAATTCATTCTTGAAATCTTGGGATAACACAAAAATACACAAGGCCTTATTCAAATTGGCACTTATCCATTTCCAATCTGCATTTTTAGCATACTCGAAATTGAAACCATGAATAAATACGGATGTTTTCTTTCTGAAAAATCGGCAAATGTTTAAATATATAAAATCTCGTTTTAAGGCTTTATCTCCAAGCGATGGGTTAAGTAGTACTATATCAGGTTTAAAGCAAATCAATCGGATTATAAAACGGATAATTAAAAATGGATAAAATATATTACGCCAAGGCTTACGACCGAAATAAAAATATTCAATATTTTCTTTCCAATACTCTTTAATCCCTAAATAATAATTAGTTACTCCTCCATATCCGGATTTAGTGGGAACAGTTATTAATACCCTCATTGTTAGTGTTTCAATTGATATGATTAAAATAATTAAGAACATTGAACATCAACGGTTAATCTATTTTCGTTTTCTGATGTTATGCCTTTTTGGTTGTTCGTATTGGTAGCTATCCATAGACCATACATCAGCACGATGAGAAATTCAGATTACAAAATTTTTCATCATGAACATAGATTACTAAACCATAAGTTTAGTTGGAACAACATGTGCCTCTGTTCAACTAATGGTGTAACAATGAAATACAATACCGGTATAATTGTAACCATAGTTATTAGTAGCTGGGACTTAAAACTCAATTTGGATTGAATATCCATAACCCACATATATGTAAAAACATATAAGAATAGCACGGCAAGTTTGAAGAATCTATCATAAAAAGTCAAACTGACATATCCGAAATTGGCAAAAGACAATAGGAGAATACAGAACCCCCAGAATTTGACATTCTGCTCCCAAAATTCTTTCCCTATTTTTTTATATAGTATATAGATCACAGCCAAGACACCGAAAACGGCAATTGTTTCACGAAGCAAATAGAACTGATTACCATACTCGCGTATTTCCTCTGCATACTTTCCAACAGACTGTATGATATTTTGATTCCTAACGCTCTCTTTGACGTAGTTTTCAAATATGCCAAATTGTGCGATATTAGTGACAAACGCGATTTTCGCAAAGCGAACGATGAATGATACGATAAGAATTAAATAGTACACTTTAAACCTATATCGCAAGAGTAGGTTTAATACAGCCGCGACACATAAGGCGAGTAGTGAATAGTGAAAACAAATACATAACGCAGATAACCAAAGGTACTTAACGGCTCCTGAATTAAGGTATCTCAAATAGAAGCCAGTAAAAACAAATGCTCCGCTCCAAAAGCGAAAACCGAGAAACCAATAGTATTCTACAGTAAAAATCACTCCCAGGAAGAGTAGCCATGCAGGAATTGACATTTTCTGCATATATAATGGCTGGAGTGGTTTTACGACTCCAAATATAAATAGAGAAGTATATACCACACACGCACAAGCAGAGAAAAAATTCCGGTTATCAGCAATTAAACCAATGAAATATTTAAATAATACAGGATATATTTCTTTGCCATATTTTGATGTTCCAGAGTCCATCCATTGCTCAACCAATGATTTGTCGGCAATACGATGAAAATGCTCATAATGAACCAACAAATCCATTTGTGGCTCATAAAACCAACCAAAATAGAAAGAAAAGATAATAAATAGAATGGGGGCAAACCTTTGTCTGAAAAACATTAATGACAAACACAGTCCTACAAAAGGAATAAATGTCATTATTACAGACAAGATTACAATTAAGGCTAAAGAAATAGCCCAATGTCGAGAATTAGTATCTATATTGTATATCCTATTGTTTATCAACATTACCAACTCTTACTTTATTGGCTAAATATAGGCGCAAAACCAAACATCCCACGTTCGCTATAATCAAAGCCCAAATAACACTTCCTATGCTAATACTGTGAGTAAGAATCAAGACAAGGACAACAATGATGTATATGATTGCAGAATAAATGGTTGTCATATTTACCTCATTGATTTTTCCAAGTACGCCCAAATAAGGGAAACCGAACATGTCAGCTGGCACACTAATCGCCAATAAAAGCAAGAATAGGTTGAAATACGTGGTTATACTTGCTGTTTCAGTCTTAATAAAAATCGGTATAAGATACGGTGATAAGAAATATATACAAGCTAAAGCGATTGTATTGGCAATACATAAAAGCAATACCATCTTAGTCGCTCTACCCATATTTTTTATCCTTGTGAAATATGGGTAAAATATCTGAGATAAAAGCGGAGAAACAAATGATGAATACGCATTATGAAGTTTTTCCGCAGCTGTATATAATCCGACTGCAAAATCTCCAAGAATAAAGCCAAGCACTAAGGTATTCATTGTTTTATAGGCTCTCATCAAAAAAGTTGATGAGAAAAACGGAATACTATCCTTAAGATAAAATTTCACTTCTTGTGCCGAGACTATTTGAAGTTTGATCCCGTATCTTTTTTGGGCAATGAATAAAGCGACAATACCTGAAACAAATGTTTCAAGAGCATAGCACAACATCACCAATGCATAATCATCAGTAGACTTAACGATTAAAAAAATAGGCAATATACATAATAGCTTTATTGGCACGCTGATACGTGTTATATATTTAATGTCCTCCATTGAACGGAAAAGCCAATAGGGAGCAATGACAACCCCTATCAAACGAATAAAGGCTAATATATAAAGCGTGAGTTCATTCCTTAGTGAAGGAATCAACCCTACAACTAAAATATAAACAAATAGAGAACAGAGTATGAGAAAAAACTTACATTGCAGAATAGAAGAAACTATCCTTCCCAATTTTTCTTGATTGTCTCTATTATTGACGACATGCCTGACATTAGATAAATCGAAACCGAACTCATTGAATATCTGAAAGTAAAAGCTAAATATAATGGCAAAATTTACAAGACCGTATTTTTCTACTCCTATAACGTTCAACAAATATGGAATTAGTAGAATTGGTATAATGCTACTGAAACCATAAAGGAGAAACTGATTCCAAATATTTGACAACAATCTTGATTTGAAAACTTGGCTTAATGTCATCTTCTTAAAGCAATAGATTTTCTGTAAATCTGCAATCAGTATATGTGTACGTTTATTGGGAGGGTAAGTCTTGGTAAACTTAATGATTGTCTACCTCTATTGCTTAAATATTCCACAGAAATCAAGTATCACTTTATCATCTTTCCACGGTAGTTCTTTGAAAGGTGTATGGGCTGTAAGGAACACAACAATATCGGCTTTGTCATAAGCCTCTTTATAGTCTGTCAACTTGAACACGTTATGTTCTTTCACATTTGGCTCTACCACTAAAATGTTGGCATTATTACATCCTTGCATTACTTTAGTTGTGATATATTTTGCTGGAGATTCACGCAAATCGTCAATGTCCGGTTTGAATGCCAACCCCATCATTGCTACCACAGGCTTACAGTGATTTTTCAGTTCAAATTCAAACATGGCGTTCTTTACTTTTTCAGCACAATAGAACGATTTATAATTGTTGATTTCGCGTGCTGTAGAAATTATGCGACTTTCAACCGGAAAATCCGCTGTAATGAAATATGGATCGATAGCAATACAATGACCTCCGACTCCACAGCCAGGTTGCAGGATATTTACGCGCGGATGTTTGTTGGCAAGCCTGATAAGTTCCCAAACATTAATCCCTGCCTTGTCGCAAATCAATGAAAGTTCATTGGCAAAAGCTATCTGCACGTCACGACTGCTGTTCTCAGTCAGTTTGCACATTTCAGCGGTCTTGCAATTAGTCCGATGCAGCGTCCCCTGTACGAACTGCGAGTAGAACTCGATTGCTTTTGTTGTACTTTCTTCGTTCATACCGCCAATGACACGGTCGTTATGTACCAACTCATAAATCACATTGCCCGGAAGTACACGCTCGGGGCAATAGGCGATATAAATTTTACCTTCCAATTCAGGACGCTCAGCGAAAATTAAGTCACGCATTTTATCAGTCGTACCAACGGGTGATGTGCTTTCAATTACATATAAGTCACCTTCCTTGAGAAAAGGAAGTACAGCACGAGTTGCCGCCTCTACATACGAAATATCAGGCTCATGATTACCTTTGAACGGGGTGGGAACAACCATAAAGTAAGCGTCACTTGTCTCCGGCTTCGTGCTTGCGTGCAATGTCCCGTTTTTCACAACTTCTTGCAGCATTTCTTCCATCCCCGGTTCAATGATGTGGAGCTTACCTTGATTGGTCAGCTCTACAACTTTGGGGTTGATGTCAACACCCGTTACCTGTACTCCGTGCTTTGCTGCGATAATGGCTGTAGGCAATCCGATATAGCCCAAGCCCATAAAACATGCTTTCATAAAATTGAGTTTAATTGAAATTCTTTTGATTGGTCATTCATACTTTTGAACAGTTCATCCAGCTTTTTCACAAAATTGTCTTTTTGGCTATCGGAAAGTTCCTTATCTTTTAACTGCTCTATAATGGAATGATAAAGAGCCTTTTCTCCGCTTGTCATCTTGTTGTTTATTAATAGGAATTTTTGTTATAGCTTGGCTATCCATAGCCGCAATAATCTTGACTATAAATCAAGCAGTTTTTGTACGTTTCTTGTAACGCTTGTACAAATGAACTTTTGAAATATACTGTAACTGTGAATATCTGTCCCTATATAAGCAATAGCCTGTTCTCTCATAAGAAACATGGCCTTTTTCTTAATCCGGTTGCCATACATACCCGCTATTGATGGAAGATTAATCTGGAATTTCACACCCATGTCTTTTAGCTGTCGGTAATCCGATTCATCCATATAAGCATAACGCTCCGGATGGGCGAGAACAGGGTGGTATCCTTTAGATTTGATGCGAAGCAGGATATTTTTCAAGCCCATCGGAGGACTGAAATAAGAGGTTTCCACCAGCAGGTGGTCGCCATTCTCGCCTAAAGGTAGCAGGTCATTCTTTCCCAGCCGTTCCTCAAAGAGATTGTCAAGCATGTTTTCCGCTGCAAGGTGCAGTTGTACGCCACCTGTGTAAGCAGCCTGCAATTCTGCAAAACGGTCGCGAAGATGGGCAGTCGTATTGGGAATGTCTTCCATGATGTGCGGTGTGAGCCATACGGATTTGATCCCTTGCTCCTCATACAAACGTAGAATTTCCAAAGATTCGTCCATCGTTTGTACACCGTCATCCACGCCCGGAAGAATATGCGAATGATAGTCTGTAAAACCGATTAGCTTTATTATATTTTGTTTTTCCCTTTTTTTAAAAAACCACATATAATGACATAAAACTTTTTAATCATTCCCGATTCCACATGACATATATGCGGAATCCGGGAATGAATTGATTGTCCCGGTGATAAACTTCACCACCAGTTTCGCTTGCCGAAATGATTTATCAACCCGGCCCCAACACAAGCTAAACCGATACAGATAGCCGCAGGAGGACAGATAAATCCACCAGCCAATACTCCGGCTTTTGTTGCGGCAACCACTCCGACTCCTTTGGTAATCAATGCTGTTTTACCAAATACACCTACAGTAACCATACCCGCACCGAATAAGGTCGCTTTGTCTTCTGTAAAATCGTTCTGTGCCATAGTTGTGATTTTTAGTGAAACAATAGGGAAATCAAATTTACATTCTTACTCCGTATTTAATTGCTTGATAATCAACGATTTACTCTATATATTTTTCATCGGAACCATAGTGATATTCCGAACCGTAACCATAGTGATAACCATACCGATAGCCATAACGGTATCCGTAGCGACCACCGCTTCCCTCGGTTCCATTCAGGATCAGGGACATGTTCTTGTATTTTTTCTCCCCGTAGATTTTCTCCAGTTCAGCAAGCATACTCAGTTCAAGCAATCCTGCACGAACCACGAAAATAGTACGGTCAGCCAGCTTCTCGATTATCTGCGTGTCGGCCACCAGTTCGATGGGCGGACAGTCAATCAGCACATATTCGTATTGTTCCCTTACGGTATCTATTACCTGTTTCAGCCGGTCGTCGAACAACAGTTCGGTGGGGTTGGGAGGTATGGTGCCGACAGGAAGGATGTCCAGATATTTCTGTTTCGGATTGGTGACAATTATTTCATTGAGATTGTCAATCCTGCCGCCAAGATAGTCGCTCAACCCCTTGGTAGGAGAGTCGATATAGGATGACGCAGAGCCGTGACGCAGGTCACCGTCGATTACCAACACTTTCTTCCCTTTAATGGCAAAGCTCACGGCGATATTCATGGTCAGGAACGACTTGCCGCTGCCCGGATTGAACGAGGTCACGATGATGACATTCGATGCCTTATCCTTGCCAGTCATGAACTCCAAGTTGGTACGCAATACACGGAATGCCTCGTTGATGATGTCACGGCTGCCCTCCTTGACAACAATGGCCCTGACTTCCTGTGGTTTCTTTCTGAATATTCCTTTCTTCTTTCTTGTGAACAGCGGAATTTCACCGATGAACGGTACGGTTACGCTTTCCAGATCTTTTCTTCCCCGTACACGGGTATTCATGTTCTCACATATAAAGATAATGACTACCGGAATAAGCAGTCCCAAAGCACACGCGACCATTAAGATGTTTTTGCGCACGGGTGACATCGGCAACATGCTACCGTGGGGCGGGGCAACAATACGGGTATTGTAGGCCGTAAATGCCTGTGAGAGTTCGTTCTCCTCACGCTTTTGCAGTAAGAACAAATAAAGAGCCTCCTTTACCTTCTGCTGGCGTTCCACCGAGAGCAGGTATTTGGCTTGTGTAGGGTTAGCTGCTATACGTGATGTTGTCTGTTGCTCCGTCTGCCGCAAACTTTTTATCTGCGAATTCAAGGTTACTATCTGATTGTCGATAGACCTGATTATCGCCCCACGCATGGATGCCAGGGCCTGATCCATATCAACGACCAGCGGATTTTCCGTACTACTGTTCGCAACCAGGCTGTTGCGCTGCAACAGTTGTTTGTTGTATTCGGCAATCTGCGATTCAATATTGGCGCTTTCAATGCCGGAATTGGCCGGAAGCAGTTGGGTACGGTTGGCGTCATTGGACAAATAGTTCCGGATGTAGCGGGTCATGTAGAGCTGGTTGTTCAAAGCCAGAATCTGCGCATTCGTCTGGCTGCTCTGCGCCATATACATGCTCGAAGCCGCCTGCACGTCGGGTAACAGATGTTCGGACTTGTAGGATGAAATGTCCTCGTCCACGTTGCCCAGTTCCTGTTCGATTACGCCCAAACGCTCGTTGATGAACATCGAGGTGCTGATAGCGATCTGGTTCTTGTCCTTCACCCAGTTCTCATTATAAACGGAAATCAACATGCTCAATACATCCTCCGCCCGTTGTACAGAATTATCCCTGAATGACAGGTCGATAACTGACGCTTTCTCATTATTCAATGAAACGGACAGATTGGACGAGCAGGAGTTTACAGCATCATACAAACTGGATTTACCTACATACAATGTGTATGTCTCGCCTTTCACATAATTGGGGGTTGCATGGATAATGATTTTCCCTAATGGCGTAGTGATGGAGTCGAGCAAGCGGCCCTTTATATCCTTTCCGTCGAGCTCCGTCCCGTTACGTGTAAAGTCGGATAAGAGTAATGTGCTGTCTGGCTGTACTTCCAATGTAAACCCAGCCGATTCGTTTTCAGGAAAGTCACTTATCGTTACATCCACTGGTAATGTCAGTCCATAGGCCACCTGACGGTGGAATTTCCCCGGAACGAAGTAATTCATATCCAAACGAAATCGTTTAACTACCTCGGTCATTAAAGCCGGCGACTGAAAGGTGATGAGTTCGTTATTTACATTGGTGCTGGACTGGAACAACCCAAACTCCGAAAAGGATTCCAGATCCGGGGAAACCGACTTGCCTTTGGAATCCTCCTTGATCAACACCGAAGCAGTGCGTGTATATACGGCAGGGGTACACAGCAGATAGACAGCAGCAACACCTGTCGTTATCGCCAAAGACAGGACGAACCACTTCCACCTCGCGAGGCACAGGTACAACAGATCCTGTATCCGCAGGAAATCATCCGGCTGTCCCGGTTTTGTATTCTTTTGATTTACGGCCATATCAGATTCTATATTTATTTCACGATCAACACGGTAATGGTGGTCAGCAGCGAGGCCAACGATAACCAAAAAGAGGTAGACCGCACGTTGTTCCCATTGACTGTCGATTGTCTTGCCCTGACCGAGTTAGGTTCGACATAAACAATATCGTTCTGTTGCAGGTAGTACACGGGAGAAGCATAAAGGTCATATCCCGAATTCAGATTGACCCGGTACAGGGTCTTTTTGCCGTTTTCCTCCCGCTGTACCAGCACGTTCTCCCGTTTCCCGTAGACGGTAAGGTCCCCGGCCATGCTTAAAGCGTCCAGGAGCGTCAGCCTGTCCTTGTCGATATTGAAACGTCCGGGGTTGGCGACCTCACCCAACACGGAAACGGTCAGGTTCATGAATTCCACTGTTACTACCGGATCTTTTACGAGGTTTTTCGAGATCAACTCTTCTTTTATGCACAAGGCAATCTCCTCGCGTGTCATTCCCGCCACATGGATATGCCCCAGCACGGGAAAATCGATATTTCCATCCTTGTTTATCGTGTATCCTGACATTCCTTGATTGTTGGATGCTTCTGATCTTATACCGATTTGTCGGGATATAATCGGAAGGTTGAAAAGGTCCATCAACAAAGGGTCTTTGCTGTTGACCAATATGGAAATCTTGTCTTCGGGACGTACCCTGATTTCCAATGGATTAAGAACCTGCTCTGCCATACCCGGTTTCAGGTCCGTAAAATAAGCGACTTTCGGCGCGGCACATGATCCTAGCAGGGAAGCCACGGTCAATAAGAGTAAAATGTATCTGATTTTCATATTTCATTGATTTTTATTTGTTGGTTGCCTGTCTCGACTGAAGCTGTCCGATACGTTTCGTCAGTCGGATATTGGTGAAAGTCCATATCAGGATATCGACTAGTACGATCCAGTTTACATTCAGATAAAGGGAGAGAAGAATATTAAACAGTATGAATACGGTCGATACGGATATGACGATAATCATGACACTTCGCTGCTGCATTCCGACAGCAAGTAGTTTATGGTGGATATGGTTCTTATCCGGCAAGAACGGGTTCTTTCCGTTGCGTACCCGATGCAGATAAACCCGGACCACATCACAGCAAGGAATCAGCAGCGGGGAGAATGCCAGCACCATCGGATTTATATGTACCGTATTATCATCTGTCCCACACATAGTCAACTTGAGACTGAGAAGACAGAGCATCATGCCAACGGTCAGGCTGCCTGTGTCACCCATGAAAATCTTTTTTCCGTGCTCGGCATTCCCGAAAACATTGTAATAAAAGAACGGCACTAACACCCCTAATGTGGCGAACGCCAGCATGGCATATATATACTGGTGAAACATAAGAAAAGTCAACCCATAAAGCAAACAGGCAATACTGCATAGCCCGGAAGCCAGTCCGTCAATGCCATCGATCAGGTTGATGGCATTGATGATGAAGACCACGAACAGAATGGTCAGAGGATACCCCAGCCATAATGGAACCGAATGAATGCCTAGAATGCCGTACAGGTTATCGATATATATACCACCGGCGATAAGCATCATGCCGCACAGAATCTGGATAACGAACTTGGCTCGATAACGGATACCGATCAAGTCATCGGCCATGCCAACCAGATACAGAACCATGATGGAGCAGAAGGCGAAAGCCAAGGGCCGAACATCGTTCTCGATTTCGGACAACATCTCCGAATGCCCCATAACCATATTGATCCCCAGCAACAAGGCTACGGTGAAAAACACTACCGGCTTGAATGCGATGCCGCCCAACCGGGGCACGGCACAATGATGAATCTTCCGTTCGTCGGGAAGGTCGAATAACCGCTTGCGGAAAGCGATCAACAAAATCTGGGGAATGATGATACCCGCACAGAACACACAGATCAGGAATGCAATACTGCAATTAACTATCCAAAAAATCATATTATGTCAGAATTTGTTCTTTACTTGTGCAAAGTCATGGAAGAGAAGAGAATTTCATCACCTCTTTTTTGTGCCATTCCTTGTACCGCTTCATCGAGATTCCTATCCCAACAAGTTCCCTGTACCCTGATACTTTCTTTCTGAAGATGTGATTTTTGCCGTAAGCCTGGAGTTCGTCATCCGAGATGCTGACCATTAAAACGGGAAATGGGTAAACTTTATGCCTGAGTACAGTTACATCGTGTGTCACGAACAGCTGACTCAATTGGTAGGCGGATTCTTCGAATGCGTGCCAATAGTCACCTGCTCCATACAGACGAATGAATCGTCCGGTTGTATCTTCTGTGTGAATGATGTCGAACAGGCATGTTTCGATGAGTTCCATCAATGGCATCCAGCAAGGCTCAGTTCCGGAATTGTAACCATTCATTACTTTCAAAAATGTTTCATCCGTTGTCGGGAATTAGCGTATATTCAATTTTACAAAGCCAGAAATGCAGGTTTTATCCTCATTGTAACATGCGCCGGGCTGTTCTGTACAGATGCATTTGTCAAAACAGATAACAGAAACCAGTACTCATCTTGTTCCGGAGCATAACCTTTCATATCCGCTGCTCGTCCAATAGGTCATGATCAATGCACACCGCTTTAACTCTGGACCATATACCATCCAAAATTGAGTCGACCATACTTACATATCATTATTTTATAATAGCCTGATATATTCGGGATTGACTTCCACTCCTACGGAAAAGAACTCGGGCAGCTCCACTAACAGACGTTTCGTTTTCGACCCGCGTACAGTCAGCAATTTTCCTTCATAACCGTCCAAAGGACCGCCTACAATACGAATGTGCCGTCCGCACATAGAGGGTGTCAATTCGCCAGGAAGATAATATTTCGGATTTTTCGACACACTTACAGCATGTATGAACCGCTCCATGTCCGCATCAGCGACAGTCATCGGATTTTTGTAACCACCTCCCTTCTGGAAACGATACTGTATCGTGGGATACTTTTCCACAAACGGATCAATAGCTTCCTGGGTATCATGAACAAAAAGCAAATCCCGGATAAAGGGAACTTCTTCCCGAGTCCGTTTGCCGCCATGAACACTCAACTGCTCTTTCATGGGAGTGAACACCTCGAAATGCTCGTTCAACAGTTGCTTGTATGCGGGCAACTTGGCATTGGCCCGTTTAAGGTCGCGCATCACGTACCAGCATGTCTGTTTTTCACCTTCCGAAGTAGCCATATTTTGGATTTAGGACAATTCTTCTAATCCTGCAAGATTGTAAATTATACTACATATCAAGCAGTTACAAACATTCTTTTCAAAAGCTGGAGAATAACTTCCCATGTCAGTATATCTGTTCATGTTTACACCATAAAAGATTCCGTTATCTCACACATGCACAAAATCTCTGAAGCCGTTTCCGGCTCCATCTTCTGCTACTTCTCTCCATAAGAGAAGTATTTGGGATACAAAATTATACAATTCACTGAAAATAACAATATAAAAATGATATAATTTTCAACCGAGTGCCTCATTTCAAACAGATGTTATAGGTTTTACTCAACAGTTGTTAAGTGAATCGTCTTCCAAGCAAATAAAACAAATATTGTTTACTAGCTGATTACAACCAATTTTATATTCAAATACTTCTCTTATGGAGAGAACGGAATTTTTGTCGAACAATCTCTCTATATAACTTACACTCAGACTTATTTGTAACAAAACCTTTTTTGCTTCATTATTGTTAGTCTGAACTTATCGGTCATACACTTCCCAATAATTAGACGTTTTCATACTATATATTATGTACCACTTTACAGCGCATGACGAGGATACTTGTTTTCATGCCAAATTTTTGTCACTTCATGCTAAGTAAGTCTAAACGGGTTTCAAATGGGCTACGTTCTGTAGATAAGGAGCAAGTTTTCTTTTACCCGCATTTAATTGCTTATTTCCTCTATAAACAGAGAAAAAATTTTTGTTTTCCCCAACAGATAGTAAGTAACTTAACTCTATCTGTTTATAGAGAAAGTATGGCGAAGTTGGAAGAAAGTTGGTTGACAGTAAACTGGTATATAGATTCCTTGTTTTTATAAATCAAGGTATAATGTTAGGTCCCCAATAACAGTATTTTGAGAGAGGATGTAGTATTATCTGTATTTATCGCAACCGGATATTAAAAAATGTTCATAATGCTTGGGTGTTCCTCAAAAGTTGATAGCCGATTGAATAAGATTGTCAGCAGCGTTGAACCTAAATCGTTATCCGATATTATGCAATACTTAGGATTAAAAGACAGAAAAAAACGCGAGGAATGTCCATTAACCTTGATGATTATTGGAGAGAGTGTATTGAAAAATGACAGAATCGGATAATCCTGCAAATCATTTTGATAGTAGGTACCCGAATAGAATTTTGTCAGACTGTCTATGACAGCTTATCTTCCGCAACGGAGCGGAATACGAAAGCCGGTTATTTATTTTATTTTCCCTTTTTTCCGGACGATTTCGTTGTGCTTTTCGACCAGTTCGGGGAAATTCCTTCTGATGAACTGCCCGAACGAGCAGTCGTTGAATCCGAACCGCCTGGCCAACGACTTCAGGCTTTCGGTTGTCGTGCCGTACAGGTGCATGGCCTCGCTGTATTTCTCCATGCTGCGGCGGGACACCGCGCCGCCCGTATCCGTCCTGACCATTCCCTGCCGGGCATACAGTTCCGGCTCGTGTTCCTTCAGGTAGCTGCGGAACGCTTCGGGTTGCAGCCCGAACTCGGCAGCCACCTGTGCCGTCGGCAGCCCGCTTTCTTTCAGCCGGCGGATGGCTTCGGCATATTTGGCCTTTGTCGCGGGGTTGTATTTCCGGACTTTAGACCAGTCCACGGGCCGCCCTTCCTCGTAGGGGATATTCTTCCGCCTGCATACCAGGTCCAGATGCCACCTTTGCAGGTGCTCGTAGAATCCCTTCTTCGATACTCCCGTCTTCCCGGCTATCCGTGCGGCCGACATGGATGTCGTGGCATACAGATGCACCGCTTCGGCATACTTCTCCACTAACTCCGGAGAGGGGGCGTGCACGGTACCCCGACCGGTGATTTCCCCTTTCCGCTGCCGCCGGAGAGCCTTCTCGCGTATCCTGATGCGCCGCTTCACCAGATCCTTGTGGTAGAATAACAGGTGCTGTTCCAGTCCGGTATAGGAAAGCCCGCAGGAGTCGGCAACCTCCGGCACCGTGACATACGAGTTACCCTGCAAGAGCCTGACGGCCTCAGCATACTATTCCTTGCAGGAGCGGCGCGTGCCGCGCGGCAGCCCGTCACCGATGCCCAGCCAATCGCGCACCTTCTCGCGTCATTCGATTATCTTGGGGTAGTGCGTACGCGGCTGCCTGCCCAGATTCGTGCCTTCCAACCCGAATTTACGTGCAATCTGCGAGACGTTGCACCCGATATGCTCCATGCTCCCGCACGCCTCGATGGTATCCTTGTATTTGACACGGGTAGCGGGCAACTGTCCCCGGAGCTGTCCCAACTTAATCTGCCCGGCCTCTTCTTTGCTGCACAGTATAGCGTAACGGGCCAGCACGAGTTCACGGTGGTACTTGGTCAGGTAACACCGGAAACCCGATTCTGTCACTTCGCAGATACGGCATATCTCACAGCCGGAAAGCTCCGTGGAAGCGTACATCTCGATCGCTCGGCGGTATTTCTCCTCCGTCTCCGGCCTGATGCCCCTGAAACGGTTGCTCTCCTTACTGTCTTTTCCGGATGTCTTCATAGGCTTTCATGAGGCATCTTTCAGGACAACCGTTCTTCCACCTGCTCGAACGAAGCGTCCTTGAGTATCACCCGTTTTTCCGCATCGAGCAGGTAAAGGGTGGGCATCGCCTTGAGGTCGTACACCTGTTCGCGGGTAAGCCGCTGATCGGCATCATAACCATCTATCCAACCGGCGGGAAATTCCGCCTTTTCCCACGCGGGGGTCTTGCCCTCCACACACACGGAGAGGAGTTTCAGACGGCCGGACTCCAACAGGTCGTTCACAACCGGGGACAGGGTGAGCAATTCCTTCACCCGGTGGCAGTCCTCGCAATCGGGGTCGTTGAAATAGACGAGCACGTAACCGGCCTTTATGTCGGAAAGCCTTCTGCTTCTGCCGTCGCGGCAAACAACGGTGAAATCAGTTGCCACATCTCCCGGGCGGTTTTTCAACGCCATTTCCAACAGGTGGCGGGGACGTATCCTGTCCGTCTCTTCCAGTCCGGGATGGTTGACCAAGGCACGCAGAAAGAGGATATGCAGTTCCTCGTCGTGCATGGGAGAATTGGGTTCGTACAGGTACTTGTCGCCCAGCGAGATGAAATGATAGAGCATTTCCCTGTCGGCCAGGGCGCGGCGGAAAAGGGTATCGACCGCTTCCTGCGCCTTGGGAGTATGGGGCAGTATGCTGATGAAATCCACAAACACCTGCTCGGTGATTTCGGGGCGGGATATGAGTGACGTATCGGCAAAATCGAAGTGGTCCCAGTAATGCAGGGACAAGTACGCCGCCCTGTCTTCAGGCGCCGTCAGCGTGACAGGCACGTCGGGCAGACGGAATTCCTTGGTTTTCTGCTGTTGGGCATGTGAACAGGAAACGAGACTCATGCCCAAAAGACAGGCGAAAAAAGTATGATTCAGCATCTTCATATCTTATGTTGTTAAAAAGGCGCCGGATGTGGAAACGTCCGGTGCCGTTGCATATACCGGTTCGGAAAATCTCATTCGCCGGCAGACGGTTCAAGTACGATGTGCGGACTGGCAAACAGGCTGGACAGGCTCGGGTATGTCGCATGATAAACCATGCCTCCGTCACCTGTGTAATGCAGTTCCACCTCGTCCGTGTACCAGTTAAACTCATATTCCTTGCGAAGCCGAAGTTCGTACTGGCCGTCGGCTGTTACGCTTACCGACCCGATACGGCTTCCGTTGCGGGTACGCTCGAAGGATACGAAAGCATCCTTCGGTATGTTTTGCACCACGCCGGCGGTATTTTTATATTGAAGCGTCCCGGCAATCGATTGGTTCGACACACGGAAAGTCTTGGAATAATACACTACCCGGCTTTCATCGGACGAAATCACGATGTCCCCGGCACTTACGACGCTATTCACAAGGAACGGCAGGGTCTTGCGTTCCCCACGCTGACTGGAGGCAATATTGTCCGTGTTAGCAATATCATCCGTACCATATCGCCGTTCCGTCTCCCGCTTGGCATCCACGGTATAGACAAAACGCCCGGGAATCGTGGGATGCGCTTTCAGTTTGGTTCCGTCCAGTCTGTTTTCCGCAAGACGGCCGGCATCGATTTTCAGCATAGGCGCGTCGATATAGATTTCGAACGCTTGGCCGAAAGGATCCACCGACTTGTTGTCAAAACCGGCAAAGCTCGTCACATCGATGCCGATATCCACCCGCTGGTCGGGTTGATATGTCCATTCCAACGGGGTGACTTTTTCCGGTATGTCTGCCGGTATGGCACCGGATGCTACCGTGCGGTCAGGCTCGTCGGCCTCTCCCTGCCAGTCGTTGTTGCCGTACTTCACGCGGGCTCCGAACCGGAACGGGGTGTAGTTGGCCAGCTCGAAAGTCGTACTGCGGTATGATCGGCCGCCATATATACCGGGATTATCCTCGTTTGCATCTTCCGGCAATACCGGTCCGAGCCGGTTGTCGTTGGAGGCGATGTGGATCACCTCGGCGCTCCGGGCACGGTTGGTCTTCATGTAGATGGAATATCTTCCGGTACCTTGCGACGGGCTGCTCAAAACTTCAGTTCTCGGTTTGAACATCAGCATACGGCCGCCTTGGGGATTGTTGGTCTGCCACCAATTGTTCGATTCATCGGGATAGAATTTGCAATCGAATGCAGTCACTCCGGCATCGGGTTCCTCACCGTCCTCGTAATAATCCAGGTATTGCGAGTAGAGCAGGAATTCGTCTTTGCCTTGCGCATTGGCAGGATTGTCGTTCCCTGTCCCTTGATCATTGTCGGACCTCTCTGCCAGCAGCATGTCAAACTGCACGTTGGCTCCTTTTTTCTGTGGAACCAGACGATAGTATATCACTTCATCTTGTACGCCCGAGCCTACGGCATCGTATTTGTTCAGTCCCTGCACCGTGATGGATACGAGATTGGTGGAGTATTTGAACTTGCGCCGCATCGTTTCGAAATATTCGGCTTCGATATAGAGCGTGCCCTCGTAGCCGTTTTCCTGATTCAATATGTTCTCGAAATAGACACGCTGGACGCCGGGACCATCGGCCGTGTAGACAAATTTGTAATCCGGCTCTTTGCCTTGATAGACGGAAGAGATTTCACCGCTGCTGTACCAGTCATTGTCCGCCTCGCGCACCACGGGCAGTTCCATGCCCGAAGCGTTGCGGATATCCAGATCGCCAACGGAAAGGTACACATTCATCGGGAACAGCTCCTTGGGACAGCTTTCGGGTATGGTGAACATGGCCGTAACATGGGCACGGTTGTTCTTGTTGGCACCGTTCCCTAAATTACCGTATATTTCCGTCCCGACCCATGCAGGCACGAAAGACTGCTTCCTGATCGTGATGACCTTGATTTTGCGTTGCAGCCGTCCCTTCTTGACAAGCAGCGTACCTTCCAGTTTCTCGTTATTTTCCAAACGAAGCAGGTGTATCTGGATATGTCCCTGTCCGACACCGTTCACGACCTCGAATTTCGTCTCGAATGTCTGCGTCGCCACCCCGTTGTCTATCCAGGAGACCGTTGCGGCATCGGCTTCGGTGATGGCTTTGTCATTTTTTCCTTTAATGGTATAATTGAGCGTGTAGCTGCCTCCGTTTTCCGTAAAGCTCTCGTCCAGTACGACAAAAGTCTTCTCTACTGTCAGGATATAGTCCGTATCTTCCACCTCGTTCACTTCATCGGAAATGGAAATCCATACGTTGTTCGTGGCTGCCGCTTCCAACGCCTCGGCAAAGGAGGCCTGACCGAAAGATAGCGCGCCCTCGATGTGAAGCTTGTAATGGTGGTTCCGGCGCACGAGGAGCTGCTCGCCCTTGTCGTCAACCAGCAGGACACGGTAGTATTTCTCTTCGTCCTGATCCGGAAGATGTCCCCGAAGAATTACGCTGACAGGGGCATCGGCACTGTTCTCGCACTCGAAGACATACTGGTTCATGCTGGATGTCACGTCCGTAATATCGCTCATCTTGGCATCGTTCACGGGAAGCGTGACGAAGGGGTCGTCGCTGGAAGGCCACGTGAAATCAAAGCCTTTCTTCGGGTGGTGCGGGGCCACCGTTCCGAAAGCGTTGGTGTTGCAGACCGCAAAGCCCGTAATCACGATATGCCCGTTATTGTCCGGGTTGTCGACGGAGATTCTCGCGTGGTTGCGGATCAGTTTGACGGAATTGCCCGAGGTGGCCATCTGTTCGGCTATATTGCTGTCGTTTCCTGCATCGCAGGCGAAACGGCCCCAATAGATCATGCGTCCGGACGAGCCCTCCAACACTGCCATGACCTCGGACTCCGACTTGTTGCGGAAACTGTCCTCCTTGAATTCATCCATATTCTGGTTGGCCAGGAAATGGATGGTCCGGGTATTTTCGGGCACCTCAGCCTTGAATGTGCCCTCCATCTCCCCCGGGCCGGGCTTCTGCACCGTGACACCGGCCTTGACGGTAGAGATGAAAAGCCCGTAACTGTCAAAGCAGAAAAGTGTCATATCTTGCACTCCGCCACCGTCAGGGTCTACCGCACGGGTGACGACTTCCTGCATCGCAGGAATTTCCGTCTTGAAATTCAGCATGATGTAGCCGTCGCGTGCCTCGGTCTGCGGATTCTGCCACAACTCGCTTTCGCTGCACGAAGCGAGCAGGGCCGATACCGCAAGCAGGGCGACAAGCTTGTCTATTATTTCCTTTATCATATTTCGTTTCTTTTTGACAGGTTTCTACGTTTATTCCTTTTTACCGTAGGCATCGCGTACACAGGCCACTCCGGTACCGCTAACGGTGTATTTCTCATTATAAAATCTTCCGCTTGCGCTGTAATAGTACTGTCCGTTCAAGCGGTAGTCTATGGCGTCTGCATCCTGGTCTTTCGAGCCCTGGAATTTAAAAATGATTTTAAGTTCGGCTTCTGTGGGCAGGCGCCAGTCATCCAAGGTAACCGTCCTATCGGTTTTCGGGTCTTTATACGTTTCTACATAATGCGCGCAGTGCTCGCGTGCAACGCGGACACTGTTGTCACTCCCGTCCAGCTTCAGGTTTCCTCCTCCAACTTGGAATTCGCCTACACAGGAACCTATCATGAATGACGGCGAGACCAATTGGGCATTGTCCTGTCCCGGATCCGTAACCATAAGTTCCGGATGGTATGTATCCTGGACCATACGTGGACGGCCAAGAGTATATTCACTGGATGTCCCTGTCAATACAATGGTGTACATTCTGCCGTTAATTTCGCTATAGCGGGATTCCCGAAGTCTGTTTGAGTTTGATGTGTAATAGTATTCATATAAATCAGACTGTCCGCTTCCATCATTCCTCAATTTTGCTACTTTTGAAACGAAGAATCCGTCCGGAGGACCTCCAAATAAACCATCTGTCCCCGTTAGGTATCTATATTCTCCGTTCCAACTGGAGATATTTCTGGTGGCAAGGGCGATTCCGGTAATTTTATCACCTACATATTCATAGGTAGTCGGGTTAGGATCTGAATTCTTGAAATCATCGCGGTACGAGTACCACCCCTGGATATTCGTGATATATTCCAACGGATACTGCTCAATGGTTACGGTACGTTCGTTGCCGTCCTCATTTGTTACCCGGACTTCGATATAACGTATCGTATTGTTCCTGGGGAGGTCGCTGTGTACATCCAGCTTGCCGTTGAGCCCCTTGTCGGGAGTAATGAGGATGTTGCCATGGCTGCGCCATCTGTATCCGGTACTCACTCCCCATTCGTTATCGTTTGGATTATCGGGGTATCTTTTCTCCAAGTTCTGTTCCCTTCCGAACTTGTCTATATAGTAAACCCGGGTAATCTGTGCCGTCACTTCCGACGAGGAGGTGAAGATCAGGCTGGTGCGGTCGTCCTCCTTGTTGTGCATTTCCAGGTCGTACCGGTTGAGCACAAGGAAAGTCGGGCGGTCCCCGCCTCCGACATTTACCGTCTCGTCTATCCAATTCTCCACGGTATATTTCAAATCCGTCAACTGCACCGGTGTGGAGGGATTTTCCGCTCCGGGGGCATTGACCGTTGCCGTTACCCTGTAGCAGGTGTTGCGGTTCAGGGCCTTGCCGTTACAGACAGGAATCTGGTAGTAGTTATCGGGACGCAGTTGCGGGTCGGTATCCTTCTGGTAAGTCAGGGGGATGTTCATCACCAGGCGCACTTCCTGCTCCATGGAACTTCCATTGTCCCAGGCATGGGCATACATGTAAGCCGTTACGGTAATTTTGTTCGCCGTCCACTCAAGATAGCCGCCGGAGGTCTGGGCGGTATTCCTCAGCTTTGCCGCACCGTCCGCACCCGCCACTACCGATGTGGTATAGGGCATATTGCGCAGGTAGTAACCTATGCCTTTGGAATCAAAAGTCACGTCTTGGCCTTTGTTGATGGTCACCACGACTTTTGCCGCTGCCCTGCGCAGCGTGACCGCCAGCCGCGTGTCATTCCCTTGCGAGCCGTCGTAGAGGACGACCGGAGCAGCAACCGCCGGTTCATCGTTCCCTTCGGGATAGGCTATGCCGTCCATGAGGAATGTTCCCGGGACACCTTCAATGTCTTTCCCTGTCAGGTGAATGTTCTCGTCCTCCTGCGTCATCGCCTTCAAGGCGTTCAGGTTCGCGAGGTTTTCAAAATCCTTTTCCGGGTGGGTGCTGTTGGCGATCAGATACACCCAATACCTCTCATTTTCCGTAAAAGACGACCGTTTTACGGGCAGTGTAATCCGTCCCGTTTCATTGGCTGACGCGTTCACCCGGTCGCTCCACACCTTCGTTTTCTCGTCGGTATCGTTGAAAATCAGCACGTCGATATGGCTCACTGCGACCTCCGCCCCTTCGGCCGGTACGGTAGCACGACTCACCGGCAACGCTCCCGACGAGATGTCGAGGATAATGCTGTTGCCGTTACCTCCTGTCTGCCCGCCGGGGAGATCGTCATCTTTGCTGCAAGCGGCAAGAAGCCATGCCGCCGCACAACAAATCATCATATTGTATATAATCCGTCTCATCGCTTGTTAGTTTGTAGGTATGTCAACCTGTTTGATTACAATCTTCTCGGTGCTCTCGCTTCCTGTCCAGTTCGTGGCTCCGCTCTGCATGTTGATCAGCAGGAGCGAGCTTCCCGAAGGATCCCACTTCGGGGTATAGGCGATGCCCAACGAGAACTGCTTGTCCACGTTCTCGCCTTTCAGTGCCCTTACCCGGATTTCGTACGCTGTATCGGAAGCCACATAAGGCGGTGTCACGAGTGTGTTGACACCATCCACGTTTTGATATACCGTCAGTTCATAGTCTGCGGCTGTGGCATCAAACAGCGTGGGCTGCCATTCCTGTCTCACAGGACCTGTGATGGTGAACCTAAAAGAGTAGGTTCCCGCTGTCGATGATGCGCCGCCATTGTAGTAAACCGTCGGCTGCGCGTAGGGGGCGGTCCCTCCACCGAAAGGTTGCAGCAGTTCATAGGAAGGGTAATCGAACTCCAACTGATAATCTCCACCGTCCTCCCAGTCGGCCACATCGTATGCGACAGTTATCTTGCCGCTGTTGTGCATCAGGCAGCATACCGCATAATACTTGTTCCTTTCAATGCGTGGCATATAGACCAGACCTTCGCGCGGCTCGCTGTCGAACGTGTAGCCGATTTTGAGGATGTTTCCATGCTCATCACCCGGTGTGTTCCACGAATCGCTGCCCCAAGGGTTCTCGAAAGGATAAAAAGGAGCCCCCAGTACAGGCGTGTAGTTTTCGGGGTTCTGCCTCTCTTCGGGCGTGATATTCGTGGCCAGCGTCTTCGTTACCGGTGCTGAAGAGGGGACGAGTGAAAACTCGCCGGTACCAGTGGCGCCTGCCAGTTTCAGCGTTTCGTCGGTCTGTGGCATCAGGTAATTATACGCACGCGTTCCGGCTTCCAGCAAGGTCAGGTCCGTTACACACAGCTCTCCTGCCTCACCTGCTTCTTTGGCCGCGAACACGCCCAACTTGCCTATGGGACGCTTCAGTTGGAACGTCAAGACATCTTCCAGCGGTGTATGCCCCGAATGGCCGGGGTCGATCGGCTGACGGTTAGAAAGTTTCGAGAAGTCGATTGTTTTGGATTCCTTGCCGAACATTGGAAGTCCGTAGGCTTGGACATCTCGTGTCAGCGTGGTAAACGTGAAATCATTTAGTTCCGCTTCCGTAGTATTTTCCGTAAAGGTTTTCTCGGCACCTGGGGTACTCATGGCCTTCTCGTTCGCGATGATGTAGAAGTCTACCGTTTCGGTAGTCAGGGAAGTCATCGTCAGATCCATCCAGAATGTAGCCGGAGTCTCCATGTCTCCGCTCCGGAACTCGTGGCCCGCCAGTTGTCCTTTTACAAAGGCATAGACACGAAGCGAGTGAATGGCCGATTCTTCGCCGGTCGGTGTGCCGTCGGTTTCGCCGACAGCGCATGTCCCTACGTTGAGCCGCACTGCCACATCGTGCCGTTCCCCGAGCGATGCGGCATCTTCCTTGACGCACCCGCACGGCAACAGGCCACAGCACACTGCTGTAACTGCCCAGTATAATATTTTTCTTGTATTCAGCATATTCTTTTCGGTTCGGTCTAAAACTCAGGTTTCACTTGTTCGATGTACCATTCGGGTACGCTTACCGTGATTTCTCCCGACTTGAACTCGATGCGTATCGGGATGAGCACTTCATGTTTGGAACAGTCTATAATAGGATTGTCGGCAAGGAACCTGGCGAGGTTGACTTCGGCCAGCGGTTCCCCGTTCGGGGCGGCGCTCAGGCGGATGTTCACGTTCTCGTGGTTCTTGTGACGCATTATGTTGGTACGGGCCGTGAGCAACGCTTTTCCGGCTTCGTATTCGGTTTCAAGCAAATAGTCGGTTGCCTCCCCACAGGCCCGATTCTCAAAATCGGTACAGGGCGAGACTCCGCATATCTCAAGCACAGGCAGCGAGCCTGCGCGGGTTCCCGGGGCGGGAACTCCGGCCACTTCCACCGACAGATCGTAGTGAGAGCTGGCGAACTCTATGGTTTTGGTCTGGTTTGCCTCTTCATCACCGCTGTAAGGCAGTACGGTATAAGAGGTCGTAGCATAGTAAAGTGAATCGTTGCCGGCAACCTGTTTCTCGTCGAAATAATCCCCGGCGGCAAAGAGCATCCGGCCGAAATCGCCCGTGGCGATGCCATCGACCTTCGTGTGGTGGGTGTTCCCCAGGCAGACAATCCGGTAGTCTCCGGCAGCGAGCGGGGGAAGCGTAGCCGTGCGGTCCTTGACCTGTTCCTCTGGTAAGATACTCGAATTGACGCATCGATTTTCTGCATCGAATACGAACATCTCCACCCGGCAGATCTTGTCGGGGAATATCTCCGTGGTGCCGTCGCCCTTGTAGCTGAGCAACAGCGTGTTCGTGCTCAGACAGTCGTCCAGATCCTCACGGATGCAGGATGTGGCGGCTCCGGCGAGCAACGTCAGGCAGAAAACAATATTCGTCAATTTCATATATATGTGATTGAAGTGTTAAAGGATAGACAGGGCGGAACTTTCGCCCTGCCTGTCGGGTTATCAATTAAAATTCAGGTGTGACAGGAACTACATCCCAGCTCATGACGTCAACAGTTACCTCCACACATTTTTGAGGATTATCCAAATCCTCATCGCTAAATGCAAAGTTCATGACGTAAATCTTGGCGAAATCTGCTGTAACAGCAGGAGTGAATGTACTGGTAGCCAAGTAAAGAGGAACCTTAGTTCCTTCATTTGTTGTACCAATCAATTTTACAAGAACTTGAGGATGGTTAGTATTTCCAATATTATTATCTTTAGGAAAGAAGTGGTATGCAGGACGGACATTGCCTTTCTCGTAGGAATGCTTATACTGTGTATTTTCATCCAATGTAACCAAAGGCAAGGTGGTTGCAGGACTCTCTGTTGAGGTAAATTCATCGTTATACCACGCATCAGCAGCTGTCTCGAAAAGGCCGAATATAGAACCGGGGTTAATATCGGAGTTCTGTATGTCACTGGCTGTTCCTCCCTGACGGTCTGCTTTCCCGAAATAGTTGTTCAACATGACCTGCTGAACTTCAATACTCTTGTACTTACGCTGACCTTGAGTAGGAGCTGTATACTCAAATTTACCGATTTCAATTCTGGATACACGCGGTTCAAGCACTACCTTCGCTTTGTAAAGCGGGTGTCCTGCCTCGTCTTGACCGGACACAGAAGTCAACTCGACTTCTTTATAAAGGTCTAGATCAGTCGGATTTTGCTGTTCGGCGATTATCAGGTCTTTTTTCAAATCTACATAAGTAGATGCATTTATTTGACTACCGTTGTTACCTACAACGATTACCTTGTTCACCTCAGCAGGTAAAAAATGGAATACCTTATCTGCGCGGTCGTCAAAATTACTTTTATTGCTGAAGTAGTGGGTTGCCTCAGTTCCTTCGATTGTTTTTCCTTTATACAGGGTAGTTCCGTCTGTAAAGAATACCTGTAAATCTGTCAAAGAAACCTTTGAGTTGTCTTCTACCTCTTGACCGGCGCCTCTGGTTACTGGAATCACATTAGACAGGTCAATGCTTACACTCTTTGGGGTGTTGTCCAACTGTCCCATTTCATCGTCTTTGTTGTCACATGCAACAAACGTCATTGAAGCAGCTAAAGCTGTCAATAAAAAACTCTTGACTTTCATCTTTTTGTTATTTAAAAATTAGTAAAAAGGTTTTTATAACTTCTCGCTTATGGATTTTGTCTACAACTGGTCGATGACCTGCCGCACCTCTTCGAGGTTATGCCGGGCAGTCGCGGAGCCTGCCTCCGAAGCACGGCGGAACACATCCTCCGCCTTGTCGTATTGTCCGGCCCCGGCGTATGCCACACCGAGGGTGGAGAGCAGTTCTGCCGACCGCGCGGTGACTTCCGATTTCTCGAGCAGCTCCACCGCCTTGGCATACTCCTCACGGGAGATGGCGTTCACGGCATTCTCATTGAGTGCGGAGGGCGAAGCGGGGAAATAGCGTAAGGCGGTGGCCATCACCTTGTCGTACCCGGGCGTGCCTTTCCCGTAGGAATCGGCCACCTTGTACATTTCCGACAGGCTCAGGAGGTCGGGACGCTCATCGACCATGCGGCGAGCCTCTTCGAGGTTAAAGTTGCGCACGTTGTACTCGATGCGGTACTCGTTGCGGCGCAACGCGGGGTATATCTCGGTGAGCAGCCTGTGGTAAATGGTCGGCGGCACGAGTTTCTGGAGTTGCAGCTCGCAGAAATCCCGTTCGTCGGGGTAACGTTCGATGATTTCATATACCTCGTCGCGTTTCAGCAGGTTCGGGAAGTCGCCGAGCACACGGACGAAACCTTCCCAGTCCTCACCCTTCCAGTCCACGTGGAGCATCTCGGGAGCGATAGCGTCGTAACGGCGGATATAGTCGGCCAGCGCCTTGGCGCGGTTCTCGGACAAGGCCATATTGTGCGCCATGCTGCCTTCGGGAGAAGCGTAACCGGTGATGTAGATACCGATAATCCTGACGTCGGTATTTTTCTTTACCAGCTCGATGGAGTTGGAAACGGTGTCCAGTTCGGCACGGTTGTTCTTGAATCCGGGCAATATATTATAACTGTCCTGCCGGAACTGCAGCCGGGCGGTGCGGGTTTCGGCACGCACTTTCACGGGTTCAGGTTCAGGGGCTATGCTGTCGAGCTTGTAATCGGGGACATAGGCAGGAAGTATGCCCGCCCACAAGGACTGCTCCGCCTTGCCCTTGTCGCAGTTCACGCAGCCGTGTACCTCTTCGCGGATTTTGATCCGCCCGTCGAGCATCCAACGCTCGTAGGGCACGGTGGCCGCATAATCGTAATGCTGCCCCTTGCTGCTGTGGCGTATGATTACCTGTGCGGAATCATTGTGGAAAGGGGGAAGCTCCACGCTTTCGAGCCGCTGCGCCCGCAAGTAAACCTTGTGGCGGGTCTTGCCATCGATGACTATCGGGGGAAAGGTCACCTCGCGGCTACTGTCCGCCGACATGAGTACGGGTGTCAGTGCTACGGTGTGCTGCGTACGGATTTTCGCCTTGCTCAAATCGACGGACATCGTCAGCTCTACCGTGCGGCCCTGCTTGACGACCCCTCCCTGACGAATCCCGATCAGAGGCAAGTAACTGGTTTCGTTCTCGGCATGCAACATCATGGGACAACATGCCAATATCAGCAATAATAGGATGTATATGCGTCTCATAGTCATTTTCTTGTTATTTGATTATATATATCAGGGAGATGCCCGCCTTGGTCGGGCCGAAATAATGCTTGTCCTTGTTGCCCTTGAACTTGCCGCAAGTGGCACACTCGTACTTATCGTATTGCGTGTAGATGTAACCCAGACCGATCGTGGCTTCGAGGTTCCAGCGTTTGCCTAAAATCCATGAGTAGCCATACGACAATCCGAGACCCGTAGCCCAGCCCTGATAACGGTGATCCTTCGTGGACTTGCTTTGGAACGGGATTCTCACGCCACTGATGTTGTAGAACGCGTAACCGCTGTGCAGGCCGAAGAAATGGCCGTTATAGCGTTCGCAGAGCCAGTAACGGAACTCCGGCATTACCATCCAGTGTTTGATTTTCTTGTTCTTGTCCTTATTCAGCGTCCACGGGTTGTAGGCGCCCGTGAGGTCGAGGGTCGTGCGTTTGCCCAGCCCAAATTCCAGACTCAAGTTGGGCGTGGTACTTGACCAATACAATAGATTGGTCTTTACTGCGATATCCTGCGCTTTGACAGTGCCCGTGCACCAACAAACCGCAAGAAAAACACCGAAGATCAATTTTTTCATATTTTCCTTATTCTTGTTATCTCATTCGGGCCGGAAAACCGGCACGTCAACTCCCAAACCAATACTTCTCTCCGAAAGAGAAGTATTTGACGGTGCAAATATACGTATTTTATTGATTATAACGGCATAAACAGCTTGTTTTTTAAGTCTCAATCCGAGTTCTAAACCGGTTCTACTTCAATGAATGTTAAGCATTCCCAGTCGCTCGAACCGAACATAATCTGTTTTTCAGCCACTTATCATCAATGTTATACGCTACCACTTCTCTTTCGGAGAGAAACGGGCAAATACTCAACAGTTTATCGCCTTGGCGGGATTTTCCCGCACTATTTCAACGACTTGTTTTTTAAACTCCAATGGTTGCTCTCTGAAGTTTGGCAAAACATTTTTTCGGTTGCATGATTCCTGTCAAATCATTCCGTCTCCTGTCTGTCTCTTTTTAAGAAAAATACCGTTCAGGAAAAGACCTGGTTTTCTACTGTTTATTTTTTGAACGGTAATTTTTACTAAACAAATCGCAAATGCCCGCTTAACGGCTCATCTGTTTTTTCATTCTGACGGACAATAAATTTCGTTAATCGTGAAGCGCTTATTTGATTTTTGCGTATCTTTGCACTTGCAAAATACTTCTCTTAAAAAGAGATGTTTTAAATTGCACAACTTTTCAGTTTCTATAGCCATTTTCCGAATGGCTTTTTTGCTGTCCGTACGGTGTGCGGGTATTATGCAAATCTTTCTCCCGATTACAGTGATTTTAGAATAAGGCTGTTGGCCTTGTCCACGACCGATGTGTCTAATGAGGCAAGGTAGATACGCGTGGTATTCTCCGAATCGTGTCCCATCGCTTCGCTGATGGTGGAAATCGGAATGTTCTTGCTCTTTGCGATGGAAGCCCAGGCGTGGCGCGCGACATAGCTTGTCAGCGGTATGGCAAGCCCTAACTGCCGGCCTATTTTTTTCAGTTTGTCATTGACAAGATGGGCGGCGTTCTTGTATTGCTTTCGGGCATCCGTATCCATATCCCGGATGATCGGCAGCAGATAAGGAGTCGCGGACGTATCGTACTTGCCGACAATCTCCTGCATGGGTTTCTCCCACTTGATAAAAAGCTGCTGTCCCGTCTTCTGGCGGCGATAGACCAGAACTCCGTTCTGCAAATCCTTCTTTTTCAGGTAAGCCATATCCACAAATGCCATTCCCCGGGTGTAGAATGAAAACATGAACAGATCTCTCGCATAATCCAGCACAGGACTGAGCGTCAGGTCCAGATCCCGTATCCGGCGGATTACTTTCAGCGGGACGGCACGTTTCACTGTTTTGTCCACGCCCGTATAGACATGTTTGAAGGGATAGCGCTGCACGGTCAGTTCCCTTTCCACCGCACGGTTATAGATGGCGCGCAGGTTGCGCATGTAAAAAGAGGAGGAGTTCGGGCAGACATTGATGCCTTTCAGAAAGGTCTCGTATTCCACCATCAGGTTGGAGTCCACTTCCTCGAACAGCAGGTCCCGTTCGCCCCGGAAACGCAAAAAACTGTTCAAGGCGGTCGTATATGTTTCGGCCGTGCGCCTTTTGCCTATCTTTTTCAGTTCCTGTATGAGTTGTCGTGCAAAGGAAAGGAAACCGCCACAGTCGGCCGGAGAGGAGAACACTTCCACCACCTTGTCGGCGGTATATCCCGTGTCGGAACGTTCGAGCCGTGCGATGACGCTCCGGAGCCGGGACAGGTCGTCTGCTATGGCGGTCTTCATGGAGAGCAGGTAATTCCTGCGTCCCTCTTCTGTGCCGGAAGCCACCACGACCTCGGAAATGCCGGCATCCCATTCCGAAGGAAAAAGCCTGTAGCCGGTATGCACTTGTCTTACCAGACGGTTGTGAATCACTTGATAGTAGAGCGAGCCTTCCTTCATCTCGACGGAAGAGGCCCGGAATTTAACTTTTACTGTTGCCATATTACTTAATTTTCAATGATTGATATTCTGTCATTAAAGAATATGGCAAACAGTCTGGCAAGGATGTAGTCCGGAAAAATATTACTATAATAATGTTTCTCAATCGTAAAATGAGAGAAAATCCACCTTGCTTAACATTTCTTTACTTCGATATGGCGGAGACATGAAAGAATGTCATTATTGCACGGAACGGAAGAGGTGCGCGCACTGCATGCCTCTACCTGTTATGGAATGGAAAGATATAGAAATGGTGCGCTTGATGAAACGGAAAGCCGGTCCCGCCAATCTTCATTTAATATCCGGACATGGCCGGATAAGTCATCGGTAATGCAGAATTGTTGCAATGTTTCCTGTTCGGCGCAGGCTGCCGGAAACAACCGTATAGCTGTACAGATGGCAGGATTTACCGGCACAATGGGTCTGGCGGATGTCAAATCTGTGGATTGGATGGTTTTCCAAACTACTGTTCTGGACCAGGCCCACTCGTGCCCGTTATAAATGGCCATATCAGGCAACGGGCTAAAATATTCCGGACCGGGATGTATCTGAAACCATCATTTGAGATACATCCCGGTCCGGAGTAAATGTCGCTTCAATCAACACACCCTATCCAACGCTTGCAGTCCACCATCATTTTTTGTCTATCTTTATATATTCCGAATACCTGATTTCCACATACGGGTTGTTGCTGGATATGGTCTGACGGATAGCTTTGACCCTCTTCCAGAACCACCATCCCTTGTATTCCACCCATACAGCCTGGTTAAGCGTCACGGGTATCTTTATGTCACCTTTGAGACGGTTCTCTTCAATCAGTCCGCTAAAATGTATATGCGGCGTGACCATCTCCACTTTCTGCCGCAGTAGCGGGACGGTATCACGGACAATGAGCGTGTCGCGGACGGCGGCGTCTATCGGTGCTTTCACCTCGACCTCATGCCGGGCCGCCGCTTCGAGATTCCTGATTTTCACGCCGAGCCGCCTGATGGTTTCGGCATCTTCGGCACGGAACTCCTCATACTCGTCTATGGTCAGCCGCAGTGCCTTGGCATCGAGGGCCATCGTCGCTGAATCGGTCCGCATCCGCTTCACATCGGAAAGCAGGGCTGTGCTGTTCATGCGGAAACGGTCGCGTTCTTCCGTGAGGCGTATTGTCCACCGGTGCTGCAACCAGAGGATGCCGCCGAGCAGCAGCACGGTTATCAGAAGTGTTTTGTCCAGCCTATTCATATGTCACGGATTTTTCGGGAATGAACCAGACAAACTCATCCATGTAGGCCTCTTCCAACAGAACCAGCCCGCCCTTGTTTTTCCTGTCTTCACCGGACAGGTCCTCCACGACCAGCCCTCTCCGGCCGGCCAGTCCGCCAAGCTTCATGCGGGAAAGTTCCGGAGAAGCGATGATTTTCACATAAGTATTCTTTGTCATAACCGGCAGTTTAAAAATCGGGTTATTTATGCAGGTTCTGGCATTTCAGCAGCTCCCGGATGTCGGCCCGGATCTCGTGCAGGTCATTCTGCACCGTGTTGAGCTGCATCATGGTCGCCTCGAACACGGACTTGTCCAGCTTCATGGCGTTGATGCGGTCATACTGGTTCTTGATTTCCACTTCCAAACCGATACATTTGGTCTCCAGTTCTGCAATCTGGGCCGTGTTGTTCACATGCTGTATGTACAGTGTCAGCGAGAACGAAAGTACCACGACGATAATCTTGAAGTACTTCACTACAAATTCCTTGAATTGTTCCATATCATTATTCCATTAAAAGTGAGAATGCCTCCCTGATGGCCCTTATCAGAACCTCAGCCGCCGCGCTGTCCCGGAATCCGTAGATGACCAGCGCGACCATTATCACCAGATATATCCACCAGGCAATTTCTTCCCTGGTGACTTTATGTTTCCTTTTCACCATCTGTCATAGGGTTTTGGGGTACGATCACATTGAAGATGACATTGCCGTCACTGCCCTCGATACGCAGGCGGTTCTCCTCCTTGTGCCTGATGGGGAAGATATCCATCAGCGCCTTGGCGGCATTGACCGACACGGCCCTGAGCGGTGCCGGAGAGAGCGGCACACCGAAACGGTCTGTATAGTCCGAAGTGGCCGTCTCGTCCATGATTGCCTTGAGAGTCTCGGTCACCTGCAGCTTTACAGCCATCGTCTCCATCTCGAACCGTTCCGAGGAGAGCAATGCCTTGATATGTGCCAGCACATGCGGTTTGTTCATCAGGTAATTGGCCGAAGCATACGGGTTCTTCACCGTATCCTCACCGAATACCTCCACAAAGCATTTTTTCGGCCGTCCGGCATATTCCAGCCCGCCGTTCACATAGAGGTTGCAGAATTGCAGCTCCTGCTCCGTGAGCGGTTTCTCTTCCGGCCTATCCTGCGTGTTCGTTATCTTGTCTGACATCGGTTCTTCCTTCCTTTTCTGAAAGAGTAGCGGGTTTGTATCCCGGAGGTTTTACAAAATCCGCCTTTTCATTGAGCAACTGCTCCATTAATGCGTCATAGAATACCTGGGCCAACGCATCGGCACACGCCTCCGCATCCGCTAGCGAGTTGATGAGCCGCAGGTTGAACTTGATTTCCAGGTCGTAGCCCGATATGAACGCCATCAGTTCGTTCCCGTCATAGCCCAGCGCCCCGTAGGTCATCCGGTCCGCCGTACGGAATGTAATGGTCTCGGGAATCTGTTCCCGGTCAATGCCTTGGGCTTCCTTATTCGTGTCCATACTCATATCTTGAAATATTTACGGGTTTTCTCTTTCTTCTGTGTAGCGATTGCCGCCCCTTCCGTCTGGCGCAGACGGGAGGTATAGACCCCCAGGATGTCGAGCGTGGCCGTCACATCCGCAGCCGCATCGTGGGCATCGTCCAGTTCCACCCCCAATTTTGAGGCTACCAGTTCCAGTTTATACGAAGTAACCTCCGGATCAGCGGCAAAAGCCAACCGTCCCATGACAAGCGTGTCGATGTAGTGCGGCTGGAAGTTGCCGTAATAGTCCTTGGTACCGGAAAAGGTCTTTTCAAACTCGGCGGCCAGTCCGGCATAGTTCATCAGCTGTTGCAGGAATCCGATATCGAAAGCGATGTTCTGTCCGACCAGCACGGGCTTGCACTGATAGCCCTTCGAGAGGGTGCTGCGTTTGGCGAAGGCGATGACTTCTCCGGCGACTTTCTTCATGTCCACACCCTGTGTGCGCAGCATCTCCATGGTAATGGCGGAATAGTCCAATGCCGTCTGTTCGTACTTCATCGGGACATATTCCGGTTCTTTCGCCTGTTCATGGCGGGTACGCAACACCTTGCGTCGGGGAAGCCCCGCGTCCTGTTTCCCGTAGGGGGCGATATACGCCTGATAGCGGTCGAATACCTGCCATGTGTCGAAACGGACGGCTTGCAGGGCGATCTGTGTACAGGCGCATTCACGGCAGTCCAGCCCTCCGGTCTCGAAGTCCAGCCCGATGCCTACATATATCTTCTGTTCTGTCTTGGGTGCCATATCTTTTCAGGATTGAATGAATAACAATGAGTTCCTATAGGTCTGTAATGTATTGCATCCGTTGTAGTCGCTGTAACGGATGACGGCAGTGAGGATGACCACCCGGTCTTTGAGCGACTGGATCACGGTGTGGTGTTCCATGTAATAGTCGTTCCAGCATACACATTCCGCCAGACGGTTGTTCTGGGAGAGTGTCAGCTTGGCGAAACGCTTCCGGCTTCCCGTCTCCCTGTCCTTGTAGGTATGTTCGGTTACATCCACCACCGTGGCGCAGACAGTCGCACGCCTGCCGTCGTTCTCGTCCCGTGCCACCTCGTCCAGGGTCAGGTAAGAGGCTTTTCCCTTGACCTGCCTGCGGGCTTCCGAATTGTTGAAGATGCGGCGATAATCGATGCTGCCTATGCCCGACACGGCAATCTGCTGCTGCGACCAGAAGAAATGCCGCCCGCGCATGTCCTGCGGGAAGTCTTTTTCAGAAAGGGAGAATCCCAGTTCCCGTGCTGCGCGTTCGAGCAGCGCGCAGCGTTCGGTAACCGCCCCGACTTTTTCGATACGGTCGAAGCATCCGGCAAGGATCATGTGCTTGACATGCCGGGCGTTCACGGGGACTTTCACGGCCTCTTCCGCGTTGTCGGGGTCGTCCCAGTAACTGTATTTCTTGAGTTTGTAACGGAATATGCGGTGGATGAAGTTCTCGATACCGGTATATGCCCCGCCCCGGTCGCGTTCCGTGACGATGTATTCCACTGTCTTGACACCGACCTGTTTGATACGGGTAAGCGACCAGAAGATTTCATCGGTGGCATAGTCGGTGAAGAACTCCGTCCCGGAGCGGTTGATGTCCGGCGGCACGATCTTGGCCGACGAGCAGCGTTCCATCTCCGCCATCAACGAAGGAATCTCCTTGTCGTCCGCCCATTGCAATGCCACCGTGTAGAATGCCGAGGGGTAATTGGCCTTGAGCCATGCCCCGCAATAGGCTGTAAGGGCGTATGCCGCGGCATGGGAACGGTTGAACGAATATTTCCCGGCTACCTCTATCTTGTGCCAGATTTCCTCCGCCTCATAGTCCGGGCATCCGTTCCCGACGGCTCCGGCAATGAAATCCGCCTTCAGCGTGGCCATCAGGTCGGCTTTCTTCTTTCCTATGGCCTTGCGCAGGAGGTCGGTCTTCCCGAGGTCGAATCCCCCGAGCGTATGGGCGACGGACATGAACTGCTCCTGGTAGACCATGATTCCGAAAGTGTTCTTCGTCGCTTCATAACAGCCGTAGTTATAGACCGGGGCCACCTCGCCACGCCTGAAACGGACATAATCATCGGTGGCGCCGATGTCGAGCGTGGCGGGGCGGTACAGGGCATTGACGGCGATCAGGTCCTCGATACACTCCGGCTGTACATCCTGGATAAACCGGGTAATGCCCGGTGAAGAGAACTGGAACACATTCTGCGTGTTACCGTCCGAGAGCAGCCGGTAGGTCTTCCCGTCTTCCAGCATATCCTGCGTGATACGCCCGATGGTGAGTTCCTGCCCGAAATTCCGGTTGACCAACGCGATGACGGCACTCAGTTTGGCAAGTTCCTTTGTCGCCAGCACATCCTCCTTCAACAATCCGATCTCATCGACCGAATAGCCGTCGAACTCCGATACCAGTGCCCCGTCCATCTTGCGGACCGGCAGGAAATCGAAGCATTCGGCGGGCCTGCCGTCCCGCGTGTCCGGTGTGACAACGATGGCCGAGGCGTGTATGGAGGCCGCTTTGGGCTGTCCGAGCAATCCTTGCACGTCCTCGATGACCAGCGGATAGGTCTGGATAAAGTCCCGAAGTTTTCTGTTGGAGGCAGCCTGTCTGAACAGTCCTGTCCAGTCCGTGCCGTCATCTATCATGGCGGTAATATAGTTCACGATGGAGTGAGGCACGCGGTGTACGCGTGCCACGTCCTTCAAGGCGGCTTTCAGTTTCATCGTGGTAAAGGTGCCGGCGGAAAAGACACGCTGGCGGCCGTCCGCGTTGTACCGTTCTTCCAGGTAATCCTTGATCTCCTGCCGCCGGTCGGAGGCATAGTCGACATCTATATCCGCCTTACGGGAGGGCGGAATGTCCGCCCTCCACAAGTCCTTTCCCCACGAACGAATCCATTACGGTGAATGCTTCATTCGCTTTTTTAATTGTTACGTTTGTCACTTTCATTTTTTATACTTTTTATAGTGGACGATATCGCATATCGTCTGTTTGCAAACCTTGAATTGTTCAGCCAGTTCATTTTGCATGACTCCCGACCGGTGTAACCGCCTGATATGATCCGCTTGTTCATTTGTCAGTTTGGCGTTCACACTGTTCTCTCCATAATCATCCCTGAGTTTATGCACCATAGAATGCATGACGTTTTCTTGCCTGGTACACATTTCCAGGTTGTCACTTCGATTATTGTGCTTATTGCCATCCTTATGATTAACCTCCTTTGCCGCATTCCAATCATCAAGAAAATGTTCTGCGACAAGTCTATGGATTAATTTTTTACATATTTTTCCGTCAGAGGCCAAAGAAACATTGTAATACGGGGATGTACCCCCGACCCACGGTTTGATGATTTGTCCGTTCCTCCAATATTGGGATGTGGCATTACGGACATATCTTCCGACACTTCTAATTCTACCGCAGGAGCTTACTTGATAAATTCCCTCGTAATGATGAATATCTTTCCAAATTTCTTCCTCGTCCATTATCGTATATATTTCTTGTATCGTATTATCGCGCTTACCGTCTGGCGGCTGACGCCGTACTGTTTTGCCAGGCTGTTCTGGGAAGCCTGGCCGGAAGAATATCTCACCCGTATCTCTTCCGCCTGCCCGTTGGTCAGTTTGGCATTCACGCTTTTTTCGCCGTAATCCCGTTTGAGGCCACCCGCTATGGCATGTTCCATATTCCGCTGGTGCGTACACATCTCCAGGTTATCCGCACGGTTGTTGTCGCGGTTCCCGTCGATATGGTTCACCTCCAGTCCCGGATTCCAGTCGGGCAGGAAATGCTGTGCTACCAGACGGTGCACGGAGAACTTCTTCCCGACACCGCCCTTGTAGAGCCGGACACAGTCATAGAGCGAAGTCGTCCCGCACCAATGGCACATAATGCGTTCGGGTTGTATCCAGGTAATGCCGTCATGCGAAACCTGCCGTTCCAGACTCTTGACACGCCCGAGGTTGCTGATCCTGTACTTTCCTTCATAGTTCTTGATATCCACCCAGATTTCCCGGGTGTCAGCCATGGGTTATACGGTTTAGTGCTGTCTGAAAAATTTCCCGGTCTATCTCCACGCCGACGAACCGGCGTCCCGTATTCCGGCAGGCCACGGCCGTGCTGCCGCTGCCCATCGCAAAGTCGAGGACGATGTCCCCTTCATCGGTGTAGGTGCGTATCAGGTATTCCAGCAGGGCGACAGGTTTCTGTGTCGCGTGCAGGCAGGAGCGTTGCTTGTCGGTCTTGAACTTCAGCACGCTGCGCGGATAGCGTTCCGTGGATATGTAATCCCGGAAATTGTCGTGCTTCCGGTATATCTCGCCGGCATCGCATTTCCGCTGGTGTTCGGCCATCACGACCTTGCGCCTGTGCCCGTCCGTCTTGATCGGATGATACTTCGGCAACCTGTCGTAGAAGACCAGAATGTCCTCGTGCGCCTTCATCGGCATACGCCCGGCATTCAGGAAGCCTGTCGCCTGCGTCTTCTCCCATACCCAGGCATACCGCAGCCTGCGGAGATTGGAACTGCCCAGCAGGCTCGTAAAAGGATGCTGGCAGAACAGCAGTACGGGAGTGTCGGGCCTGGATATGCCCTGTACGGCATTCCACATCCCGGGGATGTCTATCACGGCATCCCACCGGCAGTGTGTCGTACCGTATGGAGGGTCTGACAATACCATGTCGGCGGTGATGCCTTCTTCAGCCAGCAGGGGCAGCACATCGAGCGCATCGCCCCGGTAAAGGTCGCAACCGTCATAGGGACGGTGGTGTTCGTAGGTCGGATTCATGGGTTTCGGGTTCCTTTAAGTTCCACAAGCAATCTCGGCGGTCAAAAAGGATTTCGTCGCCACTTATCAATTCATCCGCGTATATCGTCCGCTCTTCTCCGTTACGGATTACCCGCATCCGGGCATCCGTGCACAGACGGTAAGTCTTGCCTTCGGATTCCATCTCCACATAGCGTTCGCCCTTGCCGAGTGTGATGTCCGGGGCAAGCACCGTCAGCTCGTCTTTCCAGCTGAGCCCGCAACGTTCCGGCACGAGGAAGCGCGAGAAGATAAGGCCGTATTTCAGCGGGTCGATGGAGGTTATGCCAAGCAGGTAGGAAACCAGCGAGCCCCCGGCGGAACCGCGACCTATACCGGTTGCGATGCCTCTCCGGTGTGCCTCCCGCACCATATCCCACTGCACCAGGAAATAGTCCACGTTGTCGGTCGATTCAATGATATAGACTTCCTCGTCCAGCCGTTCCCGATAGCGTTCCCGCTCCGGTTCCGGCACTTTCCGGTCCAGCCCGTCGTCCAACAGCCGGAGGAACATCGTACGGCGGTCGCCATACCGTTCCCGCTCTTGTGGCCGCATACGGTATTCCGGCATGAACATGCGCCCGGTCTCGAATGAGGCGTCCGCACGTCCGGCAATCTCCACCGTGGGGCGGCACATGCGCCTGAATAGGGAGTCGAAGTCCCATTGCCCGGAGAACAGCGGACGGAGCGTGTCGTACAGTTCATCCGCTGTCTTGAAATACTGGTCATCGCTTTGTTCATGGGCGGCTCCCGTGGCAATCTTGTTCACCACGATTCTGTACCCGGCATCGTCCTTGTCCATGTAGTAGCAGTCCGGAATCAGGGCCGGTTCTACTGTAAATGAATCCGTACCGGCATCATAGCAGTTGTCGAAGTAGTATTTCAGGGCTTCCAGTTGCCCCCTGTCGATGCGGTCCGCCTTGTACTCGTTGGCGTCGATTTGGTAATAGACCGCTTCGGCACCTTTCCGGATACGCTCCACCTGTCTGGGGTGTCCGGCCACCCAGTAGACGGAACGGGTGGCGAAAACCACCACACAACCTGCGGCATACATCAGCAGCTGTTCATGGCGGAGGGTGTTGTCTTCCGAATCGACCATGACAGCCCGCTGGATGCGGAGCAGGTTATGCAGCCCCTCCTTATTCAAGGCATAAATCTTCAGCCCGACACGTTCTTCCTCATGTATCATTGTCAGCGAGTAGCCGAATATATGTTTCAGCCCGGCATTGGCGCACTCCTTCTGAAGGTTCAGCGTGGCGGCCATCGTGTTACGGTCGCAGATGCCGACAGCCGTATGCCCGAGCCATTTCGCCTTGCGGCACAAATCCTCCGGCGAGCCGCAGGCGTTCAGCAGTTCGTAGGAGGTATGGACGCCGAGGTTCACGAAAGGTATATCGTGTACCGGAGGCTTGGGCCGGCCGACATATTTCAGCAGGCTGAAACGGAACTCTTCCCGCAGGTCATAGTAGTACCAGTTCCTGCCGAACGGGAAGGCCACATGGAAGATTCCTTCTTCCATCAGCACGTCCGGACTTTCCATCAGGTTGAACACGGGCCTGTCCCCGTCGCCGCGGAAGATGGATTCCACACCCGACAGGTCGGCCATGAAAAGCCGTCCAAAGCCGGGAATGTCCACCACTTCCGTATCGACCGGGATATAGGTTATCCGTTGTGCATCGAGCCATGAGAGAAGTTCCTGTATCATCTTTCCTGTACTTTTTTGAGTTTGTATTCAAGGACGGACAGCAGGCCGCAGGCGAAAATCCCGTAGATTTCCGGTTCCGTGAGTTCGTCCCAGTCTTTGGCGGCATCGGCGATGTCCGCGATGAAAACCTCGAAATAGGGTTTCAGCCGTTCCGCCGTCCGCTTTACCGACTCGACGGCATCGCCGTCGTAGCCGATGACTACGGTTCTCACGCCTTTCGATTGCAGCTTGTAGATCTGGACATCGGAGATTTTCTTTCCGAAGGTGGCCACGGCTGCGACATGGGAATTGTCATAAAGCTCGAGTCCGCGGGTCAGGGCGATGACATCGAAAATCCCTTCCGCGAGGATGACCGTGTCGGTTTCGTCCACTCGGACGGCATCGTAGTTATAGAGGAGCTTGGAAAAGTCGTTTTCCGTGGAGTTCCGGTAACGCAGGATCTTGTACCCGCCGCTATGCCTGGCCTTGCGGTTGTGCGCGTCTATATCCTCTTTCGGCCAGGTATGTCGGGAGACATAGCCGACAACCGTACAGTCATCGATGACCGGAAAGACGACATAGTCCGCGTAGCGCGGGTTGAGCCTGCCGGTCATCCCGACCGGGAAATACTCGTAATCGTCGAAACGGAAGCCGCGCCGCTGCAAATACGGATGCCGGAAAGTGCGCTTGTAAAAGTCCGGCAATTCGACCGGCACCAGTCCGTCGTCTATCTCTTCCGCCTCGTCCTCCTCCAGCAGGTGCAGGTTCAACGGTGCGGCGATGTCGGCTGTCTGCGAGACCATCAGGTCCATGCGGCCGATAGCCGCCAGAAGTTGCTCCAATGTACGGGTGGATGCCCCGCAGGAGAAGCAGTGGGCCATGAAAGGCCGGCGGTGGGCAGTCTCCTTGCCGATGTAGATACCGAACTTACCGCCCGACTTTCCGCAGAACGGGCAGCATGGAACGATAAGGTTCTTACCGCTCCCGTCCCGTTTGGCACCCGTCTCGCGGGTTATCTCCGAAACCAGATATTGATATTCCTGTACAGACAGTTCCATATAAAAGGTATAGCTGCAGTACAAGGGCTAAAGTTTAAAAACGCCTCATAAATTTCATTGTTTTGATACGCTTTCTCAAGGTGGAAATGGGTATCGCACACTGCCGCGACAAGAGAGGGAGCCTCTATGCCTTAAAAAGCAGGACGAAAACCTGCCCATGTGTCGTGGCAGGCGCTGGTGCGGATAACAAGGAGGTCAATGGGAACAGGCCTTCTCCCGGACAGAGGTTCATGGCAGGATACCGCGAACTTATCCGGCGAAAAAGGATATAATAGAGGAAATTCCCATGCATTATCGAAAAAATCTGTACAATAAGAACCTGTCGGCAGACTCTGCACGAAAGGGCGGAAAAAAGCCCGGCAAGATTTCACGTCTGCCCCAAGGACATACAGACTGTACCGGAATGCGAAAAGACCTCGGGGAGATTCCATGAGTGGCTCTTTCCATGATTTTTTAGAGAATTTATTTGAGCGGTCAGGATAAAATTGCTATATTTCAATTACAAAGCGACTGTGTTTAATAAAATTTATCAACAAGTAGTATATGAAGACAAACGAGGACTGGTCCGAAATAGTGGATACGCTCCGCCCGTACCTTAATGGGAATCCGGCAAAGGAAAAGCTTCTGAAAGATGTTGAGAACTGTCTGCGGTTTCTCGGATGGAAAAAGACCAACGGGACGATGAGGTCACGCTCCACATCAGACGGGGAGTCCGGAAAAACGGCAATAACCTTGTTGAAACGGGAAGGGGACTCCGGGTGGCAGGCGTTTCCCGTCATGACGGAATCCCCGGATGGCATGACATACGCCACGGGGCTGTATATAAGGGAAAACATCCGGCTTTATTACAGACCCGATAGCGGGACAGGCATACCGGTCTGCGTACTGACGGCTGAATTAAGGGAGGACGATACTAACGGGCCGCTTCTCTGCGCCCTGCTGTCCTATAAGGAGTTCGATTTGCAAAGTGTGGAGAATTTCTGTCTGAGGCGCTACAACCTGATACGTACGGGTGGCAGTTTCCGCCAGTGGGTGGAGGATTTTCTTTCCGGAAGTACCGGAACGAAGAATATCACCGGCCTGCTCAGGGAAAAATTCATGTCCGAAGGGTTCGAGGACTCCCTTATCAGGGAGGAACTGGAGAAACTCGGACTTAGGGTACGCTATGAAAAAGGGCATGCCGTAATCACTCTCCGTTACTCGGGATGAAGCGGTTTCCGGTGGCAGTCCCGTACCGCTATTACCTGCCTGTTACAGAGCTCTGTACAGCATGCCTGGCGGGATGACCTGCCGGAAGAACAGGGAGCATAGCTTTCTCTATATGGGGGAGATTGGCCTGCCTTTTGCAGTTCATTTTCACAGGAATAAAACTATCCGCTATTGAGTTTTCATTTTGAACGACTTTTTATTCCCTGTTCAGATTCAGCGTCCTCTGCCCGTCATAGAACACCTCGTTGTCATAGTCCGTCGCTATTTTAATGGTATCGCCCTTTTTGAAAAAGCGGCTCTTGGCCACATGCAAGCGCATCACGTTCTCCTTGCGCTCGGCCGATGACTGGTTGAGCGAAATAAGGTGCGTGCATGGGCGTGCCAGACCTTTGGCCTCCGAACAGTTGTACTCGGTCAGCACGTTCCGCTCGTCATTCAGCCACTCCCGGTCTTCGATGGTAGACTGGTAAGTCACCACCATCCATACCTTTTCGTCCGCCGCCAGGTCCTTCAGGTCGTTGGCCACCGCGATACGCTTCGCCCGTTCATGGTCGGCTCCCCATGAACGGCGGTTGGCATCCGTCAGCAAGTCCATCGAGTCCACAATCACGATGTCCGGGTTGTATCCTTTGAGTTTCCTGTATTCCGAAATGCCGTTCTTGATGTCAAGCGTCGAGACCTGGGCATTGAAACGCGGGTAACTGCGCACCGTGATGCTTCCGGCATACGAGGCGACCAGTTTTTCCAGATGTCTCATCTCCGTATCCGAAATCTTTCCCCGCTCGTAATAGTAGGCGTTCCTGGAAATCAGTCCGCCGGAATAGGCGTTCAACGCCTCCTCTTCCGAGCCTTCCAGCTGGAAATGCAGCACATGCAGCCCGTCATCGATGTCCGCCCTGACACCGATCCATTTGGCGATGTGCGACTTTCCCACACCCGTGCTGGCCAGGAAACAGGTCAGCTGCCCGCGCAGGTTACGCCCGGCATTGAGCGCATCCAGATACGGGATGTAGAAGCGGGACACACGGGGAGCGGCCGAGCGTTCCTCTTCCTCCTCCCGGCGGCGGTTCCTCTCGAAACGCTCCTTGAAAGTCGCGGCCACATTGACGAACGAGGTGCTCTTCAGCGTGAACCCTGCCAGCCACTCGGCATATTCCCGGAGAGTATTCTCCGCCTTGTCCTGCCTGTTCTCGTTATACAGTTTCCCGACCTCCGCATAGACCGACTGCAACCGGACCCCCTTGATGTAGGACTCCAGCATGTCGGTCATCACCTCGGCGCTCTGTCCCTCGTCATACTCCCGGAAAGTGTCTATCAGCTCGATGGCGTCGTAATCCTCATGGAAGGTCTGTGCCAGCACGGCATACGACGGCGGTGCCTTGTATGTCCTGAAATGCGCGGCTATCGCCTCCTGTACCCGCTGGAACGAACGGTCCGGCAGGTATTCCTTGCGCATATGCCTGGCAAGGACGGCACACAACGGCTCCTGCCTGAGCGCCGTGGCATAGAGTTCATACAGGAACTCGGCACTGAGCGGATTGACGGCGCTCATGGCTTCGCCTCCTTTTTCCGCCACGCCTCACAGCGGATACGGTACAGTTCCGGATAGCGCGCCTGTGTCCTTCTGCGGCACGGCTCCGCTTTCGCACATTTTGAGCATGACGGGGAGAAAGGCGTCCACATCAGCGTGGAGAGCGCGCAGACGAGATATCCCGCCTCGGTGGAAAGCAGGCGCCGCTTGGTCGTCTCCTCGTATTCCGGATAGATGAAACGCCCGAACGGATGGCTGCGGCGGTCTTCCACCGCCCGCACCAGATCCTGCCGTGACAGCCCGAAGCTCTTCAGCCACCGGTCCTCCCGGTAGCGGCGTTCCTTTCCCGAGCGGAGATAGCGGCCGATGGCTTTCTTTCCGAATGAATGGGAGACGTTCCATTTCCTGCGATACGCGGTATCATATCCGGAAATGGCATATGTCTGGCAGATACAGAAGTCGGACAGGCGTTCCGCACTGACGGAGACGACCTCCCGGCACAAGCCGTCGAAACACATCCCGAGTTGCCTGTCCGACTTGCCGCCGGTAGGGAACACAAAATCCGCCCACACCGTGGTGCGGACCAGCCGTGTAAAGAGCCTCCGGCATCCGTCAATCCATTCTTTTCTCTCCATCGCGTGTCAATAGTTTGCGCAGCTGCGTCTTGGCTAGGAAGATGCGGCTTTTTACCGTTTCTACGTTCCTGGTCTGCAAAGTACCGTTGTTATAGGTGATTTCCATGATTTCCCCGAGTTTGTAACCAGCCTGCTGCAAGAGCAGGGCTTCCCGGTAAATCGGTTTGAGCCGGTCCAGTGCCCAGAGGATGTCATCGTTATAGAACTCGCGGTAGTTGTCCATCCCCATGCTGTTTCCCGACGGTTCGTCCTCATCCGACAGCGAAGAGGATATTTCCGAAATGTCGATATTGTCGTCCGGGGGCATGCGGTTCCTGTTGCGGTTGTTCAGGTCCGCCACAAGCCGTTTGGTCACGGCATAGATCCAGGTCTTTACCGGACGGGCCGGGTCATAACTGTCCATATACTTGAAGAAGTTGGCCAACGCCTCGAGGTAGTTGTCCTCGATGTCCTCCTGGTTATAGGTATATTTGATACAAATGCTGTATATCAGATTCTTGTGCGGCATCACATATTTTCTGAGAAGTTCCGCCCTCTGTCTCGCGGATTCGTCTTCAGGCTGGAGAACCGCAATAAACACATCTTTCTTTTCCACGTTTCCACTGACTGAAAAGGTTGATAATGAATCTCATGTCCTAATCTGTCAGCTACCGTGAGCGTCAATTGAAAAAACGGGCGGCAGCATTACCGCCGCCCGGAAAAAATCCAAACCGTTGTCGGCTTGTCACAGCCTGTGCCTGCGGATGTAATAGTAGAAGAGGTGGCAGGCATCCGCCGCATTGTCATCCACCGGGACAATACCGTATCTGTCCTTGCAGGCCGCGACCATCTGCGTCTTGGTGGCGTGTCCGTCTCCCGTCGCCCATTTCTTGAGGACAGCCGGGTTGACGAACTCCGGTTCCGGGATATCCAGTTCATCGCACACTTCGAGCAGGATACCCCTGAGTTCCGAGAGCCGCCGCATGTCGTAGAAATGGCGGTTCACGCTCACATCCTCGGCCACGACGCGGCGGATGCCGTAACGACGGAGCAGCGAGAGCAGCGTAGTCCTGAAAGCGCCGTGCATCTTGTTGCCGTTGCGCCGTTTGCTTTCGGTGAAGTTCCATGTCCCGGCCTCATGCAGGGAGAAGTATCCGGTATGCGTGGCGATGTCCAGCGCCAGTACCTGCTCCCGGGTCAGTACGCTATTCTCCGAGTCTCGATTCGCCATTCTCTTTCACGATTACCAGTTTATGCGGATAGCCTTCAGCCACATTCCCGTGCGAGACTACCAGCACGGTACCGCCGAGCGAGTTCAGCGCCTCGAACATGGAGGCCAGCCCCGCTTCATCGACCGCCTCGAGTATCTCGTCCAGCACGAGCAGATCCAGTCCCTTGTCCCCGTCGCAGTTGCTGTTCACGAGTTTCTGCATGGCAAGGATGGTCGCCAAATTCACACGGGCGGCTTCGCCTGCCGAAAACTTGCCGAACGAGCCGCAGTCCATGCCGTCGCGCAGCAGTGAGATGGAGATTTTCTCCCTTACCTTACCACTCTTGAGGACGGTATACCCGTCGAAGCGGATACGGATGTCGCTGCCGATGTCTTGCAGGAACTCGTTGGTGATACGGCTGAGCGCCTCGATTTTCGTGTTGGCCAGATAGGTCTTGAACTGCACGAACCGTTCCCGCTGTATCTCCAGGGCACGGACCCGGGCATCGACGGCCGTCTTGCGCCCTGCCGCCTCGTTGGACTTCCCGCGCGTTTCACGGAGAGTGTCCTTGAGCGATTGTATGAGGTCGGGTGAAGCCGCCTCATCCAGCTCCCGGATCGTGGCCTGCAAAGTGTCGATGGCGCAGGCCGCAGCCTGTATATCTTCCTTGCCTACCCGTATGCCGCGGTTCAGTGCGGCATTGCGCTCGTCTATGAATCCGAACACCTCGTCGAATACCTTGCGGCGGACACCTTCGATTTCACTTTGCAGGGCGGTAATTTCGGAAGCGATGCGTTTATGCCCGCTTTCCACCTCTTCCACGTGGCGGGTGGCATTCCTGATGGCCCGTTCGTGCCCGGCCAGCTGCTCCTCCCATCCGGTGCGTCTGCCTTCCAATATCCGGCGCTCATGGTTCAGCCGGTTCTGCTGCAACTCCACGGCATCCGTCTCCTCCTGCTTCTCATCGATACGGCCGTTGATTTCCGTGAGCTGCCGTTGACGGAGCTTCAGTTCCTTCATGCCGGCCTCGATGTCGAACTGTGGTTCTGCCACCAGAAACTCATGCCCGCAGAAAGGACAGGTGATGGAGCCGGCCAGTTTGTTCGAGAGGCCGTCAATACCGGCAGAAACGATACGCCGTTTATGACGCAGTTCCTCGATGCTGCCGGACAGGTCGCGCAGACGGATGTCGATTTCCCGCAGTCTCTCCGCAGTCGTATCGGACTGATCCCTGTATGCCTCACAGAATGCGGCATACTCCTTCTTGAACTGTTCCCAGCCGTCAGTCCTGTTTTTCAGTTCCTGTTCCGCCTGCTTCAAGACGGCATCGCAATCCTTCAGCCGCTCTGTGGCGGTCTGTAACCGTCCTTTCTTTTCGGCAATGACCTTGTCCCAGTCCGTCTGCCGGGCATCGGGAAAGAGGGACATCATTTCCGCTATCTTTTCCAGACATGCTTCCAATGCGGTATCTCCGGCTTCCAGTTCCTGCAAAGCCTCGTCCGCCCGCTGCACTCCGGCAAGCTGTTCCTCAAGCCTGTCCACGTTCTCGTGCCCGGTACGGATCTGCTCCCTCTTGGCCGCTATGGCCGTTTCCAGTCCCATGATACGTTCCACACGGGTACGCCCCCGCTCGGCTCCGGCTTCCTCCTCCTTGCGTATCTGCTCCTGTAACATCCCGATACGCCCGTCCAACCCGGCCAGTTCCAGTTCCACCTGCCGTTTCTTTTCAGAGAGCGGCACGATGTCTTCCTCCACTTGGGCTATGGCCTCGTCCACCAGGATACCGTTGGAAAAGCGGTTGATGACCTCTTTCTTCTCCTTGTCCGATGACGAAAGAAAATTCTCATACCGGTATTTGGAAAGGATGAAATTGTTGAGCAGCTCGTCGCGTGTGATACCCAGTTTGTCAAGAATATACCGGTTATAGGCATCCACCGAAGGCTGTACCGCTTCATCGGTTACCACCTGCTTGCCGCCACGGTAAAGCGTACAGCTGACAGAGGAAGCCCCCTTGCGCGGGATACGGCGGTTGACGAGCAGTTCCTCGGCGGCGGAATCGTTGATGAAACGCAAAGCGATACGGCATTCTTCCGCTGCATCGTTGATAATCTCCTCCGAGCGTATCTTTCTAAGCGGGCTGCCCGTGATACCCACGGCAATGCATTCCAACAGGGCAGACTTGCCGGCCCCGTTCGACTGCTGGGACTCATTGTCCCGGTTATCGCCGAAAATCAATGTCGTCACGCCTTGCCGCAGCATGTAGGACAGCGAACGGAAGGCGCAGAGATTTTCGGCTTCTATCGTCTTTAATTTCCACATGATCTGTTTTCTATTCTAGATAAATACTCCAATCCCATCGACACATCCTCGATCTGTTTCTCCCGGCAGAAGTCCTCGTAGGTTTCCCGGATGCGGCGGCTGTCGAATTTCTCGAAGAGCGAAGAGGATACCGCCTCCGGCAGCTGCTCGTCATCGGCAACCAGTTCTACCTTCGCCGCTCCGGCTTCCAGCAAGGCGGCTTTGTCCACCGATTTCATCGCGGCGGCAGGTGCATGGACACGCACCTTGACCTTGTAGCGACCATCGGCCTCCATTTCACGCAGCTCGTCCATCAGGTGCAACCCGGCACGTTCCGCCGGCATATCCATGACACGGTACCGCATGTTCACGCGGTTCTTGACAAACTCGTACGTGCCGTCCGTATACAGCACCGTGTATCCTTTCTCCTCGTCCTCCCCGAAGTTATGCTGGCGCGAGGAACCGATATATTCGATTCCCGTCCCCGGAATGACGGTACGGTTGTGGTAATGGCCGACAAAGACCTTGTCGAAAGGAGAGAATATCCTGGCAGGCAGTTCCTTTTCCGAAGGCTGTGCCAATGCCCCGTTGATACCCTCATGGATGTAGAGGAAGTGCTCCGGTTTTCCGGAAAGCGCTTCCGCAGCCAATCGTCCGAGCCTTTCGGCAAAAGAGCCGTCTTCCGGAAAATAGCTCATTACATGGAGCGCGAACTTCCATTCCGGGCGGCACAGGGTCAGGTACTCATCCACGACAGTCACATTCGGATGCCGGTCGAAGACATGACAATATCCGCGCAGGGATTCCTGGTTCACCTTGTCGTGGTTCCCTTCCGCCAGCGTGACATGAATGTCATGGTCCGCGGCGGATACAAGCATATCCCTGACGGCCAGCAGGACATCGAGTGTCTGGGCGGCACGGGAAAAGAACAGGTCTCCTCCGACAACCACTTCCCGGATATCCCGTTCCCTGCAAATTCCCATGGCCTCCTGCCAGTTGGCCTGGAATGCAGGGATGTTGTCTTTCGAGATGTGGATGTCATTCAATAACAAAAGGCAGGGTTTGTTTTCTTTCATACTAAGCGATTGTGATTAGGACGGGAGGCCCGGATGCCTCCCGTCGGATTAGAATTCAAGAACTTGTGAAAGGCTTATCTGCGGCGGCGGGGACGCCCGGCACGCTCTTCCGTTTCCTCCGGCTGCTCTTCTTCCTCCCCGGGGGCATCCTCCGGTTCGTCACCGGGCTTCGGACCCTCCATCTCGCTTTCGATCAGGTCGAGCAGTTCACGGTTGCTCGTGGAGCGTGTGACACGCACGGAGAGCCCTTCCTGCTCGATGTAGCCGCGAATCATCGCACGCAGCTCCTGGCCCTCCTCGGTCTTGTCACCGAGTTCCTGCCGCTGAAGCTCGTCATAACGTTCGAAAAGGTCGTCCAGCGAGATGCCTCCGCCTTCACGCCCGTTTTCCCTGTTATCTTTCGTACGACGGTCGAACGAGAACGCGGATGTGTCCTCCTTGGGCAGTTCACCGTCCAGCGTGTCGATGACCCTCTTCATTTCATCCGTCTCCATGAGCGACATGCCGTAGATACCGTCGCACTGTTTGAGGAACTCGACGGTGGCTCCCAGATGATAACGGGTGTAGCGGTAGATGATTTCCGGGATACGCAGCGCACCCATCAGGGCGGTCAGCTCCTCCTTGGTCAACGGTACAGGTTCCGATTCGTTGTCAATGGAAATGACATACTCGGTCTTGGCTCCGTTCTTGCGCTTTTCAATCTCCACCGGATAGGCGTCATACACCGAGGAAACCGGGCACGGGTAAGACGGATTCTTGGCCAGTTTCTTGCTCCACAGCTTGAACTTCCTCTCATCCAGGTCCTTGAACTGGGCATGGGAAAGGGTCATCATCTGCACGCCTTTGGCACGTTCACCCAGGTCGAATACATAGAGACAGTGGCCGTAACTGTATTTCAGACCGCCTCCGAACGAGCCCCCGGCAATTTTTTCCGCCAGTTTGTCGTCCCCGTCCTCTTTTGCGGCTTCGACGGCCATGCGGCGGTAAGTCTCGATGGGATCAACGCTATATCCGGCATCGGTAGCGCGGGTGACAGTGACATACATCTTCTGGGGCTTGTTCCCCGTAGCGGGTTTCTCCAGCTCCAGAAGCAGCTGGTGGACGGGATACTCATAGCCCGGACGTGTCGGCGAGCCGTCCGGATTGGGAGCGATGGGCAGGATACGGAGACGGTAAGTCCCGAACTTGTCCATGCGGAAGAACTCCGTACGGGCGAACGCCCTGTTCTCCTCCTGGGCACGCAACTGTGCCTCCTGATAAGATTCCTGAACGCCGAGGAACATTTCCTCGACAGACATGCCTTCCATGCCGTTGTTCTTTTCTTCTTCTTGCATAAACGCTTTGTTTTATGGATTTAAAAATGCCCGAAGAATGCGACACGGCATACCCGCATCGCAAAGAAACTGGTAACAGGACGGACGGGTTCGGTTGCACCGTCCGCGTTCAACTGATAAAACTGGGAGAGGATGTCTCGCTGACCGTATCCCGAAAGAGGATACTCATTTGACAATATGGAAAGGCCTTGCAGCGACCGTGGAATACAAAATTAGGCAAATCACCCGGAACAGCCATACATGTACATGAATGTTTGTCACCGGTATTGTCCTTCAGTGCATTACCGTTTCATTTTAAGAATGTTTTTAATCTCCCCGAGCAGTCTGTCGCCACCCGGCGCGTTCCGCGCTTCGGCGAGCAGCCTCCTGCGGTTCCGGCGGATATACTCTTCTCTCTTGCGGCGGCATATGCCTTCATAGTAGGCTTTGCGCCCCGGCGTGAGCCGTTTCCCGCGCCGGCAATAGACCCCGTCCCGGCGGTACTCGTCCAGGTAGCGGCGGAACTTCGCCTTGCCGCAGGAAGGGTCTTTCGATGCCTCCGCCACCGACCGTATGACCTGCCAGTCCGGCTCAAAGGGCTGCTGCGTGGCGCATAACCTGCGGAGCAGATGATAGACTACCGGCATCTCATACCGGAGCATGAAGCCTATCCGTGTCTCGTCGAAAGGAAAGCGCTTAAGCGTTCCCTGCGGTCTTCCGTCTTCTCGCTTTCGGGGCTTCTGCTGCCGGGGAAACGGTTTCTTCTGCGGCTGCCGCCTGATTTTCTTCTGTTTCATGATGTTGCGGTTGAATGGTTTGCTGTTCGGTTTCACGGATGGGAACGTTCCTGCGCTCCGCAATCCTCCGGCGGCTTTCGATATCGCCGTTTACATTGAGTTTATGTTTCATGACTATACAAAATAGGTGAAGTTGAGTTCTACATTGACATTGTACATACCGCGCTCGTAAAGCTGTATCCTGCGCGAACCGCCGTAGATGGTGAACGAGGAGCCCCGGTTGTACTTGTGGTCATCGTTCCAGTCAGCGGCGCTGCAGCGCACGCTGTATCTCGGGGGCTGTATCTTGTTCGGGATGACGGCAACGATGCCGCCCCAGTTGCTGCCGTCCCTGCGTGCGGTATTGATATACCCCTGTATGGACACGATATTCCCGATCTGGCGGATAAACAGCCCCTGGGTATCTGTTCCCGAGCCGCTGTTCTCCATGTGCATCCATCCCGTATCCGCCAGCAGGGGCTGGTATTCTTCCGCATAGGCGGCTCCGATAGCGCGGCAGGCCTGCCGTTTCGCCTCCGCTGTCGGCAAGGACAGGTCGGAAAGTTTGCCGTCCTTGCGCAGGTAGTCCTTGACGATTTCGTCTTTGGACAGCACGTCCAACTTGTTCCGCAGGAGCTGCCGGGCTTCCATGGGGGATTTTCCTTGCCCGGTCAAAAAGTCGATGTAATCCTGGAACAGGTTTTCAAGCGCGGCGAAGCGGGCGTCCGCCCCGGCCTTGGTATACAGGTTCAGGTTGGTGGCGATGGTATCCTTTTCGGAAGCGTTGTAGCCGCCCATCAGCCGCTCCGCCTTTTTCTTGAGTTCCCTGACAACCTGCGAGGTCATCACGTATCCCTCGACCTGCGCGTGCGAAATGCCGCCTTCATCTATGTAGGCGAACGAACCGGTCTTGATTTCCAGCAGTTTGTCCCTGAGTTCGGGTGTGAAGACAATGCCCTCGTAAGCGGAGTCAGTCCCGAGCTTGCCGTCCATCATCCGGTCTATCTCGGCCGTGGAATAGACTTCGAGGTTCTTGCGTGCCTTGCCCTTGTCCGGAAGGTCGGACAGGTTCGAGGTCTTGGCCAGTTTCAGCTCCCCGGTACCTTTCTTTTCGGCATCGAGGGTATCCCTGACGGCCGCCTGCCGCTTTGCTTTCAGTTCGGCGGCTTCCTCTGCCGTCAGCCCGCTGATCTCGTCCGCCGTCAGGCGCACCAGCTCCTTCAATCCTTCGGAGATTTCCAGAAATACCTCCCCGGCTTCCGCTTTGGAATAGACATCGATATTCTTCCGGGCGGCAGCCTTGTCCATGACATCGGAAAGGTTCCCGTCGGCGGAGAGTTTCATTTTCAAAGCCGCCGCGACGGTTCCCGATGTGACATAACCTTCGCCGCCCTCCGTCAGTTCTCCGGTAGTGATAGCCGCCAGTTTCTTCCTGTATTCGGTCGTGAAGTCTTCGGTAGAGAGCTGTTTGCCTTCTACCACATCCACTTTCTTTCCCATCGCCTCCGTAAAGGCCCTGACGGTCACATAGGTGTCGGACACGGATTTTCCGTTGATTTTAAGCGTACCGAGCACATCCACCGCTCCCAAAGGGGCAAGCACGATGTCGCCCAGAGCGTTCCTCAGCGCAAAACGGAAACTGTCAGCGGTGTCGAAGCCGACGGTGGCGAGCAGCGCGGCGGCACTGTCGCGCCAGGTAATCAGGTTTGTCAGCCTGGCATTGTCTTTCGTATAGGCGGTATTCTGAATATCGATACCCCGTCCGGTGCTTTGCAGGGAGAGCAGTCCGCCGACCTGCAGGGTGGCGGTACGCCCGATGACTTTCAAAACAGGTGTGGTGCAGGCTTTTCCGTCATGCACGGCAAAGTCACGGTATTTTGTTCCGCCGCCCTCCGTGCCGTGGTAATTGATACGGATACAACCCTCATCCGTCACATCCGAGGTGTTATAGATGTCGTATCCCTTGATGCGGACAGCCCCGATCCGGGCGTTTTCATTCAGCGAAGTACCGCAGGATATGCCGTCTTCCGTAACCCTGGCCAGTTCCTTGCCTTGTTTCATGAAACTGAACGTGCCGTCCGTCCGGATGACAATCTCGTTGACAAGCAGACCGTGCAGGTAGGCACCGATGGCGGCATGGCCGTCCGCCTTGACGATGCCTTTGAGCATGTAGCCGTTCCCGCCGCTGACGGAGACGGCGGTCTTGGAGCTGATTTCTTTCTGCCCGGTGAACGTTCCGGCCAGCACCAGATCCTTCTTGACGGTCTGCCGGGCAAAAGGTGTATCGAGCAGGACAGCATAGCGGCCGAAGAACTTGTCGATGAACCGGGGTGCATAGCTCTCCGTCACCTCGATGGCCGCCGGCAGTTTGTCAGTAACCGGATCGACCGTATCCGGGACAGCCTTGGCTCCGGCACAGAGATAACAGGTACGCCCGCGCTTGTTGACCTCATTGGCGTAGACCACCGATTCATGCCGGTTGATTTCGTATATATAATAGGGATAGACAGCATCGGCGCAGCCGTCGAAACGGCGTACCTTTCCGCCGAGCCAGACATAACCCGGGGAGACGCGGGGACCCTCGATCTCGCATCCGGAGATGATGAAGTCCGAGCAGCCGTCAAAAACGGCACTCATGCTGAGAGCCAGTTCCTGCAAGTTCAGGATATCGTCCGAGTAGGTATACCGTCCGCCGGTTTCCGCAATATATTCTTTCATTGTCCTGTATTCTTATTGGGGGTGTATTCGTCTTCGTCGATCTTGATCAGGTAGGTCTTGCCTGCTGTCTTATAGGTGTTCACCACATAGGAAAGCATATAGACCAGTTCCCGCGGAGGTATGGTGACGGGCGGGACGCAGACCATGAAGCTGACCTTGTTGATCAGCTTCTCTTCCGCCAGCAGGTAGAACGGACGGGGGCGTTCCGCCTCATTGTCCGTTGTAACCTGTTCCCCGTTGTACCATACGGTGAAAGGACGCTGGTATTCCGCCCCTTCGTGGTACAGGTCCACACCGACACTCGTGCTGTCCTTGATGAAGATGCGGTCCTTGCCGTCCTTGATGTATTTACCGAACCGGTAGTTCAGGAACCACTCGAAATAGATGACCTGTGAGGTCATGCGCGCCTCGATATGCCGTTCCCGTGCAAACGTACGGAACCGTTCGTTCAGGCTTTGCAAGGGATAGAGGCAGCTCTGCACGAAGAGGATGAACCGCCGTCCCGACAGGTAGTGCGGCACGAGCCGGTTCACCGAACGGTCTATGGGCAGCTTATATCTCATGGTTTTCGACTTTGAGCGTGATGGCTTCCCGGAAGGTCGGCAGTTCCGACTCCTCGTCCTTGCGCGAGGACTCTTTCAGGTAGCCCGAGGCGGTGTATGTCATGCGGCCGACACGTTGCAGGGGCTGGATTTGCCCGTCCGTATCGTGGCAAGCAATAAACACGCCCTGCTCGGGGATTGCCGTCTCGTCGATATAGACGTCTGTAACGTGTTCGGCACGGCGTATGGCATCCGTCAGGCGGGAGACATAGACCGCAGCGTCGAAGTCGATGCCCATAATGTAGTCCCGGATACGGGTCTCGATGCTGTCGTACATCTCCGCCTCGGGAACGGCACCATCGTAGAAGACCGTAAGACGCGGCACCAGCACGTCGCCTTTGGTCGAGATGACCTCGATGCGTGTGCCGGCGAATTTCAGCTTGCCGATATAGGCATTGATGGGCACCAGCTCCTCGGCGGGAATAGCTTCCAGATGTCCTTTCGTGCCGGTAGCGATTTTCAGTACCAGCTTGCTGTCGAGGTTGCTGTCGTCCGTGCTCTCCACATAGGAGACCTGCGTAATGATGCGTTTGGTCTCATCGACCTGGGCATACCCGAAAGCCAGTCCGTCCTCGCGGACGGTCAGCTCGTCGCCCTGCTGGTATTGCAGCAGCGCATTGGCGTAGTAGTCCGGCGTGCCGTTGATCCGGTTGTTGATGGCTTCCGAGATATCCACCGCGAAGACATCAAGCAGCGTCTCGAAACTGTAGATGACAGCGGCTACGGTCCATAGGATACCGTTCATGACAGACAGCTTCGAGTCGCTGGCGAACTCCGTCAGTTCCAGCCGCCGGTTGCGTTCCTGCACGGCTTCATTGTATATCTCCTTAATCGTCCGGCTCATTCCACTGTATAGGTTATATCGTCGATAATGAATTTCCACGCGCCACCCTCATTCCAGGCCTCCTCGTGCAGGATGACCCATACGGCTTCCATGCCCGAGGCGATACGGTAGCGCCCCGTTTCGGTATCCCGGTCCGGCTCCCGATAGGTTCCCGTCGGGGCTGTAGGTAAAATGACCGTGCAATTCCGTCGGTCGCCGTAATGTTCCACAAGGGTTGTCAGGTAATGATCTATGACTGTCGGTTTCAGTCGGGCGGCGGAGAGGTCGAGTGTCATCAGTTCCCGGCATTCGGCAAGCGGTGCAAGATCGGCCAACGCGCAATTCGACAGGTTCAGGCTGTAGGTTCCGGAAAGCAGCCGCAGGCTCTCCAAGGAGAGTGTGGCGTGCGTGAGCGTCAGCTCCTCCACCGGCAGTGTCTGCACCAGTACCAACGACCGCGGTTTGAGCCCGCTCCAGTCGATACTCCGGAAGCAGGCATCGGTAAACCAACGGATACGACGCCTGTCCCTGACTTTGTTGTCGAAGGTATGGGTGAGCAGCTGCGGCGTGTCCGCGAGGAGGACGGTCTCGGTGTCGCTGTTGTCGCCCCAGTCGATTTCCAGCTGTCCCGCACCGGAAACGGCACACTGCACGGTGATGATCCCGGCAGCGAGCGTGAGGACGACAGCAAGCGGCAAGGTGAACGTTTTGGGATAGACATGCCGTTCACCGTTAGCGGGGACGATGCCGTGCAACCCGTTATAGGCGACTACATCGGCGCGGATAACGAAATCGTCCGTGTAGACAAGTTCCCGGCCGGCAGTCAATGTCGTGGCGAAGGAGAGATCGGGGTTGTTGATGAGCAAATCCACGACTCCCTCGATGCTGCCGTACAGGTACAGGGCCACATCGTAGATATTCTGTCCGGCTACGACCCTGTACTTACCCATCGTTCTCCTCCTTTTCCTCGGTTTCTAAAAGCAGCTCTCCCGTGGCAGAATCCATATAGGCATTCTTGATGACGACCTTGTCCGACAGGAATTCCGACTGCAGTTTGGCGGCAAGACCGTTGTTTTCCAGACTCGAATGCAGGTAGTCGACGAGGCCGACACCTGTCGTAGAATGTTGGTAGAGATTTCCGGCTGAAGCTTTCAGCAGAAACGTCTCGTTCTGGGCTTTGGCGGCTCCTATTTCGAAGTCGGTCTCTGAGCCGCTGTACACGGCAAGGTAACCGTCCCGTGACAGCAGGTTGTAGACTCCCTTCTCATTGAGGGAGAAAAATGCGGCCAGGGCGATATCGGCCGTGCCGGCTTCCGTCTCCGCCACGACGGGAAACCAATGTTTGCCCGTCGCAGGATTTCTCAGGTACTCCGTGCCGCCCGAACCGCTTTCCATAACCAGACGGACCGTCAGGCGGCGCATGTCGGGCGTATAGGGAATCCTGACATGGAACCCTTTGCCGTCGTTATACGTGTACACGAAGCCGACGGGGACGGTAATCTCTCCGTAGCGGAAGGTGTCGTTGTCCGCACCCGCGACGGCATCGAGCAGGCGGAAGTCGTAGAAACTCTTGCCGGCGATATTGCCGGAAGTCTCCACCTCACCGTATTCGGCGTCCATTGTTATGTCCTGTCTTGCCATGAACGATACTTCAACAAAAAGCCCGACCATACATCAGAGTACGACCGGGCACTCTTTTCAAAAGAGTAGCGGCAGAAAGAAAGGATGGTTTACTTCTCCTGAATGAAATCGTAGATGCGCGACACGGTAGCCCACATATCGTCCGGAAGCTCCTCGTCCGAGATGCGTTCGCAGGCTTTCCGGAGATACTCCATCTCGTCCCCCGAGAACTCCACGGCAAGCGGTTTCTCCTTCTCCACATCCCATTCGATGCGCTTGTCCTCGGCATTCTCGTGAAGACCGATGGCTTTGCGCTCCTCGTCCGGAATGGCGATCTTGCGCAGAATCTCTTTTTTGAGGTTGAAGTCCTTGAAGTTGCCCCGTGCCGGCAAAAAGGACGGCAGGTAAAGGCGGTCTTTGACTGACAGTTCCATATTATTTATGCATTTTGTACGTTACTCTTTTTTATTTCGTCGATCATGGTATCGAAATCATGAAACAGGGGTGCAAGCGGCTCTCCCATAGGAATGTTGCATGAAATAACGCCTTGTTCCATGTAGATGATACCTATCTGCGGAGCGTTCCCCGAGCCATCCGTATCCTTCTTGCGGATGGAGGCGTGGACGCGGGTCAGCGCGTCATTGACGATGGAATATTCCAACTGGTAGTCGGCATTCTCCGTGCTCTCTTCGGCAACCTTGGTTACCGTTACGTTGGTGATGTTCATAATTCGCTTCTGTTTTTATTAAGTGTAGGGATATTCCCAGCAGAAAAGTTTTTAATAAGAGTGATTTAATATCTGGTAATGGAACGAGGGGTAATTGGCGCACAATACCGTAATGGAGTCTCCCTTGGCTAACGTGTAACTGGCAAGATCCCCGTTGTGGTTACGGATATTGGTGAATACAAGGCTATTCCCCCAGTTGTAGTTGTAAATTAGGGTAAATATGCAGGCGAAGTCCGACGGCAGAGTCGAGTAACCGAACATGGTGGCCACGGACGATGCCGACGGCAGGGTCACGCTGTACTTCTGGTTGGCATAAACGAAAAAGATGTTGAACTGCGAGAAATCGATCGTGTAACCGCTGCCTGTGAAATAGACATTCTTGATCTTGTTGCCGATGCAGGCAGGGGCTATAACAGAGGCATTGGACCATATTCCGTAGTTACGGTTACCGTTTTTGACATCGATATAAAGCCCGTAGTTGTTATTAAAGATGCTGTTCACCTTGTTGTTCACAATACGTCCGGTGGCACATGATCCGCCGGCGGATGCCGGTATGGTGTTGCTGCCGAACAGGACATACGAAATGGTGTCCCCCACGCGGAACAGGTCGTCGTAGATGGCAAGGCCGCCGCCTGAGCCGGTTCCTGTCGCCGTCGAGCCGATGCGCCCCTGACCGATGACGAATCCCCCGATGGTGCCGGCATTGGCGTTGATGGTGCCCGTCATCGTGACATTTCCCGAGGCGTCCCATTTGATATTCTGGTTGGCCAGATAACCCGATCCGTCATTGGCAAAGGAGATTTTCCCGCACCCGAACGTGGCGGAACCGTCCGTGTTCAGCGCCCAATAGTTTACTCCGGTGGAAGGGTTGTCGTGGTAAATATATCCTGAAGCCCCCATAACGATGCGGTGCCCCGAGGCCGGAGCCGAAGCGGTCAGGGCGCTTGTTCCGAGAATCCAGCCGCCGATCTTGCCGCTCACGGCCGTGATACCGTTCCTGTCCAGCGTGACCTTTACGCTATTGTTCGCATCCTTGACGGAGATGCTGCCGTTATAGCTGCTCCCTCCGACAGTCAGGGCGGAATCCACGATAATCTGGTTGGCGCGTACGGTTCCCGTGTAAATGCCGTTGGCATCGATGGTGGTCGTGTATTTCTCCGTGGAGGTAAGGTCGAAGACCGTGGCATAGGCCACATACCAGATGACAGGCGTATCGGAAGTCCCCTGCGTGCCGTCCACGTAGAAGAAATGGGTGCTGGAAAAATCGGCGGTGCCGCACACGACCTTGTAGACGTATTCTTTCCAGTCGCCCGTGCCGGCGTTCGACGTAAGCCACCGGTGCGAACCTCCCGTGCCGACGCTGTTCGTCGCCCAACAGAGATTTCTGCCGGCGGGGATCTTGGCGATAATGCGGGCGACGAGCACCTTGCGGTAACCGCATTTCGCCCCGAAATAGAAGCCTCCGTTGCGAGGGCTGGCACTGCCGCTGGTCTGGATTTTCAGGACATACTTGCTGTCATTGGGTGCCGTGGCATCCTGCTGCCGGGTAACGGTCACCATACCGTTCTGGGAGTTGTTGTAAACCACGACACCGTTGTTTCCGTTCCAGAAAGTCGGGTCGCGGTAGAGCATCTTCCCGAACGCCATGGCCGAAGCGAGTTCCTGCGCCGTCGTGATGCCCGTAGTCCACTGGGCGGATACGGATGCGGCAAAGGTAACCGTGCCGGCGGCATTCCATGAGATATTACCCGAGGCTATGTGCCCAGACCCGTCGTTGTTCAGACTCCATTTCGTGGAGTTGGCGATAGATCCGTCGCTGCCCAGCGAGATGTTGTTTTTCCAGATATGGTTGTGGTCGAAGGCCCACCCCGCGATACGGTTGTATACCTCCTTGCTGCCGCTTTTGGTATAGTTCACCGAGAGGCAGAAGTATTCCAGATTGTCCCATGACATCATCTGAAGACCTATGAATCCGGTCTTGACACTGTTGCCGGATGCCGCCACCTGCCCGAGGACGATATGCCCTGCATTGCTGCTCTGATACCACGTAAGGCATATACCCAGCGGCTTGTAGGCTCCCGTGTACCAGTAACCGCTGCCCGTGGAGGCGGAACGGATTTGCAACGGGATGGCACCCACAGCTCCGACGTTCCCTATGGTCATGTTGTCACTGCCGATGGAGAAACCGCCGATCTTGCCCTTCGTGAACGTGCAGCTGAGACCGTTGATGTAATCGGTATTGATAATGGACGACTTGATACCCACGGCATCGAGTTTCGAGGCGCTGATGCTGCCCGCGGCGATACGGTCTGCCGAAAGTGTTCCCGTCTTGATACTGCCGGCATCGATCGCCACGGCGTTGACCTGCGCCGCGGTAAGGGTGCCCGTGTAAATCCCTGTCGAGCCGATATAGGTCAGCGGGTGCGCCGCAAGCGTGCTGTCCGTGCTTTGCGCCAGAGCAATGAACCGATGGCGGCGGATCTCCTCCTCGACGGCAGCCGTGAGGGTGCGCGGCGCGGGGGCATAGGCTTGTGTGGAACCGCTCTGGAAGATAAGGTCGTTGCCGTAAGCGATTTGCGGAGCTGCCGGAATCGGCGAAGGACTATAACTGCTGCTCTCTATCGGCTGGTCGGAGTAGAGGTGGTACACGGCACCCGTATCGCCGCCGCCACGCAGGAAGACGGCGAACATGCAGTAGTTGCCGCACAGCTGCGCCCCGGCGAACATCCGGCAGTAGGTCTCGGAAAGGTCATAGATATCCCATGAATAGGCAATGCCACCCCAACCGCCGAAGTTGGTTTTGATAAGTACGATCAGACCTCCTTTGTGCGTGGATGTGTTCCACGAGACCGGAGCCTGCTCGGCATATCCCCGACGGACGAGAATGGTACGTTTGATGTTCTGGTCGCCACCTTTGAAAACGACTGGATAATAGGTCGCTTCGTCGCCGTTGATGATGAGTTTCTTGTAATATCGATAGCCGAAGTTCGTAACCTTGGCCGCTTCGATGTCGTTCTTCCATTGCAGCGATACGGAAGCCCCGAACGTAACGTTCCCGGCAGTGTCCCATGCAATGTTGCCCGAGGCGATCTGCCCCGAACCGTCGTTGTTCAGTTTCCATTTCGTGGAGTTGATGATCGAGCCGTCGCTGCCCAGCGACACGTTGCCCTTGCGAATGGAAGTCGTGTCGATCGTCCAGCCGGCTATGCTGTTGCTCGAACCCAGCTGTGCCACGCAGTACCCTGCACTGTCCGTGGTATAGAGCCCGAAGTCCGTGTCGCTGTTGTAGTAGAGCTGCACCCGCTGCCCGCTAGCGACACCCGAATTGGCCCCGTACACCGCGATGCGTCTGTTGCCGCTGTCTATCGAGATATGCGTGGCAGTGAGGGCCGAAGCCCCGATCATCCAGCCGCCGATTTTTCCTTTGGTGAAGGTACAGCTCAGGCCGTTGATATAGTCCGTGTTGATGATGGAGGACCTGATGCTGGCGGCATCGAGCTTCGAGGCCGCTATACTGCCTGCCGCTATGCGGTCGGCGGAGATGGTTCCTGCGGTAATCTGCGAGGCGGTGATACTGCCGGTATAGATTCCGTCGGCCGTGATCTTCGTCAGCTTGGGATAGCCGCTGCCGCCCAAAGCCGTGGTGAGGGAGCCGATAGGTGCCGTCCACAAGGCACTGACCGTCGAGGCGAACGTGACGTTGCCCGAAGCGTCCCACGCGATGTTGCCGCCCGCGACCGCTCCGGCTCCCGAGGCATCCAGCCGCCATTTATAGCCCCGGATACCGTTCGAGCCGAGCGTAATGCTACCTGCGGCAGAGGTGCAGCTCCCCACAGTGTTGTTCTTCGTACCCCGGTAAAGGGAGTCGGCATCCACCGTCCAGCCGCCGATTTTCCCTTTTGTAACGTTCAAGGTCAGAGCTTCGATGTTTCCGGCGGTAATCAAGGAGGCTTTCAACGCCGCCGTGTCGATGCGTGCCGCAGCGATAATCCCCGATGTGATCTGGGAAGCACTGATGGAAATCGTCTTAATCGTATCGGCCGAGAGTGTTCCGGTAAAGACGCCGTCCTTGTCGATGTAGGTCGCACCGACCCAGTTCAGACTCACTCCGCTGCCGAACTCGACCTTGCCTGTCGTGGCGTTATACCTGACATACTGGTCGCCATAACCCAACTGGGCGTTACCGCCGTTATCTACATAGAAGGTTTTGTAGCCATCCCTAAATCCATAGATGCCGTTTACCGCCTCTGCGGCGATCGTTCCCGAGGAGGTCTTCGTATTGAGTGTAAACGAGCCTATGGCTATCCCGGAGACGGTGCCGTCGCTGTTTTTCGTGCCCGCAAAGAGTTTGGGGGTGATGACCGTGTTGCCGTTGATGAGCGTCTTACCCGTATTCCACTCCTTGACCCAGTCGAGCATGTCGGCATCGACCCCGTCCTTGCCCGGGATACCCGCCTTGGCTTTCGACCAGACGAACGACAGATGATAGACAATACCGGAAATTGTCACGGGAATATCTATTGTTCCGTGGTCGGCGAGGGTCGTCGTACCGGCGGTGATAACGTAGGTTAAGGTCTTCGTGCCGTTATTGACGGTAACGGATGAGAATCCCGCCGGCTTACCCACCGCACCGATGGTAAAGGCCGTGAGTTCCTCGTCCCCGCACATCACCCGTACGGTCGAGGTGAGAGTGACGGACGAGAGAATCTTCCCCGTGTCATCCGCGGGGAACACGTATTCACCCAAAGACTGGGTTATGGTATACCCGTCCTTCTGGACATAGATGGTCGCCTGTCCCCGGGCGATGAGAATCTTTGCCATGAAACCTTTTTCTGAAAGTATAGTGCGGAATGATTCCGGCAGGTTGCGGATTTTTTTTCGTGTAAATGATATTATTATAAAAAATATTTGTATTTTTGTAATTGGAAATGGTTCCGGGCGGTTCGCCGCCACGGATGAAAAGGGAATCCGGTGAGAATCCGGGACAGTACCCGCTGCTGTAAGTCCCCTCAAGGTTGCCGCAACCTGCCACTGGTGTAATGCTGGGAAGGCGCGACGACTGGGACGAGTCAGAAGACCTGCCATGACCGGAAAAGGATTTACACCCGCGGGAGAAAATCGGGTTGCGATCAGATACGGAATGCCGTAGGAGTCATTCTCATATTTGAAGACAAACATAATCCCGTTCGTGTAAACCTGCGCGAACGGGATTTTTTGTGTTTGTTAAAAATATGTTTTATTAAAAAACAAGTAAGCTATGAAAAGAAATTTACGCTTTCTGGCGGGAGCTTTCCTGTTGACGGCAACCGCCCTGTTCACCGGCTGTAATTCAGACGATGACTTTTTGATGAATCCTCAAACTGATTCAGTAACTCCCGAAACCCGAGCCAACTTTAATGATGATGGCACTACAACCATTACATTCGATGACTTCGATGAAACATTCATGGCGGTTTCGCCTAAAGCAGAGAACTACTACACGCTTTATGGATATACTGCAGAGAACCAAATCAGGGAAATATACGATCCCGATTTTGTGTTTGTCTCCGACATGAATACTGTAACCAATTCTTATGGAGCGTATACTGAATTTTCCAGTGGTGCCATTGCGTTGTCGAAATACAATTATCGTTCTGATTCTGCTGCCGGCAAGACTTCTGGAACTAATTGGTGGTATACTTGGGAGAATCAATGTAGTGTCTATAATACAGCATCCACAGATGGGGCCAATACAGGGGCAGGTCACAGCGGTTCCAATTTTGCTGTTGTATACGGCTACTCTGATTTCGGAAATACGGAGTGGATGGCCAAACCTGAATTCTATTTTGACTCCCCTCGCAAATTCAAGGGTTTATGGTATTGTAACACAGCATATACCTATGGTGTGATTATAAATGGTAATCAGTTCGGAACATCGGGTGTTGCAACACCGTTGAGTAATCTGAAAGATTCTGACGGCAACAATATAGGATATTTCCAAGTCAACATCGAATGTTATGACGTAGATGGAAATTTGATCACCACTGTATCGAAATTGTTGGCCGACTACCGATATGATAAACCAACAGTGTCCCCCGTAACTACATGGACATATTGGGATATTAATGTAGCGGATGTGCAAAGTGTAAAATTCAATTTTGAAGGATCTGATGTCGATCCTATATATGGACTCAATACTCCGGCGTATCTTTGTATAGACGACGTTACAATAGAATAACAATTTAATATAGTTTGGCATAGAACTGATTTCAGTTCTATGCCTTTTTTATTATGAAGGCTTTCATATTTAGTATTCTTGTACTTTTGTTTTTTATTACAAGCTGTAATAAGAACGATGTAATTACTGAAGCAATAAAACAAGCTCCTATAATTGAACTCGATAGTGAGACTGGCATTTACACTATCAAAGTTGGGCGTGAACTGACAATTGCCCCGACATATAAATATGCGAATAATGCACTTTATGCATGGACAGTAGATGGAAAACTTCTTTCATCTGAATCAATATTGAAGTATACATGGAATCAGGAACAACATCTATATATCAAATTGCGAGTTGATACACCAGAGGGTTATGCGGAAGAAGAGTTAAAAGTAGAAGTATTGGAGTTAACTCCACCTACAATTTCAATCATAATCCCCTCTAAAGGATTAAAAGTGCCTCAAAACACGGATTATATTTTATCTCCAGATATTCAACATGACGATCTTGAAAATTTTAGAATTGAATGGGTACGCGATGGAGAAATCGTCGGAACAGAAAAAGCATATACGTTTCACGAAAAAGAACTCGGTACATATTCGATAACAATCCGGGCATCCAATATAGACGGAGAAACAATCCGTGATTTCGACGTAGAAGTTGTGGAAACAATGCCTTATTCCGTACGGTTTCCGACACCATCCTATACACAAACTTCTACGGATCGTTATACTTTTGCAGGGCGTCCTGTATATTTGCGGCCTTTGCTGGAATATTTCGATTATCCACAGTATCAATGGCAGGTCAATGGAAAAATTATGGAAGCCGCTACCGACAGGGTTTTTAAATTCACGCCGACGACTCCTGGAGAATATTTCGTTGCTGTTACTGTTACAGAAAAAATGCCCAACACACAGCCACTTTCACGTAACATAACACGTAGTAATACTTCAATTACAACGACAGTTAAGGTTATTTGTGAAGAAAAAACGGAACAAGAACGCTATCGGCAAGCGACAGCGACAAGTTCAGGTATTTGGGATAAGGTTTATGAATTCATTCCTGCTCCCGGACAGTTTATTAATGAGTTATCCCAAAATACCGGATTTATAGGAAATGAAACGACGCCCCAACAAGCCATAGAGTATGCAACGAAACGATTGAACAAAAAAGCGCATGTTTCACTGGGATCTTTCGGTGGTTATATCATCATCGGTTTTGACCATAGTATTGCTCCGAGTGGCCGAGAATACGATTTTGCAATACAAGGAAATGCTTTTAACAGTTCGAGCGGTGGCTCAAATGAGCCGGGCATTGTTTGGGTAATGCAAGATATAAATGGCAATGGCCAGCCAGACGATGAATGGTATGAATTAAAAGGATCTGAAACCGGCATCGATGGTACAATACAAGACTACGAAGTAACTTACTATAGACCTGCACCCAGAGCACATACTCCGTGGGTAGATAGTGAAGGTAATTCAGGTTCTGTCGATATGAATGCATACCATGGCCAAGAATATTATTATCCCAATTGGATTAAAGAAGATAGCTATACATTATATGGGACGCGTCTGACTCCTCGCAACAATCAAGATCCCGTTACAGGATATTGGGCGAATAACGCTTATGAGTGGGGGTATGTGGATAATATGGGTTCAGATAATCTGGTAGGAGGAAATGTCATTGATGGTAGCGGTCAGCGCAACGGATTCAAAATAGCCAATGCAATATATCATGACGGGACTCCAGTAAAATTGCAATATATAGACTTTATCAAAGTTCAGTGTGGAGTATTATCGAAAAGTGGTTGGCTTGGAGAGATATCCACAGAAGTATTTTCATTTGAAGACTTATCAATAACTAATAATCAATAATATGAGACAGTTTTGGCTTTTACTATTCATTGCCCCATTTCTTTTTTTATCATGTTCAGAAGATAATCAGACTCCAGAAAGTCCTGCTGATGCCGATGACAATTTTATCACATCAGTCGTGATGACTGTGGCAAGTCAATCCTATACAGCGGAAATAATTGACAATATAATTACCATAACAGTTCCATATACTGTTTCGTTAAATAATGCTCAAGTCGAATTCAAATACACATCCTCGGCAACAATTATTCCCGATCCGGCAAGCATTACTGACTGGGATACGGAACGAACGTTTCGTGTAACCTCTTACAATGGAGAAGCGAATGATTATACATATAAAGTCATTAAAGACGAGATTCGCTATGAAGGGGATGTGGAATTGAAGACAACAGCGGATGTTACGGCTTTCATTGATACGGACGTAACGGTTATCAAAGGTGATTTGATTATCGGGTCGGATGCTGAGGATGCAGAAGAATTGTCGGATATCGCCGCATTAAAAATATTGAAGGAAGTCGAAGGAAACATCATCATTCGGAAAAGTTATGTTGGACAAGATCTTACGGGACTTGATAATATCACTTCAATTGGAGGTTTGCAAATAGGAACTGAAACTGCCTTTGCGACCAACAGTAAATTGCAGATGGTCAGTATGAGATCTTTGCAGCATATTACTGGCGACATCGTTGTCTGCAACAATCAAGTAGCATATGTGCAATTCGACAACCTTGAAACGATTGATGGAAATATAATATTCAGGACTTCATCTCTACAAAGTTTTGAATTCCCTAAATTAACCACTGTCGTAAAGGATTTTGATCTCCAGTGTCTGACAAGTGACGGAGAACCAGGAGGAGAAATCACATCTTTGAGAATTCCTGAATTGACAAAAGTAAACGGTCGCTTAGGGGTTAATAATTTAGGCAAAATGATTTCTTTGGAATTTCCGAAATTACAAGAAGTTGGAAGTGTGGATTTTGCTTCTATACCGATTCCGTTGGAGACCCTTTCATTGCCGGAATTATCGGTAGTAAACGGCGACCTTAATCTCGTTTCCAGTTATATTGCGTCCGATGCTTTTACATCTACGGGAAATAATAAATTACAAGAAATAGATGGACTGTCTAACTTGTCGATTGTTAAAGGCACATTGACAATATCTAAATTCCAAGTCTTGAAAAAATTGCCGGATTGGAGTAAATTAGAACAACTCGGAGGACTGACCTTGCTGCGTTTATTGGAGTGTTCTGATCGAATTTTAGATTTGAGCAAAGTAAATTTTGTACCTTTTGAGGATAACGAACCTTTAATTTCTATTACAGACGGGACTATATTCTCAAAAATTATCACAAAAGAGGATATGTCGCAAGTTAGCATGTTTCTAGCTCCGAGCGGTATTACCGGTTCAAGTGTTGGAATAGATCCAGAATTGAATTTTAAGAGTATTAAGAATTTTAAGTATTCTAGCAATATGACAACAGATCCTGTATTCCAATTTGAACGAGTTTACGGGAATATGGAAATTATAAGAGGTTCAAAAAAAGGCGTTTCAGCCCCTAACTTGGTAAGTGTAGATGGATATTTAAGCATCGAAACTACAATGGCAAACAATATCTCGTTCCCGAAATTGGAAATTGTCGGAGGTCAGTTATGTATTATCGGTAATCTGAACGCTGTTTCTAACTATGATTATGATTTTACGAATTTAAAGTCAGTCGGTTGTTCAAGCAATCCTCAATATATCAAAGAAGGGGTGATTAATAATATTTTATATGGTTCTTTAGATTTTATGGCATCAAATAAAGATTTTACATTTCCGTCATTGGAACATGTCGGGGGTGTTGGTATGACTGTTCGTGCCGTAAAAACTATTTCATGCCCCAAATTGCAGGCCATTGATGGAACACTTTGTGCTGCAAATGCAGCATCGCTTACGACTTTCAATATGCCAACTTTAACAAAACTCTCAGGAGTTCGATTTATCCGGTTGACACGGTTTGTTGATTATACGTTCTTCAAATCTTTTGTAGAAGAAGAACAAATCAAGAAAGAAGACTGGCTTGTAACCAATTGCGGTTATAACCCCACCTACGAGGATATGCAAGCCGGTCGCTATACCCAGCAGTAACACCCATTATTTTACAAGGGAACAGGGTACTGGCCAAAAGACCGGTACTCTTTCCCGTTTATAACAAGCCAATGAAACATCTGATACGACATATCATTCTTCTATGCGGGTTGCCGCTGTTGCTGGCGGGCTGCATGGAGTGGGACTACGGAGATGCGGTGGAAGATTTCAACGCTACCGGAGCCGGGTTGTTCATCACCAACGAGGGCAACTTCCAGTACGGCAATGCCACGTTGTCGTACTACGACCCCGAAACCCAACAGGTGCAGAATGAAGTGTTCTTCCGTGCCAACGGCATGAAGCTGGGCGACGTGGCGCAATCGATGTGCATCCACGACAATAAGGGCTGGGTCGTGGTGAACAATTCCCACGTGATTTTCGCCATCGACCTCAATACGTTCAAAGAGGTGGGCCGTATCACGAACCTGACTTCGCCGCGCTATATCCATTTCCTCAGCGACGAGAAAGCCTATGTCACCCAATTGTGGGACAACCGCATCTTCATCATCAACCCCAAGAAATATGAAATCACCGGTTACATCCAGGTGCCGGACATGACGATGGAAAGCGGCTCCACGGAGCAGATGGTGCAGTATGGCAAATATGTCTATTGCAACTGCTGGTCGTACCAAAACCGCATCATCAAGATCGATACCGAAACGGATCAGGTGGTAGAAGAACTGAAAGTCGGCATCCAGCCCACCTCGCTGGTAATGGACAAGAACCACAAGATGTGGACGATCACCGACGGTGGGTACGAGGGTTCGCCCTACGGCTACGAAGCCCCGTCTCTCTACCGCATCGATGCCGAGACGTTCACCGTAGAGAAGCAGTTCAAGTTCAAGATGGGCGACTGGCCTTCGGAGGTGCAGCTCAACGGTACGGGCGACAAGCTCTACTGGATCAACAAGGACATATGGTCGATGGACGTGGATGCGGAACGTGTTCCCGTGCGCCCGTTCCTCGAATACAGCGGTACGATTTATTACGGCCTGACCGTCGACCCCGTGCGTGGCGATGTCTACGTGGCCGATGCCATCGACTACCAGCAGCAGGGCATTGTCTACCGCTACTCGTCCGAAGGTGAACTGATCGATGAATTCTATGTCGGGATAATCCCCGGCGCATTTTGTTGGAAGTGATGGGCAGGATACGACACCTATACCATCTCATCTTCGTTACCAAAGGACGCAAGATGACGATTCCGACAACGGGAAAAGGATTGATGCTCGAGCGGATGACACGGATTTTTACAGGGAAAGGTTGCCGCGTACATGCCGCCAATGCCTTTCTCAACCACGTGCATGTACTTGTCGAGATTCCGAATTCCGGGGATTTCAGCAAGATCGTGAACAAGGTGAAAGGCGCCACGGGAACGGTATACCAGAAAACCCCGGAATATGCCGACTTCTCCGGTTGGGCTGCCGGATTCGACTCGTTCAGCGTGTCGTTCAGCGACCTTCACCGGCTCAGACGGCACATCGAGGAGCAGCATACAATCCATCAGGAGATCTCGTTCGAGGAAGAATACGGACAACTGCTTGAAGAGAATGGGTTCGACCCGCATCAAACGTCCGTGCCGGCATCCTCCACGGTACATTTTTCCGCGAATACCCACCCTAAAAACGGAATCAAATGATTTATACGAAATACATACTTTTCTCGCTACTGCTCGTCTGTCCGTCCGTATTGTCCGCGCAGGGAATCACACGACGCATCCACCAGATAGACGAGGTCACGGTGTGGGGCAAACGCCCGATGAAAGAAATCGGCGTGCAGAAGACGAAGTTCGACTCGCTCGCACTGAAAGAGAACATTGCCTTATCGATGGCCGACATTCTGACGTTCAATTCGTCCGTGTTCGTCAAGAGTTACGGACGCGCCACGCTCTCCACCGTTGCTTTCCGCGGCACGTCGCCCAGCCACACGCAGGTGACGTGGAACGGCATGCGCATCAACAATCCCATGCTGGGTATGACCGACTTTTCCACCATACCGTCCTACTTCATAGATCAGGCCTCGCTGCTTCATGGCACGTCGTCGGTGAATGAAACGGGCGGCGGACTCGGCGGACTTGTCAAACTCGGTACTACGCCGCAGGTCGGCGAGGGCTTCCATGCCCAATACGTGCAGGGCATCGGGTCGTTCCGCACGTTCGACGAGTTCGCCCGCTTCACCTACGGCAGCGACCGATGGCAGGTCTCGACCCGCGCGGTCTATTCGTCGTCGCCCAACGATTACAAGTACACCAACCACGACAAGAAGATAAATATCTACGACGAGGAGAAGAACATCATCGGACAGTATCATCCCAAGGAACGCAACCGATCGGGTTCGTTCAAGGACCTGCACCTGTTGCAGGAGGTATATTACAACACCCTGAAAGGCGACCGTTTCGGGTTGAACGCATGGTATATCAACTCCAACCGGGAACTGCCGATGCTCACGACCGATTACGGCGATGAGACCGCCTTCGAGAACCGCCAGCGGGAGCAGACGTTTCGTGGTGTCCTGTCATGGGACCATATCAAAGAGAAATGGAAAGTCGGCGTGAAAGGCGGTTATATCCATACGTGGATGGCCTACGACTACCGTCGTGAGGTGGCGCCGGACAACTGGGCCTCCATGACCCGTTCGCGGAGCAAGATAAACACGTTCTACGGACAGGCGGAAGCGGAATACTCGCCCGGCAGGAAATGGTTCTTCACCTCGAACGTATCCGTGTACCAGCATCTCGTGCGCAGCGAAGACAAGAACATCATCCTTCAGGATGGCAACAAAGCCGTCGTCGGATATGACAAGGGGCGTGTCGAGCTCTCCGGTTCTGTATCGGCCAAATGGCAGCCTGTCGAGCCGTTGGGCTTGTCGCTGGTCTTGCGCGAGGAGATGTCGGGCGACAAATGGGCTCCGCTCATCCCGGCATTCTTCATCGACGGACTGATTTCGCGCAAAGGGAACGTGATGGTGAAAGCCTCCGTATCGCGCAACTATCGTTTTCCGACTTTGAACGACCTCTACTTTCTGCCGGGCGGCAACCCCGACCTTAAAAACGAACACGGCTTCAGCTATGACGCCGGAGTGAGTTTCGATGTCGGCAAAAAGGGGGTATATAAACTGGGCGGCAGCGCAAGCTGGTTCGACTCCTACATCGACGACTGGATCATCTGGCTGCCGACGACCAAGGGGTTCTTCTCGCCGCGCAACGTGAAGAAAGTCCATGCCTACGGTGTCGAAGTGAAGGCCAACCTTGCCGTGCAGCCGGCAAAGGACTGGCTGATAGACCTGAACGGTTCCTATTCGTGGACCCCCTCCATCAACGAGGGCGAAAAGATGTCGCCCGCCGACCAGTCGGTGGGAAAACAACTGCCTTACGTGCCGGAGCACTCCGCCTCGCTGACAGGACGGCTGTCATGGCGGACGTGGGCGTTCCTCTACAAGTGGGCTTACTACTCGGAACGTTTCACCATGTCGAGCAACGATTACACGCTGACAGGCCACCTGCCCCGGTATTTCATGAGCAATATCTCACTGGAGAAAATGCTGTCGTTCAAACCGCTGGATGTACAGTTGAAACTTGCCGTCAATAACCTGTTCAACGAGGACTATCTCTCGGTGCTGTCGCGTCCTATGCCCGGCATCAACTTCGAGTTCTTCATCGGCATCACCCCGAAATTCGGGAAAAGCAGAAAATAATGTAAACGTAAATAAGGTAATGATATGAAAGTATTAAAGAATTTGAGCCTGATGGTGCTGCTTGCGCTGGCATTTGCAGGCTGTCGTGGCAAGAGTTCCCAACTTGCCGATTTCAACAAACAGCTTTACGCTCCCGAATATGCCTCGGGATTCAAGATTGAAAGAGCAGACGGCAGACAGAGCGTGCTGGTTTCCGTCATGAATCCGTGGCAGGGCGCGGATAGCGTCACCACCCGGTTGTTCATCTCCCGTAACGGGGAACCCGTTCCCGAGGGTTTCGACGGGCAGGTCCTCGAAGGGGATGCGCAGCGCATCGTGGCGATGTCCTCGACCCATATCGCCATGCTCGACGCCATCGGCGAGACGGCACGTGTGGTCGGCGTTTCGGGACTCGACTATATCTCCAATCCCGACATTCAGGCACGCCGCGACAGCATCGGCGACGTGGGTTACGAGGGAAATATCAATTATGAACTTCTGTTGTCGCTCGACCCTGACCTTGTGCTGCTTTTCGGCGTGAACGGGGCCAGTGCGATGGAGAGCAAACTCAAGGAGCTCGGCATCCCGTTCATGTATGTCGGCGATTATCTCGAAGAATCTCCGCTGGGCAAAGCCGAATGGCTGGTGGCGCTTTCGGAGGTCGTCGGGAAACGCGCGAAGGGCGAAAAGGTATTCGCGGATATTCCGATCCGATACAATGCGCTGAAACAGAAAGTGTCCGGTGCCGTTCTCGATGCCCCGTCGGTCATGCTCAATACGCCCTACGGCGATTCGTGGTTCATGCCCTCGACGGAAAACTATGCCGTGCGGCTGATTACCGACGCCGGAGGCGACTACATCTACAAGAAGAACACGGGCAACTCTTCGACGCCTATCGACTTGGAGGAGGCATACCTGCTCGCTTCGGAGGCCGATATGTGGCTGAACGTCGGCATGGCGAACACACTCGACGAACTGAAAGCCGCCTGCCCGAAGTTCGCCGATACCCGCTGCGTCCGAAACGGCTATGTCTATAACAACAACGCCCGCACCAATGCCGCCGGAGGCAACGACTACTACGAATCGGCCGTCGTGAATCCCGACCTTCTTCTGCGCGACCTCGTGAAGATATTCCACCCCGAGTTGGTCGAAGAAGATTTCGTATACTACAAACAACTGAAATAGATGCGTTCACGCCCCGTCATCCTGTTCACCGCGTTGTCCGTGCTTACGGTCGGCCTCTTCCTGTTGGATTTGGCTGTGGGCGCGGTTCGCATTCCCGTCGGCGACGTATGGGCGGCCCTGACGGGCGGCGACTGCCCGCGGACTACGGCGAAAATCGTACTGAACATACGGCTGATAAAGGCGGTTGTGGCTCTGCTGGCCGGGGCGGCGCTATCGGTCAGCGGCTTGCAGATGCAGACATTGTTCCGCAATCCGCTGGCCGGCCCCTACGTGCTGGGCATCAGCTCGGGTGCAAGCCTCGGCGTGGCGCTCGTGGTGCTGGCAGGCGTCGGCTCGTCGATAGGCATCGCCGGAGCGGCTTGGCTGGGTGCGGCCGTCGTGCTGCTCGTAATCGCTGCCGTCGGACACCGCATAAAGGACATTATGGTGATATTGATTTTGGGTATGATGTTCTCGTCAGGCGTGAGCGCTGTCGTGCAGATATTGCAATATCTGAGCAAAGAGGAGGCGTTAAAGGCGTTCGTCATCTGGACGATGGGGTCGCTCGGCGACGTGACGGTGCCGCAGCTCGCCATCCTCCTTCCGTCGGTCATCGTCGGGTTGCTGCTGGCCGTATGGACGATCAAACCGCTCAACCTCCTGCTCTTCGGCGAGGAATATGCCGTAACGATGGGACTGAATATCCGCCGTTCGCGCGGTCTGCTGTTTCTCTCGACGACGCTGCTGGCCGGCACGGTAACGGCTTTCTGCGGCCCGATCGGCTTCATCGGTCTTGCCATGCCTCACGTCGCGCGGATGCTCTTCCGCGAGGCCGACCACCGCGTGCTCCTGCCGGGAACCCTTCTCTCGGGGGCGGCGGTATTGCTTCTTTGCGATATCGTTTCCAAAATGTTCACTTTGCCCGTAAATGCCATTACCGCACTGCTGGGAATCCCGATAGTCGTATGGGTGGTTTTACGCAATAAATCGATGACGGTATGATAGAACTGTGCGATTTTTCCATAGGCTACGCAGAGAAGAGGCTTCTCGATAAGGTCGATGCCTCTTTCAAAAGAGGACAGCTGACTGCCCTTATTGGCAGGAACGGCACGGGGAAATCTACACTTCTCCGTGCCATAGCTGGACTGAATCATAATTATTGCGGTAAAATCCTGCTCGACGGACATTGTATCGCAAACATGAGAACTCCGGAGAAGGCAAGGCAACTGGCATTTGTCACGACCGAGCGCACACGCATCGCCAACCTGCGGTGCGAGGATGTCGTGGCTATCGGCCGCGCCCCTTACACCAACTGGATCGGCCGCATGCAGCCTCAAGATAGGGAAATCGTCATGCGGTCGCTCTCTTCGGTCGGAATGGAGGCGTATGCCGGCCGCACGATGGATAAGATGTCGGACGGTGAATGCCAGCGCATTATGATAGCCCGTGCTCTGGCTCAGGAAACGCCCGTCATCCTGTTGGACGAGCCGACCTCGTTTCTTGACATGCCCAACCGTTACGAATTGTGTTCCCTGCTCGCACGGTTAGCGCATGCTGAGGGCAAATGCATTCTGTTCTCCACTCACGAACTGGATATAGCCCTCTCGCTGAGTGACAGAATAGCCCTTATCGATACGCCCGTCCTTCACTGTCTGCCGACCTCCGAAATGATCCGCAGCGGGCATATCGAGCGGCTGTTCAACAATGCCGCCGTACAATTCGACCCCGTGAGCGGGATCGTGAAATCCATGCCAAGAGACTGACTTTCCTGTCGGGAAACACGTCAGACGCAATGAGGGTGTCCCAAAAAGTATTTGGCACCCTCGTATTCGTTGTAAGACATGTCGTTTATTTCGATACCTCGCACATCAGCACGCCTTTCCCCGTCACATCGGCTTTCGAGACCGTGATGGATTTTCCCGTGTAGGTCTTCACGACGGAAGTCCCGGCAGAGTTCCACAGTTTCCATGTATAGGTATAAGCTGTCCCGCCCGTGTCGATTTCCTCACCGCCCCTGTATAACACGGCTTTGGCATCCACGTCATTGCCGTTGTTCTTGATGGTGAACCCCTTCTGGCTGACCAGATCAACCGTGATGGGGTCGGACATATCCGTGAAGGAGATGATGTCGCAGACGACCTTGTTCGCCGAGGCGTTGCCCGCCGAGGTGTCCGTATCCTTGATGGCGCACTTGAAGGTCTCGAAGTTGAGAACGGCATCTGCCGTAATCGTGATTTCGTTTGTCGTCCAGCCTGCCGTCACGCCCCGAGGATTGGTCGAGGTAAGGCATGCCCAGCCGGCACCCAGCATGGAGTTGTAGTAGGGACACGAAACGGCGGCTCCCGATGCGGCTGCGGCACTCAGTGCGGAGGTCAGCGTCACGACCTTCGTGGAGGCGTTGACTGCCGAAATGGTGTACTGTGCCGATCCTATGGTTATCCTGCCTCCCGCCTCCATGTTCATTACCGAAGCGACCGTTATGGTCGTGGCTCCGGCTGCCGCGGCAGCTGTCAGTGTCGTGCCCGCGAATACCGCCGAATCCTTGATGCCCCACGCGTAGGTGACGTTCGTCGTGTCGATAGAGGCTCCGCGCCACAGGTCGCAATGCGCCCTGAGCGTCGCCACCTCGTCGTTCTTGAATACGATGCCGTCGGGTGCATACGCCACGGCGGCGATCATCGCTCCGGCGTTCAGGTGCTGCGTGAACTGAATCTCCGCCCGGAACGGAATCTCCAGCCCGTTGGCGTCGATGTAAACCGCCTCGAAAGTATAACGCACTTGCGGAGCGGAAACGGTCATGTGGTTGGCTTTGACGGTAAGGGCATACTTGGCCGATGCCGCGCCGATGGTGCAGCTGTCCTGTCCGGAGACGATCGCCGTACCGTTCTTGTACCACTTGGCCGAGCCGCTCTTCACGCCTGCCGTAAGCGTCGCGGCATTGCCTACCGAGGTGATCTGGTCGGTCGCCGCCTGACCGCTGACGAAGAGCGAAGGGGTAAGTACCAGATAGGGAGAAGCCGCCCACGAAGGGGCATAGGCATTGTTGTCTCTGTTGTACACCTGTGTCAGGGGCTGCGAGGAGCCGATGAATGCCTGCAACGATACCGCGTCGTTCTGGTCGATGATGGTGACCTGCCCGCGGGCTACTTTTACTGCCATAATAGATTATCGGTTATTTGTTATTTCCACTTCGCAATCGAAAACGGCCTTGCGCCACACGTCCCCGCCGGTTATCTCTATCTCCCTGCCGTAACGCGGTGCGGCGTTCCATATCCTGTCACTCTCCGTATCGCGGCTCGTCCGTATCCAGCGGAAATTGCCGTCGGGAATGAGCGATGTAATCTCTTCACCGCCCCTGTACACCCTGGCACGGAGTACCGTCGAGACGATTCCGTTGCGGAATGTCGTGCCGTTTTCAGACTCCACATAAACAGTATAGGAGGGAGATCCGTCGTAAAGTTTGAAAAAGGTATGGGTCGCACTGATTTTTTCATTACGGTATGTTGCCGTGTAGCGGAGGGTCAGCACGTCGCGCCCTTCCCAGCCATGAAACGGGGGTGTCATTTCAAATACGGCGGCATTGCATCCGGCATCTTTCCATATGCCGTCAACGGCAAGGTATTCCCACTGCCGACTTTCCGGCTCGAAATTGTATTCGGTCGCCACAAGCGGGATATTCTCCGGCTCGCATGCGCCTGAAAGCTCGTCCTTGAAATGGAACGCCGTGCCGCCTGTCAGGGAGACGGAACGGGGCTTGAGCAGTTCCTGCGCCTCCTCATCGAGGTCTTCCCAGCGGATGGTCACATCGCGCAGTTCGATGGTATCCTTGCCCCACTTGAACCGTCCCGAGGCGAAATGGCCCGTCCCGTCCGGATGGATGACGAAAGAACCGTCCCGTGAAACGATCGAGCCGTCTTCGTTCAGCCGCAACAGGGGATTCTGTATGGTACCCCCGATACCTCCCTTATTGAACCAGGCACCGTAATCGTCCGTGTAGGACAAGGCTTCATCGGTCGCCTGATAGGGGGTCACGTTCCTTCCGGCCTCCAATTGAGGGGCGGACAACGACAGGGGGACGGAAGCGGCAATGCCGAGACACATGACGGGGGAATCTGACCCGCGTATGAGGAACGGGACATTATAACGGACCCATCCTTTACCGGCAGCCACCGTCCGATCACCGACAAGATGTTCATCCTGATAGAACCGGATGGCTGCCGTATCTTCCGCTTTTATCCAGACTGAGAAACAATAACAGACTCCTGTATGAGCCTCCCGCCAGGCGGCACTTTGCGCACCAAGAAGACTGTCTCCGGCTATCCGTACACACCGCCCGAGTCCGGCGGGAGATGTTTCATCCAGCTCTTCCGAATGGCTGAACCGGCAGGACAGGCTGTCGGGTATGACATTCTTGTGGATTTTGCCCACATAAAACGTGCTTGAAAAACCGTTCTCGTCTCCCGCGGTAAGCGTGCCGGCTATATTGACATTGCGTGTGGCATAGAGATTCTGGAAATAGGCCCCGTAACCATCCAACATGCCGAAGACCGGATCGATGATGCCGCTGACCTTTCCCACACGGGCCTTGCTCGCCTCGCTGAAAGCGGATACGGAGGCAAGACGAACAATGTTCAGGTCGGCGACCTCGCACCAGTCCCCCTCGGAGGCCAGGCTTGATGTCAGGTCAAGAAACAGGCTCCGGCTGTACTGTGCCGGGTAATCCACGGTGATGACCCATAACTTGTACTTCCATTCCCGGCCGATGGAGATTTCATCTTCCGCATCCGTCTTTTCACGGTTCGTATAGCCGAATCGGATCGGTACGGAACCTGATGTTTTGGAAGACCTGACCTTGAACGATACCAGCAGGCGCTCCGGGTATCCGACCGGTTCTTCCAATGTCAGCATCAGCCCGAAGGAAGCGTTTCCTGCCGGTTCCGCGTTGCGGATAATGCGGACAATGCGTGTCGCTTCCGAATCGGCATCCAGATATTCCGTTTGCAGCATGCTGCCATAAACGGCGTACCTGGACTTGTCCGGCACTCCCGCCATGCCTCCGTCCATGACGGGATAGCACAGGGAGCGTTCGGTCGCCATGCCGTCGATGACATCCATATAGGGTGAATCGCTGTCAGAAGCCGTCAGGTACAAGGCTCCGCTACGTGCCGTATCGAACAGGTTGGTAATCCGCACGAAGTCCAGCAGTTCACCGCCCTGCGGTTCGTCCCCGTCCAGCAATGCCCCGATGAAATAAGGGGCGTCCTTGTCTCCGACAAGCTCCGTTCCGGTTTCTGTCACGCACATCAGCGAATAGACGGTACGCTCCCGTTCGGCATATTGCCTGCGGATGATATCCCCGGCTTGCAGTCCCTGTGTCTTCTGCGAGTCGGGGGCAATACGGATCTTGTATGTCGGATAACGGAATACGGACATGGATTATGACAGTTTTTCCACGGTGTCTCCCGAACAGCTGTCGCTGATCCAGAAGGAACCGTTGGTTACCGAAGTCTTTTCGACCTCGAACTCATAGGCGCGGAACTTACGGCGGGCCACCACCTCGTCGAATGTGGCGGAGACGCCTCCTGTCGTCCGGTTCCGGCGGACAGCCCATCCGCTTCCGGAAAGGCCCGGGGAAAAGAACTCCGAAGAGAGCGACCCGGTAAAGACGCTGTTTCCGTAATGCCGGATACCGTCCTCCACCGCTTGCAGGCGTAACGCCTCTGTCAAGTATAGGATTCTGTCAGTAATCCGGGTGGGCGACGCATGGATTCCGATATGCCCGGCTGCTTCCAACGGAACAGCGACCGTAACGAAATCGGCATCGGTGCGGATATGGAACGATTCGCTGTGACGGTTCTGCGGGGCATAACAGCTCACGGACGGACGGTGTGAAAAATCCGTGCTGTGAGGGATAGCCGTCCTTACGTCCTCTTCCTCGTAGATTACCTCGGAAGAAAGCGATACGCGCTCCCTGTCGCCTGTGAACATAAATCCCTCTGCTGTGCCCATCCGCAAGCGCTTGTGGATAACGATACCTTCATCGGAAGTGTCTACCCGGTATGAGGAGAGCAGGTCGGCGCCGTAGTTGTGGCGGACAGTCAGCGAGCCCGGAAAACAAGCCTTTCCGTAAGGGGAAAGCATCAGACACTCGCCGTCCACGTCCGATATGCCGGAGAACAGGCGTATCTTCGGGGTATGGTCGCCGCCTAAAAGAAGGTCACCGCCGATACTCCCGAACTGTATCTTGTCCTTGTCGGTACAGAGCAGTACGGGAACATCTCCGATCCGGATGCCGAATCCGTCCAGGAACGAGAGGAACCCGCCGAGCGCGACATCCTCTTCCGAAAACGAAAGCAGACATTTCCCTTTGTCGCCCAGTTCCACGCCTTGCAAGGCTTTCAGTCCGCCATCCATGACCGTACTCCCTCGCACCGTCAGATTCCGTCTCACCATGCCGTCCCGCATCGTCCAATCCACCGTGTCCGTATTGGCGTTGCCACGATGATAGACATCCTGCCCGCCCACGGCCAGCCGTGTCGGGGAGATGGATATTCCTGTATCCTCGTCCCCGATAATCCATGCCCCTTTGGAATGTACCGTCGCATCCAGAAAGTCTATATGGGAAGCGTTGATTGTAGCGGTGGCCTTGTCCGCGTCGTAACGGAGCAACTGCCTGCCGCCGATATGCAGGCTGTCGCCCCCGACTTTCAGGTTGCCGGTAATCCTGATACCGTACTCGATGGCAGTTACCACACCTTCCGGATCGGTAATGTCCTGCGAATAGGTTTCCAGGATACGGGTGTTTCCAATGCCGGCTTCGAAACCGTAATTGGCACTGAGCTTGCCGGTCATGTCACCGCCCGATTTCTTCAGGTAATCCAACAGCAAGCCACCGCTTCCGGAACCGCCTTCTCCCGTAACGGCTCCGGCAATGGCGGATGCAAAACCGTAAGCGGTATTCTTCAGTCTCAGGCTGGTCTCGTCGCCTTCCTCGATGCCGTAAGGATGCTCGTCGTCCTTTTTCTGCTGGGCATTGAAAAAGTTATGGTACAGCTGTGCATAGATGGAATAGCACAGGCTCTCCTTGTCGAGGGTTTCTATATCGGGATGCAGTTGTACGCTCATTTGGTATAGCTGGTCTTGGAAAGAAATTTCTGGATACGTGATGTCAGCGAGATGAAGTTCGGCATATTGATCGGCGACATCGTGCCCATCAGTGTGGGAGTCATGATTTTCGAACATTCCGTCAGGAAGTCGAGCATCAGCCGGGCAAGCTCATTACCCAGAACCAGCGGCTCGGTGGCATTCTCGTCACCGAGCGTCACCTTGTTGTCGGCAACGGCAACGGTCGTGGAATTGACCTTTTGTACCACTTTATCTGCTGTCTGTCTGACTTCAGACTTGTCCACCGTATGCGTGATGCTTTCCGCATCGATAACGGTTGTCGCTTCCTTGTCCTTGTCATTCCTAACGGTTGTTGTGACGGCCGTCGGCGTATAGTGGGTGGAGGTCTCGTTACCGGTGGTTTCCAGTTCGTCGTAGTCCGGGGAAGAGTCGTTTTCCGGATCCAGTTCCTCCATTTCGGTCACGCCGATGACGGTTTCCGTGCGGGCATTGAGCCGCAGGATATCCACATGGGAGAAGTTAACCACATAGGCATAACGGGTGGCGGCATCCATGAAGATGGTCACGTCGGAAAAAAGTGCGGGGACGATCAGGAAGCCGCCTTCGCTGTTGGTGGCGGCCGAGAGCAACACGCCTTTATGGATAACAGGTTCGGCGGAGGCCGTCTCGTCCGGGTACTCGCCGACATCAATGGTACCGCCGTAGTCGGAAAACTCCTCGTCCGAGGGGTTGTCGTGTATCTTGGCGACATAGCCGTGTATCATGCGGGCCGTACCGATACCGGACATGCCTCCGGGAGCCAGATTGATACGCTCCATACTCCGTCCCAAGGCTATCTTGCGGATAGCCTCACGGATAAGCAACTGGTTGGATTTGTCTGAAGACATGAGTTTTTTGAAAGAATAGGAGGAGCATAGTTTATTGGTTGCCAATTATTTTGTACTTTTGCAAAGACAATGATATTACTTATGAAACAAGAAATTTTAGAATCCTATATTACATATATATTTGATTTCTTTCAAAAATCAAGATGCTTTAAAGCCGGGCAAGGTAACATGCTCAGAAATTTTAGATTTGCAGCTGAAAAGCAATTTACTCGTAATCAATTGGGTATATTGTATTTCCTGGTAAATACCCTCATTGATAATGGCTATCTCTACTTAAAAGATAGAGATTTTATAGCTCTTACGGAGAATGGTGCCGATGTTATAAATGGGGGAGAGTGTGTTATTCCTAAAATTTCCCTTGAGCGGACAATTTATGAAAAAGAGACCAGTAGATCAGATATATATGAACAGCTTTGGAATATTATCGGATCGAACAAAGAAAATGATTATGCGCCGCTGTATGTAGATGGACCATTGTTTTATAATACAATCAGGCCATATTTAACAACATTGTCGTTACCTCATACATATGGGGAATATATGGCAGAATTGCGGGAAAAGGAAGAATTTACATCAAGAATTAAATGGTATAGGACTTTATTTTTAGCTCTTGATGAGAATGATGTACAAAAATTCCTCAAAGATTTGTCTATCAAAATAAACAGGCTGCTGCTAATGAATACTCCAAAAGATGCGATACAAGAAGCTTTGAATCCTTGGGCAGATGTAGACATTCCTACAATCGATAATACGCCTCTGCCTGAAATTCTCAATAAAGTGGCGGAAGAACCAATTGTGAATAAAAACAAGCCGTTTGTGTTGATTTCGTATGCGTGGGAGGTAGAAGACAATGTCTTTATGAATTGGATTCAAACTTTCGCCAAAGATTTGCGAAGACGAGGGATTGATGCTCAAATAGACCAGTATCAACCTCATGGAACTGACTTGCCTAAATTTATGCTTGAAAGCATCCGTAAGGCAACTAAAGTTCTGTGCATTCTGACTCCAAAGTATAAAGAGAAAGCTGAATCCGGTAAAGGAGGTGCCGCTTATGAAGGGGGTATAATATCACATGAAATATATAACAATCAGGGAACCACTAAATTTATACCGGTTGTACGCAAAGGGTCTTTTGAAACTTCGACACCGGATTTCATTAGTGGAAGAAAAGGTTTTGATTGCTCTACTGACGATAAATACAATAGCGAACTTCCGAATATTATCAAGGTAATAAACGAAGAACCATTGATAGAAATTCCTCCTGTTGAATAACGGTAAATCTTATTTCCTAATTTTATACGGAATACTCAGTTGTTGCCTGTATCCACCCACCCCGAAAGTAGTCGTTACCTCTTCCACGAGGTATACGCCGTTCTTGGAAGGATTACGGTAGTCGATCAGTTCCACCTGTACGGCAGGAGACAGTCCGAAATCCCCGAATACTGTCACATTGCCGGTGATTCCGTTCAGATTGTAATTCCGAAAGTATTCCGTCGTCTCTTCTACAAGCCGGTCGGAATTGATTCCGACATGAGGTGACATATATGGTACGATGGTATATGTGGATAAATCCACCTTGGTCCTGGTCTTCGCTCCTGATGCCGTCGTGTTGCCCGTTACTTTGTGCGTCTTTTTTGAAATCTGCGTGGCATTGACCGTCTGAAACTCCTTGCTGCCCGGCGTCGCCGGGTCGTATTCAGGATTCATGCGTACTGTCACCTCAAAGAATTTTTCATCCGTCCCGAGTGCCTTGCCCGTCACCGCCAAAAACTTCGGATCGGTCTTGACCACTTTCAGGTTGCTCTGCGCCACATGCTCGTTGAAGTATATCCTGTACGGTCCTGTCGATTCATCCTCCGGGAATACCGGCTGAGCCTTGCTGGACGAATAAGGACGCCCGACGGCAATGGACGGTATGGCCCCGTCATCATCGGCATCGTATTTTAAAAAACAGTAGACCTTGTACTTCGACCATTCGGAAAGGATATCCGCTACCGTGAAGTTGTCCGTGACCTTTACCTTGCCGATATGTATCTCAAACCGCTTCGTATCCGAGTGTATCCTGAAGCCGGTATCTTTCAGGATATTATACTTGCCTTCCAGCACCTCGTTCACCGTCGTCCCTTTCGCCGGGGTCTCGAAATGAGGTGCCTGTTTCAGTTTGAGTTTGTAGGCCATATTCTCACACTGGATTTCCAGCGTGCTGTCCGAATTGTATCCGGTAATGTATCCGTCGAACATATTTTTCAGCACGCCGTTGTAGCCCAGCTTGATATTGATGCGCTGTCCGACCTTGAATGTCGTCTCGTCAACCAGACGCTGCGCGCTGCGTTTCTCGATGATGACACCGTCCTGCATCACCTCCGTCGTTATCCTCGACACGTCCTTGCCCTCCAATGTCACGTTCCCGATAATCGTGGAGCGGCATACCGACCCTTTCGGGAATATCACTTTGGCCGTTCCGATCAGCTTCTTGTAACTCTCGTTGATTTCGAGCGACTGGACTTCCGTAATCTCCACGCCGTTCTGTATCCTCATCGGATTGGATGGGTCGGCATCCCCGATGGTGATGCGACAGCAGAGGATATCCATTGCAGCTATACCCATAAACGTGTCAGTTTAAGCAACGAGGCGGGGTCGATGACCTCCGTACCGAATTTAACATACTTGATCCACTTGTTCGTGTGCTTGATGGCCGTGTCCACCTTTTCCTGTTCCGCCAGTTTCAGTTCCACGGCTTCCGATGGCTCCACGGCGACACAGTTCAGCGAATACGGCTGCACGTTCCGGCAATCCGTAGGCTGTAAGGTATAGCCCTGTATAATCAACCGTGAAATGTTGAACTGGCGCAATACCGTGTTGTCGCAATCGATGACACCCTTGTATTGTACCAGCCTGATAAACTTGGACACTTCCGCCTCGGGATACACGTCCGGGTATTTGGAGGTGATCTTGCCGTTGATGGTAATCTCGAGGTCACCCCCGGATATATATTCCTTGCGGGTATAGTCCCGCCCCTGTACCCGGGTCAGCAGGATATTGTTCCGGCTGCTGACCTGTACCTGCGGTCCCAGGTCCACGAATGTCACCAGTCCATACCGGCTGTTCGGCAAAACCTTGCACTCGCTGTTGTCATAATACTTCCCCTCCTCTGATATGGACAGTTCCAGAAAATCCGCCACTGTCCGGCCGACGATGGAATCGATATGGTTTTTCTTCTGCGCCACCGCCTGCTGTTCCCTGATGAGCTGGTAGTACTGTCCGGTCTTGTTCGCAAGGCTGGACTGCGACTGTGTCTGAAGATATTTGTCCCGCACCTGCTGTTCCCAGTATTTGAGGTATCGGGGATAGGAACGTAGCAACCCGTAAGCCGTCTGCGAGGCAACCTGTATGGCTGCCCGTTTGAGCAGGTCATGGTGCCTGGAGAAGTAATGTACCTGCCCGTCCTGCAATTCGGCAAGCCCCATGCCCAACGCCAGACGCGTGGCGTTGCTGATGTATCCGCCAAGCGAACCGTGGTTGAGTATGCCTCCGCTCAACAAAGTCGAGGCCGCGATTTGTATCAGTCTTCCCATAATCCTTTCATTTTATGCGTTCCAGGAGGCATCGAAGTCATGCACGACATCGATGAGCGCCTGTGCCAGTTGTTCTTTCAGGTTCTGTATCTCTTCCGTCTGCCCCTCCTTCGACTTCATCAGGTCGATGGTCCTGACACTGAGCAGGCTCTCTATGTTCACGATGACCTGTTTAGGTGCCGCCGAGGACAACCGCCCCGTGCCGGAATAGTTGCCGCCGGCCCCTCCGTCATCCAGATGCGTGTTGGTAATCGGGTTGGCAGCAAACGGACGTGTATCGTTGGAATCCGGTTCGTTGCCGTACTGGTCGGGAGTGAAGCCCGCCACGCGGAGGATGTTCTCGGCTGCCTCCGCCGAACCTCCGAAAGTCTGCCGGAGCGATGAAAAGAACTTCACGAGTGTCGTATGTGCCAGCTTGCGATGCGCGATGTTGTCTATACGCTGCGCATCGGTGGCGTTCTGCCCCAGTGCCCGCTGTTTCCATAGCCCGTTTTCGTCCTGCTCGAATCCCCAGGCCCTGAACTGGTCAAAGTCGAACCCTCCCTTACGCATCAGCTCATGCGCATTGGCGGCACTCGATATGGCATTCCGATAAGCGGTGGCGGCACGCACAATCTCCGGAACGGTCTGCGTGTTTATGTACCGGGCATAGTCGTATGTGCGGGCGGCAACCGCTTCCGACCTGTCCCCGATATCATTCACATAGACGGCCTTGCCATCCTGCATACGCCACAAAGACTTGTCGAGATCCTTCTCCTGTTGCCCGAAACGCTCCTTTACCGTCTTGAGGAAAGCGTCCACTTCCAATACCGTACCCATCTTCCCGAACTCGGCGTACGCGGCATCGATACGTGTCTGGCTGTCGCGTTTGGCAAGGGTGACAAGCGCATCCCTTATGTCATCCTGACGGGCTTTGTCCATGTTATACACATGGTCTCGCGATACCATCCCCTCAGATGAAGCGATGGCAAATTCCCCCAAGAACCCGGCCCACCAGTTGGATGTGAAGGCTCCGATTTTATGTCCCGAAGCCTCTTCGATACTTTTGCCGGCAACGACCTCGTCCACGGCACGCTTTGTCTTGACAGCCATGTTATAGGTCTCGCTCAGGGAGGAGTAAAGTGCCTCTATGGACGGATAACGGTACTTGCGGTTCGATTCGATCTCTTCCAGTACGGCATCCTTCGCCTCCTTTATCTTCCAGGTCTTGTAAGCCACCCATCCCAAAGTCCCGACCAATGCGGCTATACCTGCCGTGGCGGCAACCGCGCCTGTACTGATGGCACTCAACGAGGCGGCAGCACCGGTCAGTCCGCTGCCGGTAGCCACCTGTGTGGCAAACAGCGACTGCAGGACTCCTTTGGCTCCGATGACACCGCCCCCGGCCATCAAGGCGCGGTTCATCGCTCCCCGTCCCGCCACGCCTGCGGACTGCATGGCCGACACGATGGCCCGCTTCTGGGCAAACGAAACCTTACCGATACCACCCGCCCCCAGCAGCCCCTGCACGACACTGATTGATGTCGTGGCCGCAGACTGTTTGCCGATAAACCCCATGGCGATGCCGATATTCGTCAGGGCTCCCGCCACCTTGAACAGCCGGGTCGCGACAACGCCTGTAAAGACAAGCGGTTCTATCCAATGGAAATTGCGGGTCACCCATGCGCCGATATTGCCGATCACGGTGAAGATGTCCAACAAGGCATTCCCGATGGACACCAGGCCACGGGTAAATTCCGGAGCCTTGAACTTTGCCAGAAAAGTGCGGAGCACAGTGCGGATAGAGGGTTCCAACACCTCGTATGCCTGCATGAACCCTTCGGTCAGCTGGGAGGTCACCTGCGCCCACAATCCCTTGGTCGTATTCTGCTTTACCAATGCCAGTTCTGAGGAAACGCCCTGGGACCCCCGGTTATATGAAGTCAGTTCTCGTAGTTTGTCGTAGTTCTTCAGGAACATCATCGCCGCGTTACCGCCAATTTTCCCGAAGATTGCCTGGACATCCGCCATCGACGCGCCCTTCTTGTTCAATTCCTCGAAAATGTCCGCTATAGGACGGAGTTTCTCGACCTGCACCCCCTCGATGTCGCGCATTTCCGTGAACCGGATGCCCAGGCGGTCCAGAACTTCCTGTGCCTCCTTGGTAGGTTTGGCAAAACGTGTGGAAAGAGCACGCAACGAGGTTCCCGCCAGCGTTCCCTTCAGACCCATATTGCCCAAAAGACCGATGGCGGCACTGCTTTCCGTGAAGTCCACGCCCGCCATACGCAGGTAACCGGCAGCCATCTTGTATGACTCCGCCATCTCCACGATATTCACATTCGAGCGGGAAATGGTGGAGGAGATAATGTCCGCCACGCTGTCCATGCTGTCGTTATGGATATCATAACCGGCCATGATGTTCGTGGCCAGGTCGGCGATATACGACACGTCGTTGTCACCGATAAGTGCCAGGTTCGTGATCGGGCGGATGGACTTGTTGATTGTCTCGATATTCATGCCCGCCATCGACAGGTATTTGACGGCACCGGCAATCTCCACGGCTGTGTATTTCGTGTCGATGCCGATTTTACGGACATGACGGGCCATACTGTCAAAACGGGTCTCGAATGTCTTGAGGTCGCTGTCCGCCACACGGAGGATGGAATGTGCCGATTCCATGATGTTGGAATAGTCGATGGCCTTCGTCAGTTCCGAACGGATCAGGCTGTAACCCATATAGGCATTGAGCATCGAAGCGAACGGGAGGTTCCTGAGTGACGGCGCTTTCGAATACTGGATACGGTTGATGGCGGCACGGCGTTTACTGCGGTAGAGCGTACCGGCTGCAGTATGTTCCCGCTGCATGAGCCTGACGGACTGCATCGCATTGCGCTGTTCCTGCCGTCTTGCAGCCTGCTCGGCCTTTATACGTTCCGTTTCTGCCTTACGGCGTGCCTGTTCTGCCTGCCGGCGTATTTTCTCCGCAGCACGGGCGGCATTCTTGCACTCCCGTTCTTTAGCCCGCGCTTCATCGGCACGCCGCTTTTCCGCCGCGGCGGTTTCTGCCAGAGCCGCCTTACGGCGCTGGTCTGCGGTAAAGAGTTCCTCCGCGTGGACCAGTTTCTGGCGATGCAGCTGCTGTCCTGCATAAAGCCGTTCCATCAGTTTTTGCCGGGCCTTTTCGGGCATTACGAAGGCCTGCGGAGCATATGGCACCGGAACGGAAGGTGTGAGTCCTTCGGATGGTATGCCTCCCTGCATGTTGAAAGAAATGACAGAAGCACTTTTGATACGACCCAATAGGGAAAGTATCTGCTGCAACCTGTTTTCCGCCGTCCCGGTCTTGATTTGCAGTTCCCGGTCACGTTCCATGGAAACCAGGGCGGAGTTGATTTTCCCGATGGCTTTGGTAATGCGTTTCTGCGCGTCTGCCATCGTGCCAACGGACGAGGCGGCATTCTTTTCGATCTCCGCTTTGCGCATCTCGGCAGCCTTTTTCTCGTAAAGGCTTTTGGCGTTGGCCTTGATTTTCTTGCTGTCCAAAGCCTGACCGGCATTGATGGTCAGGCTGATGCCTTTGGAAAGCGTGGAAATATCCGTGAGTAACCCCTTGATACGTTCCAGCTTCTCTTCGCTTTTTTTCGTATCGATGGTCAGGCGGTAATCGAAATTACGTTTCTTGCCGTTCTTGGTGCGGAACACGCGGTCTATCTCGTCCATCATATTCTTGATGTTCGTGACGGCCGGAGTCAGGGACGCTTTCGCCTGTACCAGCTTGCCTACCGCCTCACCGAAGGCGATAACCTGCTTGGTGCCCTGAGAGGCATCCACGTTGATGGAGTAGTTGACCTGATAGTTCTGTTCCTGAGCCATGGTAATGGGTACTGCGTTAAAAGAATAGTCTTTCCGCAAGGGCGGAGATTATGAAACGAAGGCCGCCGCAAACCGGAAGCTTACGGCGGCAGGTCAAGGAGTCCTCTCCGGCAATGACATCGGAACGGGCATACGGCTGATGAGCATCTGCTCGTGCAGCCACAACGCCTCTTCGGAAAGCATCGCGAACTCCTCGTCGGAAATCGTGTCGAGGTTGACGCCGGGAAAGTAGTGGCGGACATAGATCATCCGCTGGCGGATGCGCTGCTCGTCGGTCACTACCCACCGGCTTATAAGTTTACCAGGACACTCTGGCGGGTGGTGATCAGCTCGGAAAGCTGTCCCATCAGACCGAACAGGAAGAGCGACTCGTCGTCCACGAGTTCCTTATCTCCGTCCACGAAGCAGTCGCGGGCCAACGTGCGCATGGCGATTACCTCGTCCTTTTTGGAAGCGGCCATGAATTTGCTGAACTGCGGAAAGCTCGGTTCGGACATGTAGGCCACATAAATCTCTTTCTCGCCGTTTGCGGTGTCTCCGAAAACGACCATCGGACAAATCTTGCGGAGTTTCTTCTCCTCTTTCAGTTTGAGGGCTTTTTCCTTGATCTTGATCTCCTGTTCCAATGAAAGCATTTTTTCGTCCATATCGAATTTGTTTTGATTCACCGAAAGAGTAGGACAAAGAATCGTGGAAAGGTTGAAGACACGGTTCTTATTCACTTGTAATCCATATGTTATACAAAAAACTTCTTTGCTCCTGATATTCCCAGATCAGTCTTTAAAGGAAATTTCGCTGAATATATTTCATATATTTCTTTGATATATAGTATATAATCGTTAATTTTGCATATTCTCAAACATAAATGATTATGTGCAAAATAGATGATTTTATAGATGTGACAAGCCGGTACATCGCTGAATTGCTTGATTTGAGGGCGGACATCAGGCCGGTCGAAAAGGATGTCTTGCATACATTCCCAGCCAATATTACTGCCGGTTATACATTTTGTACGGCTAACTTGTTGGGGCATGACGTAGTTCTTCTGTATAGTGCAGACAGTTCTGCATATACTCCGGGGCAGATGCGGAAACAAAAAGAACTGGTTGAGCGAAAAGCCCAATGCCCGGTAATATTTGTATTGCGTACAGTGGCGGCCTATAATGTACGGCGTCTTGTCAGACATCGTGTAAATTTCATCATACCGCAAAAGCAAATGTTCATACCGGATTTGTTGATAGATTTGAAACCGCATAAAAATAATATCGGGGGAGGTGAAGAAACGCAGATTCCTGCAATTGCCCAATGCATAATCCTTTATCATCTTGAAGTAAAGTCTCTCGAAGGGAAAGGAACTTATGATATTGCAGATCTTTTCAACGTGTCGTATGCCAATGTAAACCGGGCGGTCAGATGGCTGAAAGATAAAGAAGTTATCGCTTTATCCGGCGGCAAGACAAAGAGTATGATATTTCAGTTCAAAAAGCGTGAATTATGGGACAGGATGTTGCCGTTCCTGGCGAACCCCATCGAGCGGATTGTATATACCGATAGTCTGCCTGATGAAGTATTTTGTATTAGTGGAGTAAATGCCTTGTCGGAATATTCAATGCTGAACAAGGAAAAAAATGACACTTATGCCATTGCAAAAGAAGAAGCTCGACGGTTGCAAATCCGGACAGACAAGGAATATGGCGAGACCCGCATAGAGATATGGCGTTACAATCCATGTTTTTTCTCAAAAAACGGCATTGTAGACAAATTGTCTTTATTTCTGGCCATGAAGGATATGGATGATGAACGCATTCAAATAGAATTGGAAACTATGATAAATAATATGATATGGTAAGAGGAATTGATAAATTCAGGGAGTTTTTCACCGGATATGAAGGAAACTATGTCATCATAGGTGGTACTGCCTGTGAAATGCATGAAGAAATATATGCACAAACTCCAAGGGCGACCAAGGACATAGACATTATACTGATTGTGGAGGCGCTGTCTTCGGATTTTGCTGCAAAATTCTGGGAGTTTGTAAAAACCGCAGGGTACAGACAAAGGAATAAGGGAACCGGGAACGGGGAATGCAGGCATGAATATTACAGGTTCAAGGAACCGGGAAATCCGGATTTCCCGTATCAGATAGAACTCTTTTCACGAAATATCGGGGTTGTCAAATTCCCGGACGATGCCCACATTACCCCCATTCCGGTTGATGATGACCTGTCAAGTCTGTCAGCCATTTTGATGGATGATGACTATTATAATTATACCATTGAACACAGCACGTTGGAGGAGGGCGTACATATTGCGAACATTGAAAGTCTTATCTGTCTGAAATGCAGGGCCTATTTAGAAATGACCGAGCGGAAAAGCAATGGAGAACAAGTGGACAGCAAACATATCGTCAAGCACAAGAAAGATGTATTCCGGCTGGTTGCCATGCTTGCTCCTGCCGACACCTACGAAGTTCCTGATTCGCTTAAACAAGATGTTGACAGGTTTTGCCTGGCTGTCAAAGAAGAAGTGCCAAACTCTGATTTTTTCAAATCGGCAGGACTTAAAAGCATTTCCGGAGAACAGTTATTGGAACAACTTGAAGCCAATTTCATAACACAACAATGAGAATCCAATACGCATCCGACCTGCATCTCGAGTTTCGGGAGAACAGCAGTTTTTTGAAGCACAACCCGCTGGCTGTTGCCGGAGAAGTGCTTGTCCTTGCCGGAGATATAGGATATATCGGAGATGAGAACTACTCCAGACATCCGTTCTGGGACTGGGCTTCCGGAAATTACAGCCGGGTCATCGTGGTTCCCGGAAACCACGAGTTTTACAAGATGTTCGACATAGACAAGCTGTATAACGGCTGGTCGCTCAAAATCAGGGAAAACATCACCTGCCACTATAATGCCGTTATCCCATTGGGTAACGATATAGAATTGATCGCTACCACACTGTGGTCACATATCCTGTTGCAGGATGCCTATGAAACTGAGGCAGCCATCACAGATTTCCGCAGGATGCGTTACGGCAGCGAACCGCTGGACTGGACAAGGTTCAATGACGAACATTCGCGCTGTTTCCGTTTTCTGGAACAGAGCGTAAAACAAAGTACTGCCAGACATCTCATTGTCGCCACTCATCATGTACCGTCATTCGAACTGATGGCGCCGGAGTTCAAGGGCAGTCCGCTCAATGGGGCATTTACCGTGGAGCTTGGCGGTTTCATTGCAGACAGCCCGATTGAATACTGGATATATGGCCACTCGCACCGCAATATCAATAAGGTCATCGGAAACACCCGGTGCATATGCAACCAGTTGGGCTATGTGTTCAGTAACGAGCATACGTCATTCGATAAGGAAGCGCATATTTCGATTTAAGTCTGCCATACATAAATCCCGTCTGTCAGCCAAGGTCAATATCCGGCAAACAGACGGGTTATTATGTAACAAATTTATGGTTGACTATTGAAGTCGTGGCTTCACCAACTTCCCGTCGATACCGCATGTTTCCAGAACCGCGGTATTTTCTTTGTTGAAGGCGATCAGGCATGACGGCGCTCCGGCCGTACCACCCTGTTCCCCCGTAACATGGTAAAAACTGAGCCGTCCCTTGATAAAGAGTATTGAATCGGCGTTTGGGAATATCAGTTCGTGGAACAGGCGCGTGTCCGTGCGGGCAAAAGTGAGCGCGACGGCATTCCTGTGTTCGACACACCTGCGGATAAACCGGACAATCAGTGCAGTGTCATAGGGAGGATTGCAGAACACACGTCCGAACCAGGGTTGTTGCAGGCCGTCATCCTCAATGGTATAGTGATGTCGCGCCGTATCCCATGGGCGGTTTACGGGCGAACACGGATCCAAATCGAACGGCCCCAGCCTCCGAAGCAGGCAGGGAGGCGTGAGCCATTCGTTCTTTCCGGTAGAAGATTTCCCCTCGAAAGTTACATCCATGACAGCTTAGATTGTATCACCCGAGCCGATTTGGATATCGAACGGGTTGAGATCGAATTCATGGGTGATATTGGTATCATCCTGCTGTGACTCGAGACAATCCTCCGTGAAGATGCAACCTTTGAGCGTTACGGTCGTCGTTGTCCAGTCCTCGCCGGCCATCGGGTTGGCAAAGCTGATAATCAGGTCGAACTCGCCGATTTCGAGCAGCGAGCCGTACACCGAACGCAACAGCTGTTGCGTGGCATAGTCCATCGTGATGCTCGCCGTATAGGTAATGTTCCCGAACCCCCTCGACACCGGCCGTCCTCCCATGCCGTAGTTACTTTCGACCTTGCGCTTCTTCGACCATTTGATGGCCGACACGCCTTCAAGGGTCGTGGAACCTTCATCGATTCCCAGGGCGGTCGATGACAGGGTTATCATCGACCACGAGTATGCTACATTGTTGATTATTGCCATATGCTATGTCTTATTTGCGGTTAATGACAGTCCTTCCTCTACATAAATCTTCACGGCCACGCCCACCGGGACAAGGACATAGGAGATGCGCAGCGTGTCGTCCACCAACACGTTCTGGTTCGGGTCGATAGTGACGGCGTATCCTGAAATTTCCTGCGCCGCCTGCATCTTGGCCAGTATATCCCCGATGAGTGTCTTGAAAGCTGTAATCTTCGACGGGGCGAGGAACCCGGTTGAAGGATTGACCATCAGCGGTGAGTTCACATACGGCAGCAGGGCTGCACGCACGGCACGGCGGCTCTTGTTGATGGTGCGGTTCCGGGCAATGGTACGGAAATCCCCATGTGAGCATGTCTGGTCTTTCGAGATGTAGATCCCGTTCTCGCGGCCGGCATACTTGATGGGAAAAATATACCCCTTATCGTCGAGTTCGTCCAGCAGTGACGGGGAGAGTGACTCGTACCGGTTCAGGCTGAGGAAGTTCTCCTCTGCCTCGTCGAGGTTGATGTCCCCGAACCCCAACTCTATTTCCTGGAAATCGTCCGCGAAGAGATTGAACTGCTTGACCCATGCGATGGATTCGTGCACGTTGGCCTTTGCTATGGCTCCCATAACCGCTCCCAAAAATCCCACGGGCGTATGGTTCCTGTTGCACATCTGCATCGTGGAGATCTTTTCGTGATGCGCCTGGCCGAATATACAGCTGATACGGCTTGATTCACAGATGCATGAAGGTATTTTATTCAGGTCAATCTGACGCCCCTCAGTCGTATCCGCCCCCGTATTGGAAGGATTGGCGGAAAGGATGAGCGAGAGCGGCTGGTTCTGCTCCGCAAGCCCCACGGCCACGTCGTTGAGCCCCTTTACCAGATTGAGGTTGTATTGTTCCGATGCGCCGTTCGCTTTCCACAGCGGCTGTTCCGTCCATATGCCTATCTGGTTGATCATACCCCCGGCAGCACGCTGCATGATTTCCAGCGCATCCCAGTTCGCCGAACAGTCCGCGAACATCACGTAGAGTTTTCCTGAACCGCCCGGATTGCCGGACATGCGGAAAAATTCACGGATATGGTATGCCGGGATGCCGTGCAGGAAATTGACATTCATCTCCTCCTCGTCGGTTGCCTCCACACGTTCGATGATACCGAAGTCGTTCACGGCGGACTTGAACGAGGTGATGTAGCAGACATCGCCAGGCTTGAGCCTGGTCTCATTGGTTTTACCATACCCCTCCGTGAAAAGCGTCGGCTGGAGGGACACGTCGAACAGCAGTCCCGTCACCTTCTCGCCCGACGAGCCGGTATCGTAAGGAATATTGCCGTCCACATCCTTGATAAATACATTACCGAGTGCCATTATGATTTCTTTTTAAGTTCGTTGTAGAAAGGATTCCTGTAGAGTACGGCCTTGCCCCTGATGGCGGCCGCCGTGTCCGGCGCATAGGTTCCTCCGTGCGTGTCGATGTACAGCGACGGATATGCCGGGAACTTTTTCAACAGGGACAGGATGTGAGGCTCTGTCGTCTCCTCCGACCCTGCATTCCCTTTCCCCGCGGTCTTGGCCGGCAGCCTGTCTTCAGTCTCGCCGCCTGTCCCGAGGTTTTCCGATGCCGTTTCCGGAACGGGCACCGCCTGAGCCTCCGGTGCAGGAATATTATTGTTGTCTGTCTGCGGAGTTTCCTCCGTGTTGATTTTCTTTGCCATAACAGTAGAATGAAAATGGGGAACGGGGCCTTGCCTCCGCTCCCCGGGTGGATATTGAGAATGAAGAAAGGTGTGTTATTCGCTCTTCTTGTAGGCGGTATGGACCACGATCTCCGCCGGGCGGACGATGTTCACGTCCATTTTCATGCGCATCTGGAAAAAGAACAGCTCGGAGTTGGCCTGCAGACGGTCGATTTTCAGGATGTCCGTGTCGTTCGCGTAATCCACCCCCATCCACAGGTTGGAGTCCATGCCGGTGGAGAACTCGCCGAGCACCATCGTGTGTTCGGGGATTCCCACGACCGGGACGATGCGCTTGCCCTTGAAGCGATAGCGGTTGACCTCGGTATTCTCGGAATACTTGACCTGCTTGTCCGAGATATATTGGTCATACGCGTCCCAGGCGTCCCATCCGACCACAAAGGTCAGAGATGTCTTCTTTCGGATCTGCTTCGGACATTTCCTCCACATCGCATAGAGCGCCGCCTCCACCGCGGCCCCGTCCGTCAGCTCGGTCGTTCCCGAAATGATGCACTGCCCTCCGGCAACCACCTCGGCATCGGAGGAGTTCACATTGTCGAGGATCCGTTTGATGACCCCGTCAAAATATTTCTCCTTGTTGGCTCCGATTTTCGTGCAGCCTTCCGGTGCGGTAATCTTGGCCACCGTCTCTCCTCCGCGGGCGGAAGTCCAGATGGCGTTTCCGATATACTCGTTTTTCTTGTCCATAAGGAGACGGAGCATCGTCGCCTGGATTTTCGGGTCGAGCTCGCGGAACACGAGATTGCCTTCCGGCTGCGCGAAACGCCAGTACTTCTCGTAGTCCCTCGGGTTAAACTCGAGATAGACCATAAAATCGGACGGCTCAAGATGGCGTTCGGTGAACTGGTACTCGTTCGTGCCGTCATCGCCCTTGGCTCCGTGGATGGGTTGTGGGGTCGGCACGTTGTCCTGGATAATGTTGCCCAGCTTGATGGCAGGAAGCGTATAGCGGTGCTGGATGCCCGTCTTGATATGAATCAGTCCCTCGCGGACTGTATCATTGCCCTGCACGGTATAGGTCAGCAAGTCCTCAAGTACTTCGCCGCTATACCCGTTTTGAAGAAAGTTTACTGTATCAGCCATTGTCGTTTTAAGTTTTCCGTTGAAGAATGAAACTCGGCCGACTGGCGGATACCTGCTGTTTCCGCGCGAGACACTGCGGTCTCCGGCATGTCAGTTAAAATCGGGCGGACGCCCGCGGATAGTCTGTCAGAGCTTTCGGAACTTGAAATCCGCACCGACCACTTCCGCCACCTTCTCGGCCATCAGCTGTTCGGCGGTCTTTGTCGCTTCCGCCGTGGCCTGGATGTTGGCAGGGTCATCGGCGATTTCCTTCGAGATTTTCTCCCGCGCGGGAATGGAAGCCAGCGTGCTTTCCGCCAACTCGAAGTTGGAACCGGCCATCTCCACCCACTGCGTTTTCGCCTCACGGTCAATCTTGCCTTCTGCAATGGCATTCTCCACCAATGTCTCGATACGGGAAGCCTGCTCGTCCTTCTCTTTCTGCTCGTAGGCGGAAAGGCGTGCCGTCGCTGCGGCCAGGTCTGTCTGCAAGTTCCGGATGGAGGCGTCTTTTCCGGCGATGACGGTCTGCGCGTCGCTCAGTGATTTCTGTATTTCTCTGTATTTGGGTTCCATCGCGGCCAGTTCAGAGATACGTGCCATCACGTCCTTGACCTCACCGTCCTTCATGCCCAGCGAGGCTGCAATCGCCCCGTACTCAAAGCCTTGTGTCTTGTTTTCGTTTGCCATATCGTTTTCCGTTTCTGTAAGAGTAGGTTCAATGCCTTTGAAAGGTTTATTTCCCGCGCTGACACGGCTCATCAGTTCCTGGATGGCGGCCGTATCGGTCAATCCTTCTATCTCGTCATGCACTTTACGGCAAAGCTGCTTCGAGGTATGGATGACATGCTCCGCAGGTATGATGCCGGCCTTGACGGCAGCCTGTGCGTCGAAATAGGTCCCGTCCTTTCCTGCCTGTCCGTCCATGATGGCCCGCACATGCTCCGCTTTCAGGCCGAACCGTTTCCGGTAAATCGTCTCGATCTGTTTGGTAAAAGCCGTTACCATGTCCGACGGTTCCCCTCCGTCATCGTCCGGCAACATCGGGTTATGAATCATCAGTATGGCATAATCACGCATGAGAGAACGCTTGCCCGCCGCCCAGATGATGGAGGCCATCGATGCCGCGACCCCTTCGATGATACATTCCGTATCCACCGTGGCATTGGCGATGGTGGAATAGGTGGACATGCCGTAAAGGACACTGCCGCCCTCCGAGTTGATCAACACGCGGATACAGGAGGGACGGATGATATTTTCCAAAAAGTCGAACTCGTCATTGAAACGTGAGGTCGTCTCTTCCGTCACGCGACCGAAGAAACGGATAACAGCCGGCTGGCCTGCCTTCGCCTCTCCGACGACATATTGAAGTGTGTTCATATCCATATGCAAGGGTTATTTGAACAAGAGTAGGCGGTGGAAAAAGAAAAGGTTTTGCACTGCTATTTATGGAAGTGGAAATATGAGAATCCATCCATTTATGGAAATGCGATTATCTTTACAGTATAATAGATTGTTCAAATTACAGACCGGTTGCAACTATTTGTATCAAGACCGGCATGCTGAACATTCTAAATTCAGCAAGTACAGAAAATGTATCATGAGTCTTGTATTATCTGCTGATTCATGTCTGTTTATACGCAGTGCGGATAAATCTCCTGCATGGATTTCAATTTTCCGATCCAGTATCCGAAAAACCAGATACTTCGTCATGTTCCGGACGCGGATGGAAGCCGTGTCCGCCGCTGTCATGTTGCGGCGCATCGCTGTGTTGGGTGAACGGGGGCATGACCACATACCTTTTTACCCAGTCCCTGTATTTCCACGCGGAAGATTCCCTGAACCATACCTCGTAGTCTATCCAGTACGCCTGCAACATATTGGTTGAAAGCGGCATGTCGAAATAGGTCAGGTTGCACCGCTCGCTCAGCGCCGGCTCATGGTTCTTGGCATCCTGTATGGCTACATTGAGCCGCTGGAAGACCAGAAACGCCTCGCATTCCTTGTCTTCGTCCGCATTGTTGAGCGTATTCAGGATAAACCGCACGCGCATGGTGGCGCGTCCCTCACCGATACGCTGTTGCTGTACCAGGTACCTCACGTTGATAAAGTGGATGAACACGGCAGGGAACACAGTCTCATACTCCGTGTTATCGTCACGGACAATGCGGGCGAACTGGCCGTTGTCGATAGCGACGGTTTTGAACAGGGGCGGCGACAACGGGTCGTCCGGATTCTCCCGCAGGGTCAGGACAGCCCGCTTAACGGCCCGGTATATCTCCACGAAAGGGTTCGCGGAAACTTCTTCAGGCAGGCTCTCCGCCGGTGCCGACGGTTGTGCGGGCTGTGGTGCTGGGTGTTTGTCTTTTATCATAACGGCTGGTGTGGAAATCCTTTAAAAATCATATCTATGAAATGGGCGGCGATATAGTCGTCCGTCTTCGGTGAGAATCCGATGAACTGCCGGTGTACGGGACGGCGCGTGGAATACTGGTTTACCGTGTACAGCCCGAACTTCGGATCGGTATTGTGTATGGCGGCATAATGCCCGTAACGCTCCTTGCTGCGTCCCCGCTTGCCCTTGACTGGAAAGCTCTTTTCCGTAGTCCACATGCAATACCTGGCGCCTTTCCGGAAGATGCGCGTACGGTCCGAACGCCGTCCCACTATGTCTGTCCGGCCGGCTTCCGACTGTATGCTCCGGGCCAGAGTCCCCGTATCGTTCATGAGAGGATGGGTGAACCTCTTTCCCCATTTGGAGGTACGAGGCGCCCATTTGCTACCGTTGAATCCCCCCGAAGCGAATGAGGACACGAACTGCTGCCTGGTATAGTCACCGGCAGCAGTTGCGAAGTCGAATACGTTGAACTCCAGCCGGCTGGCCATGACGCGCGTACTGGTCCTGCTTACCCAGTGGCTGCAAAACTCATCAAGCGTTATCTTGGGCATAGGCGAACTTTCCTTTAATGCGTTTCACAATATCATTCATGTAACCCGGAAGCGGGACGGAGAAATAGCGGTGCGCATCGGAAAAGATACGCCCGCCGGTTGCCAGGCTCTCCCGGAAGACCGGATCCACCTTTTCCAGATAGTCTCCCTTATCCGGCAAAGCCGCCCGGACAGCGGCGAACCCCTCCGCGACCAGAAAGCAGCGGCATCCCCATTCGATCGGCGGTATCAGCTCCGGAGGAAACTCGGATTTGCGGAAGGAAATCCCTTCCAATGAAAGATGCCAGGCACGTACCCGTTCATCGCCTTGTGTCATGTAGGTAAGCACGGTATCCATATCCACCGCCATCCACCATGCGGCCATCGAGGCCGCGAAGAATACCTGGTTGTTCTCTTCCTCCGCATGGACGAGGTTATACCTGCGGCATATCTTTTCGTATGCTTCCATGTCCTGTTCATCCGCTGTCTCGGGCAGTTCCCCGAGCATGGCATACTCCTCTGCCGCGGCAAAATCCACCAGGTTGTCTATAGCTGCAATCAGGATGTCACGCTGCTGCCGTTCCCTCTCTGTTGTAAAGGAGTTGTGATTTTTCAGTATCTCCAATGCCCGGTCCATATCGATTCGCAGACCTGTCAGCGCACGGTCTATGAGGAAAGAGGCACGCAGGGTGATGATGTCCTCTATAATGTCGAGACGTTCCGCGCTGTTCTCCCAATAGAGGATCAGCCTGCGGAATGCATCGAAAATGACACGATACTCCTTTTCCGTATCGGATTCCGTGGTTGCAGATGCCCTGACAGCCCTGAACGGAGCGTTGTCCGGGAGCGGAAGACGGGCTTCTATTCCGCTCCCCGCAGAAAATTTCCGACCTTCGCCCCCCGGGGGCGTCCGTAACGCCGGAAATACTCCTCGTCCGACATGATGCCCCGGTCGTTGTGGCTGAGACCGGATGAGCCGCCTTCGGCTCCGAAACCTAATCCCGGGATAACATTGAGCTGCCGGCCCACATTGATACCGAACTCTTTCTCGATCTCATCGGCCGCCACTTCATATTTGTCCGTGATCAGCGAATAGAGCTTGATGCGGTCCTCGTTGCTCATCTCTATCCGGTTCGAATACCGGAACTCCAATCCTCCGGGGATATACCCGATAGCCACCAGGCGGGGGATTATCTCCTCGTTCATGACGTTTTCGATATACCGACGGTAGACTTCGATACGGTCGCGGAAAATGTCCTGGTGTGCTTTCGTGGAACCCACGTACGACTGCATCCCTCCGGCCATCGACTCGGAGCCGAGCACGAGGTTGGCAACTTCCTTGTTCACAAACTCGATAAGCCCGGTATATATCTTTTCCGAGTTGGACATGGTGAATGTCTTGATATCGACCTCGTCCTCAATGCCGGTAACCACCACCTTGTTCTGTGCCGCGTTGGCTATCTCGTTAGCCAGCCTCTTGCGGTCGGCGTTGCTCTCGCTGACCGTCTTTCCGTGGATAATCGGCTGTCCGTAAGTATGGGAAAAGTTCACATAGTTGGCCACCGTGAATTTCTTGGCCAGTATCAAAGGGGTCGTGGCGGAAAAAAGTCCCAAGTCGCCGGAGTTTACCAGTACATAACAACGGTAATATGCCGGGTCATGTAAATCCCAATGCGGCTCCCACAGTCCCTGCCGCTTCAGTACCGTTTTCTGGTCCGGCAACACATTACGCCGTTCGATGATGTTGACTTCCGCCAGCCTGCCCGTTCTGGGGTCAGTATGCGGCATGATTTCAAGCAGGGTGTACCCGTAGAGCTTGGATTCCACTATGCCCTTGATTATCTTGTCGAACTGCGAACCCTGTATCTTCAGGGAGTTCGCCACGTCCTTGATGTATTTTCCCTTTTCGTTTACACGGGCAAGCATATAGCGGTCGCCGAGAATCTGGCTTTCCAGTGTCTCGACAACGGAACGTATATGAGCGTCCTGTTGCAGGCAGGCTTCATACAGGTCAATGAGCCGGGCGCGGTCATCGAGAATATATCCCGAGCCGGTATCCTGACGGCATGAACGGTAGCGGTTGTTGCGCTCGATTTCGCGGACATACTCCTGAATTGTCTTTTTGGAGGTCTTAAAAATACTCTCCAAGAGTTCCCCGTTAAATGATTTGTCCGATGTAGCCATAATTTTTTTGTTTCTTGTTCAAAGAGTAGAGACAATCCTCAAGAGAGGTTTTTACGGCTAAAAGAATATATGGAGAACGGGACTCTTAATGCTTGATTTACAAACCGAAATATACAACTTAAATATATAGATATTTCGGTTTTATTTATGTTGTAAATATCTTATTATCAGTGATTAACAATTTATTAAAAGTGTAATTTATGTATATATTTATAGTGTATTTCATATTAAAAAGATATATCTTTGCACCACGTTAGATACAAATCCAAGAACAATGAAAAAGAGAACATGAAAGAAGAAAAGATTCCCTGCCGGATAATCCGGTACAGGGAGTTCCCCGATCTGCTTTTCGGAACGTTACGGGAAGACGGACCGGTCTATTTCGACGCGACACGCTTCATCCAGGCCAAAGGAGATGCACGCCGGCATAATGTCCGTGATTTCCGTGTCGCTTTCCATCACTGGGCAACGGCGTTGGCAGACGCCTACGGAATAGACAGGGAAAAGATGATCATCCGTGACGAGGCGTCGGGACACCTGTTAATTGATGAATGTCTGGCTCTATTATTTGTCGTTTACATCGATCCCGCGTTCGGTGTCTACCTTCTGGAGCGCGTGGACGAACTGCTGTCCGGTGGATTTACGGTTTCAGACACTTGGCTGGTACAGGCTGCCGGTCTTAGATTTACAAAGGAGGAATTAACGCAAATTTTAGAACAACATGAGACGCAGCACATTTAAACGACCCAAGATGGTGCTCATCTTCAACGGGGCACAGGTTCTTGTAGCGGTCACGCGCTCGCTGCACAGCGCGGCGGAATTGACAAAAGGCAACTTGCAGGCTATCTCATTCTGTTGCACGGGCAAGTATGTATGCAGCGGCGGACTCTATTTCAGGCATCTGCATCCGGATGTGGAAATCGAGCTGGCCGACCTCGGCACACTGATGCTGAAAGATTATGACGCCCTTTGCGGCGAGAAACGCACGTACTATCCGGTGCGCAAGATGGCACATAAGAGAGCCTTGCTTGAAAACAAACGTAAGTCTGATAACCAAAAGAAAGGAGGAAATACCTATGAGGGAAAATAGGAATGTTCCGTTCCGGGACTGGAACATAAGGGTTTCCCGGAACCATAACGGCCAGCTCCATATCTGCGCCGTGGATATATGCGATATACTCAAGCGGGACGAACTGCTTGAAAACGGCGCCATCGCCCGTGTTTGCCCGACGGCATTGAAAATCAGTTTCCGGAAAAACGGCAGGGAACAGTGGGGTTTCCGTCCCATCGATATGCGCCGGCTTTTACAACTGGTACGCAAGGAGACTATTATACCCCGTGACCTGCTTGATGAATTGGAAGTGTGGGGCAACAAGCTTCTGGAACTGGAAGCCGGGGAGCTGCACGCCGTCCCGCAGGACGACATCGTCATGCACTTCGAGGAAGGGTTCCCCGTCACGTTCCGGCGTGTCGGCGACAAGCTGATGGTCAACGCCACGCAGATCACGATGCACTTCGGGAAAATCCCGTCTGAATGGCTACGCATCGCTTCCACGGATATGCTCCGCAGGGAAATGGCCGGCAACGGACATACCGGGAAATACGAGTCGCAAGTCTTCACCACACGGGGGCGGGGGCACGGTGCGACCTGGTTGGAATCACCGCTTGTCATACCGTTGGCCAGATGGATCGCCCCTGACCTGTCTTTGGCGGAATGGTTGGGCGAGGCTATCGGCAAACTCTCCGTGAAACGAGGGAAGACAATCGTACGCGAACGCCCCAGGGTGGCGGCACCCGGTCTGCCCTGTATGGATTGTCCCATGCCGCAGGATATGGAATCGGCGACGAGACTGATTCTGGAACTGCGGAAGGTGGTGAGTGAATCCCTGCCGAAAATCGTATTCTACGAGGAGTTTATCGAGAACAGGGACTGGTTCAAGAGCACGCGCATCGCTGACGAACTCGGCATATCGCCGCGACAGTTGCACCAGTTCCTTGCCGAAGAGGGCATCTGCAAGTACGAGAAGCGGCAATGGGTGGTCTTTCCTTCCTGCCGGGCCTGGCAATGCGATGTGCCTTACACGTGGGAGAACAGCCGGGGCAAGGTATATACTTTCGGATCCACCAAACGATGGACACAGGCCGGACGGGAGTGTATCATAGAACTGTGGCGCAAGAGGAACCCTGAATACTGCCCACCGGGTGCATAGCGATGGAAACGGCATTACAGCGGATCATCCGCAAGACAGGAAGACGGCCGGTAGAGTGCCGTTGCCGTCTGTGCAGGCAGCAATGCCGGATACCGTGCCTCGGTACGCCGGAAGACATCCTCCGGTTGCTGAAAGCCGGATACAGGGAGCGTCTTGCACCCACTCGGTGGGCGGTAGGCCTGCTGTTAGGAAAAATCCCGTATATCGTGCCGATGGTACAGGCGAAACAGGAAGCAGGCGGGTGCACATTCTTGGCGTATAGGTCATTTCGGGTGCTAAAATCGTTGTAATACTGGTGTCTGTCAGTATGATATGACCATTCAAAACTTTTGAACACATATTTGATGCGAGCGCTTTCGCTCTATAGGTCAAAACGGGTGCTGAAAATGGCACCCGTTTTTGGTGGATTCATCTGTATTTTGTTATTTTGCATTGCGGCTTAAAGCGTAACGGAGCTCTGCTGGGGAGCACCTCCGCCAGGAATAAAGCCGTCCAATATGCATAATGCGATTCAGGAGATGGCCTTAGCGGTTGTCTCCTTTTTCATTATGCAATTTGGCATATGCCAAGAAAAACCCGTTCATCATCCGCTTGCGGTTTTCCTCAATCATTCCCGGATGATTCCGCAAGGCTTTCTTCATGTCGGTGAATGTGCCTTCGATCATATTGTTTGTGTTGGGCATACCTCTGACTTTCTCGTATGTAAACAAAAAAGGAAGGTAGGTCGATATGCTGACCATGGCAGATCTGAGCCGTTGATGGGTATATATCGTGCGTCCGGTAATCTCGTTGACCGTCTTTTCTTTCAGGAAGTCATGCCATTTCCTCTTCCATTTCTCAAATGCACTGACGAATGCACTTTCATTCATGTCTTTTAGACGGTATGCAAGATCCAATAACTCCTTTCCTGCCTCAAGTTGCGGATTCTTGGTCAGTTTTCTTCTTATTATCGCCACCATGTGGAACTGGCACATCTGTATTCTGTATTCCGAAAGGACGGTAAACAGCTTTTGAAAACCATCAATGACAATCCCCTGAATGGCATACCCGCATCCTACTATATGTTTCACAGCGTCCTCGTAATCACTGATGTGCTCGTGGGCGATATGCTTCATGTAAAGAAGTCTGCCGCTTCCGCTTTCCAGAGCCAGCAGCACTCCTGTATTGCGCCCAAAATACGTGGCGTCGAGATGTATCACACCGCTTCCTTTGATCCTAGGCTGTTCCCAGCTGAACGAAATGGAGGCAAGCCGACGTGTCACGGTCGAAGCACTGAGACCTGTAGTTTCACTGATCTGGGCTATTGTCTGCTTGCCGTGCAGGTACATCTCCCAGATGTCTTCTTTTGTAAAATCACGCCCGCCGCTGAAGCGGCGTCCACAAACCATGCACTTGTATCGTTGGACGCTTTTGCGTTTTCCGTCCTTCTTTACAATGGGGGAATTGCATGTCGGGCATTTTTTTGTTCATAATGCAATTTCTATATTTTCAAATGCCAAAATATACTGAAAATCAAATAGAATGCCACGCTATCGGCACCCGTTTTGACCTATAGCGTGGCGTTTTCCTGTTTTTGAGGCGTTTCAGCACCCGTTTTGACTAATAAGTCACATTCTTTCAGGACGGACTGTGTGAACTGCATGCGGCAGGGCTCAAGCCCACTGAAGGCAGGTTGTCGCACCATACCATCACCATGGAGAACCTGAAGTTCGGAATGTCGCTCTCGTGGAACGTGGCCAAAGAATGGCTGGACGAGCGGAACTTCGACACGATACGGGAGATTGTCCGGATAATGGGAAAATAGATGAGGGACGGTTTCATGAATGAAGTATCAGTATAACCGGTTGATTCCTCCTTTGCCGATTTCATGGAACCGCCTCTTATTAATTCATACCATTTGCAAACAGTTCGTATTAGTCGCGGCTATCCTTTATCAGGAAAACATTTAAACGCGAATGATATGAAACTGAAAAGCAGAATGACCGTCGGGGAGATGTCGGAACACCTGACGGAACATACCGGCAAGTTCGCCAACCGCGTATCCGTGGGGCGTTACGCCAAAAAACTGGGATACGCCGTGTATAAACCGATGATAAACGGCAGGATATGCCAGTTCTATGTCAATCCGTCGATTAAGGATGACGGGGAAGCGGAAACATTACGGACGAACGAACGCGAAAACGGACATGAAAGGGAATGACGACAAAAGGCAACACGTGATACCGTTTATGAAATGCTTCACCGGGCTGGTCGGCGCGTTCACCCCGGAAGAGGTCATCTTCATGCTGTACATGGCAGACCGTACACGCCTGCGTGAAAAAGGTTACGACACCTTGCGCAGCAAGCGGTACTACATGGAGAACATGGAGATGGGTTCGCGGATTTTCGACAAGTGCGTGGAAAAGACAACGCGTATGGGATTGCTTGAACGGGTGCCGGTCAGCGGGATGTACGATTACCTGTGGCACATGGATTCCTACAACCGGCTTGTAGGGATATTGGCGGAACTTGGAAATCCTTTTTCTACCAGGGCATTCTGTCATCGGATGTTCGATGTGGAAAAAAGGACCGTGGCATCCGTCTCTGACGAAGAGGTCAGCCAATGGAAAGAGAGACACCGAAAAGTTTGAGCGTATCTGTCCACGGAACGTAAATGAATAAAAACAGACGGCATCGTTGTGATTTGCCGTCTGTTTTTGTGTTTTTGCGACATAAAATCCGATAAAACCGGAAGGAGGTGGTAGCCGGGTACAATATTATCCGGGCAAACGACAGAATATGCTAAATATACTTATTCAGTTCTTCCACAAGAAGATGCACCGTTGTCGAAGATTCCGCCTGTGCCGGCGGTATTCCCTCCATTCGGCGCAATACGGCTTTTGCGTTCGTGATGGCCTGAGCCTGTTTACCGCCCAGCTCCCTGAAAACACGACCGCCTGTACCGGCTTCCTTGTTGTAGGAGAAGCCCAACAAGCCGGATAGCTTTGTTTCATATTGATTTCTGTGCATCGGGCCTTGTACCAGGTTATAGTGCAGCAAGAACCAATACTCGAAAGCCTGGTTGCTGTATGCCACCCTCATGCCACCGGCTTCCGCCATACCGATAGCCCGGTTGAAATCCCGATCGGGAAAGTCATCCTTGTCAAATACCACCCAGCACTGGTCATACTCGCGTCCTTTCTTCCGCTCTTCTTCTTTCATCCGTAAAGCCTTTTGGACAAGACCTACCGTATTGAGTCCCTGGCCTACCGCTTTAATATTGGCGGAAGTCAGGCGAAATGCATTGAAATAATCCGGTTCCGTATTTACCCCCTCGCAGATGATCAGGAAGGATTGTTTGACCTCACGGACAAAACTGATACGCCTGAGTGTCCGTGCCGCGCGTGGATCACGCTTGTTCGTCCGTGCTGCCATATTCTTCCTCCCTCAGGTCAAATAACCGTTCAAACTGGCCGATGACAGGGATACCGCCATATTTCCCCATCAGGTACTCCTTTTCGAAAGGTGCACTGTTGCGAACCTTGTATTCCGCCAACGAATAGAGTTCCGAGGCTCCAAACGAATCTTTCTGTGTAAACCAGATCTGATCCCTGCGGAACAGGCTTGCATTAAGCAGGTTGGTGTCATGTGTCGTGAAAATCAACTGTGCATTCCTGGGATTTGTCACTCTGGAATTGAACAGCCCGATGATGCGACTTGTCAACAGAGGGTGCATTTTCGAGTCGAACTCGTCGACAACCAGCCTTTTGCCATGATCCAACGCGTCGATTATAGGATAAGCCAGCGAGAAGTATTTGATCGTACCCTCCGATTCGTTTACGCGGAACGGGAAAGTGACCGTCTTCGTGGCGTTGCCCTCCTCGTCATATTGCTGGTGTGAACTGATGACTGTATTGTCAACCTTGCGTATGTCGTCGATTCCGAAGTCTGCAAACCGGGCAAACTCCACAATACGCCTTTTCATGGACGGATCATCGATCTGGGCTATCGCCATTTCCCAAATCCGCTCGTCGCTGCTGCCAAGAACAATCGTGGTGTTGGCCAACCATCCCATGATTTCCACCGAGACGCTTTCGTTGAACTGTGCTGCCACGGAAAGAAGCAGCGCATTGTCGCGCACCATTTTTTTGGCGACAACCTCTTTGCCGACCGAAAATTTGGGATGCAGTTCATACTCATCGCCGTCACGCAGGAACAGTTCCACCTCCTTTGCCTTGCGCTTGTTGCCCTTTTGATAAAGCCACTCCCGGTGTACACGTTTTTCATCGACTTCGAACCCATAGCGGTATTGGACCGTTTCGTCGGCAAAGACCGCCTCAAAATAACTGGGCTCCTGTTCCGTCCTCCGGTTGAGACGGAAACTTTCCACCCGTATGCTTTCGCCGGACTGCACGCCTTTGGAGGAATTGATGACAAACCATTTGAAGAAATCGAGTGCTTTGACCAGATTCGATTTCCCGCTGGCATTGGCCCCGTAGATGACCGCACTCTTCAGCAAAGAGAGGTTCGTACCTTCAAGCTCAAAAACAATCTCATCGGACCGGGTCTGTTTTTCTTTCAGCGCGGAAGCAGCCAAAGACAAGGTCGCCGGCTCCTTGAACGAAAGGAAATTTTCGACTGTGAACTGAATAATCATATTATATCGCAGTTATATGTAAATTTTATGCAAATATAGGGGATATTTTTCATATATAGATGTTTTATCGGATCTCTTTTTGCGGTTATTTTCCTGCACGTGAAAATCAGACCGTTTTCGTTCTTGCAATGCTGCCCTGCAAAAGGCGACTGCAATTTTCCGAAGCGGCAACATCGGCTTGCGATTCATGCTCCCGATAGTGGAATTTGGGTGGAAAGACGCGAAATTCGCCACATCTTTCCCCTCAATGTGGTACAAATGTACCGTGTATCTGACAGGAGGGGTGTTACAAATGTAGCAACAATACTATAAGTAGTATTATACAAGAAGAAAGAAGAAAGATGTACTTTTTTCTTTGACGCAAAGAAAAAAGATACCAAAAAAGAAACAAATCATGACAGACGGCACGCCGTCTGTTTTTTTGTTTTTTTGAATCGGAAAGTGTTGAAAACGGATAAGATGAGGATTAAAGGACCACTTCCTCCCCAGATACAAGAGAGAGAAACAGAACGAATACCTTATACCGTCACCCTCTTACCGTCTGGCATCCTTGTCGCGGTTCAGCCTTACGACAGAGCGCACGCAGTCACGTACCAGTTCGGCATCCCTCCGCTCCATGAAATAGTTCCCGCATTCCAACCGTTTCCTGTCCGCCGGCCTGTTGTTGTCCCTGCATTCACGGATTTCCAGTATGTCATTCAGGTAATAGTACTTGTCACCGCGTCTGACACGTGTTGCCAGCCGTTCGAGTTCCTTCAGCCGTCCGTTCCATGCAAGCCCTTTCTGGCGTAGAGCATCGGAAAGCCTGCTACGGCCACTGGTTCCGATAGGCAGTATCTGGAGATTCACCGCGTACCCGACTGTTTCATGCAGGGAATAGCGCAGGCTCCCGTCTTCGTCCAGCAGGCAATACAGCACAACACGTCCTTTTGCGTCGATTTCCTTGAAAGCCCCCAGTATTACATGCTCATCCAGGATACTGAGTTTTACCAACTGTCCGTCTTTGGGAGCATAGAGAGATTCCGAACATACACCCCGGCGCTTGTCCCATGCAAGATGGCCTTCGTTCAGCAGGCGTTGGAGGGCAATCTTTTGCTCTGCGCTCGCTTCCCGGCAATCATTCAGAAACATGACCGCGTCATCGGTAACGAGTTCTCTGCCCGCAGTCATCCTTACCGGAACCGACACGCAATTACCCGTGACATCTCCCACAAGTCCGGTTTCCGATGTCCCACCGTTGAAGACGACCATTCCCTTGCGAATGGACGACCCACCCGTGCTGTCTTTCGGAATACTCCCGATTTTCTTCTTATGATATGATTCCATTCTTTCGATTCTTTATCCAGATATTTCCTGTAACAGCAAAATGCCATACTTCATACATAAGTGGATACAATACGGCAAATATACGTATAATTCACCAAAAAGGCAGGTGACTGAACCCCATTTCTTCTGCATTTCCACGGTTTCCTGTATAAAGTCACAAAAACCGTACAAATAAGTCGGAATCCATGTGGATAGCTTCGTTCTGTATATTCTATATGATTAAGGAACAAAACATTACAAGATTGTCCGATTGTGAAAAGCATATCCGAACATACTGAATGACAGGAATACACATCCTCCTTTTCCGTCGTCCAATCCGGTTAAGAACAGTCAATATACCGACGTGTCTCTATATATTTTTTGATGCGTTTTCAGCGTATCTAAAAAACAACTTCAAGCCGGAACCCGGAAATCGTGCAGAAAGTCTGTACACCCGTGAAAATTGAAAGGACAGGCATCCACAAATGAGAATATTTCAAAAATATGGGACATGGTGAACACCAGCACCTTAAGCAACCATGATAAATACAAGTACTTTACTGTATATTTTTTGATACCTGCTTACAGTTTCAATCCGAAAGCCGCATTTTGAGCCATTTTGGAAAACCGGACTTGAAAAAACGGCCCGAGGACAGAGACCGAATCCGCACCCGAGGGTACACCCTCCCTAATCTTTTTATTTTTATTACACCATTGAATATCAATAATTTATTAGGTTTACTTTTGTATAAAGTAAGCCTAAAAACGTCTTTTACATTATCTTTGCTTACAAATTGAAAGTAAAAAAATCTTTTCAGTCCTATTTTATCCATTTTAAGCAGCTAATAATCTGATAATCAATAGACAAAACTGATTTTGATTTTATACATACGTTGAAACGGGGCTTTTTTGATTTTTGCAAAGGAAAAATTTTTTTCAAAGAAAATCATTTTTTCTATTTTATTGATATTCAACTATTTACAAATTCACTTCGCGCGCGTGCGTTCCATATTCGCAAAAAGGCTGTTTTTGGAACGTTCCAAATTTTTTTTCTCAAAAAGTTTTGCAGTTCTGAAAAACGGTTTTATAATAGTCATGTACTCGAAAGCCAAACAAACGGCAAACAAGTACGGAGAAAAACGAATAAAAAAATAGATAGTAAAAAACAGAATTAAAAAACAGAAAAGCAAAGACCGCCGAGAGCGAGAAACAAAAACGGCGTTTACACGAAAGTGAGTTGTTGAGCCGTCAAAGGGTAACACCCGAAACAACACCGTGTGCGTTTAGGTACGCTTAAAGAGTGCGTTAAATAACCACGCTTCGCACGGGGCAATAATACCAGTATTGCCAACCTACGAAAGTAGGGAAATTTATGGAACGGGATAAATCGTATTTATTCCGAGTGCCGGAAATACGTCAAGACTTTTGCAAGTCGCTGGGAGTATTGAGAATACCGCCACTGAAAAGGACGTGCAAGAATAATGCCATAATTGCGCCCTTGTGCGCACGGAGATAAAATGCACGGTAGCGGAAAAACAGTCCGCACGGAGCTTGAGAAAAGAGCATTGCCAATGTTATGCCCATAATCACCAGCCGCCCACCGCCTTACTGTTAGCTGCCGGATTGGAAAAGATCCGGAACGTGCCAGAGAAGCGTCTTGCCGAAATTGGAGTAAAGCAGCGCAGAGCCACGACACGATGAGTAGAACTCGTGCAAAGATACGATATGCCGAAAATGCGCTCATTTGGATAGCTCTGCTATGGGGTACGTTTTAAGTGCGACAAAGTTACGAAAAATTTTGCCGTGCAGGGTGAAATGCACGGCAAATTTTTGGGCGCGTGGCAGGAAATGCCACACTTTGCGCTATGGTGCAAAGTTCGGGGTTCGACTCCCCGAGTGCCCGCAATGCGTGATTTTGCGCAGTGTTTCTAAAATTTTATCATTATGGCAACTTCTAAATTGAACAAGGAACAGTATGCAAACATCGGTTCGTTTGCAGGTATCATGTTGGTTTACAACTCTACCAACAAGGACGGTGAACTCGTGCAGACGGCACAGCACTTTTTCGGTGCGGACTTTGAGCCTGCCGACAAGTCGGACAACGAGATTTTCCGTGTGATTAAAAACATGGTCGCAACTATGTGGCACACCATTGCGGAGGAAAAGAAACTGCGTGCCGATGCCGACGGCATACGCTCGAAATTCCGTGCCACAACCCCTGCGGAAATCATCATCTGCGAGAAGTCGGGAAATCGTATCAAGAAGTACGACCTTACCGACAGCGTTTGGGCGCGTATCGGTCTTGTGCCGACCAAAGTAGACCTCGAGAAGTCAAACCGTGATTTCCAAAAGACAATCCATGCCGCTGCAAAGGCTATCCGCAACGCCATGGATTTCGCCCCGAACCTCGCCAGCCTCGAAAAGCCAACCGAGAAAACGACCAAGACCGGCAAGGCTGAAAAGGTGGCGGAACAGCCTGCCGGAACGGTTGCCGACGAAAGCAAAAAGGCGGCATAAGGGCAACGGAGTAACTGAAACCTGCCCGAAAAAGGCAAAAGGACGGCAGGCAGCCCGCTGAACGTGTGGGACTGCCTGCCCTTTTCGTATCTGCCGTCGTAAGCGCGTGTTCTTGTGACGTATGCCACGGATACGCGCTTTTCATTTCGGGCGAAAGCAACTGTAACGTGATAGGCGAAAAGAATTTCCCGGCAAAAAACGGTGCCGGGACTGTACCTCCGCCGCAGGACGGGGAGTACACCGTGGACGACCTGAAGACCGCTCTGGAAGAGTCCGAGCGGTCGCTGCATGATGCCGTCTTCATAGCCCGCCAAGTGTGGGAGAAGGACTGCGATGCCGTGAAGTTCGACATCGACGACCTTGTGCAGATAGAATCGGCATTGCAGGAGATATGCAACATCACCGCAGGAATTGACAGCGGGGACGATGGCGAGTGACATGACGCGCACACGTGCTGCGGAAACTGCGGGGCGTGCGCGCTTTTTCGGGCATTGATATACACTGTGTCAGGATTGCACCCTGAAATGCCCGCACTTTTCTAAAATTCCCTCCGATATGACTTCCTTGCGCCGTGAGGCGTTGTGCCTACCTTGTATATAACACGGTTAAGCACGGTCTGGCGTTCTGCGGAACCGCCTGCCGTGCTTCCGCTGTTATCCTGTGCGGGGAAGCGGAGAACGGATGTGCCAATAATAAAACGAATAAATATGATAGAAGTGTTTGACGCAAAGCGCACCCGCAGTTACGGGTGCTTTGCCAGTTTCAAGGCTGCCACCGATACGCTTGACAGCCTTGCCGCGACGGGACAGCTCGGAAGTGTGCCCGCTGTCAGCGTGGCGGCGTATTGCAGCGGCGTGTTACAACGGGAATATGAAGCGGTGTTTGTCGGTGGGAAATGGCGTGTGCCGAAATCTCCGAAAAGGCGGATGCCGGAAACGAGACCTGCCCGTGGGAGACGTCGGCGGAAATGGTGCAAGGAGTACGCTACGGCGGAGCTGATGTTCCGAGAAGGGTTTCCCGACCATTTGAACCGCAGTTATCCGCTCTCGGCGGACAGCCTGAGACGGTGCAACCGGAAATGCAGAATTTATATGCAATAATAAAAACGCAATGAGTATGAAAACATTAGCAGACGTGAAACGGAAAATGACGCTTGGCTCGAAGTGGCGGTGTGTCCGGCTGTTCGAGGGCGGAAAAGACCTCGGCGTGCGTGAGGTCGGGAAAGTGCAGGGTAATGCCGTGGCATTCCTCAAACCCGACGGGAAACTCTCGTGGCTATGGTGGCCAAAGGCAAAGGACGTGCAGGTGGAAGAAAACGCCTTCACCGTGCTCCAGAACGGAGTGCCCAAGCTCAAGTACATCTATGCCGGATAGGTGTTCCGGAAAAAATCATGCAAAATAATATGAATTAATAACAACTATGGGGGCGGAATGCCCCTATGCTTTTATAAACGGATAAAGAAAATGACAGAAATAACGAGAAAGCAGATATCTGGTCTGCGGGTAAAGATGTATTAACGGCTATGGGAGAGGAACATAGAATCAACGAGATAAAAGGTGTCATCATCAGCCGTGCCCTGCTCAAGGAATACGGGTATGATGGCGATATGCCCACCGACAAACAGATGCAGGTCATCGGCAACGGGTTACTTGAATACTGGGGCGTAAGCGACGGTTTCAAGGAAGCCCTCGCCAGTACAATGGAGAACATGTTCGGTGTAAAAGCAAAAGATTAGGTCTATGGAAACGAAAGAACTTACTACCCACCAGCGTGGTGTTATTCTACGCGGCATCTGCGGCGGGGCTGCATTGAAAGACAAGTCGCCGCAAATATCTGAAAACAATACCGTCATAACCTGCGCCGGAGGGTTGGAGATTTGGGACATCTGCTGCATCAGCAGTGATGCCGAAGCCTTCGGCCTGAAACCGTCCTTCGGTTATGACGGGCACACGAGAATCACTTTCACCCCCAAAGAATAAGCGGAATGAAATCATATTACTACTTGGACTACCTGCACCGTGAAATCTTCCTTGAAGAGGAGGATATTCAGACCGTTCCGGAATCAGGCAGGGCGGACGATGCCTGTTCCGCCATTGCCGAAAAGCCGTATGTCGTGGAGCAGTTCATGGCGGACTCTTTCCGGACACTCAAAGATGTGGCCAGCCGCCTGTGCGATTCCCCTGATATTAAAAGCCGCCACGATGCGCTGATGTATATCGTGTGGAGGGTGGCACTGGACATCAAGGAGTGGCGGACTCTGAGCCATAGCGAAGCCGCCGTCAAGGTAACCCGTGAGGACGGTTTCGTGTGGCTGCTTGTATCGGCGGAAAATGCCCGGAAGCTATGGGAGGCAGACGTATTCTCCCTGTACAGGCTTTATGCCGATGATTCGGAATCCCTGATCGAAAGCGAGGCGGAGCTGGAATCGACTATCAAGGGCGGATACCAGATAGGTATCGAGGTGGGGTTCGCCTCTGTAATGGACCATGCCGCCCGGATGAAGCAACAATAAAAATCGGAAACAATCAAATAACGAAATCAAGAAGAAAGGTATGGAAACAACATTATTGACAAAGGAAAATGCCCATCGTGTGACCATGGTGCGGCGTGTGGATGCCCCGGAAAGCGAACCGGTAGCGTTTCTTTTCAGGGGAAAGAGACACGGGTATTGCAGCTATTCCCATCTTGTAGGGAATCCGGGCAAGGAAGAAATCCTCGCCCCGGCGGACTTCAAGGACTGGGAAGTTGTGGAAGTGGCGCACCCGGGCTATCTGGAAGAATATTTCAAGCAGGCGTGCAGCTCCTACAACCTCACCTCCTTCTCACCCGACGAGCGGGGTGAGTCAGACATCGCCTCGCACGAAAAGGAACTGCACGAGGATTTGCAGTCGATGCCCGAGCAGCAGCGGGAACGTTACATGGAAAACTACAAACGCTATTTCTCTGCCATGATCGCCGCCAACAGCCGTTGTGCCAGCGCGATGATTACGGGACCTGCACGCTTCAACACGGGCCGCAACGAAAAGGCCTGCAACAGCCACGCCAAGAGCGTCACGGCGTTCCGGGAATGGCGAGAACGTGCACTCGAAGCGATTCGCAAGGCTACCGAAGCGGCCAAGCCCGAAGAACAGCGTCTCGAGGAGGAGTGGCAGAAGGTCAAAGCCTTTATCGACGATGCCGCCTCGACCATTCACGGTATCGATACGGGTACGGCACGAGGCTATAGCCGGGCTCTCTTCGTCAGCAACCTCGCCGGGCGACTCTCCACCTATGTCAACCATGGCAACGTGGAAATCATCGACCGTGCCGTCGCTCGTCTGCGAGAGTGGAACGACAAAGTCAAGAAACCTGTCGTCACGGCACGCCATTCAATCTTCAAGTATCCCGAACTCGTCCGCAAGGTGCGGGAAAAGCAGCAGGAACGGGCAAGCCGTGAAAATCGTGAGATTCCGTTCGATGGCGGCAAGGTGGTCTACAACTTCGAAGAAGACCGCCTGCAAATCCTCTTCGACAAAATACCCGATACCGATATGCGTACAACCTTGAAGCGTAACGCTTTCAAGTGGGCGCCACGCAACCAGGCATGGCAGCGCCAGCTCACCCGCAATGCCGAATATGCCGCCGGTCAGGTGTTGAAAATAACCATTTAATCCAGTGCCCATGAGATACATCATCGATTCACGTTATTTCGACGGGACATGCCTCACGTCGATGTCGGATGACATGCACAGCGACTACGGCGGCGAGACGCTGGAAGCACTGCGCGAAAGGGAGAAGAACCCGTACCTGGTCGCTGTATCACCGGTACGCATGACACTGCTTGTGAAGCGTTATACCCGGGCACTTTGCAAGCCCTTCCATGAAATTACGGAGGAACGTTATTACGAACTGCTGGAATGCCTGCCTCCGGCCCGCATGCAGAGCGACTGGTTCTTTGTCGGGGAACCGTATTACCGAAACCTGTACGCGCTCTGTTTCGAGTCGGACGGCAGGTATTTCCGGGCGGAACGTCCCATACGTCTTTCCAATGCGGAAATCTACCGCCAGATTCGGGAACACATGGAGAAAGTAAACCTGCATCCCGCCATCGTCAAGAAGGCTTCCTTTGTCAAATATGTCAATTGGTACAAAAAGACGGTCACCTACATACCGTACTATTTCGAGTATGGAGGTAAAATATATTTCCTGAAGAACCTCGCCACTCGGACGGGATCCGAATTTGGCGACCGCCGGGAACGGAACGAGATGGCGGCATTGCTGAGGAACCTGCGCGGAAACCGCTACGAATACTGCACTTTCTACTCCCAAAAGAAGGACATCTTCGAGTTTTTTGACTGGCTACGGAAGAACAAATACACGCTGGAAATCCAGGGCGACTTGTTCGACTTTGCGGATGACCGCTCCCACGTGGACTTTCACGGCAATGTATGCGAGTATTCGGCTGTGTTCCATTACCGCATCTATTCACGCGAGCTTTTTGGCCATATCATTAACCAGCTACGCACCGTGAAACGGTATCACGCGTGGCATAAAAGGAGGGAAATACGATGAAAATCTCAAATGAACCTACCCCATACCTCCTGCTCAAGGCAGGAACTGACAGTGCATGGGATTGCTGCGACTTTGCAATCGTGTACCTGTCAAAAGAGTGGAGACAGACACAGTCCGGCAGGCTGGAAGCCGTCAAGCCATTCAAGGATGACATCAGTTTCCAGTCTTTGAACTTTTATGACATATCGGTTGGTTTTTACCAGCCGGACGAGGACGGGATACTGGGCAGCGAGGACTTGCCGGAAGACAATAACTGGTGCTTCGTGGAACTGACCGAAACGGAACTGGAAAGGTTGGTTCCGCCGGACAATGTGCTGGTCAGCCATATCTTGGCGGTATTTGCAAACGGGGAAGCCAGATACCGGGCGTACGGCAAACATACCGACGAGCGATTCTATACTGAAAAATTCCCTTTGCAACAGATTTTGGATATACTGGCGAGTCATGAATCTTAAAATTTCAAAGCAACTATGACAGAAATCATCAAAACGGACGGAACACGCCAACCCGTGCAGCCAGCCAATGGCTCAGACTTCACGCTGGAGGAGATGCAGGCGATTGTCGGCGGCTACATCGAACTGGTGGAACTGGACGGGAGCACGACAATGGTCGTCAACGAGGAAGGCAAACTTATCCCTCTGTCCCTCAATCTTGAAGCGAGCAGGATATTCCGTGCTCATCACCCGGCGTCGAAAGACTTCATCGTTGGGGACGTACTTGTGTGCAATAACAATCAAATCAGATAAAATTATGGATAAAGAGAAAGCAAAAGCGCTCAGCAAGACCCTCGCATGCTACAAAGAATTACAAGAGAATAACAGTGTAAACCTGATCGAGTTCCATACCGCTGACGGGCAGAAACACGGTATCGGCAACCCGGAAGCCATCAAGCTGTTGCTTTCGGTGGCCGTCATCGAACTGGAACGCCAGCTCCGGACCGCACAGTTCGGTGATATTCCGGAAAGCCTGGAGAACAGCCGCGAGTACAAGGCGGCCAAACAGCTGGAATACGCCATGAACGATTTGGGATTCAAGTCCGAACGTTTCGCCCAGGCTCTTCCTTATTTCCACAAGACACTGGAACAGACATTCTTCAGAACGGTAAAGGCTTCCATTACCGCTATGGCAGGGCGTGATTCACGCTGCATTGACGACCGCAACCGTGCTTCATACGAGATGTGTCAAATGCTGGCCTCCATGCTGGAAGATACCCGTCTGCCCTTTATCTAAATGCCATGTTCATAGACGAGAGGACACAAAACCGCTTCCATGCCGTGCCGGGAGAGAGTATCTCCCACGGCACGATGCGCACGCAGGACCTGATTCCGGCGTTCTTGGACGTTATCCGTGACACACCGGAGTACGTGCAGGTGATGAATGCCATCCCCGCCCATGCCATGGAGGACAAAGAAGCAGACTGGTGGAACAGCGATGACGCGGCGGGATTGCTGGAATCGCTGTTCGACACGCTCGATAGTTACTCACCGGAGGGGTACTATTTCGGTGCTCATCTCGGTGACGGGTCCGATTACGGATTTTGGAAAATGGACAAGTGAATGTCGGAACATGGTACGGATTACAAAAGACAAGCGGCATGACATTCTCAAAGACGGGATTTGTATCGGGCAAATCTATCTTGCCCGTGCCGAAAGCAGGAAATTAAGATACTGGGCAATCTCTTGCATGAGTGGAATCGGCTTCAACACTTTCAATGAAGCCCGCAGTTATGCCAAGGATTTCCTTTAATAAAAGAATCGCATGAAAAATTGGATACAACAGATGCTTTTGTGGCGTAAAAAGACGGACAAGGGCAGAATGACACTCGGAAAGGTGCAGAAAGAGTATCGCGAGAATGACGTATGCATGGGAGAACTCCTTGATGCCCTTCCCGCCGACGGCCTTTCCATAGAGGAAGCTTTCGAGCTGGCTATCACCGCCAAGAAGTGGGCGGACGGAGACCGTTTCTACCGGAGTATCAACGATGGAGAACCGGAAGAATTGTAAGGTAAATAACAATAAACAATAATGACAAATGAGCAGATATGATTTTATAAGATTCGGCGGCTTTGTCAACTGGGCGGACGAGGACACGGACACGTTCCGGAAAATGAAAGTCTGCCTGCCGGTAAAGGAGCCTGTCGAAGATGACACGAAAATAGGACTGATTTCCACGGACGAGGACAATCCGGAAGAAATCGCGGTTTCCTATTCCGTCAGGGCAGCCGAACTCATCCCTTGGACGGACTCATTCCAGGAAGGATACTGGAAAGCCCTGATAGTGGCAGAGGCAAACGGAGCAGGCACGGACGTATTGCTGCCCATGCTCAAAGATGCCGGACTATGCCTGATGGAATGTGTCTTCCTGATGCTCCGGAGCGATGCCTGCAAACTGTTTCCGGTCCTGTGCCGGCTGTTCCCGGAAGTGGAGGAAATGTTTGAGATTATCACATGGAATGACAGGGAATATTTTGTCAGGGAACTGACGCTGTTCCGTGGAACGGGCGGGGAATACAAAACCCTAGTCTCTGTAACGGGTCTGCAAGACGTGCTGGTCGGCAAAGACGGCGCACCCATATCGGACGAGGCGGAGGCCGTGGACCGGAAAATCTGCTATTACTTCACGGACGAGGAGTTCCTGCTGCCGGAAGAGCGGCTTGTAGCCCTTGCGGAGGATGCGTGAGAAATCATAATGTATGTACAAAGACCAGAAAATGAATAAAAGAATGAACAAACAGCAAACCACTCCCGTTACCGACACTTTTAAGGGGATGCTACTTATGTCAATGGGTGTCCCTGTAGGAAACATCCGTCCCTACCGTTTGAAGTCGGCACCTTCCTGCCTCGGCGGTTTCGAGCGCATGAGCGTAGCGGCAGCACGAGCCTCGGGAATGGATATCCCGGAGACGGAGAAAGAGAACGATGAAGTTTACATATGCCGCTTGGGACCCGCCGTCTTCCATAAATGGATGCCTGTCTGGATGTTCGAAACCGCTTTCGAACCGGTTCCCGAGCAGAGACGCGGTGACCGCATCCGAACACTTACGGAAGAGATGAACAACCATCACGTGGCGGAGAAAGCCCTGAATGAAAAATGTTACGCCCTGTCCGTGGAGCTGCTTTCCGAGTGTGGCGGCAGCCTTGATGACAACGGTGAACAATCCTCGACCTATCTCCATGTTGTGGACCGTGACCCCGTGGAACTGGTCATCACGAACGCGTCGCTCCGGAAAGACGGGAAAATCTTCATCATGGGTTACAGTTACTACACGGGCGAGGAGTACGAGCAGGAATGTGACGTAGAATCCGGCATGGACATACTGAATTTTATCCTTTCCCAAAAAAGTTTTGAGTGCTATGAATGAAGACAAGATATTGCAAATGTTCTTCGACATAGGCCAGTGGACGAAGGCCATTGAGAAAGGCGTGCTGAAAGACATTAGGAAAGACCAACTTATTCGGCTGACCGACGAGCATACCCGTATGGCGATGGCCTATGCCATGCGCCGGGGAAAGTACGAGATTTCCCCTCCCCACACGGCGCAGATACCCAAGGACAACGGTGAGTTCCGCACAGTGTACGTAAACGAGCCGATGGACCGCGTAGTACTGGGTATCGCCAACGACCTGCTCTTCGAGTTGATGCCGGAGATGCTGCACTCTTCGTGCAAGTCCTACCAGACCGGTATAGGGTGCGGCAAGGTAGTTACGGAAGTCAGCCACCGGATGACAGAAACCGGCAATAGCGGCTGTCTGGGCTGGAAGTCCGACCTTTCCAAATACTTCGACAGTGTTCCGATACGGTTCATCGACGAGGCGTTCGACAAGGTGGAGGCCAAACACGGCCAGTCTGCCCTGATAGACGTACTTAGGAAATATTACCACTCGGACCTCTATTTCGATGAAGATAACCGGTTGCAAAGCAAGTATCAATCCTTGAAACAGGGTTGTGCTGTGGCTAGCTGGCTGGCGGATGTACTGCTCTACGACCTAGACAGGGAACTGTCACAAATGAACGGCTACTACGTCCGGTATTCCGACGATATGCTTTTTATCGGCAAGGATTATGAAAAAGCGATGGACACACTCCAAAAACGCCTGGAAGATAAATCCATGAAGCTAAATCCCAAGAAAGTGGAATACCTGGCAGCCGATGTCTGGTTCAAGTTCTTAGGATTCAGTATCAAGGGCGGCATGGTCTCGCTCTCGTCATCACGCATCAAGACCTTCCAGCACGAGATCGAGCGGCGGACAATCCGCTGCCGGGACACGACACTGGCAAAAGCCGTGGACGCCGTGAACCGTTACCTGTACAAGGGCGAGTTCAGCTGGGCGATACAGGTATTGCCGGTCTGTAATGTGAAGAGTGACCTCAACGAGCTGAACAAGTTCGTGATGGACTGCTTTAGAGCCATTCAGACGGGCAGGTGCAAGATCGGCGGTCTGGGATATGTCCGAACCAAACCGGATGGCTGCATCGTCCGGGGACGGGGACGCAACGTGAAGGCCAACCGCGATAAAACAGACCGGGACATACCGGGTTACCTGACTGTCGGCTGCATGCGTAACGCCCTTCTGACCAGCCGGGCGGTGTACAACACGCTGGTGGCATCGCTATAAGTTACGCCGGGCACACAGCAGAACGGGTGGACGGGCAGGCTATTCAACGTTACAGGCTTATAACCAGAATCCATATCGAGATTAACCGGTCTAACACCCGGTTAATCCCATCTCGATTCTGGCTGCGCCTGTAATGTATCGGGAAATTAAAGTCATGTGCCGTCTGTCCCGCACCCGTTACCGGAGCACACCGGGAAAGTTCAAGGAATAGGTTTGGGCATCCCGCGTACCAACGTCTTCTTTCCGAGTCTGAAGGCGGCTGACCGTCGCCTTCGGACTCCGCAGAAGACCCATACGCGGGATACATCGGAAGCATAAAGCCATGTGCCGGTATTATGAGAACTTTCAGTCTTTTCCAGCACGGGAACGTGCGGTTCGGGGGAATGGATTCAGCCTGCTGTCCCCGATAAGCCCGTCTCGCGCCGTCGTATCCCTAACGTTATACGACGGCGCCATTCCGGCTTCCGCCACAGCAGACATCGGACCTGTAAAGGAACGTGCCGGCATTCCGGGAACCGCAAAAAGAACAGCACAGGGCAAAGGGGGCAAGGCCGGGATTTCAACAGAGCCGCAATTCACACGGCTGGAGCCTGTGTCATCTCCTGCTAACACGACAGATGACACAGGTTCCAGCTGTACTCGCGGCCCGTATCAGGTTTTTAAAGGGATGTGCCGTCCGGATGAGTCCCCTGAACAGAAGGTAGCGCGACCGCATATGCACGAGGGACCCAAATTCAAGATACAGTATTCAAGCTTGGTCCTGAGCCAGGCAACTACCTGGTTCAGGACCGAAGTCCTACTGTATTTATCAGGACTATAAAGATACGCGCTAGGGGTTTGAGTGCCATTAATTGTAAACAGGTGAGAAAATGGAAGATATTTACCGAGAAACCGTCACCGCCATAGAGAACGGCGCAAATTTCCGGATTGATTTCCAGTCCAGAAGTTTAAAAGTAAACGGGAGACACATGATACGGAACGGCAGGTATGATGGCGCTCCGTGGTTGCCGGAGTACGGCTGCGGGGATTTTTTCACGGATGTGGAGGAGCTGTACCGCCGCTATAAACATTCGATACCATCGGAGCGCAGCCAGAGCAAGTCCCGCCGGTATTTCATGGCATTGCCCGAAAGTGACCTCGAGGACGGGGACATGCTGTACGGGCAACACCGGGATACCGCGCAATTCGAGCTGGAATTCTATATCCTCTGCCGGATTATAGGCGGGTTCACATGGAATCCCGAAACGATGGGCAAATGGTTCTGGCAAAGCGAAAAAGACAAGGACCTGGTGATACTCAGAAAATGGGTGGAACCCGGAAGTAATCAACTATTAACAAATTCACAATGAGCAGAAAGAAACAAGAAACAAAAGTCCTGTGCCCCGGATGCGGCACGGAATTCGCCATCGCGGACAAGGAATTTGCCGCCACGGGCACCGTTATCGGCAAGAATTCGGATTTGGGCACCGTCTATCTGGTGGTGGCCGGCCATAATTCTCCCGCCGGACTTCCCAAAGGGGCGCGGGAGCGTATCGAGGCACTCCGCGGTGCCGGTGTGGACGTGAGCTGCCTGTTCGCCATGCAGGGAGCCGAGGGCGGCGAGTATATCGCCTCCAACAAAGACGGGAAACTTACCATCCTGGATGACAACGACCCGATATTCGGCAGCATCATGGCACAGGGTACCGTTCCCAACAACCGACTCTTCCGCCGGTGGGTCATGGCACAAATGTTCCATATGATGTCATACACGCATTACCGTGAAAAAGAGCCGGCAGGGGTGACCGAGATGATTCACCGGAAAGGCTATGATTACCAGTGGAAAATGCTCTTGAACGAGCTGCACGCCCAGATGAAGATGGAACACAAGGACATCACGGGTTTTGCCGAGAGAAACCGCTGGTTCAACCGTGATGTGGTTTTGGCCATCGCGAGCGACTATGTCAACGCGCTGAAAAAACACGTGGGCAACCTGGAAACAAGAAAATGCAAGGGAGTTCCCTACAAGCGTATACACGGCCGTAATATTTTCGTGGAGGACCTGCAATCCAAACTGTACTACCCGCTTTCCATCGCGATAACCCACATCAGGCACGCGTTGGACGCCACACAGCTTTACAACGCGGTCAGACAGTTCAATGACCGTCGTATCCGGCTGCCATGGGGCACTCCTCAAAGCAAGGCATGGATGGATGCCTATAAGGGAGCCGGGGCGTTCTTTACCATGCAGAACCTGATTCGTTTCCACGGTTGCACGGCTGTCAATGACCGGGGTCGGCGTCTGGACAAGTACCAGTCACTGGCGTTCCTGTCAGCCAAGGCGGAAGAGTATAAAAACGGAGAAGGCTGGCGGTTGCTGGCAGTCCTGAAAAAAATGCTGGCGGACAACAATATCAACATCAAAAAGAAGATGGCGGCATGGCGTAAGAAATAGGCCGTCATCTCCATCCGCCCGGTAGGCGGCACGGTGTGGCGGGTCAGAATAAATTAGTACTCCCTCCATTGAAATGATGCTCATCCCTGTTAACACAAGATGAGCATCTTTCAATGGAGGCATTACATCGAAAACGTAAAGAGATGCCCCTGTTTGACGACCACACCGCTATTCTAATCAAAACGACATAATCCTTTATACGATGAGCAAGAAACAACTACGACGCAGGGCCTACCTGCTGTACCGGTTACGAAAACAGGGTATCCGATGCCTGACACGTTGCCGGACCATCTTCTACCCTTACGGGGAGGATCCTAAATCAGTACCGCAGATCTGCAGCCTGATAAGCGAATTCCATTTCCATGTCCAGTTTGAAATACCCGCCTGACATGAAACCGGGAGACATTGCAACGCTGAAAGTGCCCTACAAGGGCTATCGCCGTATAGAGCTGTTGGAACGGCTCCAATACACCTGGCTGGTACGCATCTGCGAGAGCGGGAAGGAGATCGAGGTCTATGAAGACGAGTTCGAAACGGATTAAAGGCACGGAACAATGAAAGGAGAACAACAGGAAGAACGCATACCGAACTTTATCGGCAATGCCGTCATTATCCTCACAGCCGCCCATCTGGGCTGCGAGGTGGAGATGCTCGCCACCGCACAGGAGGTGTGGCGGACGAAACGCCTGCCCGAGGCGGTACTGCTGGGCATGTACGAAAAGGCCGCATGCGATGCCGTGTCGGCTGTCCGGAAGAGAGGTCTGGCGGAACAGGCTGACCGTCTCGGAGAGATATTTTACAGGACGGGGGAATTTCCCCCGCCGGAAGAAGACAATACATAAAAAGGAGTAACAAATGAAAACAAGGACTTTTCAGGAAATATATGATTTCTGCCGTACGGACGATACCTACCGGAGCTATTTCGAGGCATCGGACGAGTCCCGCATTACCGGAGCAAGGGCAAGAAAGTACTATTACGGCGACATCCGCCGAGGCCAGTGCCGCGTGGGGACATTCATCTACTGCCAGTCGATGCGGCAGCTTGAAAGGTTCCTCGAGGGCGCAAGGCAGGACCACTACATCCATGTTGACCCGCCGGCCTGCCGGGAAGTGAGCCTCAAGGACGATATGTTCCCCGGCCAGACCGCCTATATCGTGGTACATGTCAGGAGGCAGGGTGTGCAGATTGAAATCGAACACCCGTTGCATGGTGGATGGGTGCATTTCACGGCACGCTCCCACCGTCCCTTCACCAGGGAGGGAATCATAGCCGAGGCGAAGTCCTACATTGACAGCCACATCCTGCTGGCACCGGGAAGATACCGGGACTTGCAGCTGGAACATATGGTTTCCAAGGAACAGTTCCCCGCATGGTACAGGCAGTATAAAATGAGGCTGCACGACCGGGCGGAAGCCGAACATCGGGATATGGTGGACAGATACAGGCACAGGAACGACCTTACCTACGGAGAAGCCCGTGACATGCTCGCGGCTTCGGGTATATTCTTCGACCTGAACTGCGACGAGTTCGAGCGGGACGAGATTACGGAACAATTTGTAAGACTTTGTAACAAAACATAATACCCAGGCAAATGAATCTATATAATCAAATCAAATATAACGGGTATCGCATCAACATCTATTATGATGATGACGCCCGAAGCCCGCGTGAAGCGTATGACAATCTCGGTACGCTTTATACGGCACATCGTCGCTACCGCCCGGAGAAGGAGTTTGATGACCACTTCGATATCGACAAGGTTTTTGAAGGGCATATCGGAAATTTCCGGGAATCGTTCCTGAAGGAATATATCGCCCTGCCGGTCTACCTCTACGACCATGGCGGCATTACAATATCCACCTCGCCGTTCAGCTGCCCGTGGGATTCCGGATTTTTCGGAATCATCGCGGTACCGTTGGACAAGGTGCGCCGGGAATACGGGTGGAAGAACATCACCGCGAAACGCAGGAAGCGGATCGAGGGATACCTGCAAGACGAAATCAGTACCCTTGACAACTACTATACCGGGGAAGTTTTCGGGTATCGCATCATGCCGGAAAGTGACGATGACAATGAACTGGACAGTTGTTGGGGATTCTATGGTACGGAATGTATGAAAGAACTGGAAGCCGAATGCAGGCATATTATCGACGGGCAGAACAAAGCGGCAGCATAAAATAGAAAAATACGCATAATAACTGGAAATACAATGAAGACATCATACGGACTTGAATTTGACACGGTAACAGAAATCAATCCTGAATGGAGCGACTATGACAAGACGATAGCAGGATGTCACCTGGCCAATGCCAGGGTGGTCATCGTGGATACGGAATACGGGCAACCGATAGACAATGAGCATGACCTTGAAGAAATCTACCGGATTCTCGAAAAGAAAAAGACAGGCCATACTAAAAATGAACGACATGGAAGAAAAACGAGATAACAAGGAAATCAGGGTACGCCTGCACCATATCGACCGTGGAAACTGCACGGAAGTATGGGAGGTGCAGACAGAGAAGGGGAAGCCCAGACGCTATCTGGGACGTGACGACGGTTATGGACCGAAGGAGTGGTACACGCTCTGCGATGCTCCCTACGGCTATTGCGAACGCGACTGCCATGTGAGGGAGGACCTCACCCTCATTGTCTGCGACAAAGATTGGAACGAGGTGTTGCGAGACGGAACGGACAGGGAACGCTTTCCTGAAAGTTTCCCTTCACTGGATGAAGCCTGCAACGAGGCATGGAGCAAGGTCGTGAAAGTGCTTCCGCATGTCACGCACAAAGGTTTCGGGCAGTGGATCACCAAACAGTCATTCCTCCCGCTCAGCCAGACCGAAGAATTGAATTGGCGGGATAGCTACTATGAGGAAGAAGCGAGTGAGATACTCTCACGTTTTACATGGATCGGTGAAGAGTATGCCATATTCAAGGTTACCCAGAGGCACACCAAGTGCGACGCCCAATGGTACGAGTATTACGCGGGGAAGACAAACCGGCAGGAACACGAGTGGTATACCCGTTTCTTCGGTTACGAGTACCATGACCGGCATATCAGCGACGTACTCCGGACACTCGGAAGGCGGTGCGACGACATCATCCGTACTGCGGTGGAAACCCGCACGGACCACTATTACGGGCGTACGGTTTCCTGTTTCATGGACGAGTTCATCGGTTACGACCTGTCCCATGAACAGGTCCGTGACGCCAAGGAATGCAGATTGCGCAAGGCACGGGAAGACTACGACGAAGCGAACGCCTACTATTACAAACTGAAAGAGAATGAGGAAAGCATCCGTGGTATCGAATTGATGCTGCACTGCATAAGACAACAAATCCGAAAAATGAAAAGATAATGGCCAGAAAACTACATGTAGCCAGAGTTTGGCAAATCGAATACAAATATCCGGGTATGTATGGCGGGGACGGTCAGGATATCTTTTATGATATCCTGACAATGTTCGAAGTTGATAACTCCGCAGAAGACGCCTATACCGATGACTTCGAAATAGCCCGTTCGGGTCTGCAGCAGCTAAGAAAACATATCTCAGAACAGGATGAAACCTTCCGGCAGAATGCCGAAGAATTTTATTCCTGCCTGGCAAAGGTCGGGATGGACCGGGAAAAGTTTATCGAAGTACTCGATTGTCTAATCAACGGCAGTGACCAAAGCGATGCCTATGTGCATGTCTCATGGTTTTAATGATATGCCATGAAGGCGTTTCGAGCAAACCTGCCGTAACATCAAACCTGTATGAAACCTAAAGATAACGGGCTGGCCAACCTTCATGACCGGAAACGTGAGGAACGCGGTTTCTGCTGCATGCAACTGATCATATTCCTTACAGACAATGGAGTGAAGAGCTGGGATGAATGGCACCGGGCGCATACCGACGCGGCCCGGGGCGAATGCAGATACCGCAAGCGGTGCCCGGTTTATGGACGTAGCAAACATTTAATGAACAATAAATAATATGGTACTTAATATTGTAAAAAACGACCTGCCTGCCTCATGCATTGCAGAATATGTAAGATGCGTATTTGACAATGCCAAAGTAAACATCAAAGATGAAAATGCAGTATCCGTCGACATCGAAGTGACCGGAAAGAACGAGCTGCACTCTTTGGAAGGATTAAAAGAGTTGGAATACTATTTTAAAGATTATGACATAAGAATATGGTGACCGCCATGCAACGGGCGGCAAACCGGAAATTGTTCAACTACAGATAAAAAACAAGCAACATGGAACAGGAAAAACCTACAAAGCCGGAAACAGACAGAACCTTTCCGGAAGACGATGACACACTTTACCGTGAAATGACAGTGCACATGCCCCGCTGCTATTTTCCGACTTCGCTAGGCGAGAACAGTATCCTCAAATTTGCCGGAGAGGAATTCCGCCGCGTCAAGAATATTGTCTGCCGGCGCTACAACTTTAACGAGGACAAATATATCCGGGAGAACGCCGGCGTATCCCCTTTCGACTCTGTTCGAGGCAACTTCGAGCAGGAAGTGTACAGACGTCTCCGTAAGGATTATGCGCACCTCAGTATCATCTCCATCAGAAGATCACTTATGGAGAAAATCCGCGACGCCGTGAAGAAGGAGAACAACATCATCGGCACGTTCTACCGCAACTGCGGCGTACATTACCGGGAGGCGGAATCAGCGGAGTATGAAACCTCCCCGATAGTGGTGGTCCACAATTCCGCTTTTTACGGATACGGCGGTTATGAAAGTGCGACCGTTTATGAACTTTTCATCGACGGGAACGGCAAACTGCTCTGCACGCTCAACGGCGAAGCCGGCGAGGATTTCGATGAGCCCATCGGACAGGTACAGACCGAGGGATTGCTTGAGATTGCCCACTGGCTGGAAGAACACGGGTTCATCTCCGCTGATGTCAATGACGACGAGATTGTCGTATGCGAGGGGTGCGGTTCAGACAATATACAGACCCAGGCATGGGTGGATCCGAATGCCCGTACATTCATCGGTACCACGGGTATAGACCGCTATGATAACTGGTGCGACGAATGCGAGGACCATCAGCCATTCTGTACTTTAAAAGAGTTCAAAGAACGCATGGAGGAATGGTGGAACTCGTTGGACGCAAATCAAATGGAACAGATCACGGGTTGCCGTCAGGACAAGTGTCCGGCCGGAGACAACCATCAGGGGTTTGCCGAAACCTGCAATGAATGGTGGGAAAACAAGGGCTATGACGAGAAACGTAAAATCTGGAAAGAACATAATGACTGCTGATTATGATTTACAATCTTCTTAAACGCATACAGAACCTGTTGGCTTCCAAGCCGTCCGGGACAAAGGAGGAACAGGAAATCCTGAGTCTGGTCAGCCAGGCGCTTCCTGCAATGCTCAATGGGCATGATACGGAAACACTTGCCGCCAATGAGCTGCTGGTACGGATATGCCCCGACACCAAACGGCCGGTCCTCGTATGCCATAACGGCAACGGGCAGTGCCTGTGCCTGCACAATGGGACGACGGAAGAGGATGCCGTCGACGTGGACTTATGGCTGCGTTCCAACGGTAGAGAGTGTAACGGCTACAACAAGTTGCAGGAGGCTGTCGTGGACCTTGCCTACAATGCCGGGGCGGACAACCTGTGGGAGGACAGGGACTCCCGTGCCGTCAATGCCGAGATCGTCCAGTGGGCGGAAGAATTCGAGACTGAGCATGCGGGCACTGATTGGGATGCGGAGGACTACTTCCTTGCCATCGACAGGTTTTACAAGGAAAAGACAAAACAAATGAATCCGGTTACAATACCGGCGAACTGAAAAAATGGCAACCGAATGGACAAGGAAATTGCAGAAGAAATCATCCGGGAAAACCGTTATCCGTCCGGATATGACATACAAGACTATCTGTTTGACAATGAGGATACTGTGCTTTCTCTGGAGGACGGAACGGAGCTGCTTGATGACTTCGACCTCTGGAAAGAACGTTCCGACCTCGAACTTGAAAAAATCATGGACCGGAACTACTGGTCCTCGACTGGTGGATATTAGATTAAAAACAGGAATATAATTATGGTAAGAGAACTTTATCAACGGCTCAGGGAATATTTCAACAACTTACCCGAACCGACAGAAGAGGAAAGACAATTTATCCGGGAGCTGAACGCCGGGTATTTCCCTATCACGTCCGTCCACCGCGATGACCTGGAAGGACAAGGTTTCGATGTGGAAAAGATCAGCGATGACGACATGCAGAATCTGGCGGAAAAGATGGCCGACGATTACTGCGAACAGTTGTTCTGGCCCAGCATGGAAATCATTGCCGGAGAAATCCTGAGTTTCCCGAAAGTAAAAACAAAAGACATTATCTGTCCGAAATGCAATTCGGAAAATATCCGTTATGATATTCACGAAAGTCGGTTCCACTGCGGCGAGTGTTCCCTGGCATGGGATGACAAGTTATATGCACTCGTGGAATTTCCCGAGGAAAGTGCTCCTTTCGAGGAAGAAGGAACCGGTTATCCGGCATGGGGAAGCGGGGAGAACGGGGCGCTTTACGTGCCCGAGGAAGACTATATACGCCATACCGGCAAATCTCCCGAACGGGACAAGTGTTACCGTGCCGTGTGTTGGCCGGACTCCCAGAAATACATGGGAACGAAAGGTTGTGAACCCATACAGGATGAAAACGGGATACGGGATTTCGGCACATCGGCATACTGGGTGCCGCTGCTTCTGACGGAAGAAGCGGCAGAGCGACGAATGGACAAGAAAAAGGTACCGGTATGCCCCGAATGTGGGGGCACAGATATTGACATTCTGAGTGACGAGGGCGTGGCCGTATGCAATGACTGCTGCCTTGAATGGCCTTACGCGGAGGATTGAGAATGGAAACGGTAGATGTTTATACGGAACGAGGCGACCTGGTCACCTGTTCCGATTGCGGCAAGGTGATGCTCCTGCCGTATGGAGCGGATAAATGTCCCGCCTGCAAGAAAGAAGGTTGCCTGGTATGGACGGACGAAAGCTTGCGGGAAGCCGATATCGACTCCCTGCTCGAGAGGCACTGTAACCTGCACCAGAAGAGCGAACTGCAACCGGAGGAGTATCTTTCACTTTCCATACTGGTGACCGAGTATATTCCATATCTGGCCGATAAACCGCAGACAGCGCGTGAACCCCTGTTCCTACTCCTTGAAACCGGCTCTCTTTTCGAGAAATACTGGCGGGATACAAGATGCTTCCAATCCGAAAATATCTACACGCCCGCCATCAAGACACTGCTTGACAAACTGGACGTGAAACTGCGAGAGGGCGACACGATTCCGGTAGAATACCAGGATTGCCGCTCCCTGGAGGACTTCTTCAGGGTCGTTGCCGGCGAGCGTCCGGCAAAGGAAGAGGTATCGTTTTCTTCAGATAAGGAGGGAAACTATTATTTCAACGGACGCAAGGTCAAGGTGGAAAATTCTGACGAGTACGCCTACCGCCTGCTGAAAACCAAAATACAGACGAGCTACCGGCGTCCGGTAGATTTTTACTTCCGCTTCCTTGCCCGTTTCGGACCATACGGAACTTATGGCAACGTGTATTACCCGAGTATCACGGACCTGATATGCAGGCGTTACCTGCCTGAAACCGCAAAATGAATTCCGGAAAGGCGATGGACAACGGTTCACCGCCTTTCTTATTGTATAACTTTTTTAATATCAATCATTATGGCAACAGCATTAGCAACAACGGCCGCCCCCGTGCAGTTCGATTTCCAGAACAACAACGTCGAGGTGATGACGCTCGACACGCTCCGGCGCACACACAAGGAAAATGACATCTATGGCAACCCGCTCAAGGGAATCTACCATTACGAGGTGATAGAGCGCATGGCGGACATCTGCCAGAAACACAACCTGAATTACGAGGTGGAGGAAATCTTCGCCGCCCAGAACAAGAACAAGGCACAGCCCGGCGTGGTCGTCCTGCCCCAGGTGGAACAAAAGTACGGGGCGATGGCCGTCGAGGCGCATATCCTGCGCCGCGTTTATACGACCATCCGCATTAAGGAATGGGAAACGGACGAGCTGACCACGACGCTTGTCATCGCCTTCCATCAGGACGGCATCCAGGCGGCCATCGGCCCGTGCGTCAGGGTGTGCCACAACCAGTGCATCCTCTCCCCCGAACGCAGTGTGTCGAACTACGGGAAAGACAAAGTCACCACCGAAGAGCTTTTCGGTCGTGTAGACGAGTGGCTCTCGAACTTCGAGGTACAGATGAACGAGGACAGGGAACGCATCCGCCGCCTGAAAGCGAAAGTAATTACCCCGGTGGAGATGTACGCCTACATCGGATTGCTGACAGCATTGCGCGTATCGCATGACAGTTCCGACAAGCGTCTTTCGTCCAAGGTGGAGACCTATCCCCTGAACCAGTCCCAGATTTCCATCTTCACCGAGGACCTGCTCAAACTCACCGAAGAGAAGAAGACGCTCACGGCGTGGGATATCTATAACGTGGCAACCGAAATCTACAAGCCCGGACGTACGGACATTCCGGCCATGATTCCCCAGAACGGGGCGCTGGCCGAGCTGATGCTCTCGGAAGGGTTGCCGGAATCTTAAAAGGCTGCCACGTGACAAGAATCAAGGGACAACTGACGACAGCCGACTACCTGCCCATAGCGGAATATAACAGGCTGGTCCGCGGGCTTGAGAAGGACGGCGAGTACCTGTGGGAGACCTACTGCTGGCTGTCGTTCTGCACGGCATGCAGGGCCTCCGACGTGAGGACCCTGCGCTGGAAAGACATCTTAGGAAAAAGCACCATGACCCGCATCGAGCAGAAAACAAAGAAAAACCGCCTGATCAAGTTCAACAGGGACGTGCAGGAGAAGAACCGTTTCCTGTACGAGATGCTCGGACAACCCGCCCCCGAACAGTACATCTTTCTCAGCCCGCGTACCGGGAAACCTTACTCGCTGGAATACATCAACAGGCTGCTCAAGGTATTCAAGGTAAGGTACAGGCTGCCGATCAGGGCATTCTCCACACATACCTTCCGCAAGACTTTCGGGCGCTATGTCTACGAGCTGATGGGACGCTCGGCCGAGGGCCTGATCCTGCTCAACCAGATATTCCGCCATTCCAACCTGGAAACCACCCGGCGCTACATCGGGCTGGCGCAGGAGGACATCGACAAAGTGTTCGATTCCATACGTCTATGAGAATATTTTCAACGATGCCCGGAACCCGAGCGGGAGGTTCCGGGCTATGCTTTATATAACATATCAAAATCAGAACTGTAAATGGACACACCGATATATATCGACACATACTTCCGCGTCGAGTCCGGCTATGACGGCGGTCGCATGCCGGAAGAGAAAGCCGGACGCTTCTTCGACGAGGTAAAGCGCCTTTTCACGGAAACAGGGTTCAGCATCAAGGAAAACAAATACAAAGACGGTTGTCCCGAGGTGTATCTCGGAAAGACATGCCTGTACTGTCATCCCCAATCGTTATCGGGCCCTGTTCTTAAAGAGCACATGGAGCTTATCGAGAAGATTCTGGCACAAGGAACGACCTTCCGGTACCTACGTACTGACACTTACGGCGAGATTCTCGACCTGACGGAGGAGGAAGAACTCGCGTATTACCACAAGACTCATGACATGACTATCGGGGGTGTCTTTCTCGACGCCTTCCGCACCAAGCGCCGGAACCTGTACAAGAGCCGGGAGCAGGTGCTGGAAATACTCGTCGAAAAGCTGCGTGTCAAGACACTCCGTGGGAAGTCCGTTTATTCGAACACCTCCCCGGCATACCGTTATATCAGGGAAATGTACGGGAAAATGGTGTCTGAAGGACGGCTCGTCGAGGGATGCAAGCAAACCGCTTCCGGGAAACTGCCGCTCTGCCGCACGGCAACCGGCAGGGAACTGAAAATGAAAAGACGGGAAGACGACAGGACGGAATGACACGCGGTTCCGTACCGGACATGGCCGGATACCAGTCCGAAGACTTCTGTAAATCATAATTTTCAAGCCGGACTGTCAATCGAAAGAAGGACGACCCGGCTATACTTCAACAACAAGAGATAGCACTATTATGAGCATACAAATCGGAAAACTGTTGCCGGACGGCAGTGTCCGGCACATCAAGGCGCTCCATGAGACGCTTTCAAAAGACCTTGTGAGGAAACTCCGGGTGTTCTATCCCAATGACAGACGGGTAGATGCCCTGCTGTCGCTGGGCGACATACAAAAACTGGGACCGTCACCCTATGGAAAATGGACAGGAACCGGCGATACCGTCCACTGTTTTTCAAAGATCCGTGACGGACGGGAAACACCGCGGCAATCCGCATCACGCATCGCGGACAACGCAGACATTTTCGGCCGCATGGAGGACACGTGCCTCCTGTTCGATAACGGCAGATGGCATGTCATGGACAAGGGAGAATACTGTGAACAGCCGCTCTTCGTCGAAGATACGCCCTCCCATGACAGCATGAAACCGATCACGGTATATGTGAACAACCATGTCCGACTCGAAAAGATAAATACACCGCAGCACTGGCAGGGACTTGAGGAACTCGCCGAACGGGAATCCAGGATACTCTATGTCTACCGGGGGTGCCGCCTTGTGAGAATCGTCCGTTCGTCCAACCTTAAAAAGAAACTGTATGCGGCACAATAACATCGTATCGGCCATAGAATGGCTGCCGGAACACCTGTTCACGGAAGAGATCGTGGAAGCAGCCGTCGAAAGCAAGGAAATAGAGGTGCTGAGCCATATTCCGGGACGTTTCCTCACACCCGGACGTATAGAACGAATCATCGCGGGCAGCACGGAGAGCTGGCACAGCTTCGAGCTGCGCAATATTCCGGAGGCGTACCGTTCGGGAGCAGTCTGTGACTACGCCATGCGCAAAAAACCGAAGAATATCACGGCCGTTCCCGAAGCAATGGTTACCCGAGAAATGGCAGAAGCGGTCATCCGAAACGGACGCGGGGATTTCGACATTCTCGCCTTCATACCTGAACGCCTTTGGGATGCGCAACTGGCATACCTGGCCTTGCGCAGCTATATTTACGACCCGTATTACACGGACAGCAGGACAGACGCCGTCATGAAAACGGGGCTTATCCTCGGATATGTCCCCGTTGAGGTAAAGACTCAAGAGTTCTATTACGGGATGCTCGACGGGATGAAAATATTGAGCACGGTTACCGATGCCGTCGTGCCGTCCCGTTTCAAGACTGCGGCATACTACCGCAAGATGGCGGAACATGACCTCTCGCTTGTTCCCGCCCGGTTCTATTCCTATGAGATTCTCCATGCGGCTGTCTGTTCGACCGAAGGAAAAAACTTCATCACAGACCCCCAGTTTTTCAAGCCGTTGTCGGTATATCTGGACGACATGCTGGCGGACCGGCTGATGGAGAAACACCCTTACATGTTCGGGGAGTTGCCGAAGCGGTTCAAGACACCGGAAAGACTGGTCATTGCCATCGATAACAGCAAACGGGAGACGAACTGCTATATCGACGAGGAAACTGAACAATCCCTGCTCTCGGTGGAAGTGTGCAAGGCATTCATCCGAAGAAACGGCAACTGTCCCGAATTTCCTGAAAATGTATGGACGCGGGAATTTGTCGACTACTGCATGGAGCACGGGACGAGTTTCCGCTGGTTCCGCCAGATGCCCAAAAAGTTCCAGAGCTCCGCGAACACGCAGGCGGCGTATGATTACGGTCATTACCATATCTGTGACTTTGCCAAACGGTTCATCACTCCGCAAATGGCGAAGGAGTGCTACCAGGAGCGCAGTTATGCACATGCCATCCCCGGACATTTCCTCACGGAGTTCTGCCGACAGACCGGACTGCCCGAGAAGTTCTACGGCGGGGAAACCACGATGCTGTCGCTGAAAAACAGCCGTGACGACTATACTTACTGCAAAGTCGGCAATACCTGTCTGGCCTTTTACCTGAAAGAACAATACGAGCCGTCCTCGGCACATCTGATGATGACGCGGTCGGATTCAAAATACTGCACGCCGGAGAAGGTGTTCGACGTGCCTGTCGGAACCTTCCACCGCACGTGGCTGGAAAAGATCGTGGCGGAAAACGACCCCCGCTTTGTCAAACCCCGTGTGGACAAAGCGTTGAAAGCCGTACAGGCGGTCTGCTATTACGGTGTCGAGAAGTTGAAGGACCTGAACCGTACGGAAATCTTCCGCAACACCTTCATGGGTGAGACCATCGGTTACTGCGCCCGCCGCAGGGACCTGACCTACCACAGCGACAACTGCGGGACCCTTATCGAGGGCTTGAAGTTCAAGATCCGGGGAATGGCTGTCCCCGTAACCTTGGCGGAAGACATGACTCCTTATACGGCCGACATGCTGCACCGGAAGTTCGGCTTCTGCTATATCGGAATGACGGCATTCGCCACGGACTACGGCCTGGACATGGAGAAGGCATACACCTTTGCACAGATGCGCCAGATCGTAAGGGAGAAAGGGCACAAGCCGTCATTGAGAAACTACAAACGTGAACTGAAACAAATAAACATCATACAATGAAAAAATACCGGATAGCTATCGAAGAGACGCTCCGTAAGGTCGTGGAGATCGAGGCAGAAACGCCCGGTCTGGCCGTCTGCAGGGCGGAAGACGAATACAATGAAGAGAAACACGTGCTGTCAGCCGACAATTTCGCAGGAGCTGACATCGCGCTCTCGACTGATGACAGCACGGTCATGGAGACTCTGGAAGACGTGGATTTCATCGGATACGTGCAACGCCGTTTCGAGGAATGCCGGGAGTCCATATCCGTCGAAGACAAAGTCCGGCTGGCATTCGGAAGTTTCGACAACGCCCTGTATGAGTTCGGCGAATACCGTAAGGAGGCGGCCCGGAACCGCCCGCAGGTCTACCTGCTGTACCGGAGCGATGCCTGGCACAACCGTTCTTCCATGGAGCTCATAGCCCCGTTCTCCTCCCTCGAAAACATGATGGAGTACCTGCGGCGTAAGAAGAAGGAATTCCGCCTGACGGAAAGTGATCTGGAAGAGTTCAAGAACAACCGGCAGACGAAGGGGCGCGACGAAAACTACCTGTACGAGTCGGATTATTTGGATGTGCTGCCGGAACAGGAACCCGAACTGCCGCCGAAAGATGACGCTTTCTATGACAAGGTTTTCACCTGCGGGCAATCCGAGCTGTCACGCAGGGAGTTGGAATCTCTGCCGGAGCCGTTCGATACCTACCATGTTACGGACGAAGAAATGGAACAGATTGTGTACGAAACGGAAATGGAGACACGGGACCGGCTGCGGCTCGGTAAAAGAAAGCCCATAGATTTTGACAATGACCGCCATAGTGAAATCTGGTGGGAAGAAATGGAAAAAGCAGTGGTAAGGCACGGCGTACCGTACTACGAGGCCGAATAACGAAAATAGAACCTGTTCATCACATGCCATAATGATGACGGGCCGTCGCGGCTACGGCTGCGGCGGTCTTTTTTTTCAAAACGAGGTGAGTATTCCACCCCTTATACAAAACGATTACCTACTCTTAAAAAAACGGATTTATGAAACAGACAAGACAGGATTTCTTCACGGCGAACGGGGAAGGAATCAAAATCATGACATTTACGGAGTTCGCCCGGCATATCCTGCGTATGGAATGCGGGGAAAGTCTGGAACTGTATGCCGTTGTGAACCGGCAGACACGGGAATGCTCCCGGCCGCTCTCTGTCAGAAAGGAACAATGGAACGGTACGCCCTTTTACCTGCTCGGCGGGCACGGGCAGGAAGTCCGTACCATCAATTTTGCGGGTCGTCCGAAAGAGGAGTTTGAAACGACCTGCCATGATGTCTTGGACAGCTACGATGCCGTGGAAAGTATCGGGGCGGTCGTGTCAAGACTGCGTGAATTATCTCCTGAAGAACTGCATAAGCGGATTGCGGAAGAGATGAAGACCGGCTGTAAATACCTGTTGGTCTACCGCAGCGAGGAGGAGATGACGGCCGCACTCGACGGCAAGATATACGCCATCAGCGATACGGACGGCAAATTCCTTTGCGACCTGTATCAGCCGGATTATCTCCATCTGGAAAACGGGGGCGATATTGTGGACACCGCATCCATTCCGGACATGCATTTCCATTCCGATTGGGCAATCGCCAACCCCACGGTACGCGACAAGGTGCTCTCCTCCCGGATGGTGATTATATATACCCACGAAACGGTAACGCTATGATAGAGATTGGCAACAGGATAGAAACGCCGGAAGGTGTGTTCTATGAACTGGAATACGGAGGGGAAGGAAACATCTACAAGAACGAGGATGCCTTTCTCAACCGCCCCGATGAAGTGTGCTATGTACCTGAATACGCGGCAGAAGACCGTGAGGACTGGCGTGTGTCGGAGAGCAGTGACGGCTGTTTCACGCATAACTCACTGCTCGCCCTGTGCAAGGGTAATGAAGAGGTGTGCCAGGATCTGTTTTACAGCCTTGAATGGACGTACCCGACCACCTTGCTGGAAGAATGGGACTCGAACGGCTATTTCGATGAGATCGAGGGCTGGTATGACAGTAACGATTAAATGGAACGGCATATCATGGACAGGAAATACAAAATCACATACTCGGGAAAAATCACGGGCAAGACCCCGAACTACATATTGAGCCTGCGGGCGCATCTGAAAGGCATCTTCCCTGAAATGGAACGGTATGGTAAGGAAGAATTCGACCACGTGCTTCATTGCATCAGCTCGTTCATTGATGATTTTACCTTCAAGGTACGCAATTCCCGATACCGGGGAGACATCCTGAAAAGGACTATCAGTAACGACTGCCTGAAAGTGTTCAACCTAGGTGACGAGAAAGTGATACTGACCGTCTCCTTCACCCCGCTGGAAACATGAAACCAACAATATGACAGATATGGATAAAATACAGAAAGACAATGCGGAGCCGGGCAAAGCCCCGGACAAAATGAGCGCCGACAAGCTGCATCTGTTCGCCACCCAGTACGCCTTTATCGACGGACGGCTGCACGAGGCCGAGCAAGCCATGCTGAAATTCATGCTGGAGTTCCTGGCACAATATGGCCGCGTATCACTCGGCCTTACAGAAGAGGAGGAACTCGATGACAACAACTTCCCCGTCACGACAACCTTGTACGGGAAGCACGACACGCCCCGTATCAAGCTTACCGATGTCTACCTGACGGATGACGGGGAATATCTCCTTGCTGACGGAATAGATGCGGAGACCGGGGAAAAACGGGACGGATTCTATATCTACAGCGAACAATACGCCGATATCTTCCAGTTCGTCGGCCACGCTTCGGAGATGAACTGACGAATGAGGAACAACCATAAAACGAAATATCAATGGACTGTATCAAAGATTTACAAGACGCCATCCGCAACATTCTCGTGAACAACGGCCTTACGGAACTCTGTCTGGGAGAGCCTGACGAACTGGACGATCCCACCTATATCATCTGGTATGACAGGCACTGTGAGCCTCACGAAGACCCGGTATTGAAGGTTTACCTTGAAAATGAGGGCATTGCCGTTGAGGTCGAAGCCCGCAGTTTCGGGAACACGATAACCGTCTACGATTATGACATAGACCGTATTGAATGGTGGAAAGGCATTCATGCCAATATTCTGGAAGTGCTGGAGCGTGACGGCAAGCGCCGGTGTCCGGCCTGTGGCAGGACGGTCAAGGGGAAGCAGCGGTATTGCGGTGCCGGATGCCGTGATTTCATGACTCCCGGACCGACAGTGGAGCAGGTCGCGGAAAAAGCCAACCGGAATATCCGCAAACTGGCAAGCCTTGCCGCCGGAAAAGACAAGGCGTACCGGAAGCGGCTGATAGAGAAATATACCGTCGGTCCGTCATAAGCCGGCTTTGTTACACTAAAAAATGTATGATATTATGGCAACAAGAACCATTTACCTGACCGTACGGCTCGATATCGACAACCCGAAGGCTGATGAAATAACGGACGAAGAGGTTGACGAAATTATCAGCGAAGTGGACTATGAATTCAAAAATTACGGGGACTATGAAATCGACACGGAAATCTGCGGGAAAAATGACGAAGGTGGTCTTTAGACGCTATCCCGACGGACAGGTCATCGCCCTGTTCCCGGACATACCGTGGAGCGGACGGCGGGGTGAAATAACCTCCTACATGCATGTCGGCCAGCATGGCGCAGCCGACTATGCGGGCGTGATCGCCATGACACGGCCAGCCCATGAAAAGGAGTACCGCAACCCGCTTTCCGAACTGAGAGCCATCGGTTACGATGACCTACACATCATGCGGCGTGCAAGACCGAAATTCATAAACAGCTAAAAACAAATCTTATGTCTCATAAACCGAATGCCGTTCCTGTCTTGCAGGAGGGAACGGTCTATACAATTATACTTGACAACGGACGAAAGGTCCACGACGTAATCTATCATGCCTGTGTCGCCTCCGGCAAGTCGTATTTCGCCAAAGGCGATAAGACCTATCCCGCCGAAAAGGTGCGGAACCATTCAATCACCGGACATGCCGCATCGGACGGCTCTAGAAGGAACGGCACACCCAATCCCGACCGCTTCGCCATCACGGATGAAGTGTGCGAGGTCGTTGATGTAGTTACCACGCCGGAAACCAATCCGGAAATGTTCCGGTGTCGTGTCAAATGCCTGATGTATTCAGGCCTGTCACAAGCCGAGGCTGAGAAAGTCATCGCTTCAACGCCACTAAAGCTGGAACTCTTCTACGACGTAGGCCGTGGCAGTTTCGCTATTGACGCCGAGGCAGTTGGCAACACACCGCTGTATAATCCTTACACGGGAAAGGAAATCCCGGATGAAACCTAAGCCGAACTACATCGAATATGAGAGAACTATATATCAAGAATCTCTGCATCGAGATTACCCGACGTTGCAACATGCGCTGTACCCATTGCATGCGGGGAGATGCCGAATCCGTGGATATCCCTTTGAAACATATAAGCAACCTGCTGCGGCATGTCAGGCATATTCACCATTTCAACATCACGGGCGGCGAGCCGTCGCTTAACGTCCGGGCCATCCGCCATATCCTCGAACGGGTACGCGCCTACGGTATTACTGTCAATGACTTTTATATCGTAACCAACGGCTCTTCCACATCCCGTTCGGAGGAATTCATAGAAGCCTGCGCCGCACTGTACGAGTACCAGGAGGAAAAGGAACAGGACTCCGGCCACATGCTCGAAATGAGCGACGACCGCTTCCATGATCCGGCAGAGCATGCCGCTACGCTCGCGGCACTTTCCCCGTATCCCTTTTTCGGAGTCCGGGGACAGGCCGAGCGTATCTTCCTTTTCCGGGAAGGCCGCAGCACGGAGGGGTTTCCGAACCCTGTTCATGGGATTTATCTTACGGAGGAGAACTACGTTTACGGCGACCTCTGTCTCAATGCTGAAGGCATGGTTCTCTCCAACGGGGACCTGAGTTATGCCCGCCAACGGGAACATGCCCTGTGTCCCTGCGGGAAACTGATGCAATATCTCCGGATGACCTTGAAAAAGCGTCAAAAAGAAAGATTGTACGAATAAATACACAAATCAAAAAACTTATGTCAATCGTATGCAGTATCTGCGGCGGCACTGGAGTGAAATGTACCGCCGTCATCGACCCGAACACCAGACAGTTCCTCGAATTTACCCGCAACGCCTTGTCGGACGGCCGGTGCAGCCAGTGCGGCAACGTTGCCCTGACCGACCCTGACGAAGTAAAAGCCGGGCTGGACAAGCTTTGGACGGAATATACGGCGCGGCATCGTGCCGCCCCCAACTACACCTGCTGCGACATTGTCCGGCATGGTGATTACGACGGGTGTGAAAAGGCGTATATCCGCATCGGAGGCCCGTCAGACGTGGTCGAGAAGTATCCGGTCGTGGCCGTGTGCCGCGACCTCGAAGAGCTCAAATCACTTGCGCTCCCTGACCCGACGCGAGAATTTACCCTCATGGGAATTCAAGGGTTCGAGTTCCACGACGTGTTGGAAAACAAGACCTACGAGATCGGGGTGGACGACCTGAAAATTCCCGTCACGACGAAAGAGGTGCTGGACTTTTACCCGGCGGAACATCGGCTGAAAGAAACGGACATCGAACAATATGCCGCGGCTTACACGGCCCGTATCAAGGCGTACAGGGAGTATACCCGTCAGCTCGACGCCACACTCGTGCGGCGGCTTCTCGACAAAGAGCGGCTGATGAAAGTCGGCGAGAGCGACGGTTTCCGCTTGAAACTCCATTTCGACTGGTTTGTCATTTTAAAGCGGGAGAACGAAAGGATGTACGCGCCTTTCAAATACGCTGTAAATGCTTATTGTCTGGATAATATCCAAACTTTCGACCGTCGTTATGTCACGCTCGAAGATGCCTTGCTCCACTGCCTGAACGGTTTCAACGAGAACGCGAACATTCCTAACCGTTACAAGTCCATCGGGCATTACCTGTCGGGGAAATCCTGACGACGGGCAGTGTATCGACGGGTTACCGGAGGCCACGGGTGCTTTCCCCTTGACCGGAATACCGTCGGAACAAGTAACAATGTAACCAAAGAATAAAAAATATGATGAATGATTATAAAATCAAGAACATTCTCGAATCCCTGAAAGAGGAGGTCGAGAACGGGAAGGTATCCCTGCGGGAAGCTGCTGTCGAACTTCATAAAGCCGGCTGGACGAATTTCATCGACATCGACGCCACGAGGAACCTACTGAAGACCCGGAATGTAACGGGGAACGGAAATGTCCCGGGAGTTTCCGACATGATGGGAAAATACCGCGAGATGAAAGCGGCGCACCCGGATGCCCTGTACATTTTCCGAAACGGGGAATCTTGTGAATTGTATGAGGATGATGCCATCGCCGCTTCCGGCATTTTGGGCATTGCCACCGCCGAACGCGTCGACGGGCAAGGGAAAGGCGTCAAGGAACTGCGGTTTTCTTTTCGTGACCTGGACGTGTATCTCCCCAAACTGATACGCGCCGGAAACCGGGTGGCTGTCTGCGAACCGAATCAAACCGGTTCGGGCAAACGAGTTTGATAACCATTAAATAACAAATATTCAAAACCCAAAGACACATGATAAAGATAACAACGATTTTCGGCGAGGACGCCGTACGGGAATATGAAGAGAACAATGAACTGCCTTCTGAAGAATGGCTGGCGGATAACGGGGGCGTCGTGGACGAGAAAGAGTTCGAGACTGAGGCGGAGTACAATGCCTACATCGCCGGGGTAAACGATGCCGACGGATGGAGTGATTATCATATCATACGCCACCGGTCGGAAGAGGCGGACACCTCGAGAGAGGAAAATCTCTGGCTACGTCTCGGAATTAGCGTCCGGGGCAGCCGGGAGGACATCGAAAGGATTCTAAACGGGGACACCGAAACCCTTCGGAAACTGCTCGATGCCGGACGTTATGGGATTGGCGGAGAGACCTATGTCCCTGGTTCGACCGTCGAGGGGTACAACGAGGACCACGACACGGAGTTCGAGGAGGAAGACGTGGAGTTCCATTTATAATAAAACCACACCATCTGCAATAATGATAACAGTAAAAGTTCTACTCGGTAAGGATACTGTAAGCATATACAGGAAAACCGGGGATATCTCGTCGGTGGAGAGCACGGCCGAATCCGGGGGATATGTGATAACCAGACATTTCGAGACCGAAGCTGAATACAAAGCCTACGCAATGGCTGTGGAAGACCTGGACGGACATGAAGACTGGCAGATGCTGGCTCCTGCCGTTACGCCGGAAGCTCCGTTCCGCAAAGGGGAATTTGTCCGGCTGACAGACGATGCAATTAAGCGGATACGTGAAAGTTTCGGGGACGGACCGGCTGACTACAGAAAGGAAATGATTTTGGAGGTGATTGCCTGGTGCCGCTATGAAGGCACATGGATCATTGAAGTCCGAGATATCCGTGAAGACGATACTCAGGAGTTCGATGCCGTTTTTCTGCGCCCCTTGACGGCACGGGATCTCGTGGCTATTTCCGCACCCCGACACCCGCTATCCACTGCGATATATCCTATTCACATCCGATAACTTAAATGATGCATGATGGAAAATATATTCATACTGCCCGGAAACGAACAGGAACTGTTTAACCGGTATTTAGATAACAACGAATACGGCCCTCTGAAAGAACGGCTGGAACTGGTCAGGAAAGCCTTGAGCAACAAGCTTTCCCCGGATGAACGCAATAAGCACGGGCTGAACGTGGGTGTGCATGAACTGTCCATGGAACGTAAGGAACTGGAAAGAAAGATATTCCAAATGGCACTCAAATCCTTTGCAGAACGGGTTTGTGACGAGCAACGCGCTCTTTGCGAACAGGGGTTCTGGCAGGCACCGTGCGGCAAAGAGGCGGAATATATCTCCTCCGCTCCGGTTCCGGACCTTGTAACGGACGTGAAGCAGTACAAGACCATTTGCCGCTGGTGGGAGAAGCTGTCCGATACCAGGAGGCTGAAGGTAGCGGCGATGTTTGCAAACGAACTGGGACCGATATACGGGCACGACACCGAAACGCTGGAACGGATTTATAGCCGCTGGTTTCTACTCTCCTTAGATGGCAAACAACGCATCTACCATTCATGGACCACAAACGAAAAACAGACTTCACTATGCCATACAAAAGCTCGGGAATAATCATCAGCGGGACACAATATGACCGCAGGCAGAAGCTCACTCCTTTTCAGAAGGCTGAAATTTTCCACCGTTACATGACAGAAGCTGTCAGCCAGCGCCAGCTTGCCCGGGAATACGGTGTCAGCCGCAGGCTGATAACCTTCATTGTGAACCCAGAAAGCGAAGAGCGGAACAAGGAACTGCTGAGAGAGAACAAGGCAAAAGGCTTGTATAAATATGACCGGAAGAAACATACCGAAAATATACGCAACCACCGTCGTTACAAACAGAGATTATTTCAAGAAGGTAAAATCATACTAAAAGATGGATAGACAATGAGAATACAGGAGAAACAAAAAGCGTTGGAACAGGAAGTTATAGCCAACCTGTGTGCGATACCGAAAATGCCGGAAAATATGTTGCCCCATACGGTATATGTCGAGGAGGAAGGGGAAGACGGGTATGGGCACGGGATACCGGTATACACCATGTACCGGTTGGAGGAGATACGCACGGACGGAAGCTGCACGCTTTACAACGCGGAAAGCCGGGAGCGTTTCACCTGCCGCCACCTGCATGAGATTAACATGGACTGGCTGGTGACAGTCTGGGAACGTTATCTGGAACTCTGTGTCGAGCAGGATATCTGGAAAGGGAATGCCGTTGCATTCCTGAAAGACCGTACCGGCAAACCGGAAGAGGAAATCATTTCATTCGTGGAAACCTCGTGGGACAAATGCCAGGCTTATACAGACAACCTCAAGGCGTTTCTTGGGGAAGATAAAGACCGGGAAATATGGATATTCTCTTTCCCGCTGGACGAATTTGAACGTGACGTTCCGGCCGGGAAAATCATCGTTGATTACGAAAATAACCCCGCAACGCGGGTTGAGAAGATGATACCGCTGGAATTTACGGCCAACATCAATGATGAATGTTTTGATGACCGGAACAATTGGGTAAGAGCCATTGAACTTCCCAAGCAGGAATAATAAACTATTTGAATCAATAAATATGATTACAAAAGAAAACATTGGCAACGAGACCTTTGAGTCTATGACCATCAATGACACGCCTGCATTGTTTACGGATATGCGGATTGACCGGAATGCCGTTCCGGAGGGACTGTACGCATACGATATCCGGGAGTCGGATGACGGGGACCGTCTGGCGACCATCGAACCGACGGTGATGGTAAATCATGGCGGAACCATCCTGACCAGGAAAGAGTTTATCACGGAAAAGGACGGCTATGTACAGATTGACGAATACGGTTTCGAGGACTCCATGACACTGGAAGAGTGGCTTGAGGAAAACAATTAAATGTATAAAGGATATGGATATTAAGGAACTGACAGAAAGGTATCGGGATCGTTTCGATGCCCATTACCTGCAAGACGATAACGGAACCGGCAGAAAAGGTCGGAAACGGAAAAAGGAAGTTGAGACCCCGAATTTTCTCAAGGATGTCATCCGGCCGATCCTGGACACTTTGCCGGACTTGTTGCCGGAGTACGGGTTCACCAAAACTACGGATGATTACGCCATGTACGGCGAGTATTACCGTATCAAGGCGGGTATCGTCCTCGTGGGAGGTTTTTCCATCGATGAGGATTTTAACCTGTACTTCACGCCATTGTTCCATGGCAAAGCCTGCGGTAAGAGTCAAAAAATCGACAGCATCGGACAACTCGTTGAAATCATCCGCGAACAATTTGAAAGAAGGGAGGTGAAGATGAAAGGATAGTTTCATGCAATAGACATGGGTCGTTCCGTAATTTATTGTATATTTGTCAGATGAAGAAAGTCTGTATATGTATTTCGGACGAAAGCCCGGCAGTTGAACGGATTACAGGCACTTTCATGTTTGGCTGACATCAAACCTAATATATCTATTTGATATGAAAAAGGAAGAGATTATTCGCCGCTGTTACGGCGGCATGAAGGAAAGGCATGGCGTGGAAACCATCATCCTTTTCCATGTCGGAGATTCATTCGAGGCGTATTTTGATGATGCCGAAACGATTACCCGGATCACGGAAGTGCCCCGGTTCAAGATGACGGCGGCGGGTATACCTGCCATCAGGATTTCCGACGCCGCCTTGGAAGAATGTAGAAACCGGTTGCTGGATGCAGGATGCAAGGTATGCGTGTCCGAGGTCCGGGGGGTATCCGGCCGCCACATTCTCAAAATCAATGAAACAAATACGGAAACGGGCCGATGAATTGGTATTGATAGCGGCAGCAATAGGTCCTTGGACACTGTTGGTGGTAGCGGTATTAATCATCGGAACGCTGAAATGCTGTCTGACCACGGACTCGGACAGCATTGACGAAAGTATCAACAAATCACCGGGGATAGTCGCGCATGTCATGGTACTGGACAGTACGGATAATGGTTTTCGGGTGGTTTATGCGACGGCTGAGCCGGTAACGGATGAAAGGTTTGCCGAGATATGCGACAGGCCGGGTATTCTGGAGGGGTTCGAGAACCTGAAACGGAAAGCTCCCGAACACTTTGGCGGCAACCTGCTGGAAACCGACATCTGTGACTTCGCGTTGTACGCCTACCGGTTTCCTATCGATAAGGACGTACGGATACACAATATCTTTGTCGCCGGTAAAGAGAAAATGGACTTCTATGTCCGGAACAACCCGGACCTGCCCGGGTGCGCTACATGGATGCACCACGGTACGGAACAAGGGAACCAATATCTGAATGCTGACGATATAAATCACTGTATACCCAACGGAAGGCGGATTTACCGTTATTGGAAATGCCGTTATCTACTGCAAACTTCTGATACTGACGAGCGTTTCAGTCATTTTACAGAGGAGGAAAGGCTGTACTGAATGCAGCCTTTTCTCTATATATATTACACATAACCATCTGAAAATTAATAACTAAAACGTTTTGTTGGCGTGAAAAATTGGCATATATTTGTATGGAAAAGTGACCCATTGAAAACAGATTGTCAATTGAAAGCAATAGATTGAATATGAAAGAACAGTAATATGACATCGGAAAAATCGCAACTGAAGTTTGCGAGATCGGAAGAGACGGGCGAACTGATAGGGTTCGTTTCGCGCCATTCCAAGACACGTAAATTGATGGGAGTCCGTGAAGACTCAAGATTCGGCAAGCAGATTTGTGTCCTTTCGGAAGACCTGAAAGGAACTCTCGAGCCAAACATACTATACTCGGTAGAGTTGAAACCCATGCACAAAGCCAACGGGTATGTAGTCGTTGCCGCTACCCCCGTGTTATTTCAGGCGCATGTGGAAACAGTGATCGTCCCGAAGACATTGTATCAAGTAACTGTGACGTTCGGCAACAAAAAGATTTTCTTCGACCCGAAAGACGGCAAGAGCGTAATGAGCCGCACAATAGACGGTGTGCTGGAAATCCTCAAGGGACGCAAGGATATCAAGTACAAGGAAGGTGTCATCACCGACTATCTGAATCAGGCGCGTGCTCTGGTACGACGTATGGAATCCGACGGGTTCATCTATACGGGAGACAGACATCAGGGAGGAATTCAATGAAAGAAAAACCGGTCGTGGGTATTGCGACCGACGGTGCCCATTCTGCAAAAGAGAGGTTGACACGCTTCCGGGCTGTCGACCTCTCTTCAGGAAAAGAACTCTTTTCCAAAGCTATCGGTAACTGGACGAACAATATCGGGGAGTTTCTCGGCATTGTCGAGGCGGTCAGATATGTCATGGAACATCCGGAAAGTCCGCGAACAATCTACTCGGACAGCATTACAGCCATCACGTGGTATTGTAACAAACAGACAGCCTCTTCACGCAGATGCCCGGCATTGCAGAAAGCGGAGATATTCCTCAAAGTGATGGAGGCAAGAATCAAGGACATCGAAGTGCTGCACTGGGACAACCGCCTGTGGGGTGAGATTCCTGCCGACTTCGGAAACAAATAACAACATCAATATGGCAAAATTAAAATCACAGTCACAGAAATATGTTGAGCTGAAGGAGGAAGACTACCTGCTGCTCATCGAGAATACCATCAAGATGGAAGCCCTGAAGATTGCCGGTATCGAAAAGATGCCCATATACAAGGCTATGGAACATATCCTTGAACACGAGCACATCGACCTGCTCGTCAAACCCGTTTCAAGGAGATATTCTTGATTTTTTTAGGTGGACAATAATACACCCCACAAGCAAAATCAATGCTTATCAGTACCAAATGATAGTATATAATAACAATTAATGTAAATCAATGCAAATCAGATGATTAAGAAAGTGGCGCATGTACGGAATTATCTATACCATACATGCGCCACTTTGCTCTATACACTTTTTGATTTCCTTGATTGATAAAAGAAGGTTCTTTTCCAGTGTTTTACAATCCGACTTTTTTATATACTTTTGTCTTCAGTATCAGTTGGTTATTGAAACCCTCTATGTATGCTTATAAGTAGAGATTAGCTTTTTTAAGCGAAACTAACTACTGGTTATCAATCAATTATCAAACAAAAAAAGTTTGCCATCAAAGTAGCTCTCTTTTTTTATGCCTAAATCGCACTGGTTTACATGGTTCAGTTAAAGAAGCCAGAAGTTCTTATTGAATATGAGAAGTGAATTTGAAGCTGAAACGGGTAGCGATTTATATATCCCCGTAAATGATGTGCTTGATAGAATTTCTTACCTGTTGGAGTGCCACGGGATAACTTACTCCCGATATGGAGACGGCAAGAAAGGCACAATGTGCAAGTTGTCCGAACCCATCATCAAAGACTATTTTGATACGAAGCGTAGCAATAAGGACGGCGCTAAAGTCAAATTGGATAGGTTCAAAAATGAACTATTAGACCAAGAGTAAACGAAGCGACGGATGGCGCAGCCATCCGGCACTTCGTGCCGTCTGACTGCCCCCCTCTTTTAGTCCCCCTTATGCCTACTGAGAAAAAGAATGCTTTAATAATTGTACTATCACCTCACATCGTCAATTAAAAAGACATATTCTGTTGGCAGCGTATATGTTCATAACTCTATTCCCGTAGCCGACCAATTACCCACCAATGCTCCGAAGTTCCTTTGATTGAATATTTAGGGAAAGACATAGAACGAGCCTTAGATGCAAGCGAAGAAATTCACTTGTGTTTAGGGTTTGTTCTTGTTAAATCCACTCAATCAATAACCTCCTTTCTTTAGCAGGACGGGGGTTAATAAATCGTTTTATTTCGCAGCTTCCGCACGCAGGCCGCTAAAAGGCCAGCACGGCACGGACGTAGTACTTATTCCGTTTGTCTGCCAAAGAATTAGAATGATAGCCAAATGTCATACAATGGCTCTCGTGTTTATAATCAGTACCGCTCCAATAGAAGTCATCTGTATTAAATTTACTGCCTCCGGCTTTCTCGAATTGGGCATCGAGGAGGGTGTCCATGTGGTAGTCTTCATCGAGATCGAGCGTTCCGCGGGTCATGATGTACATCTCATAATCACTGGGGAAGTACCAACCGCTGCAACCGACCGGTGTAGGATTGGTTCTTGCAAAAACTTCTATGGCATCATAGGCTTCGGTGCGTTGTCCTCCGTAATCCCGATACCATTGGATACAGCGGCTAGTATTGTAACCAAAAGTGTGGGTAGACTCAAGCATCAATTTCTTTTCCGCTTCCTGTCCGGTAGCCGCATAACTCACGAGCCATGTGTACGTATTGCCCATACTTGTAGAAGACCATTCTGTCTTACCAGCATTCGTGAGCGCCACCACAATGCCGTGCACGCAGCCGGGATGGTCGTGCATCAGCAGGTGGTCGCCCCGCTTATTGGCGGTATGCGTCCAATGATAGGAGTAGAGTAGACGATTAGGCTTCTCACCCACCCAGAAGACTACGCCGAGACAACTCTCCTGTTCATCACGGGACAGACTGCCATCTTCATTCCCGGGCAGGATGCTGCCGTCCTGCATATAGTAGTCACCCGCCGCTAACGGCCGCTCTTCTATCGCCTCATCGCCGTCAATCTCGTGGACGGTATATTTTCCGGGCTGAAGATTTAATTGGGAATAGTCAAAATAGAAAGTCTTCCGATTTCCCTTGTAGTAATACTCATACGGTCCCGGATCCGAGGCCGTAGGGGTGTTAGTATTCACCAGCAGGCGGGCCGTGCAGGGATTCTCCTGCCAATATACATTTTTATTGATCACCGCCGTGTAGCGGTAATAGCTCTTAGAAATCTCTTGGCCGTCTATCTTTTCGGTATAGGTATATTTCGTAGCTGGCACCTGAAGGATGAACAGAGACATGCGGTGCTCCATCGCGAAGCTGAGCGTGTGGTTGCTATACACACCACGGGCCGTCATCAGGTCGGAGGCGGTGTATTGGGCGTAGGTACTCTGGTTGATTTTAACAGGCCAATCATAGACTACAGACTTAAAGAAGTCTTCATCGCCGGGCGATACCCTGCCGCTCATATAGCTATTGTCCTGGTAGGGATAATAGGCATGATAACTCCTGTCGGGTGAGTATAAGAGCTGGGAAGTGCCGGCAGGCAGCGTCCACTTGCCTCCCTGTAGGGTAAGGCAGAGGTTCTCCACCTCCAGGGTTTTGTCCTTCACCACGTAGAGGCCGATGCGGTCGCCTTCGGTGAAGACGGTGCTGTAACCGCGTTCCTGGGCGCGGGTTTGTCCGGTGGCGTACATGCCGCCGTCGCTCACGGTGATGGTGAGGGGGCGGGCATCGGGGTCGGTGCCGGCAGGGGGCAGTTCGTCCAGTGCGTCGGACGTGCATGCCGCCAGCATCAGGATGAGGGCGCAGGCCAGGGATGCTGCCGGGGGAAATATGGAATGATGTTGTTTCATACGGTTTCTTTTTTTATTGATGAATTTAGTTGTTACTGTTCTACTCGACCGGATGCCACGTACCTCCTCCTTCTCCTTCCACGTCGATATTTTCGATACCTTCCGAGGTCACGGTGAGGCGGTACTCGTACATCTTGCCACTGAAGAAGTCCGCTTCGCCTGCGGCGGGGGTGTAGTAAAAGGTCTTTCCTCCGATGACTATTTTCACGAACTTCTGTCCCGACTTGTTCTGGGGAGGAAGCAGGGCGCGCACGGTGCGTACGTATCCGTCGGCGGCAGGGGTCACTTCGTTGGGGGTGATGCGGTCGATGTCGGGGGTCACTTGCCCTGCGGTTCCATTGCTGAAATCGATACTCCCTCCCGTGCACGTGAGGTTTTCAAAGGTTACAGTGGCGCGCTGCAGTTCATCGTCGGTCACGCCGTTGCCCGCTTTGAGGTGTACCACCACTTTGGCTATGACGTGGCGGAAAACGAGGGTCTTATCGGGGGACGTTACGGCGATGCGGAGGTAGGGAGCAGCCATGCAGTCGCTATCCTGATATCCTTCATCTCTCTGGTCGGCCTGTACAGAGAATGAAACAATATTCCTCGACAACGGATATAACCCTTGAATCCCCTTTTCCTCATCCGGGCTTACCCAGTTGGATAGGGCTCCATTCATAATCAGCTTTCCATCGGAATCGACGGAGGAGTATACATCCTGAGCCGGCCCGGAGAAGCTAGAGCTAATCCACAGCCTCACCCTTTCTCCCCCTTCCCACCTGTTTTCAGTGGTAGCCCGTGTCTGGGCGTTGGCGGAGGAATATCCCTCTACGGCTGCGTAGAGTTCCAGCGGCACGCCGCCTTCGGGCCATGCCGCATCGTCATCGCCTGTGCAGGCAGCCAAAACCAAGGCTGCCCACAGGTACATTATATATATTGGTATGTTCGTCTTCTTCATTTTTTTCTTTATATTTATTGTTTACGGATTACTCCTGAAATGCAGAGCCTTCTACGGGTGCGCCTATGGTTTCCCAGTTCTTGATGTCGGTTTCCAGCGTCAGGCCGTAATAGTCCACGGTTATCTTATAGATGTACCGCTTGCCGCTTTGCAGCTCCAAGGCATCTCCGGCGGGGATTTTGTAGACGAAGTTCGTATTGTCCGCCAGCTTCACGCGGATAAAGACGGTGCCTGCGGTTAGTTCCTGGGGCACCACGATGGCTTCAGCGTACTGGAGATTGGTGGCGTTAAAGTCTGTCGTCACCACCGTGGGGATGGTAATCGGAGTGGCGGGGTTGGGGTTGGCAGCGAGGGCTATCATCGCCTGGCGTTCGGTCTTGTTACTCATGTCAGCGGCTTTCTTGGGGGTGAAGGTGGCCTTCAGGGCGGTGTTCTCCAGGGTCACGATGGCACCGGAGAGGTCGGGGGCGCCGTTGCCGCGCTTCAGCACTACTTCTACTTTAGATAGCAAATGGTAGAAAGTGAGGGTCACGTTAGAGGCGGTGGGGGCCACGTTCCGCTTGGTGGAATAGAGCAGGTCGGAGGCGGCGTAGGCGGTTTTCGTGGTCTGGTCGGCCTTCACTTCGTGGGACACCGATGCGGGGAAGGCTTTTCCCACCGGGGCAGGGTTGGCATGGATGGCATAGATGTTCACGGGGTCGGGCGAGATGTAGTACATGTCGCTGGCGTAAGTGAAGCCGCCGGTGCCGTCGGCGGTGAGCAGGTTGTTCTGGTAGAGGGGGAGGTTGTTGTTGTCGTCCACCCAGGCAGATACTTGCAGGCCTGCGCCAAGCTGTGTGTCGAGGCCGTAGGAACGGGTCTGGGAGGTGATGCCGCTGGTGAGGCGGATTTCGCCGTTCCAGTTGTCGGTGGTTGCTTCGTTGTCGTTGTTGCAGGCGGCAAGCGCAAGGGCTGCTGCGGCAATGATTGATAAATTTCTAAGTTTCATAATCTTACATTCTTAGTATTATTGATTCAATTGTTCGTTTCCATTCCGGCCGAGCCGTTTTCACCGTCTTCGCCATTGCCCGGCGTCCAGTCGGTAATGGTGGCAGAGAAGTCCGCTTCCGTAGGTGTTTCCACTATTTTCCCGCCCAAGGCGAGTGGCTTATGCTTGTCGGCGTTGAAGGTGGCAAGCTCCGTGGTGAGATCACTGTCGAGAGTGACCGGCTTTGGACTGTCTCCTGCAAAGTAGAGTTTGGCATCCAGCTTCTGCTGCACACCCGCCACGCCGAGCAGGCGCACCGTGGCCGCCCATTTTCCGGCATTGGCTCCTTCCGTTACTTTCGAAAACGCCAGTGCCACGTTCAGCGGCGTACCATGCGTGCCGTTATCCATATCCAGCGTCGAGGCAACCCCCGAAAGGTAGCCCTCGATTCGCTCTATCCTTTCCGTGGTACTGCCCGTCGGCTCGATGAAGAGCGTCAGTTGGCGTACTTGCTGCTGCATCGCAACGGTAAGGGTGTGGTCGGTGTCCGCTTCTATCGTAGTTTCCGTCACGCCCGTAAACAACCAGCCCGGCATTTCTTGTATGAATAGCCCCGCTCCGTCCACGTTACCCGAAGCCCCGGCGACGGTTGCCACACTGCCGCTCACGGTGATGTGCTCCGGCGTGTTGTAAACACGCAAGTGGCAAACACCCGGCTCAAAAAGGCGGTCGAGCGTGTTGGTGGCATCGCTCACGGTAGCCATGTATTCACCGGATGCCACCGTGTAGTTTGCCGGTATATCCACGCCCGTTGTGCGCCGCGTCCAGTCTGTTGTCAAGGTGATTTGCCCTTTGTCGGGATGCGGAGTGTTGTAAATCGGATCTTTCACATCGCAACCTGCAAGGAGGAGGACTGTCGCCCAGACACAAAGTAATGTAATCGAATTTTTCATATATCGTATTTTTATAGTTCTACTTATTTGCTGCCAAGCGTCCACACGAGGCTGATGCCAGCCTGTGTCGGCCCCCATAGGTTCTTTGCTCTGTTCCGTTCCTTATATACACGTATGCCATCGGTCATGCCGAAACTGTCATATTCGGAACGGGTGTAGCCCAGACCGAGGTTGAAGTCGATGGAGAAGCCGCGAGACAGATAAAGCCGGTAGCCCACGGTCAATCCGGCGTTCCACAGCTTGCCCTGATAGCCGGTGTCTTTCAAGAGGATGCTGCCAAGCGGGTACTTATATATATTGTACTCGCCGTAGGTTCCCGATGCTCCTACATAGAAGCGTTTCTCGCGCAGCAGATACCACCGCACTTCGGGGTTGACGAGCCACATCTTCTGCACCTTGCCGTGATTGCCACCCCACCATGCGAGGCTGCCGTCCAGCTTGATGCCGACATTCTCATTCATACGCCACTCTACACCCAATGTGGGCAGCAGGAAGGCATCATACAGCACATTCGTGCGGACGGCAAACCGATAATCCGGTGTCTTTTGTTTATCCGATGCCTCTTGCGCGTAAGCTCCTGTTCCGGTCAATAAAGCCATCAGAAGCAAAGCCAGTAGTTTTTCTTGTAATTGTTTCATAAAGTTCATTTATTATATGTATATTAAATGAAATAGGTTATCTCTATCCGCGATATCTGTCTCTTACAGTCAGTCGTGCAGCCATCGTTTTTTTCTCCTGTCATGGAAGATTTAACAGCTTCCGACAGTTCTGCTTTAATCACCTTTTCCATCATTTCTTTTTCTATGCGTGTTCGTTCCAATTGCTTAGCTAAACAATCCTGCTCACGGATGCCTTTCGCCATATAATAATTGCACTTCTCAACTATCTTCCGGCAATGCAAAAAGACCAAAGCCACAATTGCAAGCGAGCAGAAAACAAGTCCCAGTGCGATAAGGAAAATGTAATTGTCCATAGATATTTCTTTTTCTTGGTACAAAGGATGTGAAATACGGGCTGAAAACTATTGCATTTTGTCCCAAGTTTGTGGCGTTTTGTCCTTTTCTGCCGTTTTTCAGGCTTTCGGACATAAAAAAAGCACGGATTCACCGTGCTTTTGAATTTTGGAGCAGTATTTTTTATTTTTCTTGGGACGTTGCCATTTTCCGGTATTCTGTCGGGCTAATGCCATATTGTTTGCGGAACAGACGATAAAAAGTGCTCGGTATATTAAAGCCACAACTGAAAGCTATCGCCTCAATCGTAAGTTCGGGATGGCTGTCGAGCTTCCGGCGTGCCTCTTCCACTTTCAGAGTACGCATATACTCCATGGGAGATTTTCCAGTAACGGCTTTGACGGCATCTGTCAATGTGTTCTTATTGGTGCCAAGTGCGGAGATTATATCATCGCGGTTAATGTCAGTATTGGACAGGTTATCATCGGAGAGCAGATACTCCTGCAATCGAATAACCAGATTCTGCTGTTCGCCGGAAGGTGCAAATAGTTCCGTAGCTCCGGCTGTTTTGCCGGAATCCTCCGGGGAGGATTCCGATTGGCGAATGTTCTCCAATCGGGATAGTTCATCCGCTAACCGATCTTGTTCTTTAATTCGTTCATACAACTTACGATTCTTGAGGGCAATAGTCCGGTTGTAATAGAAAGCACCTGCCAAGAGCAAAGCGAGAACCAGACAAATGGCAAGAGCAAAAAGGAGGTAATGGAAATTACGCTCTTTCCCGGCAATATGTTTTTCCACTTCATATTGGGTACGTAATTCATCGAACCGGGCATTGACCTCCACGTTTTTTATAGTATCATTGGTAGCTATGAACTGATCCAATAGTGCTAACGCTTCGTCAACACGTCCCATCCGAGCAAGTATCTCCATCTTTATTTTTCTGGTATCATTGAGGCTGAAGTCCGATTCATCAATCCCGGCCGTTGCACTGTCTATTACGGCAAGTGCTTTGCGGTAGTCTCCCTGTGACTGAAAAATCAGAGCCTTTGCGCGCGCCAACTCATATTTGGAAATATTGTTATTGACAATACTTTCCAATTTGGAGAGATATTCCCCGGCTTTGTCGTAGTCTTTCGTATCTATGTATGTATTCATCAATGCTACATAGAGATTTCCCCGCGCTTCAGGCTGTGTTCTTCCGGATGATTTCTCGAATCGTGCAATCGCTTTTTCATAGTCAGGCACAAGTTGCAATAGTTTGTCATACTGTGCCTGTGCCCGGAGAGCAGTGCATAAGAACGCATAGGATTGCGTCAGGATATTGTCGTATCCCGAAACTTCCCATAATAAGCCGGCGCACTCTCTGAAACATTCTTCTTCCTCTTTCCATCTATTCTGGACATTATAAGTGATTCCGGTAGCATAGAGCGCCAATGCCATCCCTGCTTTATCCTCCCGCTTCCTGGCGCGGTCGAACATGAGTTCCGCCGCTTCGGCTGCCTGTTTATAATCCCCTTTCAGATTATAGGCAGTGATTAGCTGCATATTGATCTGATAATAGAACTTCCACAATTCGTGCCGGATATAAAAGTCAAGATAGCCGGGCGCTTTTTGAATGATTTCGTCATACTCCTTCCGGTTTATGTGAGATATGATGGTATTTCCATACACCATTCCCTGCATTTCTACATTTCCCTGCTTTATGGCTTCGGCTTCAACCTGAGTGAACAGCATCAGCAATGTATCCATTTTTTGGTCGTCGGCAACTTCCGACATATATAAATAGTACAATCTATTGTATGACTTCAGTTTATCAATACCTTCGGAGTGTTCAATCACTTGCCGCAAAGAGTCTTTTTGATGTTGCAGGCTATTTTGTGCTACAACAGGTAAAGTGAAACATAAAAGGCTTCCCCATAAAATAGTTATCAGACTGGTTTTATATTTCATATCGGTTGTGTGTTTACGTAAGTTCTTGGTTTATAATTCTTCAAAAATACAAAAAAAAACATTATTAGTAAAGTTATATAGGATTAACAATGAACTTGCACCTTCATATACCCTCTTAATGCTTTAAACTCTAAAAGAAAAGCCGCTACACTGTGATTGGCAGTTGTAGCGGCTGTTTTTCTTATTTGAATTTATTTACTCTCTTCATTCTCTTGAATAATCTTATAAATCTGATACCAGTAATGGAAAGCCTCCGGATTGGACTTTTTCAGTTTATTCAATCTGTTCAATTCATTTAAAGGATGTTCCGGATTGAACTGCTTTATTTCTAAATCCTTTAAGTTTACTTTAGGGGCAAATCGGATTATTTCTTCTTATATCCGGCAAAATCGGATAAATCCTCTTTTATATCCTTGATACGGACAACCTTGTACCTCATATCCTTCAAAGCTCTGTAAACAGAATCACAATGAAAATGATTGGTTTCACTGAAAAACTGTAAGACATGAACATTATCCACTACCATATCACACTCTTTTGAAGGTACATACACAGCCAATGAAAGACTGTTTATCAGGCTTTCATTACTCAAACATAGGATTTTAATCTACTGATTAAATGACAGTTAGATATGCGCACTATTGTGGTACGTCTTCTCCACAAGTATGGAGAAGCCGTACCACAATAGTGAAGAAACTGCATCACAACCGTGCACAATAGTCATTAATAAGCTTTTAGTAGGAGAAAGAGCTGTTCTTTGCGGAAAGAAGACCAGCCATTTGCACAAGAAAAAACAGCATGCAAGCAAAGTTTGCCTACATACTTGCATGGCATCTGCTTACATACTGTAAAATGCGGTATAACAAACAATTAGAAAGCACCATGCAAGCATGTAAGCAAAATGTGTGGTAAACCTATTGTATCTCTTTTCATTTTGCGATGACTCCATAGTAAACCATGTTATCAATACGCTTCTGATAAATCTGGTTATTCTGCAGCAGATACCCCAAGGCCAAACACAAATCCACATCCCTGAACTTCGTCAGTTTCTGCAATTCAAAGATTGTACACTTCTTAAGATTGCACAAAATGGAATATACCATTTTCATATTATTGGTCGCCTTCTCAATACTCTTCATATTATTATCTTATTATTAGTTCCTTTCTTAAAATGATATCCTATATTATCTACTCAAATATAAGATAAAGACAGAGCAATGACAAACATTGCCCATTCTTTTCATTTCAGATAACATTCTTTGAACTACATATACCTAAAATCTGCAAAAAATATAGAACTTTATAAATATCAACACTTTATAGAAAGGTATATTCACATTATACTATATCCGGAAACGATTATGTTGGTATAATCAAGGTACTATTATATGCTTGCCTTCGGGAGTGACTACTACCGAGCCCATTTTGATGTAATGTTTCCCTTCCGGCGAAACTATTACCTTTGTTTCGCTACTCTTGTCGGAAGATTCTTTTTTCTCATTCATGAAACTCTTGTCCCGCGAAGTGGTAACCGGATAAGTATCCTCCAGATAGCTCTTCATTTCGTCCACTTTTCCGTCTTTGAACCACACCTTGACAGCCGACCACCCCGCAGGAGTATAAGCGCGGAATGTCCAAGCCTCTCCCTCCTTATTCAAATCTCTAAATGCAGGCTCTCCTAAAATGGTACACACCTCTTTAAAGCTCATACCACGTTCAATGCTGCTCAACTGCTTATAATCAAACCCGTAGCTTTCATAAATGCCACAGCCCATCACCAAGACAGCGAGTAACAAGCCTAAAACAACTGACATCTTTTTCATAATAGAAAGTTTTAGTATTTATCCATACAGCAAATGTAGTATGATAAAAACCTCCTTTTCCGTGATTCTCTCTATTTATACATAGGGATTTCCCTATCTTCGAAGTTTATTCCTATCTTTACAACCTATGTACAAAGAATATCATCCCAGCCCCCTGCTCTCCCCCTATATTGACAAATATTGGGAGTTCAAAGGACAACCCGAATACGGCATGCACATCAATATCCTGCCGGACGGATGCACCGACTTTATCTTCACGTTGGGTGAAGCCCCTAAGGCTGTACACGACAACCTCGTCATGCAGCCCTACCATGCCTACTTCATTGGAGCCATGACCAAATATTCCGAATTGGTGACCCGTACGGTAACAGTCCATATGCTGGGAATCCGTTTTCTGCCTTGCGGAATACTCCGCTTCATGAATCTCCCTTTGCAGGAGCTCACCAACTTGCGGTTAAACGCCGATGAGCTTACAAGCCTATTTACCCACTCTTTTGCAGAAAGGCTGGGGGAACTGGGAACCATTCAAGAGCACCTGGCCTTCATTGAAGGCTTCCTGCTTCAAGCCTTATACCGATGCACCCCAAAAGCAGAACGGAGCATGCTGTTCGCCATACAGCAAATCAACCGATGCAAGGGTGACTTGTCACTCCTCCGGCTAGCGGAGGAGACTTGCCTATGCCAACGCCATTTCGAACGGAAATTCAAGCAGCACACCGGACTTACGCCCAAAGAGTACAGTCGGATTATGAAGTTCAAACATGCTGTAGACTTGCTGCGAAGTACCTCTTTCGACAATCTGCTGTCCGTTGCCATCAAAGCAGGATATTATGATGTTTCCCATCTCTCAAAAGAAATCAAAAAGATGTCCGGCAACGCGCCATGCCAGTTTCTCACTTCCGCTCCATTGGAAGAAGGGACTTTGAGTTATGTGAAAACATGAAAGTCGATTTTTTACAATAGCTCCTCCGATTACCATACCTATATTTGCAGCAATCAAATCAATAAAAATATCCAATATGGCAACATTAATCGAGAAAGCAGCAGAAATCTTGGCAAGATGCGAAACCGTAGTCATCACTTCCATCAACCAAGAGGGATATCCCCGGCCCGTTCCAATGAGCAACATCAAGTCGGAAGGGGCCACAACCGTATGGTTGGCGACCGGCAAAGACAGTCTTAAAACAAAAGAGTTTGCAGCCAATCCGAAAGCCGGTTTGTGCTTCCAGGAAAAAGGAAACAGCGTAGTGCTCACCGGTGAGGTAGAGATTATAGAAGACGAAGCCACCAAGCTGGAGATGTGGCAAGAGTGGTTCATCGCACACTTCAGCAAAGGCCCGGCAGATCCCAATTATGTACTACTGAAATTCAAAGGGCACCATGCCACCATTTGGATTGACGGACATTTTGTACGCAGAAATCTTTAAGAAGAGCATTCAGTTCCTCATCTGATGTCTTGCATGGGGGGGATGAAAACTATAGCCCCTTCGTTATCACCGGCAATCCGAAACCTCCTTTCTGCAAAGTCAGGACTTTCGGTTTGCCTTTTCGTGCTTTGTTGTATGTGGCTGTGGAAACATGCAAGGTCTCTATCGCTCCATCCTCGAAAGCCACCTTTAAGTAATACTCCTTACGTACTCCGTCCGACACATAACGGTGCTTGCCCACTTTACGTCTCTTTTCATGTTCTTTTATCAGCTTCTCAAGTACGGTGACCGTCACCTCTTTTGTCGAAGCAGGAGCCGCCATCTGATAATTCCCCACAAGAAAAAGCGAACAACTGATGACACCCACGCACAGCACATGGCACAATGTATTCACTGCCTTTTGCTCCATCGTTGTCAGCCATATCCATTTTTTATATAGAGGAAGTGTAACGACTGCCACCACAAGTCCTACCCCTACGGGTATCCACACAGCAGCCAACGTATCTTCATAGATGTTATATCCGATGCAGCCCAAAGCTACGACCAGTACAAACATCAGAAAACGGAGTATTTTTATAAACAGTTCTTTCATTGCCGCGTTCATATTTTTTGCAAATATAAAAAGAAATATCGTTCGGCCGACCATCAAGTCTGTTCAATCTACATGAACTAACTTGCTTGATAGAATGTTATAACTACAATAACTAAAACAGAAAATATCATGGAAAAGAGCTTAATTCATAGTAATGAACTGCATTTTATCAGTAAGAAACGCATTCATCAAGCAGTAGAGAAAATGGTTGAGTCATTGGATTTGGCTGCGGGTTCCACAACCGGCTTCAACATCTATGCAGTAGTGGAGAGCTATTTCACGGATTTGGAAAAACGAAAAGAAATCAATCAGCTGCTCAACCTGGAACAAGATGTCTGCGAAGAAGTAGAGGCAGAGCTCGGAGTATACGGAGAATAAATAATTGGACAGTAGCCTCTTCACAGAGACTACTGCCCCACAGTATGAATTTAATTAACAATATCTGAATATTTCATCAAATAAGTATCGTAAACCGATAGAAATGGATTTTCCGTTCCTTTTATATCTTTACTTGGTTTAAAAAGATAAGATATACTTTGAGGCCATTTTCCTGCAGAAAGAGGATAAATAACCAAACTTCCTTCTAAGTTTCCTATATCATCTGTATATATAGGATAGGCTGTTTCACGCAACTTTCCACAAAGTCCAGATACCACAGAATTTATAGATAATACTATACCTTTATCCGTTTGTTCAAAGTTCATGTTACAGTTTGGAGCTATCACCGCAAAACCATTCCCAATACTATCCGAACAAAGTAAAACGTCAATGCCCATTCTATTTCCTTCAAAGTATAAGTCCCCGGCTGTTATATCATGGACACCATAATCATTGGCAGATTGTTTACCCGGATAAGATGCATAAGGGCCAAAACCCAACCACTGAAGATGTTTTATTTTGGTATCCAAAAGAAATGCCAACCCTCCTTCCAACAATAACTTTCCTTTAGTTTGCGGAGCCAATGAATAATTAAACTTAATGCCACCACTTGGCAAACTGCCACAACTAACCCGACCTATAGCAGAAATTGCCGGATTCATGTAATCCACTTCCTGAATATATCTTTTATCCACAACACTTTTTTTACATTCAATAGGTTCCATCAAATATTTCTCTATTGCCTTACCTTTCGCACGTAACTCTTCAGACATGCTGAACTTACGTCCCACTCTCATTAATGGGTATGTTTGAAAACAACCTGATAATTGCTGTAATATCTCTACAGTATCCATCTCTATCAATTCACCATCCGCTATTTTGAACAATTGAGTCATGAAAAGCCCTTCTTCTGAAACAATTGGAATAGAATAGTTACCCACTGAATATCCTTCAACCGTATATATAGCTATTTCCAAAACATAAAATCTATCTGCAGGAGATTCATCCAATACCAGTTCAATCGGTATATAGCCCATACAACCAGCCAGACATTGGATACTCTTTTTCCCTTCAGAAACCACATGCTTTCCATCCAGCAAACGCCATTCAAAAGAGACCTTTTCTGATAAATCCACGAAATCAAATCTATTGGCTACTTGGACTTTCAAATGGTTCACCCCTTTCTTGCCAACTAACCGTTCAGTACATACCGGAACTTGAGCATAGTTTTTACGCAACTCATAATAATTACTCAAAGGTATACGATTAGCATAAAGCATACCATCTGCCCCGGAATTGCCTTCTAAAGTAATACAAGTAGAATCCTTCAACCACATTTTGTTTGTCCAAGCATACTTACCCGGAAAAGTAGCTTTTCTATCTACCATACCTTGATCGACCCACTCCCAAACACAGCCACCGGCCAAATTGTCATTCTTCTCTATCAATTCCCACAAATCTTTATGCTGTTCGAAAGACTGGCCTAGCGAATGACAATATTCTGTCAGAATAACCGGGCGTTTGGCAGCCTCCGCATAATATCTCAATGTAGCAACCGGAGGATAATGAGGAGCAAATATATCGACAAAGTCAGGTATATTGAAGTCCAAACTCAGAAAATAATTGTGAATCATCGGATAACAAATGGGGCGTGTAGGATCCATTCGTTTTACATACCTTCCCGTTTCTTCAGCAATGGTGGTCAGGGGATTTTCATTCCCTATACTCCAGAATAATACAGAAGGATGATTCTTGTCTCTACGAACGGTGGCATCTGCTCTAGTCAACAAAATATCCTGGTAGGATTTATCATATAAATGAGAATCGCCATACCCAAAAGGAACCTCATCCATTACATACATACCGATTGAGTCACAAAGTTCATAGAACCGGGGATCACGTGGGTAATGGGAACAACGGATAAAATTCACATTCGCATCTTTCATCATCCTCAAATCTTTTAGATTTAATTCTTCACTTACCACTTTTCCATTAAAAGGATCTGTCTCATGTAAATCCACTCCACGTAACTTTATCTTCTTACCATTTAGTTTTATCACATTTTTCTCCACCAATACTTCACGCACACCGAAATTGACAGTAAAATGTTGCACACGTTTCGGAGCATAAAGAGAATATTCCAACCGATAAAGATGAGGTGTTTCTGCATTCCACAAGAAAGGGTTATCCAGAATTATTTCTTTGGAAATCTGTTGTTCTGCCTTCTGAAGCTCTTCTCTGAATCGAGCAACAATCTTTCCACCCGGTTCCTTTATCAAACCCTCAATATAGGTATTAGCCGATACTGAACTTGTAAAGGAAGCAATATCAAACATCATATTTATGCGTGCACTTTCATTTGACACGCTATCCGTGCGTAAAGTGAAATCTTTTAGATGCGTATCGGGTATGGCAAACATAGAAACATTTCTGTTAATACCAACTTGTCCCCAATCATCATTTCCATCAAAATCAAACCCTTTATAATGAGTATATACCCTTACAGCCAATAGGTTTTCACCTTTCTTTAAAAAATCCGTAACATCAAAATGGCAAGTATTATAGGAAGATTCCCACTTTCCCACATAATTTCCATTTACCCATATTTCATATCCCCGCAAAACTCCATCAAAACTTAAAAAAACATGTTTATCCTTCCACCCCTTAGGGACTGTAAAGTTCTTGCGGTATAACCCGTTTATTTCTTCCGGATTAGCATATTTAGGTTCTACATAACCAAGCGCATCCCAACAACCCGGCACAAGGATTCTATCCCATGAGCTTATATCATAGTCAGGTTGATAAAAACAAGCCTGCTCTTTCCAGTCAGCCCCATTAATAAAATAAAAGTCCCACTGACCATTTAATGTTCTGATGAGTGAAGGGTCTGTTGGTCTGATTATATCCTTCAAACTATTTAAAATTTGTGCAGTGTTGTTTGCCGGCATCAAACATAAAGCCAACAGCATAAACAAGTATTTCTTCATATACAAAGTATTTTATAAAAATAAGAGAAGGAATACCAGAAAGTAGAAAAATTCAATCCGGTATTCTCTCGATTTATCAATAACCCGGATTATTTTCAATAATGGCTTTATTCTGGTCCATCTCATATTGAGGAATAGGGAACAGAATATGGTCTGTTGGATATTTCGTCAATCCTGGTACTGTTTTAAATTTATCACTGCTTGTCTCTGGCAAATAGTCTGAATAAAAATGAAGCTTAATTTGTTTTCCATCACCAAATACATCTTTCACAGCATCCCAACGGAGTAAATCAAAAATACGTTCACCTTCCATTGCAAGTTCCACCCTTCTTTCATGACGTACAATATCAACTAAATCTCCATCGGCAGTTGATTTTGGAGGCATATTGACAGAAGGTCTCGAGCGTACCTTATTAACCCATACAAGTGCTTCATCCTTGCCTTGTTCTGCCAAAGCTTCAGCTAAAAAAAGATATAAATCAGCCATACGCATAGCAGGCCAATCCAATCCTGCATAACGAACATTGGTCAATCCCGTTAAATCCTCCGTCAGTTTCTTCACATTCAATCCGGTAGGAGACCATTTATAATCATAAATCACTTTATCACCGGTATTATAAGTGATGGGGATTGCCGTTTGGTTCCCATCGCTGTCATAACTATGATAATCAAGAGTTAAGGGAGTGGATGGAGTATATGTGCCGAATACAGAACCTTGATAATACAAAGTATATTCACGACGAGGATCATTCGTTTCATACGCATCATAAAGGCTGCGAGTAGGCAGACAATATCCCCAACCATCACCCCCTTGAATATATTTCAACTCAGTCGGCAAATCCCTTACATTCCTTTCAACACAAAAATCCTGTTCCCAAAGTCCACTATTACGTTCAAAAGCGAAATAAAACAACAGTTCCGGATTTTGTTCGTTGTCAATACTGAAAATGGATTCATAATCATCAATCAGATAGTATCCGTCAGACTCAGCAATTTGTATTGCCTCACGAGCTGCTTGTTCTGCATTCACAAAGTCCTTATTATATAAATAAGCTTTTGCCAGATAGGCAGCACCAGTAGCACGGGTAGGCATGCCAGTATATCCATTACCATCTCTCGTCAAATTTTCTTTAGCAAAAGAAAAATCTTCTATAATTTTCTGATAAATCTCTGATACCGGGGTACGGGGTTGAGAGAATTCATCAAAAGATGAAAGCGGAGCCGTGATTAATGGTACATCTCCATAAAATGTCGTCAAGAACATATAATTAAAAGCACGCATGAAACGTGCAACTGCAATATAAGGATTTATTTCAGAATCAGTAAATCCTTTATTCTTTAGTTTCGGAATCTCCTGAATAGCATAATTGGCAGCGTTGACACTTTGATAAGAATACTTCCACCAGTCTGTTGGATAATTAAGACTTGGTGTAATATTCCAATCCAATACCTGAATTAAATCATTACCATTCAGTCGAAGCCCGCCATCATCTGTCAGTGCGTCACATATCGTGGCAAATCGCTTTCCATACATCTGTGTTTGAGCCACCCAAGGATTAAATGATGCAACAACAAGTTCTTGTGCGGAAGATAAATTATTCAGAAAATTATCTGAACCAGGTTTATCCTGAGGCTGAATATCCAAAAAGCTATCCGAACAAGCGGACATAACTAATGATAGACAAATAGCCGTCAATGTGCTTCTATTAAATATATTTTTTCTCATAATCAATGATACTTTAAAATGATAATATTATTAGAATGCAAATTGTAATCCGAACGTACAAGTACGTGGCATAGGTACGGTCACAGTACTGCTAATTTCAGAATACTCATTGCCAAACGTATATAAATTCTGGACTCCAATATAAGCATTCAAGTTTTCCATACCCAATTTATTGCATATATTTTTGGGAAAACTATAACTAAGATTCAGATTGCGAATACTCAGATAAGAGGCATCAATCAACCAAAAGTCAGAGAACTGCTGATTCTGTCCCGGATCTCCCACTGCCACACGAGGATACTTCCCGTTAGGATTTCTTTCAGCATCATATCTATCAAGAATATAGCTTGCCTCCATATTCGGTTCTCCACCAAACATATCTGTTGCATAGCCACCGCTCAACATATTCTTTTGAATACCTTGAACACCTTGAAGCTGAATCTGAAGCGTAAGATTTTTGTAACTGACTGAGCCTGCCAAACCATAGTTCAAATCGGGAAATACTTTTCCAAACAAAGCTCTATCAGCTGTGTCTACCTTTCCATCCGGCTTACCCGTAAGGTTTCCGTTTTCATCGTAGCCATTAATATCTTTAAACCAAATATCTCCTATCTGTTTTCCGGCATAATGCGGATGATTATTCAAATCATCCTGTGTACGGATAATGCCATTGGACACATAACCATAAAAACTTCCGATTGGATAGCCCTCCTTGATACCTGAAGTAGTCAAATCCCGTCCTTCCAAATCTATCACTTCGTTGTGTACATGAGAAGCATTAAAGTTAACATCAAATTTCCAGTCACCAATCGTACGTCTATATCCTATTTCAAAGTCAATACCAGTATTGCGTATATGTCCGGCATTGATATAAGGACTGCCTGAAAGTCCAACAGAAGTAGCTATAGGTTGGTTGAACAACAAATCTTTAGTATCCTCAATATAAAAGTCCATAACCACATAAAAAGAATTTCCAAACATGGAAAGATCCAAACCTATATTCTTTTTTTCAGTACTTTCCCATTTCAAATCTGTATTGACAGCATTGGCAAATGTATATCCGGCAACAACCTTTTCATTGAATACCGCGTTCTGTTGTGAAAGATATACCGATGTACCATAAGGATTAATACTCAACACATTACCAACCTTGCCCCAACTCAAGCGGAACTTCAGTTCATCCAACCAGTTAAAAGCATCCATAAATTTCTCTTCTCCTATACGCCATGCTGCCGATACAGATGGAAAGATACCATATTTATCCTTTACCAAACGTGACGAACCGTCACGGCGTAACGTACCACTGAAATAATATTTATCTTTGAAAGAATAAGCTAAACGTCCAAATTGAGAAAGGAAACTCCATTCACTCCACGAATTGCTATTAAGTGCAGTACTGGGATCACCTGCATTCAGAAATTTAATATCATTGCTCGGTGTATTTCCACGACTCCCCATTAAATCCTCAAAAGTCTGTTTTTCTACAGAATAACCCAACAATGCAGAAACCGAGTGAATTTGGTTAAAGGTTTTCTGGTAATCCAAGGTATAGTCGGTTATCCAATGGAATGTTTCTGCATTCGTTTTAGTTACCTTATTCACATTACTGCCCTCCATACCGTATTTTGTATCCATGGCACCAATGAAATCATTTGAATAACCATTTTTCCACTCCCCACTCACACGGGCCGTAAACTTCAATCCTTCAAGAATATCAACGGCTAAATAAAGATTACCATCAATTCCTTTATTGCGTACAGTTCTATCTGAATTTTTAAGCATCCACAATGGGCTAGGAGTTTTACTTTGTAGATAAGTATTGGATATTGTAGCAAAATCACCATCCTTATCATACATGGCATTCAAAGGAGAATAACGGAAAGAGGCAGCATATGTATCCCTCCAATCAAAATCACGTTGAGATGTCTGTTCTGAAGCATAGAGATTAACAGAATGTCCGAATTTAATCCTATCACCAATCTTATGGTCACTGTTCAAACGAAGATTCAAACGATTATAACTCTGTTCTTTGATGATACCTTCATTATACAAATAATTCAGTGACACAAAATAATTGGAATTCTTACTTCCCCCCGTTATTGAAAGATTATTATTGGTCAGATATCCCGTTCTTTTCATCAAATCCGGCCAACAATTGTCATTGCCTTTTATCTTTTCCAAATCACTGTCACCCCAAGGCACATCCTTACCTCCATTTTTATATGCCTCCGTAGCTATTTCAAGCCATTGGGCTGCATTCAAATAATCAATTTTCAGATTGCCTTCTTGTTGGAAGCTCTGTTCCGTCTTGAACGAAATTGTCGGTTTCTCATCCACTTTACCACGTTTTGTATTAATTACCACCACTCCATTAGCGGCACGTGAACCGTAGATAGCCACAGCAGAAGCATCTTTCAATACAGTAAAGGTTTCAATATCCTGCGGATTCAGATTATTGATATTCTCAGAAATTGTCCCGTCAATCACATAAATGGGAGCATTCGTTCCATTAATGGATTGTGTACCATGAATAAGAACATCAGTACTTGCACCCGGTTGTCCGGAACTCGGAGTAACATGAAATCCGGAAATCCTTCCTTGCACAGATTGCAGGATATTCGTCACCGGCCCTTTCTGTATTTGATCTGCATTAATTTGCGATACAGCTCCCGTCAAATCGCGTTTACGAACACTCCCGTAACCAATTACCACCAATTCCTCCAGAAGAGTTGAATTTTCCGTCAGTATAACCGTTAATGGGGCCTCATCTTTGAGCTTGATTTCCCGATTGTCATATCCGATATAGGAAATTTCCAGAATGGAACCGGCCGGCACCTCATTCAGCAGAAATTTACCGTCAATATCAGATATCACTCCAATGGTAGAACCTTTCACAAGAATATTAGCACCAATAATCGGTTCTCCATTCACATCCTTTACCACCCCTGTTATCTTCCAGGATTTGGCAGATTCAACATCAACCAGTTCTTTAAGAATAAAATATATCTTCTTATTCTTTATCTCGAAGGTTACATTACCATCACTTAATAACTCCTTCAACACATTGACCAAATCTTCTCCTTCTACTTTTATCGATACTCTTCGGTGTACATCCAATATCTGATCACTAAACACCAATACATAACCGGTTTGCTTTTTAATGGATAGCAATACATCCTGCAACTCTACATTGGTATAGTTCAAGGAAACTTTTTGTGCCCATGTTGCAACAGACAAACCAAACAACAAGATTCCCAAAAGAAGTAATTTCTTTGTTTTGAATCGTGATTTCATAAAGCATTAAATTTTTTAATTCATAATTCAATAATCTCTTTAAAGGCCTTTCATATAAAGCTAACACATCAACTTCCGGAAGGTATGAGTCGAAAACATTTTTTTTTCAACAATACAAAAAAATAGGTGCAGGATTCTGTTTAAATCCATACACCTATATCATAATTCCCTTAACTGGGTATCAGTCTTTTCTCCTTATTTCGAAGACATTCTCATCCTTTTCAATAAATTCTATGCAAGAAACCTTTTCCAGATCATGAAGCACATCAATGACATTCACTTTACTAGTAGACAGTGTATACCTACTATCCAACAAAATAGAATCATTTATAATAAACTGCGTATCATACTGCCGTTCCATCACTTTGATTATATCCTTCAAAGGTGCCATATAAAAATTCAGACTATTAGTACGCCATGCTTTCATTCCATCCAAATCTATAGGACGAGTAATGTCACACTTGCCAGAACGGCAATCATAGGCTGCACTTTCCCCCGGTTTTAACGGGTATACCTTATCCCCCATTCCCTTTAGCAACACACTTCCTTCATCCAAAGTAACAAAAATATGAAAATCAGCTGGATAGGCTTTCATATTAAATTGAGTACCAGTCACTCTCACTTCCAAATCTTTTGTCTGTACTGTAAACGGGCGTCCCCTTTCTTTTGCCACCTTAAAATATCCTTCACCATAAAGTTCTACTTTCCTACTGAATAGTCCAAACTTCTTAGGATAGCGCAAAGTTGTTGCTGAATTAAGCTCAACATTCGTTCCATCTTGTAAAACGACTTGCATACGTTCACCACACGGCACTACAATCTCTGCATATTGTATATCAGAAAAGACACCTGCCTTATCTGCCAGAAAAACAATGGTACTGCCAAACAACAGAAAAGGTATAAAGACAGCTGCGACTTGCCACCACCTCCACAATCTACTATGCTGCTTTATTTGTCCCAAGAAACGCTTCCTCATTCGCTCTGTGGGAATATTTCCACCAGTCCATTCTTCTATTTCTCTTTCCCCCATAAGCACAGATTCTGCCGTTATTCTTTGTGAAAGATATTCTTGTCCTTCCTCAGTTGCAAACCAATCCATAGTAGCCTTACTCTCTACTGAAGAAGCCGAATTATCAAGTACCCGGTCTATCATTTCTTTATCCATCTTCATTACCTTGATATTATATTATATAAAACACTTCAGCAAACCAAAAGTATGAGTATCAATTTATCGATCATACCACGAAGTTGTTTAATTGCTTGTGTATAATGTGATTTTACTGTTGGTATAGTAATATGCAATTTATCTGCTATCTCTTGGTTGGACAAGCCTTGTTCAATCTTCATCAAACATATTTTCTGTTTTTGAGGTGGTAACTTACCAATAACAGAACGCAAGTGTCTACGAAAATCAGCATCCTCCAATGCTTTCATCACATCTTCCTCTTCACTATTCTGTTGAAGCAATTCTTCGTGTTTCTCAAGCACAATACGCTGATGACGTAACTCATTCAAGATATAATTCTTCAAAATAGTAAATAAAAGACTGCGCAACCCTTCAGAAAAATCAAAAGTTTCCCGTTGTTCCCACAATCTCATAAAGGTATGTTGAACTGCATCTTCTGCTTCAGGACCGGATTTTAAATACCGGTAAGCCAAAGCATACAACAAACGGTGATAACGATCAAAGACAGAAGCAAAAGCTTCTGCTTTACCAATGCTCAAACCATTATATAGCTGACCATCAAAATCAACCGCATAGCCCATTTTGCTTTCTTTTTTTAGTATTAGATACATTGAATATCGGCAAAAGTAAACAAAAGTAGGAAAAGAACAAACTGCAACCACTTCTATCACATACAAAAAGCAGATTAATCAGATTTAAATTGAATAAATCTACATAATCTGCTTTATCAGTATTAGTAAGACACCGTCGAAACAGTGACTATTTTTTGCCCATAAATGATAACTCAGTCTTTCGCCTGATGCACCGTCAACTGCGGGAACGGGAAACCGATGCCCTCTTCGTTGAATACGGAGTAAATCTTCTTGTTCATATCAAAATAAACGCCCCAGTAATCTCCACTCTTTACCCAAACACGGATAACTACATTCACGCTGCTGGCATCCAAGGCATGGAGAGCTACAAACGGTTCGGGAGTATTCAGAATACGGCTGTCTTCGGAGATGATACGACGCACGGTGCTTTCTACCTTGTCATAATTCTCACCATATTCCACACCAATCACCCAATCCACGCGACGGGTGTCCTCGCGGCTGTAATTGGTCACAGTGCCACTGCTCAACGCACCGTTAGGGATATAGATTACCTTATTGTCGGCTGTGGTCAGAATCGTATGGAAGATTTGGATTTCGCGTACTGTGCCGGACACTCCCTGGCTTTCAATCCAGTCACCTACCTTGAAAGGACGGAACAGCAAGACAATCAGTCCACCCGCAAAATTCTGCAAGTTTCCGGAAAGTGCCATACCGATAGCCACACCGGCAGATGCCAACAAAGCTGCAAAAGAAGTGGTTTCCACTCCCAATTTGCCGATAACGGCAATAATCAGCAGAATGGTCAGCAAGATATTGACTAAACTTTTCACGAAGCTCTGGATACTGGCATCCACATGTCTTTTTGCCAATAACCTCGCCAGCATTTTCCGAAGAAGGGAAATCAGGAACCGTCCTACCACAAAGATGATAATGGCTCCGATAATACGTCCACCGGCATTTACGCCCCAATCTATCAATTGCTGAAGGAATATCTGCAGTTTGCTGAAACCGTCGTCAGCAACTTGGGCAGCAAAGGCTGCCATGAATAAAGATGATAACATAACTATACTCTTTTTTTAAAATTAATGCTGCAAAATTAACAAATAACTCTGACTTTCGTTCACTTAACTTGCCACTTTCGACGAAAACTCCTACCTTTGCTCCCGATTTCAACTAAGGGGTGCCCTAATACGACGGGCTGAGATCATACCCATTAACCTGATCCGGGTAATGCCGGCGGAGGGAAAAGAAGAAAAGTTCCCCTTTTCTGTATTCATCTAAACGAAACAATTGCAAATGAAGAGACATGCAATGGCAGCCTGCCTCCTGACGGCAGCACTGAGTGTCTATGCGCAGACACGAGAACAAGACAGTCTGCGGGTGATAAACCTGCAGGAAGTGGAAGTCATCTCCACACGTGCCACAAGCAGCACACCGGTGGCATTCACCAATATAGGCAAAGAACAACTGAAAAAACAGAACTTCGGACAAGACCTGCCGTATCTGTTGAGTATGACACCCTCCGCCATTACTACCAGCGATGCCGGTGCCGGGGTGGGTTACACCACGCTGAGAGTCCGCGGAACAGACGGCACACGCATCAACGTCACCGCCAACGGTATTCCCATCAACGACGCGGAGAGCCACACGGTATTCTGGGTCAACCTGCCGGACTTCGCCTCCTCCGTCAAGGATATGCAGGTACAGCGCGGAGCTGGTACCTCAACGAACGGTGCAGGAGCTTTCGGTGCCAGCATCAACATGCAGACGGGTGATTTCTCCATGAAACCCTATGCAGAATTCAACGGTTCCTACGGTTCCTTCCATACACACAAGGAGACGGTGAAAGCGGGAACGGGACTCATCAACAATCATTGGTCGTTCGACGCGCGGCTCTCCAACATCAGTACGGACGGGTATATAGACCGGGCGTCTGTGGGACTGAACTCCTATTATCTGCAAGGAGGATACTACAATGACAATACCTCCGTCAAACTGATAACCTTTGCCGGCAAAGAGCGCACTTACCACGCATGGAACTACGCCAGCAAAGAGGAGATGGAACGTTACGGACGGCGTTACAATTCCTGCGGATTCATGTACGCCACCGACCGGGACGGCCATGTATACAGCAAAGAATATTATAAAGACGACAACGGCGAGAAGCATTACCTCACGGACGAAGGAGGTGCACTGCATTTCTATGACGACCAGACCGACAACTATACGCAAAAGAATTACCAGCTGCTATTCAACCACAATTTCACTTCACAATGGAATCTGAATATCGGCCTGCACTACACCAAAGGCGACGGGTACTACCAGGAATATAAAGGCGAACGCCCGTTGGCAGAGTACGGCATGTCGCCTTTCGAATACAACGGCGGCAAGGTAGAAGTAAGCGACCTTGTCCGCAAGAAGGCAATGGACAACTGGTTTGGCGGCGGAATCTTCTCCGTAAGCTACAAAGCCGACCGTCTGCATGCCTCGCTGGGCGGTGCACTGAATCGCTATGACGGCGACCACTTCGGAAAAGTGCTTTGGATAAAGAACTATATCGGCGAACTGAACCCCGACCACGACTACTACCGCAACAACGCCACAAAGAACGACGGAAATATTTATCTGAAAGCCAATTATGAACTGGTAAGCGGCCTCAGCGCCTACCTCGACCTGCAATACCGCCACATCAACTACAAGATAAACGGACTGAACGACAAGTACAACTGGACTGCCGCCACTCCGGGAATGCAGAAACTGGACATCGACGAAGACTTCGACTTCTTCAACCCGAAAGCCGGACTGTCCTGGCAAATCGACCGCAACCACCGCCTATACGGTTCGTTCAGCGTGGCGCATAAAGAGCCTACGCGCAACAACTACACCGACGGCTACTTCACCGAACATCCCAAGGCTGAGCGCTTGTTCGACTACGAACTGGGATATACCTTCGCCAACTCATGGCTCCATGCGGGTGCCAACTTCTACTATATGGACTATAAAGACCAGCTGGTACTGACGGGGGAGCTGAACGAGATAGGCGAAGCCATGGCCAGCAACGTGCCCGACAGCTACCGTACGGGCATCGAACTGATGGCAGGCATCCGGCTGGACTGCGGCTTCCAATGGGACATCAATGCCACACTCAGCAAGAACCGTGTGCAGAACTTTACCGAGACACTTTTCGAGAACGAAGAGGTAGGGTCGGAAGCATGGGGCATCAAACACGGGGATACCCCCATCGCATTCTCTCCCGACTTCATACTGAACAACCGCCTGGGCTATACGTTCAAGGGATTCGAGGCCTCGCTGCAGTCACAATATATCAGCAAGCAATACATGAGCAACGCCAAGCAAAAGGAGTGCACGCTGGATGCTTATTTCGTAAGCAACCTGAATCTGTCCTATACCTTCAGGTTGCCTAAAGTAAAGTCGGTAACCGTAGGGTGCACCATCTACAATCTGTTCAATGAAGAATACGAGAACAACGGATACGCAGGCAGCGGATACTATCTCGACGACAACGGAGGAAAAGTCCGTTACAACTATGCCGGCTACGCTGCCCAAGCGGGGACGAATGTACTGGGACATATAGCTATTAATTTTTAAAACCCCTCGTTCCCCTGAAGGGGAGGGAGGATAGTCTTTCTGTTTTTTATGGAACACGCTCTTGAAATTATCGGTACACTTGTCGGATTGCTCTACCTCTGGTTGGAGTACCGGGCAAGCATCTATCTTTGGATAGCGGGCATCATTATGCCTGCCGTCTATATTTTTGTCTACTATGATGCGGGGTTGTATGCAGACTTCGGCATCAACATCTATTATCTGGGTGCTGCCATCTACGGCTGGATGATGTGGAAGTACGGGGCGTTTCTGCGACGGACTATCTTGCAGCGGAAAGGTACAGGACAGAAAGGAGAGGACAAAAGAACAGAAGAACAAAAACTGGAACTTCCTATCACCCATATGCCGGCGCGCTATCTGCTGCCGCTTGCCGCCGTATTCATCGCCGCCCTCCTCGGCATTGCCTGGATACTGATGAACTTCACGGACAGCAATGTGCCCTGGCTGGACTCCTTCACCACCGCACTGAGTATCGTCGGCATGTGGATGCTGGCACGGAAATATGTAGAACAATGGTGGGCATGGATTGCGGTAGATGCCGTCAGCGCCGGACTGTACATCTACAAAGGACTTGATTTTACAGCCGGACTATATGCCTTTTACACAATTATAGCTATCTTTGGCTACTTCAAATGGAGAAAAATGATGAGCAAGGATGAAGGGTTAAGGATGAAGGATTAGGGATGAAGGATTAAGAAAGATATGAAAGACGAACTATCAACTATCAACTATCAACTATCAACTATCGAAGCCGTAGTTTTGGCGAATGGGGAATATCCTGCAAGTCCCCTGCCTTTAAGGATATTGGCGGAAGCGCCTTACGTAGTCTGTTGCGACGGCGGAGCGGACGAATACATCCGTCGGGGAAACGTGCCCGATGTGATTATCGGCGACGGTGACTCCCTCAGTGATGAAAACCGCCGGAAGTTCGGACATATCCTGCACCGCATCAGCGACCAGGAAACCAACGACCAGACCAAAGCCGTCAATTTCCTGCTGGCGCAAGGTAAACGCCGCATCGCCATCATCGGTGCCACGGGCAAGCGTGAAGACCATACCCTGGGAAATATCAGCCTGCTCATCGACTATCTCCGCGCCGGAGCCGATGTACGTACCTATACCGATTACGGCATCTTCATCCCCTGCCGGGGTACCCGCACCTTCCCAAGCCATCCCGGACAGCAAGTATCCATCATCAACTTCACTGCACACGGTCTGCATGGCAAAGAACTGGTCTATCCCCTCAGCGACTTCACCAACTGGTGGCAAGGCACACTCAACGAATGCACCGGTACGGAATTCACCATCGAGGCGGAAGGGGAATACCTGGTATTCGTCACTACTTCTTCGCTTCCGCCACTTCAACAAAGTACACGCTGATACAAATCATGGCAATGGCAGCGGCTTGCGTCCAACTGAAACGGTCTTGCCCCAAGGTGAGGGAAACAACGGTAGTCACCACCAGTATCAGATAGCTGTACATGGCTACAACCGTCGTCTTGAGATACTTCAAGCCCACCGGAACCAGAAAGTAACTGAGGTAAGTAGGGAAAACCAGCACAAACGCCAACACCGCCCACGGCACCCAGTGCCACTCCCCATGCAAGGCATCCGTAAGCAAGGGTGCATCCCAGCCTATAATGGACGACACAATCAATCCCATTACTGCCGCACCGCCAAAGATGTACTTCATCATCGTCACTACCCCGACCTCTTCCAGCAATTTCTTGCTCACAATCAGGTAAACGGCAAAGACCAGCGAACTTACCATGCAGAGCATGTTGCCCGTAAACGCATCGTGCGCCAGGTCATCACTGCCTTGCGTAAGGATGCACAGCAACGCACCGCCAAAACCCAGCGCTATACCGATAATCTTCATCAGCGTAGCCTTTTCGTGCAGGAAAAAGACGGATATCAGAAAGACCCAAATGGGTTGCATAGAGTTGAAGATGGCACTGGAAACCGGAGTCGTCTTGCTGATGCCCAGCAGATAACAGAACATGAATCCGTAGAGTCCGAAGGCTCCCAGACAGAACAGCCCTATCCGTTGCCGCTTTGTGGCCGGTGCCTCCTTTACAAACCAGCTTGTTATCCAAAATGCCACGGCAGCAAAGACACAACGCACCGTGACACCCGTCAATGCACCCAGCCACAAAGGGAGCAGAAATTTCAATCCATTCATATTCAACCCCGCCATGACGCGCGACGCAACCATACTGAGATTGGCTTCCAGTTTCTTATCTTTCATCAGCTTCGTATTTTTCCCCTCAAACAATTCATTACTTTGAAATGTTTTAGGAGAAAAAGGAGATAACACTATGGCAAAAGTTAAAGAAGAACAATCGTCTCAGCAAACAAAGCAAGTCCTCGCATTCTCCACCCGGCTACGCCATGACCTTAAGAAAGCCTGCCGGCAACTGAATGAGGGAGAAGGACAAGAGGACGTCACAATCAGTAAGGAGGTGAAGGCATGGCTAAACAAATAATCTGGTCGCCCCTCGCCAAAGAGGCGCTGAAGGGCCTGCTGATTTCCTCGCAAGAAAGAGATGGCAACAAACGGTGTGGCGGGGTTCTGTACTCCTTATTCCAAAATGCATTGTACCGCGTCACGCTGAATCCGTTTATCGGACAGCCCACCGAAGCAGAGAACATACGGTACATCATCCCGCATCCCGACTATACGCTTCTTTACCGGCACAGTCTCCGGAAGATTGAAGTGCTTGTGCTATGGAACAACCATCATAAGTTGGGCAGCATGATAGACCTCATCCGGGAAGAACCCGATACAGAATAAAGCAGCCAATCTTGTCAAGAGCAGATTTATGGAAGATTAACGGAACAGACGCATTATCGTCCGTTCATATAGCCGGAACAAACCATGTATCCGTCCCGAACATATCATCTGTTTATCCTCGACATACCATCTGTCGGAGCTGAACATATCATCCGAAAGCTCGGAGCTTTTCATCCGAAACATCCGGACTTTTCGTCAAAACCACTGGGATTTTCCAAACAAATGCCTGCCATTCCGCTTGCTGAAGTGGAGGATTAAATCTGTAAAGCACTGGTTTAGGAGAGCAAACCCTAAGGTTTGGCTAATGAAGTGGCGGAAGAAGACAACAAAAAAAGGAGAAGCGATACCTCTCCTTTTATGCTAATTTAAAATTGAATCTGAACTAAGATTGCAGTTACAAAGATACAACATCCAAAAGGCGATGTCAAGCAATCCGGTGTTTTTCTTTACGGACGTCCCATTCTTTATACATGCATCAGATATTGCTTGAAGTCTGCAAAATCCTTTGACATCGGCAGGCTCTTCTTCTCACCGCGCATAAAAGCTTGAAGCTTGGCAGGTATCTCTACCGCTTCACCGATAATCTTCTCCACTGTATCCTTGAACTTCGCCGGATGGGCCGTCTCCAGGAATACGCCCGTTTCGCCGGGTTTCAGTCCTTCGGCCAGGGCCCGGAAGCCACAGGCCCCGTGCGGGTCGAGTAGGTAATGGTCTTTCTTCCACACTTCCCGCATAGTTTCGGCAATCTGCTCGTCGGTATAAGTGGCACCGCTGATTTCAGCAGAGATGGCGGCATGGCTGCCTCCGTAAAGGTCGAGTACACGGGCAAAGTTACTCGGGTCGCCCACATCCATCGCGTTGGCAATGGTAGCAATACTGGGACGCGGCGTATAAACACCCGTCTGCAAATATTGGAAGAAGATATCATTGCGGTTGTTGGAAGCGATAAAGCGTTCCACGGGCAGTCCCATACGCTTGCCGAAGAGGCCGGCAGTGATGTTACCGAAGTTACCGCTGGGTACACACACGACGGCATTGTCTCCCTTGCCGGCACGTTTCAGTTGAGCATAGGCATAAAAGTAATAGAACGCCTGCGGCAAGAAACGCGCCACGTTGATGGAATTGGCGCTGGTCAGTTGCAGGTGCTCGTTGAGTTCCCGGTCCATAAAAGCGGATTTAACCAAAGCCTGGCAATCGTCGAACGTACCATCGACCTCAATGGCCGTGATATTCTGCCCTAAAGTAGTGAACTGTTTCTCCTGGATTTCACTGACTTTTCCCTTCGGGTAGAGCACATAGACGTGTATACCTTCCACACCGAGGAAGCCATTGGCAACGGCACTCCCCGTATCACCGGAGGTAGCAACGAGAACATTGACTTGCTTCTTGCCCTCTTTCTTGATAAAGTATCCCAACAAACGCGCCATGAAGCGGCCGCCTACATCCTTAAAGGCAAGCGTCGGACCATGGAACAGCTCAAGCGAATAAATATTCTCCGTCACGCGGACCAGTGGGACATCGAAACTAAGTGTATCATAAACAATCTGTTTCAGTGTATCGGCAGGAACATCCTCGCCAAAAAAGGCATCTGCCACACGATAGGCTATCTCCTGAAAACTGAGCGTATCAATGCTATCGTAAAACTCTTGTGGCAAAGGTTTGATGGAGAAGGGCATGAAGAGCCCCTTGTCTGCAGCAAGTCCCTTTACCACGGCTTCTTCAAGAGTGGCTTCGGGGGCTTGTTTGTTGGTACTATAATATTTCATATTAAATTAAAAATTAAAGAATTAAAAATTAAAGGCTGCGTTATGCTGCTGGATGGTAATCAGCACATTGGCATATTGGCACATTAGCGCCACATTACTCCTTCATAAATTCATTGATAAACTCGTCCTCTTTCATTAAGCCGTAGCTGCCGTCGCAGGCTGCCACTTCATCAAATGTCTGCACTCCGTCAGGCTCTATACCCGGATACCAGATGAGAAACGGAATGGGTTCGGCCGTATGCGTACGGAGTTCGCAGGGAGTAGGATGGTCGGGCAATACGGAGATGGCAACGGGTTCCTCCCAGTCCTTCACAGCCTCGTATATAGGGCCAACGGCACGGCTGTCCAGATTCTCAATCGTCATAATCTTCAAGGGGACGTTTCCTTCATGACCGGCCTCATCACTGGCTTCGACATGCAGGTAGACAAAATCATCCGTCCGCAATGCATCGAGGGCGGCAGCCACCTTATTCTCATAGTTGGTATCATAAAGCCCCGTCGCACCTTCTACGGTGATACGCCGCAGCCCCGCATAGTAGCCGATGCCGTTAATCAAATCCACGGCAGAAATCACGGCGCCGCGCCTCACCTGCGGAAACTTGTCTGAAAGGCGCTCCATCTGCGGGCGATAACCGGGGCTCCACGGCCAGATACTATTAGCAGGGTCCTTACCCTCTGCCTTCCGCTTCACGTTGACCGGATGGTTTTCCAGCAACACTTGCGAACGGAGAATCAAATCGTTAATCAAGTCGGCAGTCTGCTTCGGAGTAAGCTCTGCACCGCCTTCGGGGACCGAAATATTCTCCGTACCCTCCATCGGCTTCACCATCAACGGACGGAAAGGCTTCAAGGGGACATCGTGGGGCGGCGTACAGTCTATGCGCTTGTCCCCTCCCTTTATTACCAGCAGATGGCGGTATTGCACGCCCGTATGGAAACGTACGCGGTCATCGCCCAGATGCTCTTGAAGGTATTTCACCAACACATCCGCTTCCTCGGTAGTGATGTGTCCGGCAGAATGATTCTTGATGTTATCTCCCTCGATACAAATAATGTTGCAACGCATCGCCATCTCACCCGGCTGCAAGTCCACACCGATGCTCGCCGCTTCCAACGGACCGCGACCTTCATACACCTTCGGCAAATTATAGCCCAGAACGGACATATTCGCCACCTCACTGCCGGGATGAAAGCCGTCCGCTACCGTCATCAACCGTCCCACACGTCCCATGCGTGCCAGCTTGTCCATATAGGGAGTTGCAGCCGCCTGCAGCAAGGTTTTGCCTCCCAGAGCCTTCACGGGCCAGTCGGCCATACCATCACCCAATATAATGATGTGTTTCATCTTTCTATATTACGATTTGGATTAAACATTTGCAATGCTCATAATATCCGCAAATACCCCCGCAGCCGTTACACCTGCACCGGCTCCGTAGCCTTGTATCATCATCGGATATTCCTTATAACGTGCCGTGGTCAGCAGGATGATGTTATTGCTGCCTTCCAGACCGTAGAACGGATGGTTGGCGCCGACTTCCTGCAAACCTACGGATGCCTTGCCGTTTTCCAGCTTGGCTACGAAACGCCAATGCTTGTTCTCGGCTTCCAACACCTTGCGGCGGGCTTCAAAATCGGCATCGAGGCTCGGCACCTTCTTCCAGAAGTCATCCAGAGAGCCTTCAAAGAAGTCATCGGGCACAAAGAGGTTCTTCTCCACATCGCTCTGCTCCAAACGGTAACCGGCCTCGCGCGCCAGAATTACCAACTTGCGGATAACATCCTTTCCGCTGAGGTCGATACGCGGATCGGGTTCGGAGTAACGTTCCTCCTGCGCCATCTTGATGGTCTTGCTGAAAGGAATGTCGGCATTGATTTTATTGAAGATATAGTTCAACGTACCGCTCAGCACAGCTTCAATCTTCAGTATCTTGTCACCGCTATGGATAAGGTCGTTAATGGTATTGATGATGGGGAGTCCGGCACCTACGTTCGTTTCAAACAAGTACTTCACACCGCGTTGGCGGGCTATCTGTTTCAGTTCACGGTAGTTCTCGTATTCGGAAGAAGCGGCAATCTTGTTGGCAGCCACTACCGAAACATTGTGCAGCAGCAAGTCCTTGTAAAGGGAAGCCACGCCTGCACTTGCAGTACAGTCCACAAAGACAGAGTTAAAGATGTTCATACCGATAATCTCATTGCGTAGTGTTTCCAAGGAACTGTCCTTCCCTTTTTCCTGCAACTCCTCACGGAAACGTCCCAAATCGAAGCCTTCGCGGCTGAACATGGCCTTGTTCGCATCGGCGATGCCCACTACATTCAATTGCAGACCGTTCTCCTGCATCAGCTTCTGGCGCTGACTGTGGATTTGTTCTATCAGACTGCCACCTACAGTTCCTATACCACAGATAAAGAGATTCAGTACCTGATATTCCGACAAGAAAAAGGAATCATGGATGACATTCAGCGATTTACGCAATGATTTGCTGTCCACTACAAACGAGATGTTGGTTTCCGAAGCACCCTGCGCACAAGCAATCACATTGATACCATTACGTCCCAACGTACCGAACAGCTTTCCGGCAATACCCGGCGTATGCTTCATGTTCTCGCCTACGATGGCCACGGTAGCCAAGTTCTTTTCTGCCTGAATAGGAGAAATCTCTCCCATCTCTATTTCTTTGGCAAACTCCTCGTTCAGCACCTCGCAAGCCAGGTCGGCATCCGCATTGCGCACACCGATAGACGTTGAATTCTCCGAAGAAGCCTGGGACACAAGGAACACACTGATGCCATTCTTTGCCAGCGCCTTGAAGATACGGTAGTTCACACCGATGACACCTACCATACCAAGGCCTTGCACTGTAATCAAGCTCGTATCGTTAATGGAAGAAATACCCTTAATGGCCTTGCTTTGCGGGTCTGAAACCTCTTGCTTGATGACAGTTCCCGCCCCCTCCGGGTTGAAGGTATTCTTTACCAAAATGGGAATGTTCTTGTGGCAAACCGGATAGATTGTCGGCGGATAGACCACTTTCGCACCGAAGTTACAAAGCTCCGTAGCTTCCACATAGCTCAATTCATTGATAGTGTATGCCCTGGAAATCACACGCGGGTCTGCTGTCATGAACCCGTCTACATCCGTCCATATTTCCAGACTGTCGGCATCTAGTGCGGCAGCAATGATTGCCGCCGTATAGTCAGAACCACCTCTACCCAGGTTCGTTACCTCTCCCGTCATTTTGTCTGTGGAGATAAAACCCGGAACCAATACGCGTTTGGGCAGGCTGCTGAATGTTTCGCGCACCAACGAATTTGTCAACTCCGTATCCAGCACATGCTTGGAATGCTTCTTCTCCGTCTTGATAAACTTGCGCGAGTCAAACCACTCCGCTCCCGTCAACTGGGCAACGATGATAGATGAAAGACGTTCGCCATAGCTCACAATCGTATCGGACGTCTTCTGCGAAAGGTCCTTTATCAGATAAATGCCCTGAAAGATGTCCTTCAGCTCGTTGAGCAACTCACCAATCTGGCGTTGCAAGGCAACCTGCGCCTCGCCTGCCGGAATCACTTCCTTAATCATTTCCACATGACGATAGACAATCTCCCGGAACTCATTCTCGTAAGAAGCATCACCGGCTGCCGCCATTCTAGAGGTGTTTATCAACTTGTCCGTGATGCCACCCAATGCGGACACCACCACGATAACCGGTTCATCGACTGCTTCTACAATTCTCTTGACGCTCAAAATACTGTTCACGGAACCTACGGACGTTCCGCCGAATTTCATTACTTTCATTTCTCTTTATATTGTTGAGATGGTTGATACAATGTGTCGGAAACAAGCTGCTACGGCTTGCATTGACTTTAATTAAATGGAAAAACTGCTTGAAAATGGTGTAACACGTAGAAACACAAAATACTATCCCTAACCCCTAAGGGTCATGGTCCACATGGATGTGACTGTATGTTGATAGTACTTGTTCATAGTCTCTTGTTTCTATCATTTATGATAAGTGTTGCAAAAGTAACAATAAAAACATTCAATCTATCACTTTTTGCGACTTTTTTGCGATAAAAATACAGAAAGCCTCTAAAAAGGCAAGAAATATGCACAACTTACGGCTTACACTTTCACACTTTCCATACCTTTTTTCTGTATATCCGTTTATTCTTTTCTAACATTTTGCTATCACTCTCAATATATATCATTATATTTGCATGGAAAACATGAAAGAAAAGTGCGCATGAACCCAGAAAACACTTCCGTTTTGCTAATATACACCGGTGGAACTATCGGAATGATAGAGAATGCAGAAACCGGCGCCCTGGAAAGCTTCAACTTCGAGCAGTTGCAGAAACATGTTCCCGAACTTCAGAGATTTGCGTTCCGTATCGACACTTATCAATTCGACCCACCCATGGATTCCTCGGACATGGACCCCGATGCTTGGCGCAAACTGGTACGCATCATCAGCAACAACTACAACCAATATACAGGCTTCGTCATCCTGCATGGCACAGACACCATGGCCTACACAGCTTCTGCACTCAGCTTCATGCTTGAAGGGCTGAACAAGCCCGTCATCCTAACCGGCTCGCAACTGCCTATTGGCGTGCTCCGCACAGACGGCAAGGAAAACCTGCTGACCAGCATCGAAATAGCCACCGACCGCCACTCCAACGGACAGCCCATCGTACCCGAAGTCTGCATCTTCTTCGAAAACCACCTGATGCGCGGCAACCGTACCACCAAAATGAACGCGGAGAACTTCAATGCTTTCCGTTCCTTCAATTATCCGGTACTCGCTTCCGCCGGTATACATATTAAATATAATAATGTGCAAATTCATACGCACGGCACTCCCCACGAACTGGAGCCTCATTATCTGCTTGATACCAACATCGCCATACTGAAGCTTTTTCCAGGTATTCAGGAAAATGTCGTGGCAGCCATACTTGCCACTAAAGGACTGAAGGCCGTAGTCCTCGAAACCTACGGTTCCGGCAACGCTCCCCGAAAGGAATGGTTTCTACGCCGCCTGCATGATGCCTGCGAACAAGGCATCATCATTGTCAACGTCACCCAATGCAGTGCCGGCACTGTTGAAATGGAGCGCTATGAAACCGGTTACCAACTGATGCAGGCAGGAGTTGTCTGCGGATATGACAGCACAACGGAATCTGCCGTAACCAAGCTGATGTTCCTTCTGGGGCACGATTATCCACCTGCCGAAATACGCGAACTGATGGGACGACCGCTGGCAGGGGAAATTACCGTGTGAAGCACAACTATCACTGCACCGGGGTCAATTCTCCCGTCACAGAATCTATTATGAAACCGCTGACATTGATATCATTCGGTATCAGCGGATGATTGATAATAGCTTCCACCGTACCTTTTACCGATTTCTCCGTATCTTCGAATCCATACAGCCAAGACTCGAAATCCACTCCGCAGAAACGAATCATATCAATCGTCTCCTGCTTGATGCCCCGGGCCTTCATATGCTCTATCATCTGGGCGCTGCTCATGTGGCACGCACCGCAATCGGAGTGGGCAATAACCATCACTTCCGTCACGCCCAACTCGTAAATGGCCACCATCAGGCTACGAATGACACTACCGAACGGATGTGAAATGATTCCACCCGCATTCTTTATCATCTTCACATCGCCGTTCTTGATGCCCAAGGCTGCCGGCAGTAAAGCGGTCAAACGGGTATCCATACAAGAGAGGATGGCAATCTTCTTATCCGGGTATTTATTCGTGATGTATTTCTCATACCCCTTCTCGGCTACAAAACGCTTGTTGTATGCAAGAATATCTTCTATCATGGCTTTTATAACATGTTATTGTTTTCTACTCACAAAAATAAAAAAACTCTATGGGAGTCTGCAAGCCCTGCATCGAAAAATTGTACCTTTGGGCAATCATTTTAGAAGAGAATGCACAACTATGGCTAAAGAGAAGACGGTTTATGTATGCAGCAACTGCGGACAAGACTCTCCCAAATGGGTAGGCAAGTGTCCGTCGTGCGGAATGTGGAACACGTATGTGGAAGAGGTGGTACGGAAAGAAGTGGTGAACAAGCGTCCCGTATCGGGCATAGAGACCGCCAAAGCCAAACCCATAACCCTCCATGAAATTGTAGCCGATGACGAACCGCGCATCGACCTCCATGATGCCGAACTGAACCGGGTACTAGGTGGTGGTCTTGTACAAGGATCTCTTGTTTTGATTGGCGGCGAACCGGGCATCGGGAAATCCACCCTGGTGCTACAAACCGTACTCCGCATACCGGAAAAACGCATCCTCTACGTCTCCGGCGAAGAAAGTACCCGCCAATTGAAACTGCGTGCCGACCGCTTGACAAGTGCTTCCAGTGATTGCCTCATCGTATGCGAAACTTCCCTGGAACAGATTTACGTCCATATCAAGAACATCCGCCCGGACATCGTCATCATCGACTCCATACAGACGATTTCTACCGAAACCCTTGAATCGTCGCCGGGAAGCATCGCCCAGGTACGGGAATGTTCCGCCTCCATCCTGCGCTTTGCCAAGGAAACGCATACGGCGGTTATCCTCATCGGGCATATCAATAAGGAAGGAAGCATAGCCGGCCCCAAGGTACTGGAACATATCGTGGATACCGTACTCCAGTTCGAGGGCGACCAGCACTACATGTACCGCATCCTGCGTAGCATCAAGAACCGCTTCGGAAGCACTGCCGAACTGGGTATTTACGAAATGCGGCAAGATGGATTACGGCAGGTGAGCAACCCATCCGAACTGCTGCTGAGCCAGGACCATGAAGGTATGAGCGGCATAGCCATCGCCTCCGCGATAGAAGGCATCAGACCGTTCCTCATCGAGACGCAGGCATTGGTCAGCAGTGCCGTATATGGTAACCCACAACGCTCTGCCACAGGGTTCGACATCCGCCGCATGAATATGCTGCTGGCCGTATTGGAAAAACGTGTAGGCTTCAAACTGGCACAGAAAGATGTATTTCTCAATATTGCCGGTGGATTGAAAGTGAACGACCCGGCAATAGACCTTGCCGTCATCAGCGCCATCCTCTCCAGCAACATGGACACGGCCATAGAGCCAGAGGTGTGCATGGCGGGAGAAATAGGTCTGTCGGGAGAGATACGCCCGGTAAACCGCATTGAGCAGCGCATCGGAGAAGCAGAGAAACTTGGCTTCAAGCGTTTTATACTTCCCAAGTATAATATGCAGGGACTCAATACCCAAAAGATAAAAATAGAATTAATACCGGTACGGAAGGTAGAAGAGGCATTCCGTGCCTTATTCGGATAATCGTTATGATACAAGAATACCAACTACGCGTATTGCCCGAAGTAGCGGCAAACGAGCAACGCCTGAAAGAGTACTTAATACACGAAAAAGGACTGAATGCACGGGAGATAACCGCAGCGCGTATCTTGAAGCGTAGCATCGATGCCCGCCAGCGGACCATCTACGTCAACCTCAACGTGCGTGCCTACTTGAACGAAATGCCAAAAGAGGATGAATACCAACATACCTTATATAATAATGTAGAAGGAAAGCCCCAAGTGATAGTGGTAGGTGCCGGCCCCGGAGGACTTTTTGCCGCCCTGCGACTGATAGAGCTGGGGCTGCGCCCCGTCATTGTGGAACGTGGAAAGGACGTACGGGAACGCAAGAAAGACCTGGCGCAAATCAGCCGCCAGCAACTCGTTAACCCGGAGTCCAATTACAGCTTTGGAGAGGGAGGTGCCGGAGCCTACTCGGATGGCAAGCTGTACACACGCAGCAAAAAGCGCGGCAATGTAGACAAGATTCTGAATGTCTTCTGCCAACATGGAGCCTCCACTTCCATACTGGTAGATGCACATCCGCACATAGGTACGGACAAACTGCCACGTGTTATTGAAAACATGCGGAACACTATCATCCAGTGCGGTGGCGAAGTCCACTTTGAAACACGCATGGACGCCCTGCTCATAGAGAAGGATGAAGTCAAAGGCATTGAAACAAATACCGGCAAGACTTTCCTTGGCCCGGTGATACTTGCCACCGGTCACTCTGCCCGGGACGTATACCGCTGGCTTGCCGCCAACAATGTAGAGATTGAAGCTAAAGGCATTGCCGTAGGCGTACGACTAGAACACCCTGCCACCTTGATAGACCAAATACAATATCACAACCGGAACGGACGGGGAAAATATCTGCCTGCCGCCGAATATAGTTTTGTAAACCAAGTGGACGGACGAGGAGTATATAGCTTTTGCATGTGTCCCGGCGGCTTCGTTGTGCCCGCCGCCAGCGGTCCCGAGCAGATTGTAGTCAACGGGATGAGTCCCAGCAACCGCGGTTCCCGTTGGAGCAATTCGGGAATGGTGGTAGAGCTACGCCCGGAAGACATAGAGCAATTTACTATTGACAATCTACAATTTACAATTTCTATGCAGCACAACAGCGCGGCTAATTGTCAATTGCCAACCGTCAATTCCCAATTAAGCATGATGTATTTTCAAGAGTATCTGGAGCGCCTCTGCTGGCAACAAGGCAATATGAAGCAGACAGCACCGGCACAGAGAATGGCAGACTTCACTAAGAAAAAACTGAGTTACGACCTGCCGGAAACTTCGTATGCACCGGGACTGGTTTCCTCACCTCTCCACTTCTGGATGCCCTCTTTCATTGCAGAACGCCTGAGCAAAGGTTTCCAGCTATTCGGGAAATACAGCCGTGGTTTCTTGACGAACGAGGCGACAATGATTGGAGTGGAAACCCGTACTTCGGCGCCGGTACGCATAACAAGAGACAAGGAGACACTGCAACATGTACGCGTAAAAGGATTGTTCCCTTGCGGAGAAGGCGCCGGATATGCCGGAGGCATTGTTTCTGCCGGAATTGACGGCGAACGATGTGCGGAAGCGGCAAAGGCATTCTTTGATTAAGCTATAATATTTACATCCAAATTTTGATTTTTCACTTTTTCTCGTTTAATTTGTAAACTATTATCACATATATGTTGTTATATTGTATTTATTATGAGGTTCATCATAAACATTGTATGCTTTCTATTCCTTTTGCCTCTCATAGCTACGGCGCAAACATATAAATACATAGGGGTGGAAAACGGATTGAGCAACCGCAGAATCTTCGACATTCAAAAGGATTCGGTAGGTTACATGTGGTTCCTCACCAACGAAGGCATAGACCGGTACAATGGAAAAGACATCAAGCATTATAAATTAATAGAAGAAAACAAAGAGTCAAGTTTCCCCATCCATCTCGGTTGGCTATATTTTGAAGAGAAAGGGAAATTATGGGTCATAGGTAAAGCCGGTCGCATTTTTCAATACAACCAAGAACACGATGTGTTCAACAGAGTATATAAACTGCCCAAGACACCGGTCAATATCAGCTACGGCTATATGGACTGCAATCACAGGATTTGGCTGTGCAGCAGATACAGCATCGCTCTCTACGACACACAAACCGGAGAGGTCCATCAAATGTCCAATGAACTGAAAAGCAGCATTACAAGTATCGAACAAGTGGACAATAACCACTTCTTCATGGGTACCGACAAGGGATTGCGATATGTCAAACTCGAAAATGAGACATTGCAGATTGTCCCTCTTGAACCTCTTGACAAAATCCAGGCCCAAATCAGTTCACTCTATTTCCACCAAGAATCACAAAGACTTTTCATCGGTACTTTTGAAAAAGGCGTCTTTGCCTACGACATACGGCAACAACGGATTATACACTCCAATACGGATTTGAGCGATGTAAACATTGCCCGAATCAAGCCTCTGAACCAGACAGAGCTATTGATAGCGACAGAAGGTATGGGTATACACAAAATCAACATGAACTCGTGTATCTCGGAACCGTACATCGTCTCCAGCTACAAAAGCCACAATGAGATGAACAGCAATAACATCAATGACATTTATATTGATGAAGAAAAGCGGATATGGATAGCCAACTACCCGGAAGGAATTACCATTATAGACAACCGGTACAAAAGCTACAACTGGATAAAGCATTCTATCGGAAACAGACAATCGCTGGTCAACGACCAGGTACACTCTGTCATTGAAGACAGTGACGGAGACCTATGGTTCGGAACAAGTAACGGAATCAGCCTTTATCAATCGAAAACCGGGCAGTGGCATTCATTCCTGAGCTCCTTCGACCATCAACTGAAAAACAAGAATCACATCTTCATTACGCTATGCGAGGTATCACCCGGCATTATTTGGGCAGGAGGATATACTTCGGGAGTATACAAAATAAATAAAAGGACACTCTCGGTAGAATATTTCTCCCCTTACCTGCTCAATCCGGACAACATTCGTCCTGACAAGTATATCCGCGACATCGTAAAAGACTCCAAAGGATATATCTGGTCCGGAGGGTTCTATAATCTGAAGTGCTTCGATTTGTCCCTGAATTCCGTCCGTCTGTATCCCGGAATAAATTCCGTCACCGCCATTACAGAAAAGGATGACGGACACATGTGGATTGGGACAAGTGCCGGACTGTATCTGCTGGACAAAGAGTCGGGTAGATTCCAATATGTCGCCTTGCAGGAAGAGATGACCTACATCAACACACTTTACCAAGCGGAAGACCTCTCTCTATATATAGGAACAAACGGCTCCGGAGTGGTTGTCTACAACGCAAAGGACAATACGTTCAAGCATTATCACAAGGACAATTGTGCCTTGATTTCAAACAACATCTACACCATACTCCCCGAGTCGGACGGGCATATCCTGATGAGTACCGAAAACGGAATCAGCTGTTTCCACCCTACGGAGAAGACATTCCACAACTGGACTAAAGAGCAAGGGCTGATGTCCTCCTGCTTCAGTGCCTCTTCCGGAACGCTACGCAAGAACAAGGGTTTTGTCTTTGGCAGCACAGACGGAGCCATCGAGTTTCCCGAAGGAACCCGTTTGCCCAAGTACATCTACTCTCCTATGATACTCAGCGATTTTCAGATACTCTATCAGACAGTCTTTCCCGGCAGTCCGAATTCCCCCTTGAAGGAAAACATCAACCAGACAGACCGGTTAAAGCTGAAATATAACCAGAACACTTTTTCCCTCAGTATTTCATCCATCAATTATGACGCGCCGGACAATGTCACTTTCTACTGGAAGCTGGAAGGCTTTTACGATGACTGGAACCGCCTGGGTGAAGAAGGGCATCTCCGCTTCACCAACCTTGCCTCGGGCGATTACAAACTTTACATACGGGCGGTATCCAAGGAAGAGCCTTATCTTTATTTTGAAGAGCGAAGCATCGACATCAGCATTGCGCGCCCCGTCTGGTTCAGTTTTTGGGCCATAGCCTGCTATGTCCTGCTGACAGTACTGATGTCCGTTGTCGGTTTCCGTGTCATGGCACTGAGAAAACAGAAAAAGATATCCGATGAGAAAACCCGTTTCTTTGTCAATACCGCGCATGATATCCGCACGCCATTGACACTGATAAAGGCACCTCTGGAAGAAATGCTTGAAAACAAGACACTGAACGAAGCCGAGACCAACAATATGCACATGGCACTGAGAAATGTCAACTCCCTCCTGCGCATGACTACCAATCTGATAAACTTTGAACGGGCAGAAGTATATTCCCCTCATCTGTACATAGCAGAATATGAATTGAATACTTACATCAAGGAGATATACAACAATTTCCAGACCTATGCCACCATAAAACATATCACTTTCAGATACGAAAGCAATTTCAGCTACATGAATGTATGGTTCGACAAAGAGAAGATGGACTCTATCCTGGAAAATGTCATATCCAATGCTCTGAAGTATACTCCCCAAAATGGCGATATACTCATTTCTGTTTATGACATGAAAAGTTCCTGGAGACTGGAAGTCAAAGATAATGGAATAGGAATTCCCGCCAAAGAACAAAGAAAACTGTTCAAGATGCACTTCCGTGGAACAAATGCCATCAACTCCAAAATAACGGGAAGCGGTATCGGTCTGATGCTGGTGCTATAATCCGCAAATCGAAATGTTCGCGCATTTCAAAACGAAAAGTTCATTTCACAAAACGAAACGTATAATTTAAAGCACTCTTTATTCCGTTTCAACAAGGCATTTATAGGCTAAAAATAACAGAAAATTCACTTGCAAATATCAGCAAAAATTGCTATCTTTACATAGTTAAATTGAGGTCGTTTACCCTCAAATCAGTTCAGTTCTGTATTCCCCTACCCTATCAATATTCTAAAAAATTTCGACCGGCGAAGCCGGTATTTGAATACCTTTTAACGGGATTCGGAAACCATCCGAATCCCGTTCTTTCGTTTTAGTCGCTTCGCTCCACGCTTTGGCGCTTTGCGCTTACGCCACCTCGCGTATCGCCTTATACGCTGCCACGCTTTGCGCCCGGACGATTTTGCCGCGGAAGGCCAGACGCGAGCCGACATTCGCATACGTGCTCGAAGCATCGCTACTCGCACTCGCATACGACACACCGCCACTCGCGCTCGCACCGTAGTACCCGCGACAGACCACACGGACTGTGGCGGTACTTATCCAGTACTTATCGGTATAGTAGGTAGAAGACGATCCGTTCAGATTACCCACCGGAACCAGGTCCATATACTTGCCATGTGCCACACCTGTTGTCCATTGGTCACTGGCCGTTTTGCCCTGCACCATACGGATACTGCCGTCAGGCATCCAAATGCGCCATTTGCCCTGGTTGCCGCTGTCATTCGGCAGATCCACGCCGTCCATCATGTCATACTTGTTGCCGTAGATGTCCTCGTAGCCCAGGCAGCAGATATTGTTCACCTGCACCACGGTCGCTTGTCCGTATTCGTCCCGGCTCTTATACCAGGCATACTGATGCACCAGGCCGTCAATCAGCGAATTCGTGATTTTGTTGTTGATGACATACGCCTCGTCATAGCCGATGGTATCTGTCATTCCATGGTCGGCCGTTCCACCCGTTGTCCGGTTGTTGTTATGCTGACCGGCACCGCATTGTTCCTGCATGTCCCTACGCCCGTACTTTGCATAGCTCAGGTTCGCGATGCGGCTGTGCATCAGCGCATCTATCTGCTGCATGCCACGCTGCTGGCTGTAATAGTGGAAGTCCGTCCAGGTCATGCTTGCCGTGGTCGAAGCTCCGGTTATGCAGGCACGCAACTTGCTGCCCACTACAGAACTGCCCACAACGGCACACAGATGTTCCTCATTGGCCACCCAATCCGGTTCCATGTCCTCTATCTTGTCGCTGTGGCTCAGTACCACGCAGTCAAACTCTGCCGTGTTCAGAATGGAGAAATGCAGGGCTGTAGCACGTTCCGGAACGTCTGCTATCAGATACATGCCGGCTTCAAATTTCAAGCCGATGGTCGGCACCACAATACTCTTCAGGATGTTTCCCTCCGCATCAGCAAACACACTGCCGATAAGCCCTGTTCCTGGAACGCTCGGGAAGCGGACACGTCTGTAACCCGACACGTCCACTTTGCACACGGAATAAGCCTTGTCCGTCGTATAGGATTCCATCAGCGTGGGCTTGCCGCTCATGATCTTGCGTTCACCCAGCCAGCCGCCCTGTGTCTCCTTGATGGCATCCAGTGTCAGTACCGTCGCGTCCGGAATCGGGGGCATTTCGTCCTCCGGATAACTGCTGTAGCAGGCGTACTTCTTGTTGTTCAAATAATCGTTGATGCCTTTGCTCCAGTAAAACGGCTCATACATCATCCAGTCTCCCTCGCTGCCGTCCAGCTTCGCCACCGTACAGTCGTTCATGTCCTCCGCATCGGCATAGAAGTTCGAACTTTCGTCATGCAGGGGGAAATAGGTCATCTCCCCGTCCGGGTTGTTCACTTCCACCTGCTGCCCGGCTATCTCCACCTTCCGGCTCGTAGGCATCCTGGTCACCTTGGCCAGTACGCGGTGGCGCTTGGACAGGATGGCATTCACATGCCCGCTCATTTTGTACGCATTCCCGAACTTGTATCCGGTCTTGTTGTCCAGGTTTGAAATATTGGCATCGTCGGCCACGCTGTCGTCAAACTCGATCATCGTATAGGGCGGCTGCTTGATGGTCAGTTCCGGATAACGGGCGGCATACTTCTCCAGTTCCTCATCGGCCAGATACTTCGTCAGGGTCAGCTTGCCCCTCAGTCCCGAATGCCGGTCATCCACGGCACCCGTCTGCGTATACGTTCCGTAGTCGTAATACTTCTTCAGCAGGGTTCCGTCGTCTTCCCGGTCTATCTCCAGCACGAAGCGCTCCAGCTTGCCGCTGCCGTTCAGTCTGGCCTGATGCAGGCGTTCCAGCATAGCGAACCCGTCGATGCCGGGGCAGTTGGTGTAGCGGTAGCCCCGCACATTATTGATGCCTTCCAGTATCAGACCACTATCGGACAGCTTGGTCAGATATTCCAGGAACAGTTCCTCAATCGTGTCCGGCAGGCATAACTGCACAACGGGCGCACCGGTGGCCAGTTTCACACGGGTCAGCCCCGTACCCCTCACGTCCAGTTTCTTCAGGCGGCCCTGCCAGCTCAAGTCCAAAGTAGCCACATTCCCGTTGTCCCCGTTCCGGGCCAGCCGGTTGTTCCGCATGTTCACTTCTTCCAAAAGCAGCATGCCGTTCGTCGAAGCCATGAACGAGCCGTTCCGGTAACCGCTGGCTTTCTCCACGCTCATGTCGAGTTTTACCAGTGAGGTCAGCAGACCGAAGTTGAAGCCGATTGCGAACGCATCCTCGTGCCATACCAGCTCCTTGATTTTGGCTGCACCGATAATCTTCAGCGGGTCGTTCTCACCGAAGGCACGGGTCAGCTGCAGGGAATGGAGCACGTCTGCATCCACCACGCCGCTGTCAGCCTGTATACCGTTTGAGGTGGATAATTGCACACGGTAAGGGATGGTCAGCCGGTACTGCATCGGTTTCAGTTTATAAGCCTTGTCCAGCGATGCCGTACTCTGGTAGAACTGGGCACCCAGCGTAGATACATAGCCGTACTCCACCTGCTTCAGGTCGTACCTGCGTTGGATGAAGTAGTTCCGGTGTGCTTTTAACGAACCCTTCAGACCGTAGATTTGCGGATACGTCTGTTTGGCACCGTCAGCACCTACCGGCATTTCGTTCAGGAACGGGTAGATGTATTTGAAGATGCCGGACTTGTTATAGAGGCGTGAGCACCACTTCTTCATCTGTTCGGTATCGAAATGGTCAATGGCTTTCTGGATACTGAAGGCACTCATGAAGCTTGCGCCCCCGTTCCATCCGCTCACCATAATCTCCACAATCATGTCCCAGCAATTGGCCACGATGAGGTTCCACAGCCACGAGTTATGACCCTGCATCACATAAGCCCCGTCGCGCTTGGTCTGACGGTTATCGTTATATTTTCCCGTAAGGAATGACTTGTTGTCTGAACCCAACTGGCAGTCTCCGTCATAATAAGTAATCAACCATTTCACCCCGTCCCAAGTACGGATAAGCATGTTCTTGGCAAGCTGGTCGACACCAAGGTTAAACTGCACGTACAGATAGTAAGCTATCAGATGGGGAAGGTCGAAATACTTCGATGCCTCTTTCCTAAACGTATCGCTCTTCCATTTAGCGGTAGGGAACTTGTCGCCATCATCTTCATAATCTACCCCCTCGAACGCATGCGATTCCATACTGTAAGTCATACTCTTTCCGGCAGGAGTTTCCTTCACACAGCGGTAAACGAAGCTCATCATGCGGTCGGTAGCCTTATACATCTTATCGTACACATCACCCTGCCCCAAGTGGTCTTTCATATTCGGTTCTTCCTCGGCATCACCGCCTCCGTCAGCCCAGAAGGTATCTTTCGGATGGTTGAACTCCAGTCCTCCGTCAAAGTTGTAGTCCATGAAATCCTTATGCTCCGGTTCGGTACTCGGCAACCAGTGGAACAGGCACAGCGGATTGGAGTTGTTCAGCGTCTCGAAGCAGATTGGCAGGTACTGCTTGTGTCCTTCCTCGTCGGCTTCCAGATAGTTCAGCGTGTCGCCCTCGCCCCATTTCTCGCCGCCGATGGTCTCATCCTGCCCGAAGATGGGGTAGCTGTCGCTCTTCTCGTTGTTCATGTTGTACTGGCCGTAATAGGTCAGGTCTTCGTCGGCACTCTTCGCTACGAACAGGTCGCACGGCAGGCCGTCGATGGCCGAACGGTAATCATCCTCCAGCCCGTGGTCTTTGGCGTAACGCTGGGCAGGCGTAAGCAGCCCCATCTCTTTCAGTCCGTCATTGATAAGCTTCGCACCACCGGTATTGGTGGTCATGGACGAGTCCGAGAAGTCGCATTTGGAACATGCCAGCTTCGCGCCTACGGAGTTCCTGCGCAACTTGAAGAGATTTTTTTTGCCGGTAGTTACCACCGGATTCTTCTGCCTGCCGTTTCCGTCAATCTCCCCGTAGCTCAATGTAACCGTCCAGCCGCTTGCCGTCTTCTGGAAGTAGAAACGGAAGTTCTTTCTGGCATAGTTCACGGAAGAAGTACCCTGAATACGGACATATACGTTGGTAAGGATAAAGTCAAGCGTCCTGTCCTCTCCGTTATAGAAACGGACCTCCCTTACCAGCTTGTTGGCCTTTTTGTCGTTCAGCTGGGCCAGTGCATCCACCACGTTCAGCGTGTCGCTCTCGCTCGGAACCTCACTACCCACGCTGCCCGTGCCTATCAGTACCAGGATCGAGTTCCGGCGCTTCTTCATCAGCCCCATCAGCTTCTCCATGCTCACCGTGTCTCCTTCGTTCAGCACGCGGTTGTCCTCATCCAGCGAGCGCACGCCCGGTTCCCCGTCGGCATCCTCCAGGTGGTTGCGGTCCACGATGTAGTTGTTCAGCACCTCATCCGAGGTCAGCGCCTTGTTATAGATACGCACGCTCTTCACGTTCAGGTCGGCACCTGCCGACTTAAATTCCAGCTGGCTCTGAATGTCAAAATTCACCTTGTCGAGCCACTTGGAAGCAGCCGACTCTTCACCGTTCACATAGAAACCGATCAGCGTGCGCTGTTCATTGGTCTGCACGTTCGGATAGAACACGTAGGTAATGCGGATGTTCGTGCCCGGCTGGAACTTCGTACCCACCGAGTCCTCATAGCGCAGCACCTGTCCGGCATCCATCGCCTCGGTCACCACTCCAGTCAGGAACTTGGCCTCTTCCGGGGTCACAATCAGCCCGTACCGGTTCCCGTTGTCCAGCTGCCCCAGGCAGGTGATCAGCTCCGCATCCGTGTCCGTCACGTTGGCCGTGCTGTATTCTATCTCAAGTGTCATGCCCACATCACGAATAGCAAAGCCTTCGGGTTTGTCCGCCTCGTTGAAGGGGCGGTACCCGCCGTCAGCGGTCAGGGTCATACCTGCACCACCGGCCAGCAGCAGGCGGTCCTTATGCCAGCCGCTACCGGCACCGTATTCGTTCACGCTCCACAGCACGTCCCGGAACTCCATGCGCTTGTCACCGCTCACCCAGCTTGCCGGGTTGTTTTCCGTGTTGCTTCGCCCGAAGGCGTCAAACGTACACACGGCATCCGGTGCCAGCGTGGCTTCAATGTCCGGGTGCGATGTGGTGTTCACCTGCACCTCAAGCACGGCATCGCCGCACGACACACGGTAGTCCAGCGGTTCCACGTTCACGTTCGTCCGTCCGTAGCTGCCGGTCTCACCGCGCTGCAGCAGGTCTTCCTTCACCACGCTGCCCTGGCCCGTCACTTTCACACGGGCCGTGTACGCATCGCGGTCATAGCCGGCATACGTGAAGTTCCATGCCGTGAACTGCTCTGCCTCCAGCACCGGATGTTTCCAGTCGCGTTGGAACCCCGCTGCCCGGTGGCTGAACATCAGGCCGGCATACGCTGTCACACCGCCTCCTGCCTTCAGCAGCGTAATGTAATGCACCCGGCTCACCACACCGGAGTTCTCATGCTGCGCGTAGGCTTCCACCACGTTCGTACCCTCCTGCATCTGAGCCAGTGGGATGGTCACGTTCTTCTGCTGCACACCGCTGCCGGCCGAAAGACCGAGGGTAAAGGCCTGCCCGCCGTTGATGCGGTAGTAGATGTTCTTCTCCCCGCTCGTGCCCTTGGCAGTAAAGGGGATGTTCACGTCATTTTTATATCCCCCGTCGGCCAGCCCGTTGCCCGCCGAGTAGCTGGTCTCCAGCTCCATGGCCACCATGGTCACCTTGGCCGTGGCCGTCTTCATCAGTGTGCCGCCCTGGTAGGTTGCCTGCGCTTCCACCTGCACGGTATAGGCGGTGGCATCCTTCAGGTAGGGCGAAGCGTCAAAGGTATAAGCCTGTCCGGCTGTCACGCCCACAAACTCTGCATCCTGGAACTCACTGATCACGGTCGAACCGCGTTTCACAATCACGCGGGCTTTCAGGTCGCTGTAGCCGTCCACCGTACCGCCACCGGCAGTACCCACGCCCACAGAGTATTTCACCACAAAACCGCTTCCCAGTGCCAGGTACTGCTGCGAGGGAAGTCCCGCGCCGCCGCTGTCCGTCAGGTCAATGTACAACACCACCTTGTCGTCGTCGGTGTACTTCGAGAAGCGCACCTCCTTCGAGCTCTCGCCGCCCTGGTTATCCTTCTGCTTCACGGTCATCACATATTGAGTGCCGTCCTCGCTGTCCTGCACATCCACGTCCGTCACCGTACCCACCATTGCATCAAACACCGTTCCGGATGTAGGGGGCTTCGTCTCGCCGCTCACCAGTTCCTCGGTAGGGGTACGGTTTGACAGTTCCTTCTTCAGAAACGCTTCTACATCGTCCCCGTCATAGGCATGATAGGTGCCGTCCGGCTGTTTCTGGTTCCATGGTGTTTCAAGATTCATCGGATGTTCAGTCGCATTGATGATTCCGCTTATTTTCCTTTTTGCCATAATACTGTCCTTTTATAATAATCATTCATTTATCAGTTTTACTGCTACCGTTCCATGCGTCCGACCCGTTCCACGGCTCGTCGCCTTTCCAGTATCCAAGTCCGAAACAGCTGCTGATTGCGGACCATACCAGCCTTGCCCCGGCATAGACAGCCGACAGGGCACGTTTTCCCACATACGCAGCCGTTATTTCCTTACCGCCTATGGTTATCATCGTCACTCCTCCTCATAAATCAGATACAGCGTATTCTCATCCTTGTCCGGCAGTGCTTCGTAAGCATCCCCGCTCATCACCTCATGCCGGTAGGAAAGTAGTCTCAGGCGGCCTTCTGTTCCGGTATATACGGCATCGCCCAGCAGGTAAAGCTTGTCCGGCAGGATGGCTGTCCGGTCCGCATTCATGAACATGCCGGCAGGGGGTACTCCCGCCACGTCCCAGTCCCCGTACAGGGTGGAGTCCATGTGGTAGGCAAATTTCCCGGCACCGGCCACATACACCACGCTGCCGCCCGGCTTGGTACTTTTGTCAGGTAAAACGTTGCCTGTTTCCATCCATGATGAAAAGCGTACAGTAGCCCCGCCGACGGCTGCTGCCGTAGTCTGTTCCACCTTGGCAGCGGCATTTTCTGCCTTGGCTGCCGCTTCGTTGGCCTTGGTAGCGGCTTCCGTGGCGGCCTGGGTCTTTTCCTCCAGTCCGGCTACGGCTCCTTCCGCTTTCTTGGCGGCAGCCTCGGCACGGGCGGCGGCATCGCTCGCAGGTTTCCCTATCAGTTCCAGGGGGACGATCACCATCTTGCCGTCCTTCTCGCCGGGCAGTGATTTCACACCGTTCAGCGAGGTAACAGTTTCCAAATCCTCCACACCGGTAGAGGACTGGAGCACACGGTCCAGCACTTCCTGAACCATTTCTTCTTGCGTCATTTCTGCCATAAATCTATTCATCTATCAATTTTACGATCTGTGAATAACATCCTGGGGTTAGCCCGATTACAGACTCTTTTATAAGTATAGCATCCTCAGCACTGATGGATAAATCCCCGTTTGCCTGTATGAGACGCATGCACAATTCATACGAATGGATTTTACGGCTGCTATCCTTATTAGAATCACCGGATGATCGAGCACCCTCCCCATTAAAAAGGCATTGGGCTATAATATCTGTCATCAGCTGGACTTTTCCACCGACTATGAGGTCATTCCCTCTATAATCCTTAAACGTCTTGTTAAAATTCACCTTCATAACTATTCATTTTTATGACACGTTAATGATAATTCCATTCTGTACTTCTACTGTTTTACCCTTGAATCGCCCAGACCAACCATTTTGAGGAAGCATTTTATCAGCTTGTACCACACCACCACTCACCAGAATATTCCCGGAATGCACCAACACATCGCCATCGAAATATCCTGCTGAAAATGTATATTTGTCAGGATAAGTAGGCTTCTCACGACAACTTCCATAAATACCTGCTCCACCAAATGGAGCAATACCCATGATTGCATTACTAAAATTGTTTGCCTTAGCATAGATGCAGGTATCTCCGGTCCAATAGCCGTCATATCCCAATCGAATTTCAGCATCTCCATTACTCCAAAGCATACAATTCCTTTCAACTGTAAATGTTCCTACCTTTCCTCCGTCCTCAACAAATATTTTTCCATATACAGATGCATTCCGGCATTCCATGCTCCCGTCTTCCAGTATCTTGAAATTGCCGTTGGCTGTCACCAGTCCCTCCAGCTGTATATGGTCAGCGGTCAGCTTGATTTTGCTCACGGGCTTGCCGTATTCGTCCGTATCTTCCACACTGACCCCGATAAGGGCCACCTTGCCGCTGGCATCCTGGGCATACAGCCCGGCACCTTCCGGCTTCACCACCAGTCCGGTTTCTTTCAATGCTTCACCGTCCTTGTCAAATACCGCCGCTGAAATCTTCACCAGCCGGTCGCTCTGCTCGAACAGTGTGCGGTACTTATAGGCCAGTGCGTCTGCCTTGTTGGTAGAGAATACCAGCAGCGATATGTAAATCACGCCCGTAAACGACAGCTTGAAGTCTCCCGTACCGTTCCAAAGTCCGTCCAGCGTGAACATCTTCTCACCGCCCACGGGCAGGTCTTCTTCATGGCCGAACAGGTTGAAGTTCTCAAACCCGGTCTTGTCAGCACCCACAAATTCGATTTTCAGCCTTCCGGCCTTGATGACTCGGTAGCTGAACGACAGATACACCACGCCGGGAACCCGTTCACCCTGGCTGTTCGTCTGCCGGTACTCCGGTACCAGGCGGAAGTCTTTCAGCCTTTGCATGATGTAATTGTTCCGGATATAAGCATAAGGCACTTTGCCGTCGGTCCGTATCTCGACATGCCCGTCCGGCTTCGTTCCGTAAGGACCGCCGTTCGCCCAGATCCAGCGTCCGCCCAGGGTGAACAGCGTAGCCTTGCTGCCCGTCTTCCATTTGTCCATGCCGTCGGCAAAACTGCTGTTGTCCAGATAACTCTGGTCTTCGCGTATTTCCTTGCGCAAGCCTTCCACAGCTGAATGGATTTTGCCTTCGGTTATCTCAAAGCGTGTCAATATGTCCTCGCCGGTCATCAGCACAAACGTACCCTTCAGCCACACGTTGTCAGCATACAGACCGTTTCCCTTCGGTTGGTTGTCTGCCGGGAAAGCGCTGCTCCTGATGCCGTCCAGCTTACCCAGCCGACAGCGCAGGCAGCCGTTGAAGTTTTTGGCCTTCACACCGTCCAGGATGTCGATACGGGGCTGCCCGTCCTCCGTGGCCGCAATGGATATAAGGTTCTGCCGGAGCGGGTTTTCCGTGTTGCCCATCAGCACGCACTCATCGCCTACCTCCGGCTTCACCCCGCCAAACTCGCTTACCGGAACCAGCACCCCGCCGGCTATCACCGAGGCCACCTCCACCCAGTAGGATTTCAGCTTTGCCCCGCCTGTAACGGCACAGCGCATCAGGTCATGGGCCACAAAGCCCGATTCCTGCTCAAACAGGATGCGGTAGTTGTCACCCTGCTTCACCACGTCCTTGATCTTGCCGTTGGCTGCCGACACCACCAGCTGGCCGCACACGCTGCGCACCTGCTCAATCAGCAGTTCCAGCGCCACCAGACTTTGCCGGGCAGTCACTTTGTCCACCGTCAGGTTCGTCAGTCCCGTCAGCTGGTCAATCCACAGCTGCCAGCCCTCACCGGTCAGCCCGTCCACAAACTCCGTACTGCGCAGCAGTTCGCGGATCACGGCAGTCAGATACTCGGCATTGCCCTCACCGTCCACGCTGCCGCAGGGCTTGCCGCCGGTAGCCTCGCCGAAGGTCACACCCTTCAAAAAGCGGATGGGCTCTTTGGCTGTGTCCGGCTTGCTCTTATTCAGAAACTCTTTCTGGCTGCGCCGGGCGGAAAACAGGTTGTTGTCCGTGGGCAGCGTCTTGTCCCAGCTTCGTATGATGTCCGGAAGGGCAGCGCCTTCCGTCTTTGATTTCGTATAGCTTTTCAACGCACCGATGCTGTCCGTCACCTTGTCGAACTTGCCCACCTGCAGCGCATCGCTTATCTCGATGTCCATCTGTCCGGGTTCGTTCACCTTGCGGCTGATTTTGGTGATACGGCTCTGCCGGTAGCCTTTTTCAGGGAAATACTTCCGGCTCTCCAGCTTCACCCGTCTGCCCACAAACAGGTCGATGCCGTGCTCCTCCATATACACCGGGTCTGTCGGGGCTTTGTAGGCGGCAATGTCCAGCCAGTGGTCCCGGTTGTACTCCTCAACCGCTGCCGCAAATTCCTCTTCGGCCAGCCGGTAATACTCATCCGGCATCCGGATGTTCCACAGGATATAGGTGTCGCCGACGCGGGGCACCAGCTTGCCGCCCGGCAGCTGCGTGCCGTCATCATAGGGCCAGATGGTAATCAGTTCAAATTCCCTCGCCGCACTGTCGTAGTTCACCTCAAAGTAGTGGTCATCGCTTTCTCCCAGTCCGGCCAGGTCGCCCGTCTGGAACGACACACGCTTGGTCTCGCCGGCCAGCTCGTACAGGTTGGGGTCAAAGTTCAGCCCCCCGTCCCGGAAGTAATAGATGGTGAATTTGTTCCCTTCATCGTCCGTTACCTCCTCGCTGCGTACCGAGTTCACCGTACCCACCCGGTGGGGGAAGATGCCGCTGAAGGCTTCCTGCTCGTAATGGTCATAGATGCCATATTCCTCCACGCCCTGCTCGATGTACTTCTTTCCGCCGGGGAGCATCAATCTCGGGCTGCCGTATTTCTCCGCATCGATGTTGCGGGTCGAACCTACCGGGAACAGGCGGGTGTAGAATTTGGCCGTGTTGCTGGTGTCTCTTTCCAGCGAGGTCAGTCCCTTGCCGTACCCCAGGGCGATTTCTTCCCCGTGTTCGCAGCGGCACACGTTCACCGTCTGCCCCTCAACCCACCATTCCACCTTGCCGCCGGCTTTTTCGGCAATGGCTTTCAGCGCTTCGTCACAGTACATCCCCTCGTAGTCTATCGTGATCAGTTCTGCACCTTCCACCGTACCCACCTTCCAGTCGGTCGTGTGACCCATGCCGTCATTGATAGCCTTCACCACCAGCGCCACATGCTCGCGGGGCGTGGCCGTCAGGGTAAACAGGGGGTTGGTGTCCCCGTCCGTCGTCTCCAGCACCAGGAACCGCTTGATCAGGCTCTCCACGCCGTACAGCTTCAGGTCATAGTCCCACTCGCCCTCGTTCACCTGCTTCGGTGTGTAGCGTTCCGTCAGCCAGTACCGTTCGCCCAGATAGTCCGTGTAGTCGTTCACGTCCAGGGGCAGGAAGTCATAGTAGCTGAACGACAGGGAAAGCACATTGTCTCCCTGCACCTCCTTGCTTTGCGTCGAGCTGTCGTTCACGGCCACGTCCGCACGCTTGGTCCCGGCTTTGTCATATATCGTTAGAAGCATATTCTAATAGTGTTTGAATGGTTATATAATCGGTTTCGGTTCCCGGAACTTTACCCGGAACTTGCCGGCATGCACGCCTTCCCTCCACAGATAGGTCAGCGGGGTAAACTTCGTGCAGTCGGCATACTTCACCCGCAGCTGCAGGTCCAGCTGGGGGAAACGGATTTCCAGCCAGCCGTCCTTCCCTTGCTTCAGGAAATTCACAAAGGCAAAGTACTGCTTCATCCAGCCTGCCTGGGTCTTGTTGTACAGCGCAAAGTGCAGCGTCACGTCCCGCGCCTCGTTCTTGGGGTTAAGAACTGCAGAGTATTTCTCACCGTCCTCTTCCCGTATGTCCACGGCGGTATCCTTCTTGGCCTTGCTCGGGGTCAGGATGGCCGTCAGGTTCTCCATGCCGCCGCGCCGGTCTTCCACCAGGAACACGCCGTATTCCGTCCAGATGTCCGTGCCGTTCACCAGCACCAGTCCGCTCAGTATATTGCCCATATCACTTCACTTTTAGTCCGTCACGTATCATTTTCTTTATCACTTCCTTCAGTTCGCCCAGGTGTCCGGCGCTCACACCGGTGTTCTCGACTATCCGGGCCAGGTGGCCTTCGGCCGTGTCCATCTTCTCCACCACACTTTCCAGCCGGTCGTCCATGCTGCTCCAGTGCTGCAGCCCGCTGGTGAACATGCCCTCCAGCTTCGTACCCTGGTCCTGCGTCATGGCCGTAAAACCGCCCGCTTTCGCACTCTGGCTGGTGCCGCCGGCTTCGGTCTTGTCGTAGCCCGTGGCTGCCGCCAGGCTGTCACGCAGGGCAAGGGCTTCGTCCACATACTGCATGTACTCTTCGGTCAGCGCGTTCCGTTCCGCCTCGGTCAGTTCGTTGTCCTCCATCGCCTTGCCGAACTTCTCCCACCAGCCTTTCAACTTCTCGGAGTACATTTCCCCAATCTTGTTGCTTAGCATCGCCCGCATGAAGTACTCGGATATATCCTCCGCCGCATCCTTGGCACCGTACTTCATGTTCATCAGGTTGTCGATGAAGCTGCTGTACATCCCGTCGAATGAAATACCGGTCAGACCTTCATACAGCTGGTCGGTCAGTTCCTCCAGCTTGCCGGCCTGCGCTATGTAGTCATCCAGCTTCTCGGTCAGTCGCCCGCCGTAACCGCCCTTGCCGGTGTTCTGTATCTGCGTCCACATGTCCACGTTGCTGCGCAGCGCCTTCATCTCCTCCGGGCTCAGGCTCCACAGGTTCCCGTCCCACTGGCGGCCAATCTGTCCGCTCAGTTTGTCTATCTGTGCTTGGTTGAAACCGCCCCAGTAGTAGTTCCAGCTGTGGTGGCTACCGCTGTAGCGTGCCTGTTCCTGCGCTATCTGCAGATAGTTTGCATTCGTCTCTTTCTGGTATTTGTAAGCATCCCGGTAAGCTTCCACCGATTTTGTCCCCTTGCTTGCCTTGATGGTATCGGTCAGGTCTTCGATGGAAGTCTGCAGTTTCTCGTTCCGATCTGTAAGACGGTCAATAGCAGCCTGCACTTCCTTGGCGTTTCCGCCGATGCCAAACAGTTTGTTGAAACCTCCGAAAGACACCGTGTTCAGCAGTCCTCCGATACCTTTCACAAGGGAACCGCCTATCTGTTTGAACAGGTCTCCGCTGAGGATATTGTCGAGTATTCCGGTTATCGCATTGAAAATGGTGTCTATCAATGATGAGATAATCGGGCCGATACCGTCTTTCAGCAAATCCAGTATGGAGAGAATGGCCGATATAATCTGCCCGATGACTCCGGCACTTGACAGGGTCTCGGACATCTGACTGATGGCATCACCGACCTTGCCTCCGATATTCAGTTTTGAAAGACCGGTAAGCATGCTCTGGATTCCTTCAAATGATCCCTGCAAGGTTCCGCTTGCAAAACCGTGCAACCCGTCGGATACCATGTTCAACCCGTCAACCGTGTCCTGGGAGGCACTTTTCACCTCCCCGGCAAGCGCCTTCATTTCAGAGGTAGCGTTCAGGTATTCTTCGTCAGCTGAAACGCTGGACGATTGGGCCATTTGAAGAGCGATTTTGGTACGTTCTATTTCTGCCTGGTTACCGCTTTCAAGAGCCTTGTTGTAATCGGTCTGCGCCGCTTTTAACCGGGCGAATGCCGCTTCCTGCTGCAGTTCCGCATTTTGCACGCGTGTTACGGCATCCCCCAAAGCGTGCATCTGCGTTTGCAGCCGGGCAAAATCCAATGTCCCGTTGCCACCGGGGAGCATGCTTTGAATACGTTCAATGGCATCGTAAACGACCTGCTGGTCTGCGGCTCCCGTTTTTTTGAACTCATCCGTCTTGACATACTGTTTAAGTTCGCCAAGCAGGTTCTTCATCTGGTCTGCAAGCAGACCGGTCAAATCCCCGAACGCTGCTCCCCAGTCTATCTTCTGGGTAAGGGCTTCCATGTCCACTTTGTGCACAGCCGCATCACGCTGCTTCTCCAAAGTCAGCCTTTCGCCCTGGGACTGTGCCTTGCGGATTTTCTCGGCATATTCTTCAGCGATGGCCAGTTTCTGCTGCTGGAAGGTACCGTATTCCTTCAGATAGTCACGCATGGCTTCCGCCTCTTCCCTGTACACGTCCGTCTCCGCTTTTTTCCGGGACGCGGTGTTTGAGGCACGGGCTTTTTCAAGTTCATCCTGTTGCTCCCGGGTAAGGCCGTTATCTCCGGTGGAAAGGCCGGCTTCCTTGTTCTCACGCTTCCAGTCGGCTTCCTGCCGGTTTATCTCTTCTTTCCGGGCGTTATAGTCATATTCGATTTGTGCCAGTTTCTTTTCGGTACCGGCTTGCATACGGTCTATCTCTTCCTTCCGATTCTCGGCCTGCAGGGCGGCAAGATCCTGCGCCAGCCTGCGCTCTGTGGCAAGCCGTTGCCTGGCTTCCGCTTCCGGATTCTTCCCGGGCTGTTTGGGGTCAATGTGTCCGCCGATATTTCCTTTTTTGGCTGCTTCTGCCGCTTTCTTTACCTCTTCCTCCGCTTTTTTCAGATAACCGTCGCGTTTGTTTTCGGCATTTTTCAACAGTATGTCATAAGCTTCCTGATCATGTTTCTTGATGGCAGCCTGTGCGTCATAGAACTGCCCGGATTCTGCCATGCTTGACTGCATGATATATTGTCCCCATTTCCCGAAAAAACCCATGGCGCTTTCCGCCTCTTCCGGTTTCTGCGCCTTGATTTTATTCACCTCTTCATCGGCTTCTGCAGCTTTTTTTACAAGGTTCTGGACATTGGCCTGGTGCAGCAGGACCTGTACATAGTCCTCGCTCTTTTGGATAAGGGTATCATACCATTCGGAAAGTGTTTTATAATATCCGAAAGATTCCCCGTACTTGCGGTTCAGTTCCTCCACCTTCGCCTTTTCCTGTTCCTTGCTGCCGGTGAAGTTCTTTATCTCGTCGATGACCGATTTCAGTTCGAAGCGGGTACGCACCATCTGGGCACGGCCGTCCTTCTCTATCTCGGTCATTTCCTTGAGTGATATGTTGAATTCATCCACGCCTTTTTTGGCGCTGAACAAATCCTTCGTCCAATCCCAGATTTCATCACCGTACATTACCAGCAGCATGATGCCGGTGGTCATAGCCGTCTGCCAGGAAAAGAGTGAGGACAGAACCTGCTTCCATACCGGTGTGCCTTTCTTGCCGGACTTCTGCAGCTCATCGTATTCTTTCCGGGCACGGGCCAACTCATCGGTAAAAATCGGCAGGTTGTTGGATATGGCCAGGAAGAACATCTGCGGCCCCATGGCCAAGGAAGGCATTTCACGCGCCATCTGCTGGATACTGTTGTGCAGACCATTGAACTGGCGCTGTGCATTAGGCATATCTGCAGGGGTGACCTGCACGGATTCCGATTCCTCCTGCAGCAGTTTCAACTGGCTCCGCAATTCCTCAAGCTGCTTCTCCAGTGCATGGATCTGCGCGATATTGGCACTCTGGTCCAGATTGGGGGCGGCCGTCTCCCCAGCAAGGCGCAGCCTTTCCAGTTCAGCCTCCAGCAGCCTGACGGTATTACGCAGTTCCAGCGCCTCACGCTCGGCCTTGTTCATGCCGGGCGTAAGTTTATCCTTCATCAAAAATTCAACTTCTACAGGTTTACTCATTCCAGTTTGCTTTGAAAAAATCCTACTATATCGTTCGCCTCATCCTCGGCACTGCGCTCCGGGTGGCTGTCACACTTACCGCTGCCTCCCTTCTGCCGAACATATCGCGGAGCGTCGCTCAGCATCAGTATCAAGGTCTGGTAGTTCACACCGTCCAGAATGTAGTCCACACTCCAGCCCGTTGCCGATGCTATCTGCCACACGAAACCGAAAGGGCTATGGGAACCCTCATACCGGGTTCTTAACTCCCCATCCTTGCCTGGCTCAGTCTCGGGGTCATCGGGTTCGCCCGCGCCGCCGAGCTGATAATACGCATAAAATCCTTCGTGCCCATCAGCCGTTCAAACGTTCGGAACAGCGCCATCAGATACTTCCACTCCACAAAGTTCCGAAGCACCCATGCCGTCACACCGATACCCACATGTCGCGACACATAGCCCCGGCACACCGTATAGGCCAGCAGTCGGCTCACAGCCTTGCCATGTTCCGCTACAAAGGCCAGTTCCTCGGTCTTGCCCTTCGGCTGCCAGCCAGGTTCAACACCCATCTTCAGGTATTCCCTCGCCAGCAGAATCTGCCCGCGCAGGCTCGGACGCTTCATCGTCACACGCACCTCCAGCGGGCGTTTCAGCCATGGGAGCTTCCACCTTTTAAGAGGAACGGACACGCCGCTGTCCAGCAGCGCATCCGCACACTCCATTTCTATCAGTTGTTCCAGCCGGTCAGCCATACACTATCCCTCCTTGCTTGTAGCCTCCTCACTTTGAACCGAGGCAGCAGCCGCTGCTCCCGCTGCAGGCAGCTTGTGCTCTCCCCACTCTTCGGGCAAGGTTTTCGAGTCAAACACGCCGTAGGGCTGCGAACCGTCCTCCGGCATAGCCACCTCCAACGTACATTCTATCTTGGCCGTTTCCGTAAGCGTCAGCTTACCGCCCAGGTTGCTCAGCAGCGTGCCGTTTGGTATCAGGATGCTCCGTCCGCTCACCAGTTCCAGTTCAAATGGACCTTGCATCAGCAGGGCGGCTTGTGGGGCGGTCCAGCCTATTGGGTTCTTCTTCTCGGTGTCTTCTTTCGCATAGTGCAGCGTACCGCCCAGCATGGCATGCAGGTTCTTGTAGTCCGTCTGGATTACGTTGAATGTGGGGGCGATGCTGCCATTGCTCTGCGGAATGATCAGCACGGGGGCACCCGGTGCCTGTTCCGCCTCAATCTTTGCGGCTTCGGCCTTCTGCCCGTTCAGGTCAAACGAGCCTTTTTCAATATAGCCTATCACGAAGTCATTGTATTTCACGGCACCGATACCGTACATAAAATTCTTGTTCATCGTTTATAAAGTTTGATGGTTAATAACACACCGGCCAATAAGCCGGCCAATACACCTTTCATAAACGTCCGCATCCGGTTCGGAGGGCGTTTTTCTTCTATTTGAACGTCATTCGAAGTTTCGTTCCTGGTCTCGCTCCGGATGCGTGTCAGCTCTTCTTCATACCACAGCACCAGCTGCTGCAGACTGTCGCACGAGGCTTCGGCCACAAGGTTTCCCTTGCCGTCACTGCCTACGGTCAGGTTGGCCTGTCCGCTCTTGCCACGGTACACGGCACCTTCAGGAAGCTTACGGAGGCTGTCCGCCGGTATAGTCAGCTTCACCGAACTCGCCGGTATCCCCGCCATCACCAGTCCCGCCCGTCGACTTCCGCTCACGCTGTCGGCGCTTGCCGTTTCCGTCTGGACTTCCCGGTTCATGCTCTTTCGGTGACTCGCGCAACCTGTCAAGCACAGGGCAATCGTCACGATGAGGACAGTTTCCGGCTGTATCAATAGCTTTTCTAAGACGGGCCATCTCGCGCGTATTGCGGGCCAGTTCTTTCTTTGTTTCACAAAATTCATCTTTTAGAGGTTTTACAATATTTTCCATCAAAATGCGGGTGGCATGTTCGGCGTTATCTATGCGCATGGCCTCTGCACCGGCCTCGGCCTTCATCGCTTCCGCTTTCGCTTTTCTCACAGTAGCCCGCAAGGAGCCAATGGTCGCCACCGTACCAACCAGGCCGCCGCCAAGGATAATGTTCATAAATTCGCTCAAGTCCATACCACCCGGTTTTATTATTGATTAATACCTATTTCTTTCAACCATTCCTGCACATCGAAGCTCGGACAGGCTTTCGCTGCCAGTTCGTTGTGTCCTACAATGCGTACATCAGGGAATTTCCGATGAAAATCCTTCACATACTTCTCCAGTGCCTTTTTCTGGCAGCCAGTGCGGGTGTCTTTCGGGGTCTTACCGTCTTTTCCCACGCCTCCGGCATACACGATGTGACGGCTTACACTGTTATATCCCTTGGCTCCGTTGGTCACTTCCCAAGGGTCCACCTGTGCATCCTCATTGTTTTCTACCAGACGTTCCACGCCTCCGTTCAAGTGGAACAGGTCGGTATAGCCAACCTGCTTCCATCCTCTTCCTCCCTGGGCAACCGGAGAAGTATGCCATTTGCGGATGTCCGCCGATGATACCTCACGCCCCTCCGGAGTTGCTGTACAGTGAATTACCAAATACTTCAACTTTCCCATAATTATCATGCTTGATAGCCGCTCATCATTACCACTCCGGCATCCTCTTTCTTGGGCATACAGATGAAGTAATGGCGGAAGTTAATCAGATTACGCTGATTCAACGGGTCGTTCTTTGACTCGGAATAATACATCTTGGTAGAACCGGTTGCCTTGAAAACCCGCTGTTTGTAGAAGGCAAACGAACACGGGAATTCACCGGCTTCTGCCGTTGTACCCAATGCCTTCTTCACCCCAGCTGTAGTATAAAGCGGGTTGTTGCCGTACTCATAGATTTCAAAGCCATAAAGGTTACCTACCTTGCCGCTGTTGCGGTCAATGTTGTACTGTTCACGGAATGCCTGGCTGGTCAGCAGCAGGTCATTCACATGGTCGGGACAAAGCACCAGTCTTCGACCGTCTGACGGTACGCGCAGGTTGTCAAGGGCACGCTTCATTTCTACAAGGTCATTCACGGTAAGGCGCAGACGGTTTGTAGCTGGATCTTTCTCGCCGGTAGTCTTAAGCACCGGAGTGGTTTCCGTATTTTTGTTCGCACAAAGCGCATGGGCTGCCTTGGTGAACTTCGCATCATTGATGCTGTTGGCATGTCCCTCTTTCACACGGGCGGTCTTGTCATAGCTGATTGCATAAAGCTCATCGTCTGTAATCGGCGTGGCCTTGGTCTGGAATTTGTCCAGCTTGATGGCAATATCCTTGTCCTCCAATGCCTGCACATCAATCGGATAGGTTTTGTTGTTAATCAAGACATCCGGATCTACACCAACTTCTACCAGATGAATCACATCGTTGTTCACGATACTGCTTTGGTCGGGGATTCCCGCCAGCCAGGTTCCTTCCAGTCCGGCACGAAGCACCTTGACAAGTTCCCCTGTCCAGATTTCCGTATAAACCCCTTCACGGAGTATTGAAGCACTCTGCGGGGTCATTCCCATAAAGGCTGCCACCGCATTCATTCCCACAGCTCCGGCCACCGGAGAGAATCCCAATACCGAAGCACACACGACACCTGTCAGCGTATTGAACAGAAGTGCCGTCAAAAGCATTACAATTTTTCCCATTTTCTTCATTTTAAAGGTTTTCAAATTTCACAGGTCATGCCGTATTCAGCCTTGTACAGGCGCTTGTACTCCTCTGGGTTATGCTCGCGCATTTCAAGCAGCGCATCACTCGGGACATCGCTCAGTTTGGCATAGGTGGACGGCTGTGCCTGCTGCTTGCCGCCCTGATAGCTCAATACAGTGGAAATCTTCACCTGGGGCTGCATGGCATCAAGCACATTCTTCAGTTCATCGACACCAACCTTCTTGCCAAGTTCGATAAACTGTATCTTCTTGTCTTCTCCCAGACGCTTTTCCACCACTGCCTTTTCTACAAGACCAGTGATACGGGCCAAAGTCAGCTTCCCGTTTTCTTGCTTCAGGGAATCATTCTCAGCCTTGGCTGCTTTCAGTTCATTTAAGGCTTGATTAACATCAGCCTCCGTTGCCGTTTCCGGCAGCCCCAATTGAAGGGCCAAAAGTTTCAGTTCCATTTCTTCTGTTGTTTTTTGGTTATTGATTAGTGGCAAAGGACAATCACCATCCTTTCCCAATGTGATTTGTTTTCCATCCTTCATCAGTACGATGGCATCATCATTGGAACCTACATCCACCAGTGATACCTCATACAGCTTGCTTTTGGTTATTGTCGGGCTGGTCTGCCCCTGCAGCAAATGTTCGGGCTGGTCACTCAGTTCCAGAATGTCTATTCCGGCACTCACCATTCTCAGGCTGCCGAATTCAAACTGTTTCTTGCATCTTTTACTGAGGTCGGTCGCTCCGTCAAACACCAGTTCCCCGGTTACTTCACCATCCTCTACCCGAAGGTCCTTCACATAACCAATCACGTTTCCGCGTTGGTGCATGTACAGCAGTACCGGGTTTCGGCAATACTGCTCCACACTCATGCCCGATGTCAGCACACGGCTTCCGTAGCTGTTCAGGCTGTCGTTTGAAATTCTTACACGTTTACTCATTTTCTCATGCCACGCCTTTATGCATTGGCGCTGCAATATTACAGAGCACTTACCGGGAAGCCAAAAAAGTGTGCAATGGTTGCACACTTCTATGAAACCGTTGCACATTATTTTGGCTGCAAGCTGATAAGCGGACAACTTTGCGAATAAATCGGGCAGGTGCAAGGGACTCCGAAGCCTGCCTTTAACCCTATATTCTTTATTATATGACAAAGGCAGAAATCGAAAAGAAAAAATCTCTTGCACGCTCACTGTTCCTTTCCGGCATGGAACAGACTGAAATTGCGGAGAAAGTGGACGTGTCACGCGTCACCATCTCAAAATGGTGCACGGCTGACGGATGGAAAGAGGCAAGGGCGGCAAAGAACGTCACCCGGCCGGAACTGGTGAACAAACTCCTGCTCACCATTGATACACTCATTACTCAAGTCAACGAATCGAACGACCCTGCACTTGTAGCCGGTCTCGGGGACAAACTGGCCAAACTTTCGGCAGTGATTGAAAAGTTAGACAAGAAGGCCAACGTAGTGGATGTCATTGAAGTGTTCATGGCATTCTCCAAATGGATTGAATACCGTTCAACCATCGACCCGGAAGTGACTCCGGAACTGGTCAGGGCAATCAATAAGTACCAGGATCTGTATATCACCGAACAGATGGGCATAAAATAAAACGGCTATGGCAACAGCAGCGGAAAAGAAACAGGCATACGAACAGTGGAAGGAACACTGTAAAAGAGTGCAGTCCATCACGGATACGGCTTTGCTCGCGGGCGAGACACCGGCACAAAAGGACAGGCGTATTCTGCGCCTACAAGGTAACTATGCTGCGTTCTGTGAATATTACTTTCCCCACTTCCTCACCTTGCGTGACAAAACCACCGGAGAAGTCATACGCACCATCCACAATGCACCGTTCCACAATGCGGCAGCGGCTAAAGTAAAAGGCACACCCAACCTGAAGGCGGTGTTCATGTGGCCGCGTGGCCATGCCAAGTCCACACACATGGACATTTTTGTTCCGCTGTGGCTGATGTTCCAGCCCAAACGGCTCATCAACTTCATGGTGGTGGTCGGCAAAAGTGAGGACTCAGCCACGCGCCTACTGGGAGATATTCAGGCAGAACTGGAGCATAACCAGCGCATCATTGCCGACTTCGGCAAGCAGCAGGGGAATACCTCCTGGCAGGATGGGGAGTTCAAGGCGGCCAACGGGGTGAAATTCCTGGCTTGCGGACGCGGACAGTCTCCGCGTGGTCTGCGCGACCGGGAAGCACGTCCGGACTACATCGTCATCGATGACTTGGATGACGACGAACTGTGCCGCAATGAGAAACGGGTGCATGACATTACAGACTGGGTAAAAGAAGCCCTTTTTGGTGCACTGGATGTGGGCCGGGGACGCTTTATCATGGTCGGGAACCTCATTTCTAAAAACTCGGTGCTGGCCAATCTCACCAAGACAAAAGGGGTGCATGTATCTGTCATCAAGGCAATAGACAAGAACGGAGAACCGGTATGGCGCGAAAAATGGACGAAAGAAGAGGCGCAGGAATACAGGGATTTTGTAGGCTACCGGGCATGGGAAAAGGAGATGATGCACAACCCCATCGTGGACGGCACTATCTTCCGGGCAGACTGGATTCGTTACAAGAAACTGCCCAGACTGCCCAAGTATGAAATGCTGGTCTGCTATACCGACCCCTCTTTCAAATCGACCACTTCCAACGACTACAAGGCTTGCCGCCTTTGGGGCAAGATTGGGAAGGAACTGCACCTTATAGACTGTTACGTCCGGCAGGATACCGTTTCCGGAATGGTACGGTGGCTTTACGACCTCTACGAGCGTACACGTGATACGGCAGCCGTCCAGTTCTTTATGGAAGCGAACTTCATGCAGGATGTCATTCTGGATGAGTTTGAGGCAGAAGGGAATCTGCGTGGATACCAACTGCCCATCATGCCGGACAAACGAAAGAAACCGGACAAGCTCCAGCGCATCGAAGCGGTGTCACCATTATGGGAACGCGGTTTCGTATTCTACAATGAGAAGTTGAAAGAATCGCCGGATATGCAGACCGGAATCGAACAGACCTTGGCACTGGAGCGTGGCAGCCGTATTCACGATGATGCACCGGATGCCGACGAGGGAGCCATCTGGATGCTGCAGCGCAATTCAAGGCAGGAGAGTTTTCAACCGGTGTTCGGTAAAAGGCCGACCGCCAAAAATATATGGTAACATGATACAGCTGATTAAAAGAATGATTTTTGCATGGCGCTATAAACGTGCCGTTGCCCGTGCTTGCAAGTATGCCAAGCTTTACGGAAGAAAGTACTATGTCCTGTATATGGGCGGCAAACTGAAAGTTGTCCCCAAAAGGAATATCTGCGAACTGATTCACCACCACCGTTTCCGCAAGGGAACCACTATCCGGGATATAGAAAAAATGGCATTGTTCATCACTAAATAAAAGTAAAGTCATGTTCATTACAGAAGAAGATTACAAAGTTGTCATCGGCGACAACGCATTGAAGGTCATCTCTCAGGTAAGCCCCAAAAACCGTGCCGATGCGGAAACGGTGGCTTTGGAGGAAATATCCGGCTATCTGCGTTCGAAATACGACTGTACGGCCATTTTCTCTGCACAGGATGAACAGCGTAACAAGCTCATCGTAACGTACGCCTGCGACATCGCACTCTATCACATGAGCGCGTCAGTTCCGCAGAAAATGGGAAGCGAGGTGCGCAAGGAACGCTACGAGCGTGCAATAAAAATGCTCGAGGGGATACAGGCCGGAAAAATTGTCCCTGATCTGCCTTTGGCTGTCGGAGAAGATGGGCTTCCGTCCGGAAATTCATTTGTTTACAGCTGTCAGAAGCAGCTTCATCATAACTGGTAGGACTATGGATATTAAAGACTTTTTCAACGGTATGTTTTCCAATAAACCGAAAAACGTACTGCAAACGCCATACGGCAATTTTAATCTGGCCAAGGGGAAAGACATCAAGCGGGTGCAGAAAATGGTCATCGACCTGCAACGCACCACTGATGCACTCACCCGGAAGGACATCAAGAACTGGCGCGATGCCTGGCAGTATGCCATCAATGTGGACAGCCCCAGCCGCCAGCGCCTGTACGACATCTACCGGGACGCGGAAATAGACCTTCACCTCTCCGGGTGTGTGGAGCAGCGCAGAGGTTTTGTCATGGCGCGTTCTTTCAAAATCGTGGATATGAAAGGGGATGAGAACGAAGAAGCGGTTCACTTCTTTGACCAGTCCTGGTTCAAGCAGCTCATGCGCTATGCACTTGATTCAATCTACTGGGGACATTCGCTCATCGAATTGGGCGATCTTTGCACTGACGGCGACGGCTGCATCTGTTATTCGGATGTTAAGCTTATTCCGCGCAAACATGTCATTCCTGAGTACGGACGTGTCATAACCGACCTCGGGCAGGACTGGACTACCGGTATAGATTACCGCCAGCCTCCTTTTTCCGACTGGCTCATTGAGGCAGGCAGACCCGACGACCTCGGGCTGTATCTCAAGGCAGCTTCACAGACTATCCCCAAAAAGAACATGCTGGCCTTTTGGGACACCTTCGGGGAAATATTCGGAATGCCCATGCGTATAGCACGCACCACTTCGCGCGATCAGAAAGAGATTGACCGTCTCGACCAAATGCTGCGTGAAGCCGGAACCGCCCTCTCCATGGTGGCAGGAATGGAAACCGAAATCGAATTTGTGGAAAGCGGCAAGGGAGATGCATTCAATGTCTATGACAAGCGCATCGATCGGGCCAACTCCGAACTGTCTAAGCTTATCATCGGGCAGACGATGACCATCGAGGACGGAAGCAGCCTCTCACAGTCTGAAACGCACCTTGAAGTGTTCCAGAACCTCGTGGAAAGCGACTGTGATATGCTTCGGGATATAGTGAACAACCAGCTCATTCCGCGAATGGTGCGCCACGGGTTCCCTGTCAAAGGGCTGCGCTTTGATTGGGACTACTCCATTGACTACACACCCGAACAGCAGAAAGCCTACGAAGAAATGGTACTGCAGCACTACAAGGTGAAGCCTCAGTACTTTGAGGAAAAATACGGCATTCCGTGCGAGGAGAAGGAGCAGAAGGAAGAGCCGGACCCGACAGATCCGAAAAAAAAGAAAGACGGCAAACCGGCTGAAACGCTGTCCCGTTTTTTCGACTGAGCCCCGATGATTATTCGGGGCTGCACCAGCGATATTCCCGATTGTTGGAAAACAGGAAGCCCATCCTGCAGGCGGGAAAAACGGAGGACATCGAAAAAATGGCCAAGGAATGGGCTTCAATAATCAAGAACAAAGAAGCCAGAAAAGATGCGGAAGATGCAGCCCGTATTATCCTGGAACATGGCATCAAGCTTCCCAGACTGCTTAAAAAGAAAGGAGGAAAAACTTCCGGAGCAGAATACCGGGCACCCATGTTCGAGGGTGATGACGGTATTCTGTATTTCAACGAACTCCGTGAACGAGACTACAAATCGTACAAGGAAAAGAAAATGCAGTACCGCTCAGGTGCACAGGATAACACATTCCTTCATGAACTCGGTCACCACATCGATGCGCTGCTGGAGCCCAAAGCTTACAGCATGGTAGAGCACCAGTGGAACATGGAGAAGGTGAACAGGGAACTTATCGAAAAGGAACTGTCCAGATATGCCCTGGAGAACCGGGCCGAGTTTGAAGCCGAGCTGATCAGCGCAACACTCAGGGGGAAAACATTCTCCAAAGAACTGCTGTCATATTCCAATCTGCATAATCCGGAGCAGAATGAAGGAATAGCAAAAACCTTGCTGCAGTATGCATCCGGAAAAGATATATGCACACCGGTTGACCTGGTACGTGAAAAGTTCGAACGCATGATGAAGGTACTGTTCCGGCAGGAAGGGGCAAGTCTTGAAATAGGTATTCTGGCATCCGAAGAAGCGCAGGATTTTATAGAGACTCATTCTTCTGTCCTGAACGGATCATTCCGGCAGGTGGAAATGTCCGAGGCCATGCGCAAGCGGCTGGAGCGCTCCAACTATGTATTCTCCGGCTTGAAGACCTTCCATGAACTGAATGAAGCCTTTCCCTCCTTGTTGGATGAGAACGGCAATAGAAAGACGTTCGAACGCTTTTTGAATGATGTCCGGAAGATCGACGAAACATACAATTCAAACTATCTACGGGCTGAATTTAACTTCGTACAGGCTTCAGCTGAAATGGCGGCCAAATGGGAACGGTTCATGCAGGACGGCGACCGCTATTATCTGCAGTACCGCACGGCCGGGGATGCAAAGGTACGTCCCACCCATGCGGAGATGGCCGGCATTACACTCCCGGCTTCAGACCCGTTCTGGGAAGAATTCTATCCGCCTAACGGATGGGGCTGCCGCTGTTCCGTAGTCCAGGTACGCAAATCCAAGTATCCGACTACGGATCATGAAGAGGCTATGGCAAGAGGAGAGTCAGCTTTGGAACTTGACAAGAAAGGTATGTTCCGGTTCAATGCAGGCATGGAACAAAAGACGATGCCCGACTATAACCCATACACCATCAAACGGTGTAAGGATTGCGATATGAGCAACGGAAAGATGGAACTGGTCTTCGTTCCGGAAAATGAATTGTGCGCTGCATGTAAACTGGTTCGGGAATTAGCAAAAACCGATGCAAAACAAACACGTGCAGCAGCCAAGCCATTACAAGGAACTATTATCCGTAATACACATTTTCATCATGATGTGAATATTACAGGTACCTCTATTAGAGAATGGACTAATCAACCGCACAAACATTTCAAAGCCAAAAATCAAATGCTGCTGGACATAAACAATGTGTTTTCAAATGCAGCATACCTTGGCACAACAGATAACCATAAAGGTATCAAACGTGTCGTACAGTCACACATTTTTGAAGTGGAAGTGAGTGGAGAAAAAAATTTGCTGATTGTCCGTGAATATGATTGGGGAGAATATGTGCTGCATAGTATATCGGATAGTCCGGAACTTTACAACAAGATAAAAAAAGAATAGCAAAAGAAGCAATCTTCCGGAACTACAATCCGGCACTGGACTTCTAATGCTATTCCTCACTGCAAATATACAAAACAATTTTCAAAAACAACTCATTATGAACAAAATTATCGAATTTCTCAAACAAAGCAACCGCTATAAGCACCTTATTGGCGGCCTTCTTGTAGGATTTGCCGCCCTCAATCCGTGGACGGCTCTGTATGCATCCATTATCGCTGCCTCCTGTCTGGAACTCAAAGACAAACTGAAAGGAGGACTTTGGGACTGGATAGACTGGTCTCTTACCGTCATCGGCGGCATATTGTCGGCCCTATTTTGGTGGATAGTGTAATGCTTTAGTTCATTTTGCCTGTTAAATCAGTAACTTTGTACCCGGCGGAGCTTCCCGATAGTCCGTGTGGTCTATCGCGGGTACAACAATGCGAACGCGAATGGCGGTGTGTCGAATGCGAATGCGAATAACGATGCTTCGAACACGAATGCGAATGTCGGCTCGCGTCTGGAAATCTAATTAATCGGCGTACAGCACCGGGGACGTGTCCCCAATGCAGTGCCGAGGGAAGCAAGCCACAGCAACAGCACCCATTAGGGTGGAAAGCTGAAAAATCACGCGTCGGGTGGAGTTTGGTAGGCTGTTATCAGTTCGAAGAAGTCAGGCCCGGGGAAAGGAAGGCCCTTATCTTCCGTATTTACAAACCAACAGCAGAACCGTATGCGCAGGGAAGGATACATCATAGAGGAAATCATCGAATACTCCAATATGTCGGAGGCATTCGATGCCGTACTGCGTGGAACCGATCGTAAAGAGTCCACTCAAGGGGAAAAACTGCTTGCCCGTAGGGAGAAGGTTATATCCGAACTTACTGCTGCCATTGAAAATGGTTCGTTTCAACTTGGTGGATACCATGAGACGGAAATCAAAGAGTATGGCAAAAGTCGCATCCTGCAGATTTTATCCATGTATGACCGCATTGCAGTATATGCCGTAATGAACGTGGTGGACCGTCACCTACAGAAACGCTATATCCGGACTACCGGGGCCAGCATTAAACGACGTGGCACTCATGATCTGATGCACTGCATACGTACCGATTTGCAAAAAGACCCGGAGCGCACGCTGTATGCCTACAAGTTTGACATCCGCAGGTTCTACGACAATGTGCGGCAGGATTTTGTGATGTGGTGTTTCCGCAGGGTATTCAAGGATGAAAGGCTGTTGGTGCTGCTGGAGCGGTTCGTGACACTGCTGCCGGAAGGTATCAGCTTTGGACTGCGCAGTTCACAAGGAGCAGGCAACCTGCTTCTGTCTGTATTTTTAGACCACTATCTGAAGGATAGGTACGGGGTTCGTTATTACTACCGCTATTGCGATGACGGACTGGTACTAGGTAAAACGAAAGCGGAATTGTGGAAGATTCGTGATGTTATTCACGGGCAAATGGAGAAAATAGACTTGGAAATTAAGCCGAATGAACGGGTATTCCCTGTAGAAGAAGGCATTGATTTCCTTGGCTATGTTATTCGTCCTGACTATGTGAGATTGCGGAAACGTATCAAGCAGAAGTTTGCCCGGAAGATGCACGAGGTAAAATCGAGAAAAAGACGGCGAGAACTGATTGCCAGTTTCTACGGCATGACGAAACACGCCGACTGTAATAAGTTGTTTAAAAAATTAACAGGCAAAGAAATGAGAAGTTTTAAAGACTTGAATGTCGCTTACAAGCCGGAGGACGGCAAGAAGCGATTTCCCGGCGTGGTGGTAAGCATCCGGGAACTGGTAAACTTACCGATTGTAGTGAAGGATTTTGAGACCGGTATCAAGACCGAGCAGGGAGAAGACCGCTGTATTGTGGCCATCGAAGTGAACGGCGAGGCAAAGAAATTCTTCACCAACAGCGAGGAAATGAAGAATATTCTCGCACAAGTGAAAGAAATGCCGGATGGCTTTCCGTTTGAAACGACCATCAAGACAGAGACCTTCGGCAAAGGTAGAACCAAATACGTGTTTACATGAGAAGAGTTGAAGGAAGTGCCGGTGTGTCGCTGATGGAATGCACGAACCCGGTTAAAGACAAATGGCGCATCCGCTGGGATGTGCAGGAGAAAGAGAACGGCTCTGCCTCCTACATGGAAGAGGAGTTCAGCCATAAGCCCACTGATGAAGAAATCCGCACATTGGTTATGTCCTGGTATAACAGCCAGACTGATGCAGCTATCCTGTCCGGATTCGTGTATAAGGATGCCCCTGTATGGCTTTCTACAGAAAACCAGTACAACTATAAGGCAGCATACGACTTGGCTGTTCAGACGGGCGGAGAGACCCTTCCAGTTACATTCAAATTCGGTTCGGATGAGCAACCCGAATACCATACCTTTGATAATTTGGATGAATTGAAGGACTTCTATACGAAAGCGGTAAGGTATATCCAAAAGGCTCTGGCTGAAGGCTGGAAGAAGAAGGATAAGTTCAATTTGGAATTATACCGGATTGAATGATTGACAATCCCACGGGGGAGGGATAAAAAAAGCCCCCGGCCTGTTAATTAGTCGTCTCACTTACTTATTAACACCAAAAACGCAGAACCGCGCGACCGGGGGCAAATACCCTCGCTCGCGGTTCTGCGTTTTTTTAAGATGTACGCATAAAGCGCATAAATAAGTGAGACAGTGCAAATGTACAAAATTTAACTGGATATGAAAGTAATTGAGATACTAAAATTGAACAGGGAGCTTTTAAAAACATGCCATTACATGGGCATACGACCCGATGATGTGCAATATATAGAACTATATAATGAATATAACAAGTTGCATACCAATGGTGAAAAAGTGTCTTATATCGTAGCAACGCTTTCCCTACGATATGGCATCAGTGAACGAAAGGTATATGACCTGATCAGGCGTTTTAAAACCGACTGCAATTTGTGTGCAGTGTAATCAGGACTTCCTCCCACTAAAGGCAAACTCCCCTACCCTACCTTTGTATCGCAATAAACAACATTCATATCATGAACAAATATTATCAAATCTTAGGCAAGGTGCTTTCATCCGGAAAGATGCAAAGCAATAAGAAAGGGAATATCCGCTACCTGCTGAATGAACAGCTGACGCTGCTCCCTGCCGACCTTCTGGATATATTCGAAGGGCATACCATAGCGCGGAAGAAGTTAAAAAACGAGCTACAACTGTTTATGAGAGGCGAGCGCAACGTGGAAAGATACAGAGAGGTCGGCATCAACTGGTGGGACTACTGCGGCTCAATCCTTGTGAACAGCTACCCAACCTATTTTGAAAAACTGCCGCCACTCATCGAACGCATAAACAGGGAAAAAAGGAACAGCAAAAACTATATATTGTTTCTCGGATCTACAGGAACAGAAAGTAACCAGGCTCCATGCCTTAGTCTTGTTCAGTTCCAGATAGAGCAAGGAGAACTGGTCATGACTGCCTATCAGCGAAGCAGTGATGCAAATTTAGGACTGCCGGCAGATATTTATCATTTGTACTTAATATCAAGGCAGATTGAGTTGCCGCTAAAATCCATCACCCTGAATCTGGGGAACGTGCATATTTACGAAAACAACATCGACAAAACAGAACAGCTGCTTGCCGGCAATGAAAATGTAAAATTTGAATTGAACGTATGAGAAAGATGTATCTGTCAGCCCCTCTCCCATTTGTCGGGCAAAAGCGCATGTTCGCCAAGGAGTTCATGAAAGTGCTGGAGCAATATCCGGATGGAACATTGTTTGTTGACCTGTTCGGTGGCTCTGGACTATTATCTCACATTGCCAAATCCCTCAAACCCCACTCTACTGTTATCTATAATGACTTCGATAACTACCGCTTCCGCATGAAGCATATTCCGCAGACAAATCAGTTGCTTGCTGACATTCGCGAAATGGTAGGGAATTCCGTACCACGTCATAAAATCATTAAAGGGGAACTGCGTGAACGAATATTAAGCCGCATCGAGCAGGAAGAGAATACCACCGGATATGTGGATTTCATTACCCTCTCCTCCTCTATCTTGTTTTCCATGAAATACAAACTGTCTGTTCAGGATATGCGGAAGGAAGCTCTGTACAACAATATACGTAAGACCGGCTACCCGGAATGTGCGGACTATCTTGAAGGGTTGGAAATCGTATCTTGCGATTACAAAGAAGTGTTCAACCGGTATAAAGATATTCCTGGGGTAGTATTTCTTGTTGATCCGCCCTATCTGTCCACTGACGTAGGAACCTATAACATGTACTGGAATATGGCCGACTACCTGGATGTGCTGAATGTACTGAAGGGGCATTCATACGTATATTTCACTTCCAACAAATCTTCAATTCTGGAGTTGTGTGAATGGATAGGTAGAAACAGGGATTTGGGTAATCCTTTTGAAAACTGCACAAAGGTGGAATTCAATGCTCACATGAATTACAGCTCTTCTTACACGGATATGATGCTTTACAAGAAAAAAGCCGCCTGATGTCGTTTACTTTGCCTGTATTGAACAAAAAAGCCGCAGACGGTAATTTATACGTCCACGGCTTTCCCTTTCTAATAAAGACGGCTATTGCATCCGCTTGATAGCCACACACTGGTACACCTCAATACTTTCCACAATATCCTCATGGTTGTGATTGGTATCACTCTCCACCAGGTCCAGCTCCAGAAAGGTTTCCCCACTCAAGCCGGCAAGCCGTGCATGAATCAGCCCGGGCAGGTCAAACACCTTCAGCGCATCTTCCTGCAGCTCGCTTCCATCAGCACTCGAACCTTCCCAGTCTGTCACGATGTGCAGCTTGATTAAAGGTTCTGCCCGGTATTCCACACCGGGAACAATCGCATTCCACTGTATAGGGCAGAATTCCACAAAGACAGCCGGACGCTCCCAGTTCTCTTCCTGCTCGATGAACTCCACATTGTGGTTCCACAAGTCTATGTGCTTGATAAGGTCAATGGCCTTCAGTTCGCTGCAAAGCAGCCGATAAAGTTCTTTTCTCATTTTCTTATGATATTATATTCAATGGTGAAATACTCTGTTAGATTCTCTTCTACAATCTCACGGACGGCTTTTTCCACTTCAGGCGATGTGCCGAGGAAACGGCGGCGGGGTATCTTGATGGTGCTTCCTTCTTTCTTTAAAGCCATGAACATCCAAAAATCGGCTTCTGTATCAAGCCGGGCATTTCGTTTGTCTTTCCGCAGCTTTCCGTCCTTTCTTCTCCCGAACGACCCAGTGGCCTCATAATACTTATGCCAGAAGAAACGCTTCATCCGCCCTGTCACCACTATTTCACCACCATCATTATGAATGGCCGCATAGGGCAGAGAAGTAAAGAAGGTAATGCTGTTTTCCGTCGTCCGGCTCCCAATACTTTTCCGAAGCGCCCCGGTATCTGTCAGTATGGCTCTGCCTTCATCCCGGATGGGGCTTTTCCGCCGCTGCCATTTTTCACTGAAAAAAGCCTGCCGCTCAAAGTTCTTGTCAAACTCATCGCTCATTTCCACCTGAATGTCTTTCAGTATCCGGGCCACTACTTTTTTAACGTCTTCGTTCATTCCCAGTCAAAGTTAAATTTCAATTGTACCGTATCGTCCGGCAAATCGTTTTTAGGGTCTGCGGACGCTTTAAGCATATTGTAGAATGTACGCTCACTAATAGCATACACAGGATATATGTACCGCCGCCATATTTCACGGTTCGGTACCCCGTGACTAGCATAATGGTCATATATCCTGTTTACTTCTGCTACACGCTTCTGATAACTAACTCCGTGCCGCTTTCCCATATAGGTTTAATCGTTCATAGATGGTTTTACTTTAGGTTTATAGGGACGGATGTCAAGCGTCATTTTTGCGCTTACCATTACCCGGCCACTTCCTTCGCACTGTCTGCAGACTTCCTCAACGGTTTCGCTTCGCTTCTTTCCAAAGATCCGAGAGGGATATTCTACAACTTTCTTCACTTTACCTGTACCGTGGCAAGCACGGCACAGGGCTACTTTCGGAGATTTCTCCACTTCTTGTATCATAGTTCTATAATTTATGATTCTGTCATTCCCAGTGGAATAGGTTTCCACATTCCGTTTTCGTTCTTGATTTCAGCACGGATGAACTGTTTGCTTACTTCCGGCTGGTAGGCTTCCTCAATGATGCGTACACCTTCAATGAAACGTTCATCTCCGGTTTCCATGGCCACTTTGCGAAGCTGCACAATGCGTGAAGCCTTCAGCGTACCCTTTGCATCACGGGCCAACAGACGAAGCACCATGCTCACCAGTGCCTTGGTCTTTTCATCTTTGGCCAAACCTTCGATATATTCCTTCACAATGGCTATACCGTCTTCCACCGTGTCACGGTAACCGTCGGTCACATACACACCCAGCGTGATTCGCTTGTCGCCTTCACTGTTAGTAAAGGTATGGCTGCGCTGGTCATCCTTCACCTTGGTCTTGAAAAGGTCTGCCTTCATTTCCAGAATGGTTTTGAAGTTGTCCATCACAGTCTGCTTGCTTGCCTTGATCTGCTCACTGATGCCCAGCAGTACCGGAATGGAGTTGGCTATCTCCTCATCCACCATCTGTTTGTACATTTCGCGGTCATTCTTGGCTTTTTCCTCTGCCGCTTTCTTTGCTTTTTCTCTCTGGAAGGCTTCAAATTCCGCCTTTTCCTCTGCCGTCATTACCACGGTCGTTTGTTTCATTTCTTCCATGATTCTTGTTTTTTGGGGTTATTGGTTTTCATAATCCTGCATTTCAGGTTCGTCTTCCATCAGCATAGCCTCTCCGTTGGCGTATGCCCAGTCAGCCAGTTCGCTATAAAACTCGGCTGCATCCTGCTTCTCCATATCAGAGGCAAGCAGGTTGATTTCCTTTTTCAGATTCTCTAAAATCTTTGTGTTTCTATTTTCCATATCCTATCAGTTTGCCGGAGCATCAGGGTCAATCTGAATGAGTGATACCATGCTCACGGGGTTAATCGTTTGCTTTTCTTTCCTGGGCTTCAAACCGCCTTTCCGTTGTATGGACCGAAGCTTTACCGCCAGTTCATCCAGTTCGTCCACCGTAATCTGTCTGAACGCCTTGCCGACTATTCGGGGATTACTGCAGAAGTCATTGATTCGTGCCCAGTCGGATGTATCTATGCCCAGCTTCTGCATCAGGTTCAGACAGAGACTCCGTTTCCGCCGCAGCTCCTCACGCAGCTTCTGTCGCCATTCGTCTTGTCCGCTCAGCTTCTCCAGAGCCGTACAGCAGGCTTCATACTCCTTGGCTGTCATTTCCTTCAGACTGTCCGTCCGGTTCCACGTGTACTGCAGCACAATGCTTTTCTTGAATTCTTCCCGGTCTCCTGTACAGGGCAGCTTGTTGAACAATGCATAGAACCGGGCGAAATTGGTTACTTCCTGTGCCATATCATTTGCCATTAAGAATCATTTCACATTCAGTTGATTTGGTACTGACACGATAAATTATCTTATCCGTCTTCACTGATTTAGCTTTGTATTCAGCCTCAATTTGCCCAGCAAATATCTTTTTGAATTCAGCACCCATTTTAGAAAGTATTTCCTTGTTGTACTCCCCGCAAAATCCTATGCGTGAAGATTGGATTTCACGAATATTTCCTCTATATACCGTAGCAGTCAACGTCATCACCACAACACCGGTTTCCATTTTTATTTTTCCCATATCGACCATTTTTACTCAAACAATACTTTAATGCCACACGAACTGGCCACATCAAGCTCCAGTTTAGCACCTTTGCTCAGTTCCCAATCCTTCAGCATATAGATATACTCACAATCCAGCAACAGGCGTATATCCGCCCGCATGTGCTCTCTCCAGTGTGCTTCATCCGGAAGTCCGTTTTTAAATGGATTCACCGGATTGAACCCCATAGCACGCAATCTGTTTTCAGCATCGAGGAACGCACCTTTGCGCTCATCGATATTGTAGTGGGCTATTGCCCCACTGATGTAAACTTTGTCTTTTTCCATATCACTTCTTTTTGATGTTGACTTTACAACTTGGATTCCATATCAGCACATTACGTGCAAACAAGACATCACCCGTTTCTATTACGACATGACCGGGCGTTTTCGCTCTTCTCACTTTCAGGTCACTTTGGATGTTTCGCTCCAGCCAGTCATCCAACACTGCCCTGCTGGAACTTCCGTCCAGCAGAATCTGGAACACTTCCGTTCCGGTGTAGCTTTCAAAAGCCTTTTCGTTATTATCCATAATCACTTTGGTAAATTATTACTTGTTTGAATGATTCCGTCCTCCCATACCACATAATAGCTTCCCGGGTCTCCAATGGCGCGGCCTTGACAATAAGCTTTATAACCGACCACTCGAATCTTCATATCACAGATATATTTCAATCTTACAGCACCGCCACCCATTGGCTGGCTCTTCTTTTCCTGGCTGATCCAGATGAAACATTTCTTCGGAAAGGTTTCCATCAGTTCCACAGCCTGCGGATAGTCCCACCCGGCCACCTGAAAGGAATCAATGATGATGAACTTCGGGCTTTTCGGCTTTTTCAGCCGGGCAATCACTTCCTCCAGACTGCCTTCTGTCACCACGCGAAACTTACCCTGCACCTCATTCATCTTCAAATACTCCATACGCCGTTGGAAACTTTGGTTGATTTTCTCTTCGTAACTCATGTACAGCACCGTCCCATAGTTACACAGTTCCTTTCCAAGCTGCATTACAAAACTGCTCTTCCCGCTGGCACTGGCACCGCTGATGAACCACGAAGCGTTCTCTGCCGGGAACCCGAAAGGTTTGCTCCATTTCTCATTCCACGGCAGAGTAACCCATTTCTTGGCGGCTATTTCCTTCGGACTGTACGCACGCTTCATTATTCCGCTGTCATTTTAAGTTTTTCAATCTCAGTATAAACTCTTCTCAAACCACCGCGTGTCTTCCGTACAATCTGGGCTATATCAGCACCTGCCGGGGCATTTACCTTGGCTACAATACGTGCCTGGTTGTTCAAGAACTGTTCGCGCTCCTTGCCATCATCCGGAGTCACCTTGCTGTACCGGTCACCATAACGGCTCAACATTTCGGTATAACCCACCTTCTTGCATTCTATGGAGCGGTTGATTTTCTCTTTCAATCCGTCTGCCCCCATCATGTACCAGGCGCAGCAGCGTTCAGTGGCATTCCACAAGGCCTTCAGTTCAAGGAAAGCTTCATACTGCAGGTCGCCTGCTTCATCGAGGATGATAAGCGGGGTTTCCATAGAACGGAGGTAATATACCAGGTCTTCATACACATCAGAATACTTTCCCTTACTGTCCACCCCAAACTCTGCAGCAATCTTGCGTACCAGCTTCAATTTGGTCTTGACCTGCGAGCAGTCGATATAAACGGCATTCTTGTGGCTCTGCACATAATAACGTGCCGTGAAAGTCTTGCCGATATTGGGCATGTCGCACAAGATACCCGACAGGCTGGACTGCTGTGAAAACTCCAGCTGGGCTGTGATATATTCAAATGTCGGGGTTTTAGCTGCTTTCCATTCCATTTCACCACGGAGGTTCACCCCTAATTTCCGGGCAATGCTTATCCAGTTGGCATCGCTCAGGGCTTTGTCTGTCTGTCCGTTTTTGATTGCACTGTACACAGACGTACTGATGCCCAAGGAGGCAGCATGCTTGGCATCACTGGGATAGTTCACACGGTTGCCGGCTATCGCTGCTATAATCTTCTGTTTTTGCGCTTCTGTAATCATAATTCTAACGCTGTTTTAATGTTGTTCTAATTCTGTTCTTACATATCACTGATGGCTCTCATTGCCTCGCTTATTCCGGAGTGCCATTCATAATCAGATTCCGGATCTGCCGACAAATCGGCTGGCAAATCATCGGATAGTTCCACCGGGGGAAGTTCCAGTTCCTCTTCCGGATCATCCGTTGGCTGATTGAGTGTACCGGTTCCCACCTTTCCGATGGCGTGGTCATTGAGGTATTTGCTGAAATGACTCAGAACTTTGTTTTGCTCTGTATAGGCTACCCGGTCTTCTTCGGTCTGTTCTGCCATCACCCGGTTGTAAGTCACTACCGGACGAACCTTGTCAAGGTAGCGGTCGTTCTGGTACAGGAAGACATCCGTAGGCTTACCCTCTTCATCCGGCAGATAGTAAGCCGTCACCTTGCGGTTGTTTGGTTCCAGCTGCTCCAGCACTTCCGGACCGCTCAGCCACCAGTCCGCATTTGCCACACGTACTGTGGAATTTCTACGAATACTGGTATCTACCTTTTCTCCGATATATCTGCTCAAGGTCAGTTTATCAAGCGGTCGAAGGGTCGGATTGATTTTGGCTACGAGCACATCCCAACGGGTCATTCCGGGGTATTTCTTTTGATTGGGGTGAAGCGTATTGTTCCATTCTTCACAATCGCGCCGGTCGTCCGCCACAAGCTCTTCAAACGTATAATACTTTCTGTCTTCCCAGGTGTGGTTGCTGCTGTCACTCACTTTCTTCTGGTCCACCCGCCGTGCACCTTTGTTATGCCAGCGGCCAATGGCTTCATGGTTCTTATGTGCTATGGTTGTCTTGAACGCACCGTTCAGAGCTTCAGCATATTTCTCCTGTGAGTTCTGTGGGGCACAGAAATGCACAAACTTAAATACCTCACCTGCCTTCAGAAATCCTCCTTTATACTTGCTCATCAAGTGCTGCTCCACCTCAATACCGGCTGGAATACCCCATCCGTTGCGTTCGATGAGCCGGAACATATCACGAAAACAGTCCACTACCAAGGCATCATCCTTATCCCGCCCGTAGGCCAGCCCGATACGGCACTGGCTCACCACATCATAGGCATAATAGGCATGCACATACTCGCCGCCTTTCATTCTGCGCGGCAAATCCACGTCATCCATCGTAATTTGTGACAGTGAGAACTCACCGCCATGACGGTGCATGTGCGGCATTTGCTCATGATAGAACTCCATACGTCCACGCAGGGCTTTTTCTATCAGCAGCTGGCTTGCCGGGTTGTTCAGAATGTTCCGGATAGTGCTTTCGCTCAGTTCTTTCGGCTCCCCGTTCTTGTTCGTAAAATTTTCCGGATTGAATATCTCTCCTGTTTCCAGATCCCATACTTCCAGTTCTCCGCATACAAACGACAGATACATTTCATGCACATCACTGCCGTATGGTTGGTTGGGAAGTACTTTCAAACTCATCACCAGGCGTTCGTCCATGTGAGTTACCTTCCGCTTGTTCTGGTTGCCGAATTTTCCGGTTATCAGACATTCGTAACCGTACTGCTTGTATTCGTTCACTTTCTTGCGGAAACGCAGGGTACTGGCAGGAAGATCATGACCAAAGTCTTCGCGTAAGGTCTCGATGGTAGTGGCCATCATGTCCCAGTTATATTTTTCACCCATCAGTTTGCGGTAATCGTTGCTTCTGTTATAAAGCTTGATACAAGTATTCAGAACTGAAGCATTCACCGCATATTTCCGGGCAAGTTCGTCTGTAGCTCTGTTGCTGGAAGAATGAGAGGCCCAATCCAAAAAAAAGGCTACTGCAGCCTGATCCAGCACATAGTTTGATAGTATCCAGTGGCGAAGTGCCTGCTCTGTTCCACCGGGGTTGTCTTCCTTCACCCGTTCCAGGCACTCGGTAGGCAGACTATTGAGGGCGACCAACGCGCAATTTCCAGCAGCACCTCCACCACGGCGCACCACCTTGATACGACCACGGTTCACCCAGTTCCTATAACAGGATTCGGTGATATAGCCGCCATCTATGAGCTCACGTGCAGAAATACACTGTATGTTACCGTAATACACCAACATAGCCGCCTCCTATCTCAATGCCGATGCAAACGCTTTAATGTGGTCAATCTCCGAAACCATTACATGCTCAAAGGTTTTCACAGTCTCACCTTTGAATATTACCTGGCCGCTACCATCCTTACGGTCAAGCTCTATCAGAGCACCATTGGGACAGTACAGACGAGACACTTTGTCATAGTCGTGGAATACCTCTACCTCCGGAATAACAACCATTACAATACCACCACGGTCCATGGCCAACTTACGGATCTTTGCAGAAAGTTCGGAGTTGCCACGACGGTCATCAAACCGGATAGCGTTATAAACAGTCTTCTCTGTCACGTTGAGCGCCTTTGCAATAAAGTCGCGGTCAGCTTTCGTAATGTGAATGTACCTCTTGTTCATATCTCACTTATTTAATGATTAATATTGGGGGAAGGTTGCGGACTCGAACCGCAGACCATAGCCTCTCCGTAGGAGTTTGGCGTGTTCTACCAACTGAACTAACCTTCCGTGTGTCTCTCCACACCGTCACCCGTCTCTTAACGCCTTCCGGGTCGTCACGCTGGGTTATCCTGAGTATCTTTACTTGATTGATTCTTTAATTCCACGTTCCGAATGGTCTGCAGCAGCTCTGCTTGAAAACATACACACATTGTATAGACCTCATCTTTAAATCTTGAATTCTGCACTGGTTCTACATCTTTCATCTGAATAATAGCACTGGTTAATTCGTTCATCAGGTTATCCAGCGTCTTGGGATTTACTTTCATCAATAATGTCTCTTTCATAATCTTATACTTAAAAATCGCTAATCACACGCCTTTTTTGTATCTTTGGCGCGGTGTTCTTTTTTGAACACGCTGCAAATATACAGAAAATCCTGTAATAACAAAAGATATGAAAGAAAAAAATACAGAAATATCTGCAAGAATAGAAGAGGTTATATTTATCTTGCACACTAATCCAAATAAGTTCGCCAATGCATTAGGGTACAGTAGAGCCCAAACTATCTATGATATAGTAAGCGGAAAGTCTGCTCCAAGCTATGACTTTTTTAAAAGGTTTATAATGTCAGGATATTCTGTATTCATCAACCTTCGATGGTTATTTACTGGGGAAGGGAATCCTATAATTGAAGAAACTTACTATGAATCAGATTTGCCAATTATTAAGGGGGAAATGACAGAAGAGCAAGCACAAGCTAAGTTGAAAGCAGTTAAAGCCGCAAAGAATCAAAACAATATACTTCATGAGGAAACAAATAATAGTACCACTGAATCTTTCTTGTCTATAATAAGAGAGCAGGCAGAAGAAATAGGAAGGCTTAAAGAACAGATTCGCCAAATGACAATCGAAAAGGGAAAACATGTGTCGGATGCACACATTTCCGGTACTGCAAATGTCGGGTAGGCGGATTTACTGTTACCATACACCGGTGATGGGAAACGAAGCGTACCCCCTATCATCCCCCATGATGTCCCCCTCCCAAGCAATCCCCCTCCCCTACCTTCATATATGGGTATAAAAACACTGATATTAGGGCATTTAAAAACTAAAGCGTGAAAAATGATAGGTTTTTAGGGGGGGGCTATCAAATAAAAAACGAGGGGTATTTTTAAAATTATAGTATTTTAGTATGTCTGTATCGCACACCGCCAAAACCCTATTTTGAATATCCAGTTATATAAAAGTGAATATCCACTTTGAATATCCAGCTGAATATCCAGCGTCAAAAAAGACAGATTTCAAGCACAAAAAAAGGGAGGTATAACCACCTCCCCATACCGGATTATTCTAAAGCCGCTTTTGTCTCGTTTTTAGCCGCTTATTATTCATCTGATACATTTCCACTACGCCCGCAAGAAATGAGCGTAGATTGCTTTATTATAGCCTTTTTGGTGCATATAGTACCGTTTCCGGACAATCCTGCATGCAGCAAATAATTCTTCGTTGCACCCACCTGCTCAGCTGTAAAAACGGTATAAACCGCCGAAATGCTGCTGAAATACCAATCTTTCCGCTTTGTTCCTTCTATTCCGTGCGTCAAATGCACATGTATTACCTTTGCCATACTAATAATATTTTGGCACAAATATACCAAATAACTATTATATGGAATAAATTAAGCAATATTATATCAAATAATTAGGTACAAAAAAAGCAGCCGCAGCTGCCATGCACTCCCCCACCCAAATCAACCATGTAAGCCCTATGTAAACCCAATTAAACCTATCTGCAAATCTGTATGCCTAAAAAGTACCTAAATGTAGCTGCAAATTAAACCCACGTAAACGTTTCGTTTTGCAGAGCCATCCACTCATACCTTGCACAACCTTTTGTATATCAACAGGTTTGATGTCTTTTTCTCCCAACCCTCAATATACGTTTCGTTCTGTGCCCCATAGTGCGGAAGCTGGTAAGCCTGCACAATGGAAAAATATACATTGAGAGCACCGAATGCCAAGGCAGTACTGTCAGAATCATCCTTCCCAAAGAGAAAGAACAGTTCAAGAACTTCACTCTGTCCGTTAAGGATAAGAAGACCTTCTATGAACCGGATGTCCCCACCGTTCCTTTGAAACTTGCCGGAGAACTCCGGACTGAAGACAATGACAAACTGCATCGCATCTTGATTGTAGAAGACAATGACGAGCTGCGCAACTATCTCTTCCAGTCGTTCTCCCCGATTTACAATGTACAAGTATGCAACAACGGCAAGGAAGCGCTGACCATTGTAAAACAATTCTGGCCGGAACTGATTCTTTCCGACATCATGATGCCGGAAATGCGAGGCGACGAATTATGCATCGCCATCAAGAACGATATTGAAACATCCCACATCCCGGTAGTACTGCTGACGGCACTGGGAGATGAAAAGAACATTCTCGAAGGACTCCATATCGGTGCGGACGAATATATTGTAAAACCTTTCAGCATAAACATACTGAAAGCCAGCATTGCCAATCTGCTTGCCAACCGCGCATTGCTGCGCAAGAGATATGCGGATTTGGAAATCAATACAGAAGAAGAGCCCTCCACAACTACCACTTGCTCCAACAGTCTCGACTGGAAATTCATGTCGAATGTAAAGAGACATATCGAGGAGAACATGGATAATCCCGATTTCACAGTAGACGTATTGTGCTCGCTCCTGAATATGAGCCGTACCAGTTTCTACAGTAAACTGAAAGCGCTGACCGGCCAGGCACCGGCAGATTTCGTACGGAATATCCGTTTGAAACATGCTGCCGAGCTATTGAAAGAAGGGAAATATTCCGTGACTGAAGTAGCAGAAAGAACCGGTTTCTGCGATGGGAAATACTTCCGGGAAGTCTTTAAGAAATATTTCAATGTCAGCCCCAGCCAATATGCGAAAGGAGACACTCCCCGTTCCCCAAAAGGAGAGGGAGAATAGTTCTGCATAGGAGAATTTTTCATTTTGCAGCCCCGCACAGACAAACCCTAAAAAATAATCCGTATTTTTGCAGAAACAAAAAAACGAGAATGACTCCTGAAATAGCAATCGTCGACTCCAACACCCTCTCCTGTCTGGGACTGCAGAACTTGCTGGAGGAAATCATCCCGACAGCCATCATCCGCTCTTTCCGTTCCTTTGGCGAACTGATGGATGATACGCCTGACATGTATGTGCATTATTTCATCTCTTCACAGATTTACTTCGAGCATACCGCTTTCTTTCTGGAGCGCAAGCCCAAAACCATTGTGCTGGTCAATGGTGAAACCGTCCCCCAACTGTCGGGCATGCCGACGCTAAACATCTATCAGGACGAACAAAATCTGGCAAAAAACATTCTGCAGCTGCGCCAATACGGAAACCAATACAGACAAAACCACGGAAAGCCGGCACCCGCCAGGCACTCGGATATGGCAATAAATACAGCCGCCGGGCACGACCTTTCCGCCCGCGAAATAGAAGTGCTGGTGCTGATTACCAAAGGTCTCATCAACAAGGAGATTGCCGACAAACTGAACATCAGCCTGACCACCGTCATCTCACACCGCAAGAATATCACCGAGAAGCTGGGTATCAAGTCCGTGTCCGGGCTGACTATCTATGCCGTGATGCACGGATATGTGGAAGCGGACAGAATATAATCCTACAACCGGATACATCAGAAGCGAAGTCTTTTCAGAAAGACTTCGCCCCAATTAGTGTGCTAATGTGCTAACATCTAATCGTTCCTCCGTGGGGTAAAAATCGTTCCACCATGGTGGA
>NZ_QTNB01000059.1:0-1321 GCF_003603395.1 Bacteroides sp. AM44-19 | reverse complement strand
TCACTAGTGTCCACTAAAAATTTTTTGGTCACTAGTCGGTTAAAAATTAAATAAATTCGATTCACTTGAATCATTTAGCTCTTTGATATTTTTGAAATTCGATTTGTCGAACAAATCTCTAAGATGAGTTTTATCGGTTAGCGAGATGCCGAGTATTTGCAAGGTTTCGTAGATGCTTCGCTCTAACTTCATATCGTGTTGTACTATCGCCACAAGGCAGTAAGTAATTATGGCACAATATATTTGTATGCGTACAGCATTCTCCGAAGTTCCCCAAAACCTCTTTATCTTAAGGTGTTGTTTAATCCATTTGAAAAACAGCTCCACACTCCATCTATTTCGGTATAACCGAGAAATCAGCTCAGCCGAAGCGTCAAGATTGTTCGTCAGGAAAATGTATCGTGTGCCACTTTCGGGGTCTTCAACAATGAGCTTTCTAAGTTCATCGGGGTAATCCTTGGAACTTTTATAAACCGTAAAACATCCGATGACATCAGAAATGACACCTTCAGGCAATCTTCGCTTCCACGTTTTGGGCTTGATGCGTACATTGGTTTTGGCTCGTACAACGAAGAAAGCACCTATGCGGTCTATCGTATACAAGTTGCCAAAATCGTTGTAACCACGGTCAAATATATAATGCGCACCACGTTCATAAGGAATCACAGACATCGCTTTTGTATCGTGAATATTAGCAGGAGTAATATGCACAAATGCAGGAACTTCCGCTTCCACATCGTAGAGCGTATGCATCTTGATTCCGCCTTTATGCTTGCGGAATTTAGCCCACTCGAACACTGACAGACAAAGGTCAATCGTGGTGGAATCAAAAGCATAGACATGACCGTCAAGCTCAAAGATTCTTTCGATTCTACGCTTGCGCGCTTCGGCTATCATGAAGGTTGCATATTCCTGGAAGATGCGATAGTCACGTTGCTCGTTAGCCTTGCTAAGATTGCTTCGTGTTACGGACTTGCCGATTCCCAGATGATAGAGTTTTCCGGTGTGAGCCTCCAGTGACACGATGAGGTCTCTTAAACTCTCACGGTTGGAAAGTTGACCGAACATCATCGTAAGCAACTGATTCCAACAGGTATAGCTTTTAATGTATTTGTTGCCTTCATACTTCTTGACGATACGCAAGAACTTGAACTCATCAAGAAATGTGACTAATTGAGAAAAAACATATTTGTCTTTATTCATAACAGTCTGATTCAGACTGCAAAAGTAATTTCAAATCGTTGCGCACCAAATACCATTACAACAAACTGAATTTCAACAATTTCAAAGAACGACTATGATTTTTTAGTGGACACTAATG
>NZ_QTNB01000058.1:0-1496 GCF_003603395.1 Bacteroides sp. AM44-19 | reverse complement strand
TTAAATATAAATTCAAGCAATCATAGCCCGTAATTCACTGAATTTGGCTATCTTTGCATAACATTTGAGAAAAACGGCGATTGGCAGGAGCTTTTCGCCGCCAACATATAGGATAAGACCGCAAGGCGTTTCAAGCGAAAATCTGGTAAATTGGAACTACGGAGACGATTGCGTGATGCTTATGCTATGCTTACGCATAGCGTGCATTCACGTACTCTCCGTAAAGGCTTTACCAGAGCCATCGCTTGAAGGTAGTGTGAATTGCACGCTACTTTTTTACCCTTGCCTAACGAAAGGAAACGATTATGGGTAAAGTTCAGATTCTCGCCGTACTGACGATGGACGGATGTCTTTCTTCAGAGTTATATGATAAAGCACATCAGGATTTGTGCCTTGACCGTTGCGGTCTTGATGAAATCAGGAAGAAAGCCTTTTACCGTGTGACACCGGACTATTCCATTTCAATGCTGCACGAATGGAGAAAAGACTGCACAAACATCCGTTACCTCGCGGAAGCCACACCGGACACGGCAGACTATATAAACGGACTGCTGCGGATGCACGCTGTGGATGAAATCATACTATACACCGTTCCTTTCATATCCGGAAGCGGACGACATTTTTTTAAGTCGGCTCTGCCAGAGCAACACTGGACGCTTTCCTCTTTGAAAAGCTATCCCAACGGTGTATGTCGCATTATCTATATCCTTGATAAAAAAGCAAGATAGCCAAAATGTGCGGCAAGCATACATTTCTATTTTCAGGAATAGAATAAATGTTCCGATTACAAACAATTTAAGTCGGAGATAATTTGTCCTTGTGAAAAAATACTGAATTTTATACCTCTGAAATCCAGCACTTTGTAAAATTGAGTGTTGGATTTTTTATTTTCTGCCGCGTTTTTTGCCAATTATATTCATGTGCGCACGCAGAAAACAAAGTGTAATTTTCAAAATTGACAGAACCATGAATTATTTCTTGCTGGCGGAAACCGACTTTTTCCGCCTGATAAACGAAGCCGGCGACTGCAATATGGAAACGGCATACACGGCTTTCGCCACCCAAGTGATCGAACTGTGCAACGGCGGCATGGACATGAACCTTACCGTCATCGCGCTTGCCTACATCGAAATCGAGTTGCAGCACCATCCCGTACGTAATCTGTCAGAAGAAAAAAGAGAGATTGCCGCCTACGTCAGCAAGGCTCTGTCTTTCGTAAGAAAGATGCAGAAATTCCTTGCCACGCCCCAAGTGCCACCACTAATATCCGCCAACAACGCAACAGAAACCACCGCCAGCCTTCTTCAATGGACGGGCAATGCCATCGACCTCGTGGAACTTATCTACGGCATAGACGTGATGGGCTGCATCAACAACGGCAATATGCCGCTCAAACAGCTCGCCCCACTTCTCTATAAGATATTCGGGGTTGATTCTAAAGACTGCTACCGCTTCTACACTGATATCAAACGCCGGAAGAACGAAAGCCGCACCTA
>NZ_QTNB01000057.1:0-1652 GCF_003603395.1 Bacteroides sp. AM44-19 | reverse complement strand
TGTCTTTTCCTGATTTAGCTAGACGCTTTTTCTTTTTATAACCGATATCAGTAGACGGTTCTTGGAATGTTGTACTGGTTCAGTAGTCACTTCTTCCCAAGCCCTGCTGATATAGTAGACACAGCAAAGTGAGTTGTCCTGATTCTGTTGACAGTCATCCTGCTGCATTTGCAGAGCCCGTGCTTGCTTGTCCGGCAAGACTGGGTGCCCCTAAAAGAGGCATTCTGTCTTTGTCAGGTGCGCTGTCCTGCGCCTTCGCCCGGACTTGCTGTCCGGCTTTGCAAAGATATTGCATCCTTCTTTTTATTGCTACTTGTGGAAGGATATTTTTTCTTCTTCCACATTTTCTTCTGTATTCCCTTCTCCAGATGCGCCACAGCAGGTATTTTATACCCGATACTCATATGCGGTCTGCGATGGTTATAGAAATGTATGTAGCGAGCTATGACATTTCTTGCATGCCCGATTTCGTTGAACCGGCCTCGAGGATGGCTGCTTTCCGCCTTAATAATCCCGTTGATACGTTCCGCAACGGCATTGTCGGTGGGTTTGTAGTCTTCCGTCATACTGATGGCAATGCCATGTTTCTGAAGAAGTGCCACGTATGGGTCGCAACAGTATTGTACGCCACGGTCCGAGTGATGTATCAGGCCCGTAAGATTTTCATCTCCTGTCATTTCAACAGCCTGCTCTATAGCCTGTTGCAATGCATTGATGGTTGCCGATACCCGTAAGGTGTCGGCAAGCACCCATCCCACTATCTTATGGGAGTAGGCATCCGTAATCAGATGCAGATAACAGACTTCACCATTGGCAAGTGGTATATAAGTAATGTCGCTGACCCACAACTGGTTGGCTGAAGTCAAGGTCAGTCCTTTGATTAGGTTCTTCCACTTGTGGTAGCGATGGTTGGAGTTCGTCGTATGCCGGGTCTTGCGGGCAGGAAGCATCAAGCGGTGTTGCCGGAGCAATGCATAAAAGCTGTCCCGCCCAGGCATGAACCCGGCTCCAAAAAGCACGGTGAGCATAATCCACAGTTTGTAACAGCCTATACCCGGATCTTCGATACGGATATCACGGACAGCATCCAGCATGAGACGTTCCCTATGTATCTGACTCTCAATGTCAGCCTTTGACTGGTAGTAGGCTTGACGACAATGGCCAAACAGACGGCAGGCCAACGCAACTTTCAGGTTGCGCTGACTGACCAGTTCCGTTACGATTTGGCCCCAGATTTTTTTCTGATAGGGATGTTGAAGAGTTCTTCAGCACGCGTAATCATCAACTCACGGGCTTCTGTTTCCAGCTTGGAGAAAGACAGAGCTTTCTCCAGCTCTTTAATGCGCTTTTTTAATTGGGCATTTTCATCTTTGTAGGCTTCCTTGCTGCGATTGGACATATCTGGTGATTCTTGTTCAGAAGGCAAAGATAGCTCTTCTGCTAAATTTGAATACTTTTTAATCCAACTATTTAGCAAGGCAGGGCAACAAATGCCATGTGCCCGGCAAAAGGCATGCTTACTCATACCTGATTGGTAGTAAGAGTGAAGAAAAAACAGTTTTTCATCTTCACGATAAAGCTTTCGTTTTGAAGTCATAATAGTAACACATTTATTAGTTTGTAAATGTGTCTACCTATATCAGGATAAGACA
>NZ_QTNB01000056.1:0-1824 GCF_003603395.1 Bacteroides sp. AM44-19 | reverse complement strand
TGCTACCGCTTCTACACTGATATCAAACGCCGGAAGAACGAAAGCCGCACCTACTTCCTTGACAAAATGCAGGAAAAACTGAACGAGAAGATGCTCCGTGACGAAGAGATGGAGCGTATGAGAAGATAGACTAAGAATCCCTAAAGAATAACGGGCGGAGCAAGTTTGATACTTTGTTCCGCCCGCTTTCATTGCCTCACGTCAGCCCGGTTATTTCTGCTGTAACAGGTGTTTCAGATTGTCGTCGTTGGCAATCCGCTCCAGTTCCTCCTGAACAATCTGCTTGACTTCCTCCTTGATGCGCCTGTAATTCGCCTGCACCGTTTCCTTCATGTGGTCGTTGCCATCCTCGTCCGTGAAGTCGGTAATGACGGGTATCTTCTTGTAGGCTTTTTCCTCGCGTTTCACCTTCTCTGCATCCACGACAATCTCGCAGTGAAAAATCTTCTGTTCAATGCGCTCGTTGAAGTTATCGGACACAGAACCGACAAACATTCCCTGCGTCAAGCCGGAAATCTTGCTGGGCGGGATAAGCGCGTCCATCTGCGTATTGATAGAGGTGGAAACGTCCTGCCGGTTGATGGAAATGGACTGCCGTTTCTGCAAGACCTTTCCGAAGCGTTCGGATAGCGTCTTGGCGGTTTCACCCACCACCTGCCCGGAGAAGATATTACCGACGGTGTTCATCACGACTTTAGCTTCCTTATCGCCATAGTCGCGCACCAACTGGCTGAAATCCTGAAAGCCCAGACACACGGCAACCTTGTTGCTTCGTGCGGTGGCAATAAGGTTGTCCAGCCCCTTGAAATATATCGTCGGTAGTTCATCTATAATGACCGACGACTTCAGCATCCCCTTCTTGTTGATGAGCTTTACGATACGGGAGTTATACAGACCGAGAGCCGCACCATAAATATTCTGACGGTCGGGATTGTTACCCACGCACAGGATTTTCGGCTCTTCGGGATTGTTGATATCCAGCGTAAACTCGCTGTCCGACATTACCCAATAGAGTTGCGGGGAAATCATGCGCGAGAGCGGAATTTTCGCCGATGCTATCTGCCCTTGAAGCTGCTCAGCCGCCCCACCGAGCCAAGCATCCATGAATGGTGAGAGGTAGTTTTCAAGTTCGGGATATGAAGAAAGAATCGGGAAAATATCCTCGTAACGGCGGTTCAGGAACTCAATGGCATGGGGAAACGTGCAATACTTACCACCCTTATAGATTTTGAGATACCATATAATACTGGCAAACAAGATAATAGGTGATTCCACGAAGAAGTCACCCTGCTTCTGCACCCACGTTTTATTGAGATTGAGCATAATCGTGTACGCACTCTCGTAAGCGTCTGTAATATCCTCCATGAAATCCGGGTGAATGGGATTGCACCGATGAGAGCGTCGCGGGTCGTCGAAGTTGATCACATAGAACTTCGGCTTTACCTTGTAGCCGTCCGGGTGGTTCAGCAAATGGTTGTAGGCAATAGTAGATAGGTCGGGATACTTGAAATCGTAGATGTATTGACTAAAGCCCTTTTCAATCTGTTGCTTGATAAAATTGTTTACCACGGCATAGGACTTGCCGCTGCCCGGCGTACCCAACACGATGGACGCACGGAAGGGATTAACTACATTGATCCAACCGTTGTTCCAGCGTTTCCTGTAATAGAAACGTGTCGGCAGATTGACCGAATACTCACTTTCTATGAGCCGTGTTTCCTGCATGAAACTCTCGTTCTCGTTGTTGAATACATCGTCCATGAGGTTGTGCTTCAACAGGCGGCTCATCCACAGACCACCCATCAACAGGCAGACATAGCCCGT
>NZ_QTNB01000055.1:0-1912 GCF_003603395.1 Bacteroides sp. AM44-19 | reverse complement strand
ATAAATAAATGTTGGTACGGATTAATCACCACCAACCGCAACAAGTTCGTATTAGGTCCTTCGGGCAGCGGCAAATCCTTCTTTATGAACCACCTCGTGAGGCAATACTACGAGCAGGGTACGCACGTAGTGCTGGTGGACACGGGAAACTCCTATCAGGGCTTGTGCGAGATGATCCGGCGCAAAACAAACGGGGCGGACGGCGTGTACTTCACCTACACGGAGGAGAAACCGATTTCGTTCAACCCGTTCTACACCGATGATTACGTGTTCGACGTGGAGAAAAAGGACAGCATCAAGACATTGCTGCTGACGCTCTGGAAGTCGGAGGACGACAAAGTGACGAAGACGGAGAGCGGCGAACTGGGCAGTGCGGTGAACGCCTATATCGAGTGTATCAGGGCTGACAGGAGCATCATCCCCTCGTTCAACACCTTCTACGAGTATATGCGTGACGACTACCGCCGCGAACTGGCAGAACGTGAGATAAAGGTGGAGAAGTCCGATTTCAACATCGACAATATGCTCACCACCATGCGGCAGTATTACCGGGGAGGACGCTACGACTTCCTGCTCAACTCCACGGAGAACATCGACCTGCTCGGCAAGCGGTTCATTGTCTTCGAAATTGACAGTATTAAGGAAAATCGCGAACTTTTCCCTGTGGTAACAATCATCATCATGGAAGCCTTCATCAACAAGATGCGCCGTCTGAAAGGCGTGCGCAAGCAACTGATAGTGGAAGAGGCTTGGAAGGCTCTCTCTTCGGCGAACATGGCTGAGTACCTGCGCTATATGTACAAGACCGTGCGCAAGTATTACGGGGAGGCAATCGTGGTGACGCAGGAGGTGGACGACATCATTTCCTCGCCCGTCGTCAAGGAGAGCATCATCAATAATTCCGACTGCAAGATACTCCTCGACCAGCGGAAGTACATGAACAAGTTTGATGCCATACAGTCCCTGTTGGGGCTGACGGAGAAGGAGAAGTCGCAGATACTCTCCATCAACATGGCGAACAACCCGTCAAGGCTCTACAAGGAAGTCTGGATCGGACTGGGCGGCACGCAGTCGGCGGTCTATGCCACCGAAGTTAGTGCTGAAGAGTATCTGGCGTACACCACTGAAGAAACGGAGAAGGTGGAGGTTTACCGTCTGGCGGAGCAGCTGGGCGGCGACATCGAAGCCGCCATCCGGCAGCTTGCCGAAAGACGAAGGAATAAGTAAAAACAGATTCATCAACTAAAAAAGAAAATGCGTATGAGTATATCAAGAACGAAAATGCTGCAAGTCAGCAAGTGTTTAATCGGGCTGGCGGTCATGATGCTGCAATCCTGCGATGTAGCGGACAATCGCCGCGACCTGCTTTGCGGGAACTGGGAAAGTGTGGAAGGCAAGCCCGACGTGCTTATCTACAAGGAGGGCGAAGCCTATAAGGTGACGGTATTCAAGCGGAGCGGCATCCGCCGCAAACTAAAGCCGGAAACCTATCTCTTGCAGGAGGAGAACGGCAACCTGTTCATGAACACCGGCTTCCGTATCGACGTGTCCTACAACGAAGCGACGGACATCCTGACCTTCTCGCCGAACGGGGACTACGTGCGTGTGAATCCGAAACCGGACCATCCGATAAGCGAGCAATAACGATAACCACTAAAATCCAAAGTAACATGAGAACAAGAATAACATTTATTATCTGCCTGTGCCTGTTTGCAGTCGGCAGGGCAAGCGCACAGTGGGCGGTGATAGACCCGTCCAACATCGCGCAGAGCATCGTGAACACCTCGAAGAACGTGGTACACACTTCCACGACCGCCCAGAATATGATAAAAAATTTTCAAGAGACGGTGAAGATTTACGAGCAGGGCAAGAAGTATTACGACGGTGCGCCCGTATAGGCGATATAATAAAT
>NZ_QTNB01000054.1:0-1931 GCF_003603395.1 Bacteroides sp. AM44-19 | reverse complement strand
ATAAATAAATGTTGGTACGGATTAATCACCACCAACCGCAACAAGTTCGTATTGGGTCCTTCGGGCAGCGGCAAGTCGTTCTTCATGAACCACCTCGTGAGGCAGTATTGGGAACAAGGCGCGCACGTGGTGCTGGTGGACACGGGAAACTCCTATCAGGGCTTGTGCGAAATGATCCGGCGCAAGACAAACGGGGCGGACGGCGTGTATTTCACCTATACGGAGGAGAAACCGATTTCGTTCAACCCGTTCTACACCGACGACTACGTGTACGACGTGGAGAAGAAGGACAGCATCAAGACGCTGCTGCTGACGCTCTGGAAGTCGGAGGACGACAAGGTGACGAAGACCGAGAGCGGCGAGCTGGGCAGCGCGGTGAACGCCTACATCGAACGCATCAGGGCTGACCGGAGCATCGTCCCCTCGTTCAACACCTTCTATGAGTACATGCGCGACGACTACCGCCGCGAGCTGGCACAGCGTGACATCAAGGTGGAGAAGTCCGACTTCAACATCGACAACATGCTCACCACCATGCGGCAGTATTACCGGGGCGGACGCTACGACTTCCTGCTCAACTCCACGGAGAACATCGACCTGCTCGGCAAGCGGTTCATCGTCTTCGAGATTGACAGTATTAAGGAGAACCGCGAGCTTTTCCCGGTGGTGACCATCATCATCATGGAAGCCTTCATCAACAAGATGCGCCGTCTGAAAGGCGTGCGCAAGCAACTGATAGTGGAAGAGGCTTGGAAGGCTCTCTCTTCGGCGAACATGGCTGAGTACCTGCGCTATATGTACAAAACCGTACGCAAGTATTACGGGGAGGCGATCGTGGTGACGCAGGAGGTGGACGACATCATTTCCTCGCCCGTGGTCAAGGAGAGCATCATCAACAACTCCGACTGCAAGATACTCCTTGACCAAAGGAAATATATGAACAAGTTTGATGCCATACAGTCCCTTTTAGGTCTGACGGAGAAGGAGAAGTCGCAGATACTCTCCATCAACATGGCAATCAACCCGAACCGCAATTACAAGGAAGTGTGGATCGGACTGGGCGGCACGCAGTCGGCTGTCTATGCCACCGAAGTGAGCGCGGAGGAATATCTGGCGTACACCACCGAAGAAACGGAGAAGGTGGAGGTTTACCGTCTGGCGGAAAAGCTGGGCGGCGACATCGAAGCCGCCATCCGGCAGCTTGCCGAAAGACGGAGAAACAAGGAATAGGCAATAAGTAAAAACAGATTCATCAACTAAAAACAGAAAATGCGTATGAGTATATCAAGAACGAAAATGCTGCAAGTCAGCAAATGTCTGATCGGGCTGGCGGTCATGGTGCTGCAATCCTGCGAAACCGTGGACAACCGCCGCGACCTGCTTTGCGGGAACTGGGAGAGCGTGGAGGGGAAGCCCGACGTGCTTATCTACAAGGAGGGTGAAGCCTACAAGGTGACGGTGTTCAAGCGTAGCGGCATCCGCCGCAAGCTGAAGCCGGAAACCTACCTCTTGCAGGAGGAGAACGGCAACCTCTTCATGAACACCGGCTTCCGCATCGACGTGTCCTACAACGAGGCGACGGGCGTCCTGACCTTCTCGCCCAACGGGGACTACGTGCGTGTGAACCCGAAACCGGACCATCCGATAGGCGAGCAATAAATAATGAAACCCACTAAAATCCAAAGTAACATGAGAACAAGAATGACACTTATTATCTGCCTGTGCCTGTTTGCAGCCGGCAGGGCAAGCGCACAGTGGGCGGTGATAGACCCGTCCAACATCGCGCAGAGCATCGTGAACACCTCGAAGAACGTGGTGCATACCTCGACCACCGCCCAGAATATGGTGAAGAACTTTCAGGAAACGGTGAAAATCTATGAGCAGGGCAAGAAGTATTACGACGGTGCGCCCGTATAGGCGATATAATAAAT
>NZ_QTNB01000053.1:0-2247 GCF_003603395.1 Bacteroides sp. AM44-19 | reverse complement strand
TATTTTAGATTTTTATCGATTTGACTTAACCAATTGAAGAATAAACTTTTAGCGAATTATTTGAGAAATAGAGGTAACGATTTAGCAACCGTGCGAATTTTTGCGTTTTGCGTTGCTATGCTGTCAAATAACTCCTTCAATGGCAAATATAATATCTTTTTCCGAAAGTACGAACTATCGGCGGCAATTTTATAAAATCGGCTTACGAAAAAAAGAAAGTGCCGAAAAAGGAAAATCATTCATCCCATGTGTAAGTTGTAATGTTAAGTATGTTACTTTGTCATTTTGTAAAAATTCCATAGGTATCTAACTTTTCGTCTAACCCTATTATTCCTTTTGGTGCTTCAAACCTCCAGCTATATCCATATTTCTTATCGAGATAATCGAAAACTATTTGATTTCTTTTTACTATGTGGGAATAACTTAAGATTGTTAAACGCTGTGATTTATCTTGTAAACTTTCTTTTGTGTACCACGATACTGTAAGTCCGTATTTATCCCAAAAATTGTCTTTCAGAATATTGTTTTCTTCCTTTTTTGAAAGGATTAGGCTTAATCGTGGTGTATGAATACTAAAATCTGACAATATAATCTTTAAATCTATATTGTCATTAACAAAAATTACGGTATCTACATGCTCAAGACCAACACAAGAAAATGTTAAATGATATTTTCCTTTTTGTAGACTGTCTATTTTGAAATAGCCCTCTTTATCTGCCACCCAACTACGCTTTGGTATCTCTTCAATTTGAATACAAGTACCAGCACTTAATGGGGATTTTGTTACTTGGTTAGGAACTATGTATTCTTCTATAAATGTTCTTCCGATGATAGAAAAGCACCTTTGTGCTTTTCTATCATCAACTTGTAGCGGCTTTTCTTGTGCAATATTCATTTGATACCAGACCTTACGTTCCCATTCATAAACAGCAAATCTTTCATCATCCATATTACCAGCTTCATTAACATAACTTCTAATACTCGGTACAGAAGGATATTTTGATTGTATTATGTCATCTACTAAATACCCACACAATCCTTTTAATTCTTTAAACATAAACCCTTGAAACATCAGGCTTATATATTCCTCATTATCATGTAAGTACTGCTTGTACGCTTTGTATGCGTCAGATTTCATATAGTCAGAAGCTTTGTTACTGACATTGGGCTTTTCCAATTCCTCTTTCAATGCTTTTTCCAATCGCTTGTATTCGGTAGAATCCTGTATGCTATACCAATAATGCTCTTTAGGTTTAGTTGTTAAGTCTATCCATGCTTTGGCTTCCCAATAATCGATATTCATTTGGGCAGAATCCCGTTGTTTTGGGGGCAATTCATAATATAAAGAATCTTTTTCCCATTCTTTGAATAATGCGTCAAGCGAATCGGATTTCTCTTTCATGAGTTGTTTATATATATCGAGAAGTTCTTTGTTAGAATGGGATGTAATTTGGAAAGCTCCGCTTTCTAATCTTGCGTTAACCGTAGGGCTGGATATAACAGAATCTTTGAATGTAAATGCAATTTGTTTCCCGATAGCTTTTCCGGTTTCCACAGCCCATTTGTTAAGTTTATGTTTACTGATTTGTCCGTTTATTACATATTTTCCAAAAATGTCAGTATCTAATTTTAGTCCAATGAAATCCTTAACTGTTACTATTGGATTTATAGATAAACTATCTTTTTGTCTGTTAATCACATGATACCAACCGTTTTCACGATGTTTATCTTGGTAGTTTGAATAACTTGGTAAACAAATAAACACCAACAATATTTCTAATAAAATTTTAGTTTTCATATTCAACCCTTGAAATAAATTTTTATGATAGTTGCAGTGATTATCAAGATAATTGATACAACAAAAAGTGAATTTTTGACTTTCTTTTTCTTCTGAAACAAATTAGCAATGCAAGCGGAAATCAAACCTAAACGAGCTACTGTTGAATCAATAGTAATATCATCAATGATGATAGGTGTAATAGCCCATATTGCAATAATAATCATTGAAATATTGGTAATAAAATAAAGCAACCTTTCCATAAATTATTTACGAATTAAATAATATATTGATATTCCGATAATAGGGAATAATAGAACAATCAAGGCATATAGTATTTTGTTCCCTTGTGTGCTTTTTGTGCATACAATATTATATAAGTACAGCAACATCCAGCAAGTATAAATAAAAGACTTATATCCATATCTAAATTTTACAGTTTGGTATTGAGTTTTATTTTTTCTATTTTT
>NZ_QTNB01000052.1:0-2495 GCF_003603395.1 Bacteroides sp. AM44-19 | reverse complement strand
GTGCGCCCAGAATGGTCGCTTAATAAATACTTCTTTAGCAAGAAGTTAGGATTGGGTTCGATATAATCCTATCGTCAATCAGTTTATCCAAAGGGGAAACCCGATGGGGAGTGTAGCATACTGATTAAAGCTCCAAGTCCACTAATAGTCAGGTGGCGACTGAGGGGCAAGACGAAAAGACATACATAAGGATGAAGCCTTGATTGGTTGAATGATAGTTCAGTGGTACCAGATCTTGCAACAACGGAAGACTATTATACATACGTTGTTTCATAGTACTCTGCCTATTTTGTGCGTTAGTGCAGAGCATAAAGAACCGACTATGACACAGCCGCAATAAGCGGACAAGAACGAAAGTCGCATCCGACAGTATGTCGTGCTAATAGTTATTAAGAGAACTAACTGGGGATTACCTAAGTCGGAACGCTGGAACAAACAGCTATAAAGAAAGCTTTTGAATATCCGATATGGTAACGGAACTTCCGTAGTAGTCTGAGCAAGGGAAAGCCTTGTACATGGCGAAGGGAAGTAGTCTGTAACTTTAATACAAACAACGGAAAACGTGAGAGACGTATGAGAAATCCAGAGCAAGTATTAAACATTTTAGCTGGACACAGCAATGAGCCCGAGTATAAATACGAAAGGCTTTACCGTATTCTATTCAATGAACAGATGTTCTTTGTCGCCTACCAACGTATGTATGCAAAGCCGGGCAACATGACACCCGGCACAGATGGCAAAACTGAGGATGAAATGAGCATTGATAGGATAAACAAACTCATAGAGAGTATAAAGGATGAGACTTATAGTCCCAATCCTGCAAAGAGAACTTACATTCCGAAAAAAAATGGGAAGATGCGTCCGCTAGGAATACCGTCTTTTGAAGACAAATTGGTTCAAGAGGTAGTAAGAATGGTGCTTGAAGCCATATATGAGGGACACTTTGAGTGGACATCGCACGGTTTCAGACCAAACCGAAGCTGCCACACAGCACTGAAAAGTCTACAAAACAATTTCAACGGTGCAAAATGGTTCATTGAGGGAGATATAAAAGGCTTCTTTGACAACATAGACCATAATGTGCTGATAGAAATAATGAAAGGCAGAATAGCAGACGACAGATTTCTTCGTCTGATACGGAAATTCCTCAATGCAGGGTACATGGAAGAGTGGCAATTCAACAAGACTTATTCAGGGACACCGCAAGGTGGTATCATAAGCCCTATTTTGGCAAACATATACCTAGACAAGTTCGATAAGTACATGGATGAATATGCCAACAAATTCAATAAAGGGACAGCAAGAAGCCGCAACAAGGATATTTGCAAACTCAACAGCAGAGTACACTACCTAAAACGTAGGATAAATGAAGTAGAGGATGTAAACGTAAGAACAAGGATGGTAGAAGAACTGCACGAAAAGCAGAAGCTGATACTTACAATGCCAAGTGGCAATGATATGGATGTAAACTTTCGCAGGTTGAAATACGTGCGCTATGCCGATGATTTCCTTATCGGAGTTATCGGAACGAAAAACGAATGTGAGACAATCAAAGCTGACATCACTAAGTTTATGCAGGAAAAGTTAAGGCTGGAGATGTCACAGGAAAAGACTTTGATTACAAATGCACAAGACAGCGCAAAATTTTTGGGTTACGAAATATATGTCCGTAAAGACTATGCCACAAAGAGAAACAGTAACGGAACAGTGCGCAGATACTTCAACGGGAATGTGATACTACACGTTTCAAGAGAAGTAATCAAGAACAAGCTGTTCAGCCTCGAAGCCATGAAAGTTGTCCCCAAACACGGCAAGGAGACATGGGTGTCAAAAGGCAGGACTTATATGATTGACAATGAAGCGCACGAGATTGTATCTCAGTTTAATACCGAAATACGAGGGTTCTACAACTATTACTCAATAGCAAACAATGCATCGGCTTTGGGACGCTCTTTCGGCTGTATTATGAAGTTCTCCATGTACAAAACTCTTGCTCAAAAGCTGAATATGTCAGTGAGAAAAGTCATTGAAAGATACCGCAAGGACAATCTCTTTGCAGTGCCTTTTGTAAACAAGGGAGGAGAAACCAAGTACAGGGTATTCTATAATGAGGGATATGCCCGCAAAACGGATTGTGAAACAGCCCCAAGTGACAATCTGCCGTACATGTTCAAAACGCCATCGTTGAGTCTGATAGAAAGGCTTACAACAAAAACGTGCGAACTATGTGGCAAGCACGGAGAAGTGATAATGCACCATGTCCGCACACTCAAAGAGTTAAAAGGTAAAAATGACTGGGAACGCAAAATGCTCTACATGCACAGAAAGACTTTGGTTGTATGTGCGGAGTGTAACGCAAAAATCCAGAGATGTGTCAAGTAAGATGATGTTACAGATGGAGAGCCGTATACATGGAGACGTGTAAGTACGGTTCGGGGGCAGGTAAGCGAAAACCTACCGCTGTAAAGCGGAAAGGCGTTGTTTGCCGAGCCTAC
>NZ_QTNB01000051.1:0-2816 GCF_003603395.1 Bacteroides sp. AM44-19 | reverse complement strand
GTGGTACACGTTTCAAATGCTACCCGGGTCCCTTTTCAAGTGTTAGCTACATTGCGTCCGAAACTGCTTCTCTTTTTGGCAGGGCTGGTTATCTGTTTCGTTTCCTTGTTCCTGAATATCCATTTGGCTGGACGGATGCAGCAGTTGCAGGACAACGATATGAAATACCGCTACATTCTGATGAAAGGGGAAGCGGACGGGGACTGCCTTGATTTGCTGGAAACGAATTTCAGTAGGGAACGGGATAACGTTTTCATCCAAAACTTGACTGATTCGGTGACGGATTTTGAATACCGCAGTAGGAAGCAGGCGGAAGCGTTGGAGCGTGCAAGGCTGCTCAATGAACAAGCCGAGCGGTTGAAAAAGGAAGCCAACCGACTGGGCAAGCCATAAACCGGGAAAACAAGGGATACAAACTGTAAATGTTAAAGCCCACCCAATATATGGAGAAAAGTGCAGTGCATCTTCGTGGTGTATTGCACTTTTTCTATATTTGCGGATAGTCTAATTTGAAAAGCCCAAAATCCCCAATCCGCTGAATTGTTTGGATGATGATTAGGCAATGATTTAATTGTGAATAGGAACTGCACCTACGGGGGCGTTTGCTGAAGTAAATATACTTGACAGATGCTATTATGAAGACATTAGCAACAATCAAATCATTATCGTTATTATGGACATCTAAAGTAAAAAAGATATTCCTATAATGATTAAAGCAATAGATGCAAATATGTATCTATATCTTTTTGTAGAAAACATTGCTCCTATACAGGAGATAGATACAGCAAATTGCATACATTTCAAACTTAACTCTGTAGTCTTAAATATACACATAGACAAAAAAGATAATGCCAAAACAAATATTATAGCATTCAATATATATTTCAGTTTCATATTACTTTGATTTACATTGACCTTATTATCAGTAGCATATAAATTGCTCATCCTATCCCAATAACCAATCCTATGTAAGAGAACAAGGTGAATCTCTTTTCCTTGTATTTCAGCACATAGACCAGCCCGATAATAGCACATAAAGGAATATTAGATGAATCTGCATTTTCCCTTTGTTTACAAGGTATTTATATGTTCTTTCATCCTTTCTTTGCTCAATTTGCGAATCTCACGGTTCTCTTTGTTTTGTTGTAGCATACATTTATGCAACTTAATGTTCCTATGATTCAGTTTAATCTATTTTCTCTAATTCAATTGTAGCTACTTTCTCTTTATCTGGACTAATTTCATTCTGTATAATGGTTATATGTTTTTGGGTATAGCTTTTGATAATCCAAGGGGCTCCCCCCAAATATAAAGCATTGCTATTAAATGTGATATATTTCCCTTCTATTGTATAAGTAATATCAATTTCATCGTAACCTTCCCAATTTACTTTCCCTTTCCGAGTATCTACAAATTGCATACCGACCCCCATATTTTGTACTGTCCAAGCCTCACAATGTCCTGTTCCACGCCATGAAGTCTGATAAAGTGCTTCGGGGGTTAATTCATTTGTCTGTTCATTATCATCGTCGCAGCTTATAAAACTGAATGTACAGAGGAATAGCATAAGTATTCCAAGAATTTCTTTTGTTTTCATATTCTCTTTTTTAATCTCTTGTTTAACTCATTCAATCTTTATTTTGTCTCTTCGTTGAACCAACCAAAGATAAGACAAAGATAAAAAGAAGAATCCTTTGGCAGATTAAGATACTCTTGGAATATTGTTATGAATGTAAATTTCTAAACCTATGTTTATTTTTTGTTGTCAAGACTTTGCTTGCGTCTGATTCGGCTCATGTGTACGGGTGTAATTTTAAGGTAGGATGCTATTTCTTTTAGTGATACCATTTGAAGGATTGCAGGGCATTTTTTTAAAAGTTGGAGGTAACGCTCTTCCGGTGTGAATCTGAATAAATCCAAATAACGTGAATATGATTGGAAAAACATCTGTTCGGCTGCGATACGGGCTATCCGTTGGCTTTCTTTGTTCTCCTCGAATTTTTGCTGTAAGAATGCAGAAGAACAGATGTAAATCTCGCACGGGATTATCGCCTGTATATTCAATTCTGATTTCATGCCATATAAGCAAGTGGGATAATCGCCTATAAATTCATTTGGAAAGGAAAAACCGACATTATACGGTTTGTTTTCTGTCCGGTTGGTGCAACTGTATTTGACTACGCCTGACAAGATAAACCCGAAGAAAGAACATACATCATCTTCATGGAGAATAAACTCATTCTTTTTATAATGTCGTAACTCTCCATGTTTTAGACACAATTCTTTAAAAAAATCTATGTCTATATTGCTCATATATGAATTAAATTCAGTCATCATTTACTTGCCATTGGTGCAAATGTATAAAAAATGCCTGAAATATGCTTGATAGTACTTAACTACATTGTTTAAATATTCAAAAAAGTATGTAACATAACATGTTTGTTATATTTTTAAGTTCAAAGGTTTAGTACGTTTCTTTGTCTGTATATCCAAAACGAACTAAACTTATTTAGACAGCAAATTATATATGCTGGCGAAAAAAGAAAAACAGAGTTTCTTTCTCTTTTTGCCAGTATCATGTCTATTTTTCACTGAAAAACGAGAGAAAACAGATATAAAAACATCTCCTACCACATTTACCCCTTAACAACAAATATCCTTTTCTGTTTTCTTATAATCACTCTATTTGTATGCAAATTGTATGCTTTAAAAATATTAATATTGATGTGCTTTATACCATAATTAACTGATATTCAGTATTAAATAAATAAATGTTGGTACGGATTAATCACCACCAACCGCAACAAGTTCGTATT
>NZ_QTNB01000050.1:0-3276 GCF_003603395.1 Bacteroides sp. AM44-19 | reverse complement strand
GTGGTACACGTTTCAAATGCTACCCGGGTCCCTTTTCAAGTGTTAGCTACATCTCCTGCAACCTTTCGATCAGTGGTTGCTCCTTGGAATGGTTCTTTTGTTCGGCTATAATGAAGAACGATGCAAAACTGCCGATAACATACAGCCAGAACAGGCATTGACCGAGCAATTTCCGGTATTCGCCCACTGTCTCGTACTTCGCCTGCATCGCTTTCAGCTTCGCAGGACGGTAATACAGCTTTCTGGCAATCCAGATAAAAGGAGCGAGCGTCGCTGCGGCGAACAGATAGGCAACCGGGTTGAACCTGCTCCATTCCACCTTGTCCGTCAGGGAAGAGAACCAGCCCGTCAGCATATCCCATCCCCATGCCTCGAACAAAAGATGGAGAGCCATCAGGTTAAGAAGCCACAGGATTGCCATCGTCCACGTGGCATTGGAGATAACCGCCTTGTCTTTCCTTGCACGTTTGTTCTTGCTCCAGAAGTAATACATCCAGTATGCCGGTTCCTTGAACATAGCTTCCTCCTTTCCTTGTTTTCCGCTTGCTTATCCCGTTACGAAGAACAGCAACAGGGCGCATCCCGTTGCGGCGGCAACGATCAGCCCCAGCCAGAAACGGTAACTCCTTTCACCCAGCGTACCCAGCCAGAAATTCCCTTCCCAACTTCCCGGACGGGAGTACGTCCACCGCCATCCGCAGACAATCCCCACAAGCCACAGCAGCAGGATTCCCGCCACGATCAGGTAGCCGTACCTCGGATGCGCCTGCAACCACTCCGGCAGACCCTCCATAAACTCGCTTATCTTATCGAACCATTCCATAGCAATAACAGAAAAAGCCAAATTCATACCTTACGGACGAACCGTTATACATCAAAGCAAAAATAGTGAAAAGTCCAATCACTCAAAAAGTTTCACCGCAAAAATCTTTTCCGTTTGGAAGAAATACGTTTTATTTGCACCTATATAGCCGCAACGTATGAAGAAAGCCTCCCCACATAAAAGAACCAGTCGGCCGAAGCTCCCCGGATTCTTCGACCACCTCTTTTATTGGACGTGGCGCAGTTGTCGGCACGGCTTCCCGGATCGTAGTTTTGCGGTCATCAGTGTGGTCCAGTTCGCCTGCCTCCTGTTTCCTGTCGCCATCGCTTTACAGTTCTTGGGCACTCCGGCTGTCCGCTTCCTTTACGAAACAGACGACCGCCTTACGCTTTTCCCGCTGATACTGCCGTTCCCCGTATTGCTCTGGAGGAATATGCGCATCTATACCGAGGAGCGTTACCGCATGATGCACGACTATTACGGGGCGTTCCATGTATCGGTACGGCAACGCTATCGCCTCCGTTTCCTTGTCTGCACGGTGCTTGCAGTCCTTGCCATCCTGCTTGAAATACGGCTGTTCACCCTTTATCATGACCGCTGCACGGCCATATCCTCCGGCAACAGCCATCCCGCAAGCCTCTATGTCCCGTACCGGTATGACAACGGCAACGACCCCGTGCAGGAAGGCGTTTACCGCATCGTCGATGAAAAAGGGCGTATCGGATATGCGGACGAGCATGGCAATACCCTCGTAGAACCACGCTTCGCTTTTGGCTTTCCTTTCGAGAACGGGAAGGCGAAAGTAACCGACACGGGAGAACTGGAAGAAGCTCCCGGTTCGGATGGGGAATACCACTATTGGGAAAGCGATGATTGGTATTACATCGACCGCAAAGGGCAAAGGATTGAATAAAAGCCCCAAGACTGCCCTAAGCCCGACATTCCAGCCACCCCACCTGCCAAGCCCTTGCAGGGCAAACACGAAGCCGCCAAGCCCTATCGGAACATCCCGTTCATCCCACCTTTCCCCCGAAACAAACACCAAAACTCAAAACCAACTCATTTACAGAAACTTAAAAGAATATCGGTGCAAGCCGCAAAACAGCCCTGTGTGGCTGGTGCAAGGTGCAGCTATATATATAAATATAGCTGCACCTTGCACCACAGAAATACACACTGAAAATCAACATTTTACACTTCGAGTAAAACCACGGGTGCAACCTCGTTTTTTGCACCGCCTCCTGATTTTATGCTTTTCCTGTAATCCGGTAATCCCGAAAAATAAAAAATCCCCGAAACATTTCCCTTTTTCGGTCAAAATTCCTATATTTGCATCAGTTCCAAGAGCAGAGCGAAGCAATGCAGCGAAACCCGCACAGCTACCAAATCGCTACCGGCTACCGAACTTTCTACTCTTTAAGTCTTATCTACCAACCGATTACAAAAAAACGATTGTTTTTCAATGAAAAAGGCATCAATAATTTGTAGTTCTCAATCGGAATGACTAATATTGAACGTCTTATTGAGAGACTTTATGAATCAAAACCAGATAAAGAAGAATACGATATGAAGAAGATTATCAATCCGTGGAAAGATATGGAGGGCTACAACTGTTTCGGTTGCTCTCCCGACAATGAAGCCGGTGTGAGAATGGAGTTTTATGAGGACGGTGACGAGGTGGTGAGCATCTGGAAGCCGCGTCCGGAGTATCAAGGGTGGCTGAATACGTTGCATGGAGGCATCCAGTCCGTATTGCTGGACGAAATCTGCGGCTGGGTCGTGTTCCGCAAGCTGCAGACCGGCGGGGTGACATCGAAAATGGAAACCCGCTTCCGCAAATCCATATCGACCAACGACACGCATGTGGTGCTGCGGGCTTCGCTTCGCGAGCAGAAGCGGAATATTGCTATCATAGAAGCACGCCTGTATAATAGCATGGGCGAACTTTGCACAGAAGCCACTTGCACCTACTTTACCTTTCCGAAGGAGAAGGCGGAAGCGGAAATGCATTTCCATAGCTGCGAAGTAGAGCAGGAGGAAATATTGCCGTTGATTTAATTGTTTCACCACAGATTACACAGATTTGCATAGATTGGAATAAAAATAATCTGTGCAAATCTGTGTAATCTGTGGTGAACTAAGATGAATTTGAAAGAAAAAATAAACTTTTTGTGATAAATCTTTTGGAGTTTCAAACTTTTAGTTTACTTTTGTCGCATTAAAATCCAAAAAATATGAAGAATATCGTTGCACATCATCACCATCATCATCCTAACGAATAACTCGGTGGGCGTATGAGTGTATATGTACAACAGATGACATAACAGACGAGGCTTACCGAATATTGGTAAGCCTCGTTTTGTTTTCTGTCATCTCATTCAAAATAGTAAATAGTAAATCGTAAAATAAACACATAGCGAAAAAGTAAATTAGAGCAAAGCGTAGCGAATTAG
>NZ_QTNB01000005.1:0-274056 GCF_003603395.1 Bacteroides sp. AM44-19 | reverse complement strand
GGTGGTACACGTTTCAAATGCTACCCGGGTCCCTTTTCAAGTGTTAGCTACACGTGCCGATGCCGCAATCCTTCAATGCCTGACGCAGCGCGTCGTCCTCTATCTCCTTGCCAGCCGTTTCCATTGCGGACAGCAGGGAGGCTTCGGTATGCAGCGGCTTAGGCTTGGTCTTACCTTCCGTGATGGAGGCGGCTTTCAGTGCCAGCCTATCGTCTTCCTGCCAGCCGGGTATGATGGTCTCCTCTTTCTCTTCCTCGCCATAGACTGCACGCCACCCGACTTGCCTGATAACACTGCCTTTCACCACGAACTCCGCTCCGGCACACTCCGCCGTAACAGTAGCGGTGTCTTTGACGCATTTTTCAGAGAAAGCCTCAATCATGCGTCCGGCAATCATCTGATAGACGGTATTATCTTCTTTGGAGAGGAACAGCGGTTTCTCGCCCGTGACGAGTAGGGCATGGTGGTCTGTTACCTTGCCGCCGTCCACGCTGCGGCGTGTCGGCACTGCCTTCGGATTGACTTTGTCTTTCCATTCGGGCAGGTTGCCGATGAAGGCGAGCAACTTGGGAATTTCCACGAACACGTCTTCGGGGATGTAGCGGCTTCCGGTTCTCGGATAGGTGATAAGTTTCTTCTCGTAGAGCTTCTGCGCGATTTCGAGTGTCTGCTCCGCTGTGAAGCCGTGTTTGGCGTTGGCCTCCTTCTGGAGCGTGGTCAGGTCGTACAGGAGCGGAGTGTCCTCTATCTTCTCCTTGCGCTCCGCTTTCGTGACGGTGGCTGTGCCTGCTTCCTTTACTTTATTATATAATTCCGTCGCAGGCTCTTTCTCTTTCCATTTCTCGGAGGACGAGAATTTCACGGTATCACCGTTGCCTCCGTCTGCGGCGATATGGAGCTGCCAGAACGGTTCTACCGTGAAACGGCGGTTCTCCCAGTAACGTGCGCATACCATCGCCAGCGTAGGTGTCTGTACCCGTCCGACGGAATATGTGCCGTGTCCGGCGGCGATGGAGAGTGCCTGCGTGCCGTTGATGCCCACAAGCCAGTCGGATTCGCTCCGTGCTTTGGCGGCAAGGTAGAGGTTGTCGTATTTGTCGCCCGCTTCGAGGTTGCGCAGTCCCTCACGGATAGCCTTGTCGGTAAGCGAGCTTATCCAAAGGCGCACGAAAGGAGTGGTACATCCGATATAGTGGTAGAGGTAGCGGAAGATAAGCTCACCTTCGCGTCCGGCATCGGTCGCCACGATGATCTGCTCGCTTTCCTTGAAAAGACGGGCGATGATTTTTATCTGCGACACCACGCCGCTGTCGGACTTGTAGCCTTTCTCTGTCTTTTCCTGACGGGGAATGAGCGTGAAGGTTCCGGGGATGACGGGCAGGTTACCACGGACGAAACCACGTATGCCGTAGCCGTCGGGCATGGCAAGCTGGACGAGGTGTCCGAATGCCCATGTCACGGCATAGCCGCCTCCCTCGAAATATCCTTCCTCTCTTTTTGTCGCGCCCACGATGCGGGCGATTTCACGTGCCACGGATGGCTTTTCTGCAATGATTGTCTTCATGTTTTCTTACTTTTTAGTGATACTTTGGATTCTATTTTGGATTTAGTGGTGGACACGGGAGATTACATCTTCATGCCCTTGTTGTTTTTCTTCTGTGGTTTCTCCTGCTGCTGTTGCTGTTTGTCGTCCTTCGGAGCGGTCTGTCCCTTCTGCAACGGCTCTTTCAGGTTCTTGGTCGCCTCGTTGGTCTTGCCCTCGCTGTTCACCGCCACCTGTGTGCGGCTTTCGTTGGAGGGGGCTACCTTCTGTGCGTTGTCAGGATTGGTGTCGTAGCGATAAGGACGACCCTTCTCCGGGTTGAACTTGATATACATCGTGGCATGGAAACCCTGTTTGTCTGTCACGTTCTCCAGCTTTATCGCCTTACCCGCTGCATAATCGGCTTTCTGCTGGTCGGTGAAGTTCATGCCGCTCCATTTGCTGATGGGGCGGATGCTGCCGTCGGCGTTCGTCCACGTGTTGCGGCGTTGCTCTTTCTGTGGGGCTGCGGAATTTTCCATGCCCTGAGCCTGTCCTTGTGTGAGATTGTTCTTGGCTTCCTGCGTCTGGGCAGTACGCGGCGACCTGCCGGTTCCCGGTACGAACTCCACGCCTCGCTGCTCTACATTCACTTGAAGAGTGGTGACGAATTTCCTGCCGTCGTTGCGCTCAATAAGTTTGTCGCGCACGGGCAGCCCGGCACGCAGCATATCCTGTTCCTGTTTGGTGATTTCCGTCTTTCCGATGCGCTCCGGTATGCGCACTTTGTTTGCTGGTATGTCCGTGATTTCATTTGTCTTGCGGTCTATGCTGATGAACGAGGGGATGATTTCACCCGTTTCCTTGTCCACGATGTCCACGACCCTGCCGAGATTGCCCGTTTCGCGCAGGTTCTTACGGTCTTCGTCCGAAAACTTGTGTTCCTTGTACTCGTCGAGTTTCTGCTCCTTGCGGATGAAGTGCGGCACGAGGCTGACATTGCCTTCACCGTCTTTCTTAAAGGAAAGGCGGGCGTCCAGTTCAAAAGCCTCGCCGCCAAACTTGGGCGACACTTTTACCAAATCGGATTTGCCGTAATTGAGCATTTTGGTAAGGTCGCCGGACTTTTCAAGGTCATCGCGTTTCACGCCCCATTTCTCTTCCAGCTCCTGCCAGTTGATTTTGCTCTCGTCGATGGGCTGGTAGCCCCGTCTGCCCTGTGCCTGTTGTTGCGGGCTTTCCTGATTCTGTTCCTGCTTCTTTTCCATTTCTTCCTGTTTTTGGGTTTCTTTGGGTTGCTCTTCCTGCTTTTGTTCCGTCTTTCCGGCGGTCTGTTCTTCCTTTACCTGCTTCTCGTAGCCGGAGGTGTCCACCTTGTGGGGCGCGAGCAGTTCCTTGTTGGCTTCGGGGTCTTTCAGCAGGTCTTTCATCACCTCCATCAGTTTGTCGGCTTGGTCTGCCGCGACACGGTAGAAACCGAAGCGGCTGGGCTCCTTGCACTGCCGGAAGAAGTTTTTGAAGAAGTTGTCCAGCACGTCGCCGTGGCGGTCGAATTGCAGGAAACTCTGCGCGTTCTCCGCTTTCGCGGGGGTGCGCTTGGGGGAACCGTCGGCATCCAGCCCGGCTACCACGCTGAGTTCGCCCGTCTTCTCGTCACGGACTATCAGCACGTCCTTTTCAGTTGTTTTCTTTGCCATTTGAAAAATGTTTTAATGGGTTATTTTTGAAAGAAATTATGGATACGGGCCTTGTAGAAGGCTATATCTTCTTTTTTGAAGTCCTTTACGTGTCCGGAAAGAAACGTCAGCACGTCCTCTTCGCTGTAATAGGTCTTTTTGCCGAGCGTCTTGTACGGCAACGCGCCGATACTGCGGTAGCGTTGCAGGGTGCGCTTGCTGATCTGGAGCAGCATACAGAGGTCCTGGTTGTCGAACATCCTGATACGTTCCATCGGGTCCGGGGCTTTGCCGGACGGCTGCAAGGAGAGCAGCAGTTCGTCCTGCCGGTCGAGCCGTTCCATCAGCTTTTGCATCCAGCTCTCGAAATTGTTTCGGGTAACTATTTCCATATTTATGTCCTCCGTTTTTCTTGTTTCTGAGGCAAAGTTCGGTAAAGGGCAAAAGCGGCTTTAACAACTCACTACGTGACTCACGTATAATTTTTTTAGGGAATGGCTCCGTTACCCGGACAGACGACGCAACAAGCAGCCAGTCAATAAGAAATGGAACGTAGATATAGAAAGCGTATTACTTTTATGCCGGATTCCCGGATAAGAGGCTATGAACAAACATACTTACTGGAACAAATCCTTGCATAGTAATCAAAAACAAATGAAATATGGAAATTATTAGCATTGAGAAAAAGACTTTTGAAGAGATGGTTTCAAAATTTGACAACCTTGTTGCAAAAGCCGAAGCATTATGCTTTGAAGACAAAAAAATGAGTGAGTGGATGGATAGTCAGGATGTCTGTGTCCTTTTAAATATCAGTCCACGCACCTTGCAGACTTTACGTGACAGCGGACGCTTGGCATATTCACAGATAAACCATAAGACATATTATCTTCCAGAAGATGTCGGACGTATGCTGCCTATCGTGGAAAAACGAAAAATAAAAGACAAATGATAACAAAAAGCAGAAAGCCTATGAATGATAACCAATTGATAACGAAAGAAAGTGAATGGATTGCCTATTTTACAAGTAGTATAGAACGAATAATAGCAAAAATGGAACGGATGAAAAAGGATTGCCGTCCCACTTTGGGCGGCGAGAATTTTCTTACGGACAAGGAAGTGGCTGAACGGTTGAGAATCAGCAGGCGTACCCTACAAGAATACCGGAATGAAGGGCGTATTTCATACATTCAGCTGGGAGGAAAAATCATATATAAGGAAAGTGATATTGAACGGTTGCTCAAAGACGGGTATAGGGAAGCCTATTTGACAGACCTTTAAAAAATAGGAAAGGGGCATCACCTATGTAGGTGCATACCCCTTTTCCCGTATGGGATTCATTTGTTCTCAGCTGGGATTTGAATAACTGCCATTCTTCTCATTCAACCCAAGCAATAGGTAATTAATGTTTTTATTTTCACGCAGCAGTTTTTTAAGCACGTATTTTCTGAAAAAGGTGCTCTCTCTACTGCATATCCTGAACGAAATGGCTGTTATCATTTCAAGAGAATAGACATCCATGCTTATCCGATTGCCGTTTTTTATATATCGCATTGTAATCTGCTCATCCAACTCACGACTTTTATAAGCAGAGCGGATAATTTTTCGGACATCCGAAGAAAACACGCCAAACAAGTCGGCTATTTCAAACAATGTCATCCATACGGGAGTAGTTGGCATAGTGACTGCTCCCGTTTCACTGATGGTTATAATCCCTCTGTCCATAATTCCCTATACTTGTCGTTTCAAAAAACTCCGTTCTACATTTTTCATATCGCGTAAAATAGAGGTGTCCAGTACCTTGGCATAATGCTGTGTCATACGGATATTGGAATGTCCCAAGATTTTAGCGACATTTTCCATGCTTACCTCGTTTGCCAAAAACACGACGGTAGCCGCAGTATGCCGGGCAACGTGTGTGGTCAGACGCTTCTGTATTCCACAGATGTCGGCTATCTCCTTTAAGTAAGCGTTCATTTTCTGGTTGCTCAATACAGGCAAAAGCACATTTTTGGCAATACAATCAGGTTGGTGCGAATACTTGTCTATCAATTTACGGGCGGGTGATATGACTGGAATATTACACATCTGCTTTGTTTTTTGGCGGGCTTTACGAATCCACAAGTTACCGTCATTGTCCCTTACAAGATGTTCCTTGCTGAGCTGATGCACGTCTGCAAAAGCCAGACCTGTGTAGCAGCAAAAGGCAAACACGTCCCGAACCTGCTCCAGCCGTTTTATCTCAAAATCCTTTTCCATCAGCCTGTCCAGTTCTTCTTGGGATAAAAACTCCACATTGACTTCATCCATCTTGAAATGAATGCCATAAAACGGGTCTTTTTCTATCCATCCGTTGGCTAATGCGATGCGTATGACTTTTTTCAGGTTCTTCAAATGTTTCAATGCGGAATTGTTCTGGCATCCGATGGACGTTTTCAGCCAATACTCGAAATCGCGAACAAACTGCCCGTCCAGTTCATTCAGGAACAGGTCATCCTTGTGATATCCAAAACGGATAAACTCCCTCAACCTGTTTATGGAAGTCTCAAATTTTGTCACGGTTGATTCCGTGTACTCCTTACCGATTAAAGCCCGGCATTTCTCGTTATGGTCTGTATAGATTTCCAAAAGCGTATGCTGCACTTTATCCCGACCGTAATATCTGTCACGGATGGCATCTGCCGTAACCATTTTTGCATCTACTTCAAGTTCCCTGTGTATCTGCAACACTTTGGCACGAACAGAACTTATATAATGATTAAGTTCCTGCGAATTGCGGTCTTTTCCTTTGGAACATTCTTTTGACTGGTTCCAAAGTTCTACAGGTACGCTACGCTTGATCATAATTTCCGCTTTCCGCTTGTCAACGGTAATGCGCATACATACGGGAGCCTCCCCGTTTTTCAGCAGTTTCTGCCGCTTGATGTAAAACAACACACTCAGTGTACTACGTCTCTTTTCAATTCCCATACTTTTTGCATTTTAAGTGGTACAAAGTTAAATTCCATTGTCCCAAATCAGGCTATGCAAAATACTGAGAATCAGCGAAAACAAATCCAAATCGTTGGACTTTTCAATCCTTTAAAAAGTCCAACGGATAAGCCAGTGCCAACTGCGCCATTCCGCGGCTTTTTATTAGGAATTATAGAAAACAAAAAAGTCCCAAAGTATTGAACTTCAGAACTTTTCTTGATTTTGCTTCATAAGATTGCGGTGCGTACGGGACTAACACATTTTGCTATTATACTGATAATCAATAAAATACTTATTAAAAATATATTAATGGTATCATATTTATATCATCTCCGCTTATTTTCTTCTATAATTTTATGCAGTGCTTCTATCTGCATCATCGCACCTTCATAAGCTGCTTTGTAGTTGACATTCGCATCAATATCCGTCTCAATCATATTCCCTTTGCCAGTACAAAGCCACTTCACATTCAATTCCGGGAACTTATCCACAATACGAGCTATTATATCAGTTCCAATAGCCCCCTTCCCGTTCCTTATGGAATTATAAATGTATCTATTTGATAATTCACAATAAGCCTCAAACGAGTTCTCACCTTTGACAACTCCCTTATCACGTGCATACCTTGCAAATTTTCGTAATCTGTCAATAGCCCTTTCTTCCATATCAAATAATCTTTTGACTTATTATGCGTAATGCTTGCCACATCCCCCTTATTTCTCTTCTCTCGACATCTAACTGGCCATGCTTGGGGTTATCAGCCTTTAAAGTCAGCACATTATCCAAGAAAAGACTGTTTTTCAATATCCGCTTGACTGAAAGTGTTTTCCCATACACAATACTCACAACTCCTGACGCGCTTTCCCACAAACCTTCTTCTATTTTGCGAGCAAGAATTTTAGCTCCGTCCGGTATAGTTGGCTCCATGCTGTCACCACGTACTTGAAAGACCATATAAGAATCATCAAGCACTTCACCTTCTTCCGGCATGACACCATAAGAATCAATTTCATAAGCTGTGTTATATAAGCTTTCGACAAATGAAGCCGCAGCATCTATCGGAACATATTTTACTTTTACAAGAATATCTTGAAGATAAGGAGCTACTTTACTAATCGTAGAGTCTGATTGCATTCTCGCATTTTTCAGAGCATCCCTAATATCCTTCTCCGAAGGTTCTATCTGTCCTGATGGAGTCTTTGCAAACAAACCTTCTCCAGTATATAGCCATGCTCTGCTCACATCATACTTCTCACAAAAAGCATCAATTGTTTTTTTACTTGGTAACTGAATCCCTTTTTTTATACTGGTAAGAGTTGATTCACTGGATATAATATTGTCTTTCTTCAATTTATACCCACTCAAACCACAATATGAAATTGCTTGCAAAAACCTTTTTGAGAGATCACTCAATTTTTTATCGTCAACTTCTTGCATACTTCATAAATTAAGTAGTATATTTGCATCCGTAATAGTAGCAGTATTACCACATAAATTGATTAAACATCCTATTTGGAGTTTATATATAGAAATCCGTAAATAGCTGCTACCTATTTGCGGATTTTCTTTTTCTCCACATTGTGTAATCGGCGGTAGGCCGCATAGCGGAGAGACAGAGGGTTACACTCTTACAACTCAATACTGCGAAAGGCGTGCGATATTGAGAGGCAAACGAAACCGGGATGCCTGCACAGCTACAAGTAAGCGAAAAATCCGGGAAGTCGGGTAACTTGTTAATGCCCGGCCAGCTAAGAACGGCGTACTTATACGAACGAGACATTTCTTATGCTGCATATAGCAAAAACGGGAAACCGTCTAAGGGCTAACTATGCAGCAATCCAGCACCTTACCGAATGAGATCGTCTTTTACTTCTTCAATTATTACAATACTAATAGAACGACATTACTTTTTTTTCAGAAAGCTTTCTTTTTACGCAAGCCTCACTTGTATAACATTTTATAAACCAGCAACTTATATTAAAACATGTTTTATAACATACGATATACTACAAATTTTATGAAGCATTTTATTGTACTTCTGAAAATATGAAGTATATTTGCAACGTCAAACAAACAAAGAGTGTAAGTTTGAACAACAAGAAAGCTGGCGACTTCAAAAGCCACTTACTACATATCTCATTGGCAAATGTAGTTGTTAGCTTTCTTTTATGCAAATTTTTTTGTGGAAAATTTAAGTATAAAATAGAAAATAGTATGAAAGTAACAAAGAAAGATATTCTAAGTATTAAAGCTGGTTCTTCCAAAGTAATGCAGCTGGATTCTTACAAGGATTGCGTCAATGCAAGAAGCTACGCCTATCAATTAGCTTTTACTGATCCCCGTGAAGACGTTGAAAGATATTCAACATCCATCGACAAAGATAAAAATCAGATAACCATCGAAGCGATAAAGAAATGAACCGTTCAGATGCCAGAATGATTGCAGAAGAACTGCACAAGTTTATTCGCAATGATGTGAGAAAGGCTGTAACTGAAATGGCGACTGTTGAAACCGAAGAGTATTTGAATGCCAAACAAGCAGCTGTATTTCTTGGATGGAAGTTGCAAACCTTATACAATCGAATACATGATATTCCTCACACCAAAAATGGCAAGAGTCTCATTTTTACCAAATCAGCTTTGAGAAAATTCATGGAAAGAAAATAATCCCGGACGGATTTGGCCGTCTTTCCGGGAACTAACAAAACGTTCTTTGACATATTGTATAGTCTGAACAAATAAAGACTTAAAACAAGGTTTACTGCTTATCTAAAGGGCGAAATAGACCGACAAAGTAGCCAAAGCGGATTAGTGAAAAGAGTGTGAATACGGACTGCCAATAAGAAGATGCAGCACACGAATCACTAAGTTATCAAAAACAACTTATATTATGACAAAGTAAACGTAGGGCGTTTATAAATACATTCTTAACTGAATAGATACTTTAAATGATATATATACCCGTGCTTCGCAAGAAGCGGTCACCGCTAAAAAGCTACGGCCAACAATCCATCGGAACGCGGACGGGAACACATTTTAAATGCTAAAAGTATGAAAGGATTTACAGAAATGACCGAGCAAGAGATTCTTGCGTTAACGGAGGAAGATGTACAGAAATTGATTAAACTCCGCATGATGGAGGAAGGTATCAAAATTATGGATAAGCCGGAGGTTCCCGAATTGTTTGAGATTGAACCTGCTGATTTGAAAGTGTTCACGATCCCATTCTTTGAAGGTTACGCTTTTACAGACATGGAAGAAGCGAATGCGGTAGCAGAAGCATTACGTAATGCGAAAACCCTTCGCAAAGTTGAATACGATTGGAACAAACTCGGAAGCGACTACAAATATCTCGTCAAGAAAGATAAATACAATTACTCTATCAAGCCAGACTTTGAGGTTAACTGTGGCTTTGTATATTCAAGTGAACTATACGAAAAGATTTCAAACTTTGCCGCACAGAACAAGGTTATGAAAGAACAAGCAGCGAAAGACCAAAAAGAATATGACGAAAAGATGCAAGAAGCGTCCGGTATTATCTCGGAAATAAGCGGACGGGTTAAAGAGGTCAAAGTTAAGTATGAGCGATTGAATAGGCTTACTTACAAATTCGCTACTGACTATTATCCCCTTTCCGATCACAATGAGGATATGGCAATGAAATTTATGGCTAAAGCCTATTCTTTTACAGATAAAGAAAAAGAATACATATTACAGAATTACAAAGAATTACTATCTACAAGTGATGAATAAGTTTTTTAGTTAGTTATTGGCTCCTTGCTTGCGAAAGTAGGGAGTTTTTTGTAAAACTCCAAATTCATTATATGAGTAATATAGAAGATACAATTTACAATCTGCCAAATGAAGAATACCACCGTGGAGAAAGATTCAAAGATTTCCTAAGTAGTACGCAGATTAAAGATTATATGGTGTCCCCAAAGTTTGCCCGATACAAGGCATTGCACCCTGAAATGTTCGAGATCAGTATTGAAGCTTCTGAAAAAGGCTCGCTGTACCATGATGCAATGGAAAGTCTTGTTAATACTGGAACACTTGACAAATGGAGAAACAATCTTCTTGTATTTGAGCCACCTATAAATCCTAAAACTGGCTGTCCGTATGGACGAGACACCCAAAAATATCAGATTGCACTAATAGAGGCCAAAGAATCAAATCCCGGTAAAACATTGACAAGCACAACCGATATACAATTGGTTGAAACAATGGTTTATGAGCTTCTTAATAATTGCCGGGACACCTCCAAACAGATTAGGCAGATATTAAAATGGGGAAAAGCCGAAGTTAGCCATTTCGTTGAATACGAAGGATGCAAGTTCAAATATCGCCCTGATGTGGAAACGGCCAAAAAAATTGTTGACTGGAAAACATTGGCGGTTGATGATCTTCATGAAGAAACAGTTAACCGGACTATCGCCAAATTTCATTACGGTATTTCGGCAGCCTTCTACCAGTTTTTTGAACATGAACGTACTGGAGTATGGAAGGAGTTCTACTGGGTTATGCAACAAAAGACAGCTCCCTATGACGCAGTATTTGTCAGTGCAGCTAACTGGGCTTTCCATTTGGAAGACGGAATTGTGAAAATGGGGGCAAGCGCATTGGCATTCAAGAAATTGTTAGACCAGCATGTTTACTGTACACAAAACAATGATTTTGACGGTGCACAGATATTTATTCAGCCGGGATTCAAAGGACGAAGAATAATGATACCTGACACACCTGCATTTGAAAAGAACAAGATGTTTAACTTTTATAATAATCAAGAACAATGAGTAAAACAGAGAATCAATCCCCCCAACAAGGGAACTTGGGAATGGAACAACACAATGCTCCTTCACCAACAAAAACAGAACCGGTCTCCCCAACACCTTCCACACCACAACCGCCCGTTCCTTCTACCCCACCAGCCTTTCCAGTACAACTGAAAGGATTGGAAAGCTGTTTTATCTCCCCTAAAAAGGCATTTATAGCAGCTGGTGGCACAGAACAGCAATTTGCCCGTGAAGTCAATTTCGCTATGCAGGCAATGTTGAATAATCCTTATTTGATTGACTGTGCCCGGCAATATCCCGATCATCTTGTCGAAGCAATCAAAAACGTTTCTCTTACCGGTCTGACGCTCAATCCTGAACTAAGGTTGGGGTATCTTGTACCGTACAAAGGCAAAGTGAAGTTCCAAGCTTCATACATGGGTAAAGTTGATATTTTGATCCGCACCGGTGTTGTAAAAGATATTTATTCTGATTTGGTTTATGCTAATGACGAGTTCAGCATGACAAAAGGTACCGGTGGCACTATCATCCACAAACCCAATGTATTCGGAGAACGTGGTGATCTTCTTGGAGGCTACTATTTTGCAGTCTTGACTTCCGGTGTTGTAAAATTCGATGCAATGCCCAAAGCACGTATTGAAGAAATAAAAAGTCGTAGTGAGGCTGTCAAGAAAGGCAAGCAATCCCCGTGGGACACAGACTTTGAAGAAATGGCTCGAAAAACAATCGTGAACTGGGCTTTCAAATTCCTGCCCAAAACCGGCATTTCAGATTCCATGATTAAAGTTCTTGAAACAGAGAGCCAGTTGGATGATGAAATGTTTGAAGACTGGAAAAAGGCACAAGGTCAGAAACCGGACGATTTTGAGGAAGACGATACTCCATACGCAGAAGAAGTCAAGTAATGGATTCATGTGAAAAAATTAGTAACAGTATCACAGCGGCTAAAGAACTGATCGAAAATGAAACACGTTCTTTGGCTGCTTTACATAAAGCAAAACAGCTTGAAAAAGAGCTTCATAAATCCGGCAAGTTGTTTCGTATTCCTACAATGAACGGAATTATAGAAACAACCTGCCCGGAAAAATACATAGAATACAATAACCAGTTTAAAATCAAATTAAAATGAGAACAGTAACAGTTGAAGTGCCCGAAGGACACATGGTAAAAATCGTGAAAGAAGAAAGTATGCAATCTACCCAAAAAGTTATGGGGGGGGGTAAATTTGAGTTTGAAGGTGAGACATTCATCCCCGGTGACGTAATTATCAATCCAAATCGCGGAGGGGGCAGCATGATGATTCTCTCTGAAATTAGAGAAGAAAGGCCGCTTCCTTTTTTACCAGCAATAAAAGTACCTTTCGGCCTTGTCGCTTATGTTCCTTCCAACGATGAAGGTGACAGAGTTTTTGTAAAACTCACACCCGAAGCTGGTATCGGAGGCATGAAGGGATTCCGTAAAGCTACAGAAGAGGAAAAGGCAAAGATGCTTGCCGCCATGAAGGAAGAAAAACATTACTCCTTCAATTTTGAGAAGTTACAGCCTGAATATATCCCGACTGTCGGCGATGTTGTTATTGTATGGGATGATAACAACAAAGAAAATGCGGTAGTCGGTATTATGAATGAAGTGGATGAAACGAGCAACCCATACAAAATAAATGATGGCACTTGGTATAAGAACTGCGACAAGTTCGTTTCAGAAAAACAATATAAAAATTTGATTGATGGGAAAGAGTAAATCTAAATCGGGGGGGGCGAGAAATTACACTCCCCTTCTCACAGCTCGTCCCAAAGGAATGAGCTACCAAGAGTATCGTGAACGCAGAGCCTATCAGAACGCATGGTTGAAAGAGCGACTGAAAGGCTTTATTTGTTATGTATCGTCTGAACTGGTTGTATATGACAAAATAACGGGATTACCCCGATTATTCAATCATCGTACAGATGATATACACAAAGCAAACATAAGGACTAACCCACAGCCATTTGTCGGTTCTGCCCGATATGGCTTAAAACCGTTATGATATGGATAAAGAACTATTTAAAGACAAGAATCCATTGCTTCGCAGACAAATGTTGGAAGACAATTGCGCAGCAGTTGAAAGAATCACCTATACCTCTCCTTTCAGTGAGGAAGAAATGGGTGAACGGAAAACGGAGTTGGCAAATATTGATCTTGATATGGCCGCACTGGAAGAAGAAAAGAAAGCTTTCATGCAGGCATACAAAGACAAGATGAAACCTAAAAAAGAGCGTAAAAAAACGTTGCTTACCGATATAAAGCGTGGTTATGAGGAAATTACGGATGAATGCTTTAAGTTCATGGAACGTAGCACCCGTACTACCGGATATTACAATGGTAATGGTGACTTGGTTAAAGAACGTCCGATGGAAGCACAAGAGATGCAGAAAACAGTCTTCGAGGACATGGAATCTACTGGTACGGAGGGATAAGCTATGAGGAAAGAAGAACTTATCAAGCAAGTAGCCGAATCAACCGGTATCGCTATTTGTGAAGTCCGAACTGTCATAGAGGCAGCACTGAAAGAGACCGTGGATGCAGTAGCTAATGGAAAGACTCTTTATATCAGAGGTTTTGGCACACTGTCACCCAAACACTATAAACGAAAAGTTGCTCGTAACATACACAAAAACGAGACTATTGTCATAGCGGAGCATTATACTCCACATTTCAAACCTGCCAAATCATTTAAAAACAGAACTAAAAATTTGTAGAACAGCATGGGAAACGAAAAGATGCAAGTGAACTTTGCTCCGGGTATGACCGAAGCAACCCTTAGAGTTATTGAACTTCACGAAGAAAATGAGTTACCGGTACTGGAGCCTGATAAGGTAGAATTAGCCGGAACAATTGGAAGTGTTCATGAATTTCTCTTGAAAAGAATCTCTGAAAAAGAGCAGATCAATCAGAAACGTTGCTATATTCTTGTTGATCGGGAGAAAATGACACTTAAACTTGTCACCAATGAAACTGACAGTAGGAATAAAGCTACTGTAAGAGGTGAGTTGAAATACTATCCCAAGTTTCTTGAATTTGGTATTAACACAAGCAAGACATGGGAACCGGTGCAGCTTTCAAAGTTCTTCAAAATGAATCGTGCCTTCTTCAAGGATGCACAATACAACATGGAACTGGTAACAGTCTTGAAGAACTTCAAAGCCAGCATTGACTCAAAAGTGGAAAACTCCCGACAAGACAACGGTAGTCGCACTGACAATTACAGCCAAGTTGTCAACTCCAATCTTCCGGCCTCATTCAATCTTATTGTTCCGATTTTCAAAGGTCGCCCGGCAGAAGAAATTGAAGTGGAAATCATTGCAGATGTGGATGGGCGTAACATTCGATTATCCCTTTGCTCTCCCGGTGCAGAAGTAATAGTGGAAGAAGAGCGTAATAAGGCCATTGACGAGCAATTGTTGTTAATTCGTAAATTGGCACCGGATATTGCCATTATCGAACAATAACAATGAAGTCTGTAAAGAAATACTGGAAGCCGGTACTTGTCGTATCGGCTTTCTTCATTGGCAACCGCGTATTCAATCACATAAATGCGTGGCTTGGAATTTCAATAATCATGCTGACTGTAGCATTTATAGTTTATAATATCATTAAAAAAGTAGAAAATGAAAAGAAAGATTGATTTTTTGATTGTGGCATTATTTGCCGTTGTTTTGTTTGCTTCATGCGAAAGAGTTGCTCCCAATTATGCCGGTGTCCTTATGGAGAACTACGGCAAACAAGGGAAAGAAGATTTTAAAATCGTTTCCGGTAAGGTATCTACATGGGAATTAGGCACAGAGCTTTTTCAAGTTCCGCTATTCGATCAGCGTGGAGAATTTGCCGAAGCTGTCACACTGAAAGCAGCCGATAATACAGAGTTCAAGGCACGTCCCACATATAGCTATAAAGTTATCAAGAACCGTGCCATTGATGTTGTCTTTGACAACAAGCATATTGGCCGTGGAAGTGATTTCATGTCTTCGTTAGAAGATAACATTTTGGAGCCACGTATATATGATTTGATAAAAGAGGAAAGTCGGAAACATAAGACTGACAGTTTAATGGCTGATGGAGGCTCATTAGTGTTTGAGAAACGATTGGAACAGATAGTTGACAAAGAGTTTGAAAAAAGAGGTCTGCAATTACTCACATTCTCTGCCCAGTTGGAGTTCTCCGATAAAGTTCGCGAAAAAATTGATAGTAGAAATGAAGTGAATACCAATATCTCCGTGTTGGATCAACAAATTGAGGAACAGAAGAAGCGCAATGAACTGGAACAGTTAAAAACCGAGCAGGCTCTAATTCAGTCAAGAGGTCTGACGAAAGAAATATTATATAAACAGTTCATTGACAAATGGGATGGAACAAGCCCTTTGTATGGTATTGCTCCTGAATTTCTAAAAATAACAAAATAATAATTATTAACCCGATTAATAATCAGCTTCTCCCGGTGTGGCTTGACCGCCTATCCGGGAACTATCATGCCTCACCTTTTTTCTTCTCTTTGCAAGTCGAGCCGAGTACGCTGCATACGCTCCACGGCGGTAGATACTACAAAGAGTCTTTTTGTTCATATAAGAATGCCTCTATTGTGGAGGCAAACGAATAAGTGGCGAAATTGGAAGACGCTTAGTTTCTGTGGTAAAAATGCACGAATAGCATCACGAGTCAGGTAATCATGCTATTAACACTTGACATACGTACAAACGGAAGCAGAAACGAAAATCCTGATTGCAACAGTTCCCGGTTCGAGTCCGGGCTTATTCTCATAAATCAATCATTATGAAAGTTGAAATTCCCGACTATTTCCTAAAATCCTTTATCCGACATTTTGAAAGGATAACCGAGAATTGTAAAGCTTCACCTTCTGACATCAAGACCAGTGAAGCACTAAGGCTTGGAAAGAAAGATGTAATTAAGCTCAAAAGATTTATAAACAAAAAAGTATAATTTATGAAACGAAGGATCATAGGTATAGATGTTGGCAAAAACGGTGGTATTGTAGTGTACGACACCGAGAATAACAAATTATTGGAGTGTATCAAAATGCCACCAACTCCCAAAGACTTATTAGATTTTCTCTCCATATACAAAGAAAATAGCGTTTGTTATTTGGAACGAGTGAATGGCATGACCGGACAAAGTGCTTCTGCCTCTTTTGTTTTTGGAGAAGGTTACGGACAGCTGACTATGGGATTGATAGCTTGTGGGATTCCGACAGTAACAGTATCTCCACAAACTTGGCAAAAAACTATAGGATTACGAAATACAGACAAATTGGGTAAGACAGAATGGAAAAACATCTTAAAGAAGAAAGCCCAACAGCTGTTCCCGTATGCAAAAGTTACATTGGCAACTTCGGATGCCTTACTAATATGTGAATATGGTAGAATTAAAGAAAAGGAATAATGGAAAAATTAAAAAAATGTAGCAAATGTGGCCGGGAACTTCCGGTCAGTGAGTTTTGGAAAAATGCTTCAACCGAAGATGGATTGCAGACATATTGTAAAGAGTGCGGTAATGTTTATGCCAGAAACCGTAAGAAAACTCCGGGGGGGGAATTTGAAGAAAATATATTCCAATCCTGAATTGGCAAAATTTTCTCCACGGGAACTTATCGCAGAATTGAAAGCACGTGGATATACCGGAGAATTGAAATACACCCAAACAATATCATTATAAATGGAAAAGTTACGTCTATTGGTTACAACCAAATGTCCGAACAAATGTCCTATGTGTTGCAACAACTCATGGGATTTTTCAAAATTACCAGTTGTTGAGCACTTTAATTACAAAGAGATCATGATAACTGGTGGAGAACCACTTTTGTTTCCTGAAAAACTGGCAAATTTGGCTGAAAGTATCAAAACCGTTCAAAAATTGGCCTATGGAAATAAAGGAAAATTATTTCTATATACGGCACTGGCTGATATGCTCCCCAATTATATCAGATACTTCGATGGAGTTGTTTACACTCCACATTCTGTTAATGATGTTCATAGTTTATTGGAGGCCAATAATTTTTTGTTGGATTACAAAGATGAACTTATGGAAAGTAAATCTCTTCGGCTCAATCTTTTTCCTGATATTAAAAAGCATATTCCTGACAACACAGACCTTTCGTTATGGAAAGTAAAAGATATGCAATGGATCAAAGATTGCCCGGTTCCAGCTGATGAAGAGTTCAAAAGAGTAGCTGAATTATGGGAGGTGGAATGATGAAAGATGTAATTACCCCCCCCCCATACACAACATCTCTATCCTTATCGCTGGTCTTTAGAAGATGCTGTTTTTACTAAAGATAAGGGAAAGGTATTTTCTTGTTTTGCATGTGGCGGTGGCTCTACTATGGGTTACAAAATAGCAGGTTACGATGTTATTGGCTGTAATGAGATTGATCCACGAATGATGAAATGCTATGAAACAAACCATCATCCCCAGTATAGTTATTTGGAAGATATTCGTGATTTAGTGAAAAGGAATAATCTTCCCGAAGAACTGTACAATTTAGATATATTGGACGGATCACCACCTTGCAGTACATTTAGCATGTCGGGATTACGTGAAGATGCGTGGGGTAAAGAAAAGAAATTCAAGGAAGGTCAAAAGACACAAGTTTTAGACACGCTCTTTTTTGATTTTATTGCACTTGCCAAACGCTTAAAACCTAAAGTCGTTATTGCTGAAAATGTAAAAGGACTTCTTTTAGGGAATGCGATTGATTATGTCAGACGTATATACAAAGGCTTTGAGGAAGCTGGTTATTACTGTCAGCATTTTCTTCTTGATGCTTCTAAAATGGGAGTACCTCAAAAAAGAGAACGTGTATTCTTTATATGTATCAGACATGATTTGGGAGCCCATTTCCTAAAAGTTTCAGACCTCTTCAATGTTGAGCCATACATCGACATGGAATTTAATGAATCGGAAATATATTATGGGGAATATGCGGATTACAAGGGAAAGCCTATTGGCGTAAAAATGAGAAAGTTATTTGAGCAGAGAGTGGCAGGAGATATTGCTTTGGCAGAGGCCTATAAGAAACAAACTGGAAAACGAGGCTTTTTTAATCAACAATATCTATATGAGAACAAAGTAAGCTACACCCTAACAACTCATGCAGACTCAATTATTCCTTTTAAGCAGCCTATATATTTATCACGGTCAGAAGTATGTAATATATCCACATTTCCACAAGATTATCATTTCCTCAACCAATCCCCACATTATATCTGTGGAATGAGTGTACCACCCGTTATGATGGCACAAGTAGCCTCACGAGTATGGAAATATTGGTTATCTAAATTATAAATCAAATGAAATCAGAAGAATTAGCAGCCCAATGGTGTCGGGATCATCCCGATGCAACATTGGAACAAGCATTCATGGCCGGATTAGGCCATAAGATGAATATGAATAAGGATTCTCTTTCTGCAAGGAAAGACAAATTCAGAAGTGAAGTCCTCATGTATAGAGGAAAATATCCTGATGATATGTTGAAGGACTTTTTTGAGTATTGGACTGAATGCGGAGGCCGGAAAATGCGCTTTGAGAAGGAACGTACATTTGAAGTTTCCAAACGTTTAGTCAGATGGTCTAATAATGATTTTAACAAGTATGGGAAACAACTTAATTCAAGTCAACAGCAATCTCCCGGCAACCGAAAAGAAAGCGTTGAAAGACTTGCTGACCTTGCAAGCGGAGTATTACAAGGGATTGCACGTAAGTTCGATTAAAGAAGCTGTTCTCAACACTCCTAACCTACCACTCTCCGTTATAAGAAAAGAAATCACATTGGCTGGCGCAAGAGCCATACTGGTAATTGCGATTAACGAGCTTGTGTCTTTTTTCAATGTTGGAAAAACGATGAATGATGTTCAAGTGGCACTTACCGCTGATCTAATAATAGACAGATTCTATTATCTCAAATTGGAGGAAATCAAATTGTGTTTCCGTAATGCTATGGCTTCCGGTAAGATTTACGATAGACTGGACGGTAATATCATTCTCGGCTGGTTAAATGAATACGATGCACAGCGTGATGAAATTGTTTCTTCTCTTTCAATTAATGAAGCCCATGAACAAAATAATAACAGCACTGGAATGTTCTACGGAGAATATATCAAACATCTAACTGAAAGATCGGAAAATGGAGATGAAGAGGCCAAAGAATTATTGGAATCCCATCAATCATTCATACAAAGGATGAAATCAAATGATAAAGAAGCCGCTTTCAAAAAATGGAAAGAAGAATATTATGGAAGAACTAAGAGACAAACTACTTGACTGGGCGAAACAATTTGAAACACCTGATTTTATAAAAGATGATCCTATATTTTTTCCACATAAGTACAATGATAAAAAGGACATAGAAATCAGTGCTTTTCTTACTTCATGGATAGCTTTCGGGAATCGCAAACTGATAATGCAGCAAGCAGAAATTTTGGATAATCTAATGGGTAATTCTCCTTATGCCTTCATTATGAACAAAGTATGGGAACAATACAAAGAAAATACAAATACCTTCTACCGTATGTTCACCTACCATGACTTCTTCTGCATTTGCCAGCGGTTGTACAACATATATCAGGAATGGGATGATTTGGAAGTATTTTATGAGGGTTACAACAATGTTATCCGTGAAATACAAACAGATTTTGGTGGCGTAAAAGGTATTCCAAAATTGGAGCGTGATTCTCCATGCAAGCGTATTTGTCTGTTTCTACGGTGGGTAGTACGAAAATCGCCGGTGGATTTAGGTATTTGGAATATTATTCACCCGACAGAATTATACATACCATTGGATGCACATGTTGCAAAAATGGCACACCAGCTTGGGATAACAACACGCAAAACAGAGGACTGGAAAATGGTTCAACAAGTAACCAATTACATGAAAACAATTTTCCCGGATGATCCGTGCCGGGGAGATTTTGCATTATTCGGATATAGTATTAACAATAAATAATTTACATTATGTCAGAACTTAAAATCACACAAGAAAAGGTAACATCCGCTTTTAGTGAAGCAAACGACTGTCCTAAAGCAATTAGTATTCTAACAGCCCTATTCGGAAAGCAAAAGCCGGATTATACAGATTATCACAATATTAAAACCTACGAAGATGCTTGTGAAGCAATAGGTGTAAAACCTATTGTTCGCCTACTTGTTGAGGATGAAGACGGACACAAAGAAGAAGTGGCTGATATTGCACACCTCGCCTACATCAAACTATGCACAATTGCTCGTGCATTGAACAACGATCCTGATTTTCCACGATTTACTAAAGATGAATACCGTTATACGCCGTGGTTTTATCTTTATAATCAGAAAGAAATTGATGAAATGGACGAAGAGGATCGTAATCAGCTGGTTCTTTGGGGCGGTGATGCGAGTAACGGTGCGAATTGCGGCCTCGCTTGTGCGTACTCGGATCACGCTTGGTCGCACTCGTATGCGAATCTCGGCTCTCGCCTTGCTGTAAAATCAAGTGAAATCGCAATTTACTTTGGAGAACAATTCAAAGAATTGTGGAAAGACTTTCTGATTGGAAAAAAGTAATCACACTGGGGAGGCCGCATCAAAGCGGCCTTTTCCATACCTTTTAAATCTATGACTCCAAAAGAATTTTTCGACAAAGTGGTGGAAATGCGCCGTTGCCAAAAAGAATATTTAAAAAATAAGAGACAGATAGATTTACGAATAAGTAAACAAATTGAGCGTGAAGTAGATGAAGAAATTGAACGTGTTCAAAAAATCCTTCACGACAAACAGAATCCGCAACTCTTTTAGACTATGGTTAATATGAAAATCCTTGACCTGCCATTAAAAGCAAAATGGTATGAAATGATCGAATCCGGAAATAAGAAAGAAGAATACAGAGAGATCAAGAAATACTGGATCGGAAGATTAGCAAAATGTGGAGGTCGCAATTCCTATGAAAAGACAGGTTTCTATTGTAAGAAAGGTATTTGTTTTTCTTGTATTACACGTGGAAACGGCTTTCACCCCAAAGAATACACTCATGTTCGCTTCCGTTTTGGCTACACCAAACGGACAATGCTTTTTGAACTTGAATCTATAACCATCGGAGTTGGTAACACCAATTGGGGAGCACCGGATAACGAATGTGTATTTATACTTAAACTGGGAAAATGTATCAAAAAAAATGAAAGTAAGGACTCAACAGAATTTCAACCGAAAAACTCGTGAAACAGTATTCGGTATCAGCATCATGCCTGACGGTGGCAGAAGATATTGTAAATACCCAATAGGCCACCAAGAATACAAAGACTATACCCAAGCACACCAAGCTATGAAAGATGTACAAAAGATATTGGATAATGGAGGCCGATTAGTGTATTCTCCCAAAGGTAGTGCCGGGATTAATAAAAATGAATATGTAAAAATTGAAATGACATAAAAATGAAAATATTAGTAAGTTTTTCAGGTGGTAAGGATTCACAAGCATGTTTGATCCAAGCCTTCAAACAATATGGGGGGGGAATTTAACCGCTGTGTTTTGTGACACCGGCTGGGAACACCCTGACACATATAAACATGTGAATGATGTTTGTCTGCAAATGGGAGTAAGACTTATAACTCTCAAATCAAAATACGATTTTGTGTCTTTGGCAGTTCACAAGAAAAGATTTCCTTCCACGAATGCACGGTTTTGTACCAGTGAACTAAAAATGAAGCCAATGATTGATTATGTACTTTCTTTGAAAGAAAGCTGCATTATTATACAAGGTATCAGAGCCGGAGAAAGTACAGCACGTGCGGCAATGGAAGAGGAATGTATGTACTTCAAATCGTATTTTCAACCTAATAAGAAAGGAAGAACTGAAAACTACCGAAGTAAGGATGTCAAAGAATGGTGTTCCCAATTTGACGCTTCTGTTCTAAGACCGATCTTCAAATGGAGTGCACAGCAAGTTATAGATTGCATACTGGATGCAGGGCAGAAACCGAATCCATTGTATTATCGTGGATTCTCACGTGTTGGATGTTTCCCGTGTATCATGTGTCGGCATAAAGAAATTGAACTTATAGCCAAAAACGATCCTGAAATGTGTCAACGTCTGATTCAAGCAGAGAAAAACGTGGGACATTCCTTCTTTCCTCCATCATACATACCTCAAAGATTCTGTAAAAACAAACAATATCCTTATGTAGAGGAAGTTTTGGAGTACGTTAAAGAACATACCCCTGATATGTTCGAGCCGGAAGGTGGATATGCCTGCATGAGTATGTTTCATGGACTATGCGAATAAATAAAAATATTATGAAGAAAATACTACTTATCTGTACACTCCTTGTTTTGTTAACTGGATGTACTGCACCAAGAGATTATAAAAAGAATCGCTTCACAAAACAGTTTCAAGAAGCGGATTCCATGTTTAATGAAAAATATAGATTAAATGAGTAAAAATAATATAGCTCAACAATACAATAGTATGGTTGCAAGTATTGAAGATGCTAAAATTTATGATGGCCGGGGAGAATATAACCTATATGAATGTAATAAATGCAATAATTATAAGGTAACTCTATACAAAGACAAAGGTGTAACTCCCTTCATCATGAGATGTAAATGCGGAGGGGATATGATGCATACGAAATCTTCAAAGCAGGCTCCACCGTCATACGTGAAAGTTTATAATTGGGTACGTCCCAATTTGGAGCAAACAATGTCATTGAGTGAAGGTATGCGTAATCATATTCTAAATGGAGGATTAATATTAGAAGATGAATTAAAGTGATCTGATAAAATGAAAGAAATAACTATTGGTGATAAACCTTTAATGTAAATGTTTTAAGCCTTGCTATCAATAAAGATAACAAGGCTTAAAAGAAAATGGCAGCGACCTACTCTCCCACAATTATGCAGTACCATCAGCGTGACAAGGCTTAACTTCTCTGTTCGGAATGGAAAGAGGTGGAACCCTTGTGCTATAACCACCTAAATTAAGGACTTAGCTGTACTAAATAATTTTTTCAATCAACCACTACAAAAGATCAACACAGTTTAGCACAAAGTCCCAACCTACCGTCTATTCAATTTTAAGCATTGCCATAGCCGTACGGTAGTAAAGCTATAGAATGCTTTTTCTAATTAAATTTTTCATAATTAAAAAAATTAATCATTTGCGACATTGCAAATGAGGTTCAAATATACGCATTAAAAATAAAATGGCAAAAAATCATGTAGCAAATAGTCGGGGAAATCCTTTTCAACAAGATGTCGTAGGCATTCTCCGTGCCTTAGGTCATGTGACCTATGATTTTAAATACCGTAAGTGTATGGAATAATTTTAAATTCTAAATTCATAGAATATGAAGCAGACATTAGAAGAAGCCGTAAATGAAATTGGAGGCGTACATCCTGACTGGGATAAAATAACTTGTTTTAGAATAGGATTTAAAGAAGGAGCCAGATGGCAGACAAAACAACTTCCGTGGGTATCAGTGAAAGAACGGTTGCCGGATGAAAATGAAGACATCATCATTCTATGTAAACATGGTGCGATTTTTAACGGTACATATAGCAACAATGTATGGTTTTGCATGGATGGTTATATCTATGATACGTACAAAGGTAACCCAATTTACTCTTCAATGAGCAGCATACCTCCGTCATGGGAACCGATAGCATGGATGCCAAAACCTAAATTTGAAGAATAATGAATATTGGAATTTTAGCCGTTGATAGCAATTCCCCCCCCCCAATTTAGCACTTATGAAGATCAGTGCTTACCACAAAGCAAGAGGCGATCAAGTGGAATGGTATAATCCACTATGTGAATATGATAAAGTATATGCAGCTAAAGTTTTCACTTTCACACCCGACTATAACTATTATATCAATACTAACCAAATAGAAAAAGGTGGTACCGGATATGATATTGAAAAAGTTCTTCCAGTTGAGGTTGATCGTCTTCAACCTGATTACTCGATCTACAATATTGACTCCAATTTATCCTATGGATTTCTGACACGTGGGTGTCCCAATCGGTGTAAATGGTGTGTTGTTCCTAAAAAAGAAGGAAAAATCTCACCTTATATGGATATTGAGGAAATAACAGCCGGACGGAAAAAAGCTATCCTTATGGATAATAATATACTGGCCTCAAACTATGGCTTGCAGCAAATAGAGAAAATCATCAAACTGGGTATCAAAGTGGATTTTAATCAAGGACTGGATGCCCGTTTAATCACGGATGAAATCGCTCGGCTACTTGCAAAAGTAAAATGGATTAAACGTATTCGCTTTGGATGCGATACACCGGGACAGATTGCAGAAGTTGAACGTGCTTCCGCTTTAATAGACAAGTATGGATATAAAGGGGAATATTTCTTGTATTGCATCCTTATGGACTTTAAAGAATCGTTTGCGCGCGTCAACTACTGGAAATCTAAAAGCCGCCGTTTTCTTCCACATTGTCAACCCTTTCGTGATCTGAACAATCCACACCAAATTATTCCACAGTGGCAGAAAGATATGGCACATTGGGCTGATAGGAAGGAAATATACATGAGTTGCGACTTCAAAGACTTTTCACCAAGAAAAGGATTTTTATGCAAGGAATACTTTAAAATGTTGTAAGATGAAATTAAACAAAAAGACAGAGCGACTTATTAAACGTAGAGCCGCTGAACTTAAAAAATTATATGAAACTCCTAATCCCGAAGTAGATAAAATTATTTCTGAATTGAGAGCAGAAGCAACGAAACGTCCACAGAACATGAGTAAGGAAGAAGAAATTGCTTATATTCTGAAAAAGGCTGATGAAAATTGCGATCATATAGAAATTCGTAAAATCCTAAATGTAAGTAATACATGAATACATCTTTTGAACGATCTGCAAACGCTTCCGATGAATGGTACACACCACGAGAAATCATTGAAGCATTAGGTGAATTTGACCTTGATCCATGTGCTCCCATGCACCCTCTTTGGCCTACCGCAAAAATCATGTACAACAAGCAGGACAATGGTCTTATACAAAATTGGGGGGGGCGAATTTGGCTTAACCCTCCGTACTCCAAACCGCTTATATGGCAGTTTGTAGAGAAATTGGCAGAACACGGCAACGGTATAGCACTACTTTTTAACCGGTGTGACAGCAATAAGTTTCAAGACATCATCTTCACGAAAGCAACCGGTATGATGTTTTTGAGGAATCGAATAAAATTCTTCCGTCCCGATGGAACACGTGGGGACAGCCCCGGTTGCGGTAGTGTTCTTATTGCATTTGGCCGGGAAAATGCCGAAATTTTAAGGAACTGCTCTTTACAAGGCAAATATGTTGAACTTAACAATGATAAATGATGAAAGTCTTATATTTACTCATGCTCATTGCCGGTCTTCTGTGGATCGGTGATTTCTCTATCACCTTAAAACCCTTTTCTGTATCTTTACCATGCTGGTATAAATCCGTTGGCATACTTCTATTTTGGCTGTCAATGACTATATATGTTTTAGGTGAGCATACCAAAGGCTATAAAGAAGGATTTGATACTGGAATTAAACAGTGCATTAAGATACTTGATAGAAATTGCCACTCTAAAGAAATAAATAATGATGAAACAGTACAGAATCAATAAAACGACTACCTTCGTAGAAGATAATTGCAGCGGAAACAGAGAGAAATACCTCCTTCTTGATTACAAAGTACAAGTTAAATTTGCAGGGATTTGGATAACAGTCAAGTCCTTTCATGATGAAGATGAAGAATACGCAAAGAACTGTGCGAATGAACTTCTTGAAAAACTTAACGAAAAGATTTGATTATGATTGAATTACAAGGAAAATTCGGCAAAGATTGTAAAATATTTACAAATGCAATAGAAAATGAAGCTATTGGAACGATACAAAACATTTTGAACAATCCGGTTACGACTGGTGTTCCGGTTCGTATTATGCCTGATACCCATCAGGGAGTAGATATAGTGATTGGATTCACCATGCCAGTTACAGATCGTGTCAACCCCAATCATATCGGAGTGGATATTGGTTGTGGAATGTTGTGTGTAGAAATTGAAAATGCAATAACAGAAGAGTCTTTCCCGGACATTAATCATGCAATCCGTTCCATCATACCTATGGGATTTGAGATTAACCAACAACCCTTATCCAAACAAGAAAAGGAAGATTTGTTTACCTTCTTATCTATCAGAATGGATCAGTTCTGCTCTAAATACCAACTAACCAAACCAGTTATTAATGAAGAATATGTATCACAACTTTGTAAGAAGGTGGGGATAAATGAAGGCACATTCTACAACTCTTTAGGTACATTGGGAGGTGGAAACCACTTTATAGAACTGGGGCGTGCCGAGTCAACCAATAATATATTTCTTACAATACATACCGGATCGCGCAACTTTGGTGTGAAGGTCTGTAAATACCATGCAGAAATAGCAAAATTTGATAAAAAGGCTTTTTCTAATGAAATTCAACGCTTGAAGTCCACTGTTGAGCCACAATTCATGCAAACTGAAATACTACGTTTGAAGGAAAAATTTGCCGAATATTCCGGGTATCTCACAAATGAAGCAATGCTCCACTATTTATGTGACATGGTGATCGCACAAGGATATGCCGCATTCAACCGCAAGTTGATTATACAGCGTATAATCAGAACTTTGAGCTGGAACGCTACAATATCCGTTGAGACAGTCCATAACTATATCAGCTTTGATGATATGATAATCCGTAAAGGGGCTATTGCCGCATACGCCAATGATTACGTTGTGATTCCTATGAATATGGCAGACGGTATTCTTCTTTGTCGTGGTAAGGGAAACAAAGACTGGAACTATTCTGCACCACATGGTGCAGGACGCTTATACTCCCGTTCCGAAGCTAAAGAAAGATTATCAATGGACGCATTCAAAACCCAAATGAGCAAAGTGTATTCCACTTCCGTATGTGAAGGGACATTGGATGAAAGTCCTATGGCATACAAAAATGTTCAGGAAATAAAAGAGCTTATAGAACCTACGGTAGAAATTATTGATACAATTGTGCCACTAATCAATATCAAAGCTGTATGATAGAAAAGACAGACTTCCCATATACTCTTGGCGGCTATGTTGAACAGCAAAATTATAAAGGTTTCGACATAGCCGTTTCCATTCGTAGATACAAAGGAATATCAGCTTATGTCATTTCCTCGGAGAAAAGGCTGATCCGTGAAGAATCTGCCACCTTTGCCGACAAAGAAGACATGTTCCGTTGGGGACGAGAAGCGGTTGACCGATATTTGGAACAGCAAGAACGTAGAAAAGAAGAAAATACGATCAAACGGGCAGACTATTATAAGAAGAAAGCTCGTGTGGCAGCATTGAAAGCCTTTAATGCCGCTATGTATTTCTCTGATATAAAGGACGGACTTTATGATAAGGCAAAAGGATTTTTTGAGTATGAACTGGATAAGGAACATGGAAAGATCAAATGAAAACACTTGATATTATACAAGGCTTTTGCGATCATGTTTTTCGTGATAAAAAAGGAAACCGCATCTTTCCCAATATTTTTGTCGGGAAATGGGAAGCTGACTTATTGGAAGTTACCCGGTCACGCCTGACTTATGAATATGAAGTAAAAGTAAGCAGATGTGATTTCCATAAGGATAAAAAGAAAAGTGATAAATATGGCAAGAACAAGTTTGATGTTGTCACTTCCGGCCAACGTACCAATTATTTTTATTATATAGTACCAAAAAGTTTGATAAAGCCCGATGAAGTCCCTGATTTTGCCGGGCTTATTTATGCTTATGAAGGATCAGTGCAATGTTATTCTCTTGAAAAGGGAAGGTATGCGGTAAAGAGAATTTTCTTTGAGGTAGTCAAGCCTGCCCAAAAAGTTTCTGACATGAAAGCGGATGATAATTTCATTCGTAAACTCGACTTATCCATGTACTATCGCTATCACCAAATGAGAAGAGATAATTACAAAAATAAGGAATAATATGGAATTAAGATTAGACCCTGAAATACCGGTCACACGGGTTGTCAACGGACATAATGTTTTCAATAAAGGCTATCACCACGGATTAAGAGGAAAAACCTATGAAGAATACTATGGCAAAGAGAGAGCTGTTGAAATAAGAAAAAGACACAGCGAGGCTTTGAAAGGACATAGATATTGGTCTAATGGAAACGCCCATGCCTTTGCGTGTATCGCAATCACTCCCGAAGGCAAATGGTATAGATTCGATTCAATAACCCAAGCCGCCCAAAAGCTAAATCTGAATTATGCCACAGTTCGCCGGTATATAAAACGAAAAATCAAGCCCCAAAATGGCTGGCAATGGTTTTTGGAGAAAGATAATAACTGGATAAAACATATTGATAATGGGAAAATTAAATGAGATCGCGCAGAAAGCTTATGAATGTGCCGTAAGACGTGGAAAGATTGATCCCGACAATGATAGCAACAACAATCTTCACCGCGATCTGCTTGAAGAAGTTGCCGAAGTCTTTGAGTGTACGGGTGAGAAATCTCCACATATTAAAGAGTATTTAGATGTAGAAGAAGAACTGGCAGATGTAATCATTGTTGCCCTAAGTACACTACATCATTTCAAATGTGACATTGATTCACTCATTGAAGCCAAAATGAATTATAATAAAAACAGAATGGATTGATATAGGAACCGGACAATTAATAAAGTTGATTGTTGAGACGTTTGTCCTTATCTTTGCACTACCATGTGTCTATAAAGATTTCATGAACTTATGGAAAGAAAAATAGGTGATATAAAAGACAAGAAGTTAAAAGCTGAAAATATCACACTGGCAGCAATATATAACATATTGTTCACCAATGACATAGTTTGTTCCTTAATTGTAGAAATGTTAAGTGAATTACGTAAATCAAGGCTTTGTCGTTTCCGCGTAAAGCAGCAAGGAAATAAACTGGAACAGTTGATGCTTCAATATGAAAAGAAAATCAATAAAATAGCTGGACACCGGGCTTTTTTCATGGCTGATGCTAACCAGTATATTGCAGATGAAGTACAACCTGATCTGCTTAAAATGGAATACTCCATTAAACTGGAATTTGACAAATGCCGGATTGAAAACAGTGCCTTACTTGCCAAAGTAGAACTTACAAGATGTATGGCAGAGCTTGCTTGTCTATCCCTTGACAAACGGATAGAAGAAGTCCGTCCATACAACAAAGAAGTAACCGGAATAACATATCTCCGGCTCACTGACACACTTAAAGTATTGGACGAACTTTCTGATATTTTATATAAGGGAGGGTATTGTGACCTCAATCAAAGTGATAATTGCAAAAGGGGGATGGCTATCATACAACGAAAACTTACTGATTGTGATATTATCAGCCGCGCAATCAATGAGTCAGACAAGTTAAATCCGGCTGGGGATGATGAATAAAAATGGCAAAATATCGTATAGGAATATCCGAGAATCTATTAGGAGACAAACGCTATCAGTGTCAGATTAAAAGATTTGGCATTTGGTGGAATGATGAAAGTTTCAGCACTAAAGAAAGAATGTTAGATTATGCCCGTAAACTTGAAAAGGCCGGGCATATAGTGTTTAACTATTTATAAGCGAACAATGAAATTAGAAGGAAAAATTATTGTGGCACAACCGATACAATCGGGTGTCTCAAAAAATGGTAACAACTGGCAAAGACAAGATTTCGTTTTGGAAATTCCTGGCCAATACCCTAAAAAAGTCGCTTTTTCAGTAATGAATAGCAATATTCAGAATTTTGGATTAGCAGTCGGGCAAGACGTTGATATTGAAATAGATATTAATGCGAATGAATGGCAAGGAAAATGGTTTAACTCCATTACTTGCTGGAAAGCAACACTCCGTAATCCAGGACAGCCTACCGCAGCGCAACAGCCCCAAACTTATTATCAGGGGGCATCATCCACCGCGGCACCCGTACAAACTGCCATACCTCAACCGCCAGTGGATTTTGGGGAACAAAAAGACGATTTGCCTTTCTAAAGAAAAAGGAGAAGGGAGCATTTCGGCTCCCTTCTTATTAATTAATGTTCCACCTTTACAATTTCATTATAAACGATTTTGCTTCGTGGGTTATGATTGACTATCGTTTGTTTATACCCCTTTGTCCCCCATCTCCACCATAGGAACCTGTGTTTATATATCCGGCTTATCGCACTTGAAAGACTGTCTCTCACTTCATAAGTAAATGTGCTGTCAGGAATATTTGCATAAAAATCCACCCATTTATCTGAATAATTGAAACAGCTGTCTTTCAGAACAAATACAATACTGTCTTTAGTGACAACTTTTGTGGTTGTGATATATTCGACTTCTTTTGGACGCAGATTCAATTCTTTTATTAGTTTTGCATCCGCACTCCGCAGCTCTTTCAATTCTTCTATGTTAAGCCGTAAAACATGGTTTTCAACCACATTTAGACTATCCCTAATCTTATATTCTTCAAGCCCAGTACAGAGACTTTTCATATTATCTGAAAGTCGGGCACTTTCCTTCTTCTCTTCCTGCCACAACCGGTACATCAAAAAGGTTGCCGCAAGGAGTAACACAAAGATTACTCCTATACCTATCTTCAATCTCATAATCAATCTGTATATACATTTTTACCAACTTCCGCAATAACTACCCATGCACCATTACAGAAACCATATATCTTACCGTCATTCTCCGGCATTTCAGGTATTGTATTAAGTTTTGTTTCATTGGCAGTGGCTTTGCTAAGAGCTGTTTGAGCTGTACTTTTTGCAGCATCAGCCGTTGTTTGTGCGGTCACGGCCTTTCCATCAGTAACAGCCAACATTCCAGTCAGAGTTTTTTCATTGGTTACTCCTGCAAGGAAGGTTTCAATTTCATTGAAGGTGTCAATGGCCGTAGTCGCATCAACAGTACCAACCAATTCATCCAAAGCGGTCTTCACCGCATTTATGGACTGTTCCAGTTGGGACTCTGCCAGTTGAGCACGTCCGCTTTCTGCTAAAATATCCGATTTGCTCGCACTGCTGCTACCATCAGAACTTTCCAAAAATGAAGATGAAATAGGAAGTTCATTACATCCTACCATAACATATTGTCCGGCTATCAACCCGTCGACATTCATATCACAGAACTCTCCAACCCCAAGTGCTGTTTTGTAAGGTACATAATCCTTTCCATTAGAACTTTTGTACACAACAACTCTGTTGTTTGCTGCATCTCCAAAATTGATGCTAATAGCAAATTTCCCAGTAGATAACTGTATAGGTTGGCTTTCGTACCAATCCTCTTCTTTAAGAGTAAAATTCAAGTTTGCCATATCTTCTATGTGTTTATATGTTTGTTTCCTATATCAACTCCCAACCTTTCCTTACCTCATCCATGTTTGCAGGAACACCATTCTCAACATAACTCATTGCAGCCACCACCGCAATAAGTTGTTCCCGGTTGTTTCTGTTCAGAATTGTATGACGAGATATGCCTGAACGCTTTTCGACTGTGGCAATATACACTTCAGTATTGTTCTCACATGGCGGTGCCCATCGCATAATAACATCTTCAAGTTCATTGGCCGTGCCGTCTTTGTCAGTATCATACTTATTAAGAATATAAGTTTGAAGAGTTTTAAAAGCAGCACGATAACCGTATGCCATAGTTTTAAACTGAAAGAAACTTTTATCTGTCTGTGTTGCAGACAACCCCTGCCATTTCGTATTATTTCTCCGTATATTTAACGGATTATTATTCCGTAGTCCCCGTGTCATTTTTATCCTCCTTTTCTTTTTGTGTTTCAAACAATATTTGTGCGGCCAGTCGTGCTATATCGTCCTTATTCTCAATGATTATACTCATGGTCTTTTCCGCTTTCCGAAGCTCGGCCTTTTCCCATGATTTCTCACGTACCGATTTGAACTCACAGAAAACGCAATAAACCGCCCATAACATAGCGAATACTGGAAATGGAATGACGATGCAACATATAAGGTCAATCATAACCAGTGTCAGAAACGGATTAAAATATTTCTTCGCTTTTGTCGCTGTCATTTTGTACTTCTTCGAGGTACGAAGTTCCCCACGCTGTTTGGCCTTCTGAATCCCCGAAATAAAATCTATCCCCATTGCGATTATGATAGCTGTCATACTTACCGCTATCAAAACCAAATGTAAAAACAAATGGTCGTGAATGAATGTTTCAATAATGTCGTTCATATCCTTTTGTGTTTGCGTTTATTATTTTTATTCCAATAGTAATTTGTTGATAGCATCAATAAAGGCTGGGGAACATAAACTTGCGTATTCCTTAATCATATTACACTCTTCATCGTTATACTCAATTTCTCCATTGGAGTTGAATATTTTAAATGCGAGGGCATGAGCCTCTATTCCCCTGCCAAGTTGATAAATGATATTGGCAAAATCCTTCTTGTAGTTCTCAACGGAACATCTCGTCTTATCAATATCAACAAATATCTCAATTCTTTCAAAATTTATCCTTTTCATAATCACTTCCAATCATTATCATTTGAAGCACCGAACATCAGTCCTCTTCCCAACCAGTCAGAGTTCGGTGACGGATACATAAAATCCACCAACTGCATACAATGGTGCATGGAACCGCCATTCAATGTTTGCTTTGTTCCATTCGCATATATCTGAACATTATTATAATTGTCATTTGCATTAACCACGAATATCCTTTGGGTGACGGCAAGACTCAAAAGATAACGGTAGGTTACATTCGATGTTATTCTAAATATAACCGTATCAACTGGAAAACCCGAAGTTTCACCGTTATAATCGTATCTTGGCGAATAGCAAGGAACTGTATAATAAGTTTCGTTAGCAGAGGAAGTCCCGGAAGTCAAAGGTATATAAGTACCGGTTTTATCAGCACCTTTTGTGTACACATAGGCATAGGAGCCGTAAACTACCATAATGCTTCTTTCCCTTGCGCCAAACACGCCTCTACACCATAAGTCAGAAGTGTAGAAACGTAATGACCGGTTATCCTTAGTACCTTGATGATACATATCACCATCAAACCACATTCTTCCATCACTTCCAAAGCTGATTCCTCCAACCGCATCACCAGCAGCATTCACGCAATTCAACCTTGTAAAAGAGCCTGATACACCTTTCAATGTACCTTCAAAAGTGCTGTCACCTGAAATAACCGCACCAGCCGCATAGAGTTTCCCTGCTATACTCACCTTATATGGCGCATCAGTCGGTGTTGTAGCTCCAACCCATAACGGATAGTCACCACCAACAAGACCTGCTGCAACCGTTTTATTATCGCCCTTCATTATCAAAAGCTGATTACCCTGCATGAACCGTAGAATAGCATTTTGAGCCATGATAAGCGGAGTGTACACTGGCACCAAAGAATTAAACTTCTGCCAATAAGTTGTATTTGTCACCGGAATGGAATCACTGGACGTATGAGTTTTCAGACATTTATACGCATTAAACGTATTAGCACCGGTAGTCACAATTGCAATATCCAAGTACCGGGTACCGGAAGTCAAAGCCTCGTCATTGCGATACTCTATGCCTTTAGCCCATTCGGATTGCCGGAGAATACAGCCTTGCAGCCCGTTTTTCCCCGGTTCCCCATTAGTACCGTCAATTCCATTTTTGGCCTTTCTTCGTATTAATATATGCCCTTGCGCCTCCATACCGGATTACTTCAATTTTGCTAATACTTCTTTTGCGATCTCCTTAGCCTTGATACGATAACTCTGATAATCAGTGTATTCTTTCAGATATTCGGCACGCTTACCTTCGTCAAGTTCCGAAGCCATATCACGTGCCATTTCCAAGTTGGCGAAAATGGCATCACGTTTATTCGCATCATAACGTTCCATGATAATGGCACTTACAATACTGTCATAATCATGTTCCCCTTCAACATCCACGTTTTCACAGACATACTGGTCTTCAACCACCACATCTTCCGAACCGGCCTTTTGAACAGCTTCTCTTCTCTCAAAGTCGAAGTAAATGCGTAGCAACGCACCTTCAACTACAAATTCAATACCAGTCGGCAGTTCTCCTACAAGAGTTCCATAACTTTTCATAAATTACCTCCATTTTTATAATTATTCTTCAAAATAATAAGCACTCTTCCCGTCACCTAACGAACGCCGCTTGACAATCACATTTTCCACTGGAAAAATCTTCTGACCGTTATTCTCCGCTTCGCGAGCCTGATCCAACACATCTTTCAGATTGTAACAGTTCGTTATGAATTTGCTACGTTGTCCGTTCTGTTCAAAAAGAACACAATATCTACCTTCACCTTGCTTTGTCTTCACATTCGTTTCAAAGTCCACCACTGTTATAGGGACATTGAGAATATCCATCAATCTTGTCTCTTTTACATCGAAGAACTTCTTTCCGTCCTTTGTTCTACCACTCTGTTTGATACCTTTATCTGCAAAACTCATATCATTATTTGTTATTGTTCTCCATAAATTCTTACAATCTCCCCACTTACACCAGCCCCAGTATGAAGCTCGTATCTCGCGGTTACGTTTCCGGCTTTTTATTCGTTTCACCTTTCGGGCAAAGTTCTTTTTCATATTTTTACGCATCCGAACATTATCTTTCGTGAAGCAATAGCCCAAAAAGTTAATCCTTCTTCCTCTTACTACGTTTTCGCTTTCTATGCTTTTTGTTCCCATTTTTTGTTTCTGTTCCTATCGGAGCAATACAACTGTTTGCTTTAACTACCAACCCAACTTTTGCACTTTCCCGTTCATACGCACGAATAAGAAACAACGCTTCGGCCTTAGAACGAGCCAGCATAACATTATCATCGCAATATCTATGCAGGCATTTGACACGATATTTCTCCTTCATTGTATGATCTATCCGGCTTGCCGCAAAATTCCCGATAGGTTGGCTTGTAAATGCTCCAATCGGAACACCTCTTCTTCCGTTCAACTTCATTCTCCAATACGTCAACTAACTCTGTTCCGCTGTCATACGATAAAACAGCTATCTCGATCAATTTAATAAATCGTTCATCTTTGAATTTCCTTCTCAATGCAGCAACAATAAGCTCATGAAGAATACTTTGATAGAACTTTTTGAAATCAGTCTTTACGAACCATTTGTATTCCGGGTACCGGTGAAGAAAACGTTTCATTCTCCTTACTCCAAAATGTAATCCCTTTCCCTTGATACACGCACTTGTATCATAAATCAAATTTCTATAAACATCTTCTTCAATCACCCTCATAATTGCATGGTGCAATATACGCCACGGGAAATATTTCTGTTTGACAATATCTCGAACCTTTCCTGCATCACTTTTTACTCTCATTACGCTATAATCCGGTGCCGGAAAATCCAATGTCAGGATCATCAACTGCAAAGCTCGGAGGTCTTCTTCCGGGTGTAGATTATGCCGCCTGATAAAGCGGTTTTTCTTAACCTTCCCATCTTGTGCTTCTTTGTCCGCTTCACGTAAATTATTTATCTCTGCTATACGTTCAAGAATATACCCGGCTCTTTTAGATTTCTTTCCACCGTTTGCTTCTATCCGTTTATTGTCAGCCTCTATCCTTTCCGCTATAATTCTATCAATTTCATTATGCGATAGACTCTTCCAATCAATATCACTTCTTCCAATATTCACTGCTGCTTTGTTTTAAAATTTACACCATACTTCCAATTTTGTCTTGTTCAGACTATTTTAATTATTCCGATAACTGCAAGCTGTTTTTACTTGCTTGAATAATTCGCCCGGAGCTTTCGAGAACCAACCTACTAACACCGCTTGTTGCCTTTCGCAAATTGGGCAACCTTTCCGCATTCTTGATTTTCTGACATCGTAACCAATTGATTACTACGTTGCAACGATATAAATCCTGCAAGGTCATGGCTCGGAGAACTCGCAGATTACTCTACGATAAATAAGTATGGCGAGAGCCGATATTCGCATTCGAGTTCGACCAATCGTTATTCGAGTTCGCATAAGCGAGGCCGCAATTCGCACCGTTATTCGCATTACCGCCCCAAAGAACCAGCTCTTGTTCCCCTCTACCAACCGTCCACGCCTTTCGGCTTTCGTCCCGTTATCCGTTGTCGTAAAACGAGAAGGTGGACGGGTTTTAATTAACTGAAATTCAAAGAACTAATATTTTAAAATCTATCATGCAGCCATCAAAGATGCACCGCTAACAAATGTTAAATTCCCAAAATACGCAAGGCGAGAGCCGACATTCGCAGACGAGTGCGACCAACCGGCATTCGAGGCCGCAAAAGCGAGGCCGCAAGACGCACCGTAAGCCGCAGCACCGCCCCAAAGAACCAGCTGCCCAGTAGTGTTTGCCCATGAATAATCAGCCCAATAAGAAGTGCTGTTTCCACCAATCTTTTTCGGGAAAATATCAAAATGCTCCCCAAGAATTATTTCCTGCACTTGACCGGAAGCTGTCTGACGGGTAGCTTGTCTGTATTCACCATTTGGATGCGCAGCTAATTCAGCAGTAGTCGGTAAACGGTTTCCTTTGTAAATGAAAATTTCCGTTCCACTTTGAGCACTATTGTTGGAACTACCGCAAAATACTCCTTGCAGAAATTCCCACTGCCACCCATAAGGATCTTCTATACCCATCATGTTCACCCGTGAACAATCCACTCCAGTATTACTTCCATTCACCACAGAAATAGCTATTTTGCCCCAATTGTCACCGAGACTCTTTGTTGCGCCAGTTTGCAATGCTGCCGCAGCAGCCCACAAGTCTTTACTGGAGCTACCACCCACACCATAACCAAGTTTGGCTTGAATATTGGTATCTCCGTACTGGGACAGCCCCAACATCATAATAAGCTTTCTCTGATCGTAATCGGTCAGTCCCCATTCCTTACCGTTCACTTGTGCAGCATTCCAAAATGCGTTGATTGTCTTGCTGCCTGCCGGTGCAACTCCTGAACGTGAAACAAGTGCGCTACCTGACATGGAGCCTTTGTATGCACCGATACAGTTATACATTCCACCATTTGCCCCACCAATAAACTCACCGCCAATAGGTAGCATCGAGAGCCATAAGACTGGTACACCACTTACACTGTCAGTCTGTACACGATAATACAAACGTGGCCCTATCCACATCACATGCCCTTTGGTTTCATCCACCGCAGTACCATCAGCAAACACCGCACTATTGGTAGGGGACATTTTAGCAGCCCTTCCATCATTCGTTACGAGATAACGGCCACAATACAACTTGTATTCTGTCCATGCGGCTGTATTACCTATCACACCATAGTTCGTGCTACTTTGGGTTGATTGTTTGATTGGAATCCCCCAAGCCACCTGCCTCAACATTTGTTCGTCACCATTATTAATAGCATTCATGAAGTTTTCCACGGTAATGCGTCTGACACTACCACCAACTTCCACCAATACTGTATTGGAACGCAGAATGGAGGTCACCAATGTTTCATTTCCTAATCCTTTAGTTGCCATAATATTATTTTGTTTTTATGTTAATTAAAATGACATTCTGCCAAAACATCAACATCATATTGAGTCCCGTTTCTGTCAGTTTCCGTTGTTGTTACAGATATAGAATTTGTTGTAGAATGTTTCAAACTCTTCCAGTTTTCCTTATCCATCACATCCATAGTCCACGATGCGGAAGTAGGAGTATAAGTTGACCCCGTAGTCATATTTACAATCTTGGCACTTACTGTAACGGGTTGTCCGGTATCAACCTCTTTGTTGGAAGAAGTTATATAACATACAATTTGAAATTCATCTGCCGTATCAATGATACGTACCCCGGCACGTGCTATCGGTTGTGAAGCACTTGAAGACTGATAAACTTCTGCTATGAATAACTGGGTACCGTCCACATCACCACGGGTAACAGTTACACTTTTCTGTCCGTTCTTATCAGTCCAAGCCGCCGTGTCCTTATACCATTTTATATAGTAATCGGTAATGGCATTGGCACCGGCATACAGCTTGGTAGTCAGAGTACAACTTGTTACTTTGCTTGTTAACTGTTCGGTACTTGCAAGAATAGCAAGATAGTAAGAGCTGGCTCCCATATTCTGAATGGCAATAGGCAGTTCCCCGGTCAAATTATACTCAACACCTGCCGTAGAAGCGACACATGAATAAGTCAATGTATCTCCTGCAATATTCGTTTTGCTTGCCAAGTTTCCGACAATTTTAATGGCACCGGTACTGGTATTCAAAGAGAATTTGCCCGTACTGTCTTTTTTCCAACCTCCACTTTCCGCACCGTTAAAATTTAAAGCCACTCCATTGTAAGCCCAACTATGACCAGACAAACTGACCGCCAACCCACGTGCCGAAGTTACTTTGGGTGTCCGTACCGGCTGATTCGCAGCTATACTCCAATCAGGAGAGACAGCCCCACTTTCTTCATCTACGGCCTGAAACAATGGAATGCCATTATTTTCAAAAGTCAGCATCAGGCTGTCATTGGAACGAAGACGTTTAATCGTGATGCTATTTTGGGCACTATAATTTTCTGCCATATTCCCAACCTCCTTCTGATATAATTTGATTCATGCTTGTATTAGTATAAACGATACCGTCCAACAACAGTATTCTATCTTCCAGTTCTCCATCAAGAGAAGGCAGGCACATTACCTCCTTTTCATTCAAGATGATGGATTCTCCCTTTACCAAGTGCCCCAACAACAGAACCCCGGCATCCAAAGCCTTTTCCTTATTTGCTACAACATACCTCATATCAATTATTTATATATATGTTCCCGTTACTGTCCGTATATTCATTTGTCCCATCAGTCAATACAGAGAAAGCCTTTTTTTGCTCGGCCTTAATGTACACGTCCAACCAATCGTCAAGATAAGTTTCACCAATACCGGTTCCATCCAACATTATCACAGTTTTTTCCCCCTCCTGCCATTGTACCCCGGTCTTATTTGCACTGTCCGTAAACCATACCATGCGGATAATCGGTGCCGGTATCGGCACAATTTCTCCATTCCACTGTACCATAGCTATATTCCTATGCAGGATTTCATCAGGATTGATGGAAGCCTGACTTGCCGGTATGCACGTAAATTTTGGATAAACACGATTGACGGAGAATTGCTGTCTTGCAACCTCCTTTCCACCAACCTTCACCAACAGCAAGTAATCCCCCTTCTCGACCAAACGCAAGTCCATTATCAGGCTGGTTAAGGACAAAGCCACTATTTCATGGTTTGCGGTAGTCAGCATTGTTTGACTTGATATGCTGTTCACCTGATAAAGTTCAATTGTATATCCGGTAGTTATTTTATTCACTCCCTTTGTTACCATAAGTGGAATGGTGCGCTCGTATGAATTTTCATCCAAAGCTGCATTCCTATTGGCCGTAGATGCGGAAATCAAATTGTTGGCTACCTTGTAATCATACAACAAAAGCTTGTCAAGAAATGGATTGTACTGGATTATCTGACTATCCCCAATAGACAAACCGTAGGTATCTTCACTCTTATCTACCGTTGTCAACATGATAGAGTCAGTCTTAACGGGAATATTCACCCCAAGCCGGGTATCAGCTATCAGACCTTCAAAATACAACTCAAAACTTTCACCCGGAGCCACATTTCTGCTTATGGTAATGGCACCGCGTGTATCTCCAACCGTATCTATACTGTACTTCCCATTCCATGAACTGATTGCAGAAATATTCTCTCCATTAGCAAACCAGTTCATTTCTGCCAACAAAGAATTAACATAAGGCATATCCCAGCTACCGTCAGCGGCATTCGCTATGACTTCCGGTAAAATCACCAGCGGAGTAACCCCACGGTCAGGATCATATTCATTTGCCACCGGATTATAGACCTGATTGGCCGGACTGTTCGGTGTCATTATCTTCAAGCTTACTGCAATCGTAAGCGGTTGAAACTCTTTTCTGATTCTTTTCTTTTCACTCTCTATCATATCGTCACAATTGCTTCTACTGATGCAGTATCATTTGTTGCCGTTATGGTAAACAAGGTACTTACCACTGTTACTGAATTATTTCCTAAATCACTAATTTCCTTTGTGTTATGTATCGTTATTGAACCGTTGAAATCCTTATGCTTGATATTCCAAGCTTCATCATCGGCGGTATCTCCACTATCCCTTCGGATAGCCCATTGTCTAACTGTGTCTGTAATATCCTCCCAACCTTTAAAGACCTTGCAAGTAATTTCCATTGATTCACCATAAGCAAGAAAATTGTCACCTTGCGTATCAATCTCAATGCGTACCGGTGCATCTATCTGTAACTGTTCGATTGTGCCGGTCATATAAATGTTATTCAGATAAGCAGAATAACCGGTCATATCCAACCCGAAGATGTTGAGATTGCTCAAATCCCCATCCTGCATTGCAACCATACTCTTTGTAAACTCCCAGTCATTTACCCCTACCAAGAAACGGCGGTATGTCCTCGTCTCATAAGCGGAAGTCTGGCGTTCCTTGTTTGTAAAGTTGCCATAAGCGACAAAATGCAAAGCCTCACACGGATGGAAAGAATATTGCCAACGATCAGAAACACCACGAAGCACATAGCGAAACCTTTTGTTTGTTCCGGCATCCAATATTTCTGTAATACGAAAATAGATTGTACAGAAACCGGCAAACATACGGTTGCCACGGCTATCATCTATATCAGATACCGCATTATTCCCCGGCGTTTCATAGTCATGGAAATACCCCATGCAAATATCATCCACAGCCACAGCACCTATTTCACCGTCTTGTAATTTCAAACTTATTGTCCCGGAACGTAGCAAGTTACCATCAGCATCATAATCAGGCTCAACACTCTCTATAATTCCAGCACCGGGAGAACGCCATTTGTCACCAAGCACAATTTCAGCACGGTTAAAACGCAATTCCGGCACCTCTAAAAACCTGCGTAACGTGAGGCTTTCCATATACCCACGTCCCATGCTGTCTATTTTCGCCCCAAAGCCGGTCAAACCCTCTGCAAAACCGCTTGCACCAAAGATAGCACCGGCTAAGAAGCCGATAAGCCCAGCTGCCGTATCATTGTGGGTGCGCGAAAGAAAAAGCTGATTGCCCAGTGAACGGATGATAGACTGTATCTGTTGGGTATTCAAGCCACCGGTTCCCTGCCCACCACCTGCAATAGAGTCTATCTGATTTTGGATTTTTTCAAGCGATCCAACAGCCTTTTCCTCCCGAAGTGTCATAGTGTACTTCGGTATCATATCTTCTCCCTCTTTGATAATAAGGGTATCAATAATGATGCTGCCTTCAATACCAAGATCGCTATCAGTGAATAGCATCAAGTCCCCTTCTTTCAAAGTATCATGTATGCTTGCTTCCCCCCTTGCAACAGCCTCATCATGTTGGCGTGCCATGAAAATATCATCCACCTTCGGTTCATACGAATAGCGCACATAGTCATTCTTTGCAAGATATTTTTTCGCGGTAGCAAGCAACCGTTGTGAAGCGGCCTGAATATAAACGTCCGGCATATCAATATAAAGCAGGACAAACTTGTCACCGGACTTTATATTGTAATCCTTGTATGGGAAATATAATTTCAGACTTTCATCATATACACGGTTACAAGTCAGCACATATTTATTGCCCTTCTTCTCACATTTGGTTATTTCAAAATCCCGGCCACCACACATGCCGTTTTTCATGCTAATGGTGGCTGTTTCAGAAGTCAGGTAATCGTTTATATTGAAACCAACATCTTTTAGCGTTATTGTAAAAGGTGGGACATCTTCACCTTCCTTCAGGCTATCCATTGTACCATCATCTGTCAGTTGTTCGGCATCAGCCACTTCGTCAAGATTGCCATTATCCCCGGCATCCAATGATACATAAATACCTGCATCTTTCAACTGTTCGGCGGTCATACCTTCCATTGAAGGACATATTTCCTCCAAACCACCGGTACCGTCAAAATAAACACTCCCTTCCCGAATGCCAAGCACAGCAATATTCTTACTGTCAATATATGGATCAAGCGTTGTCTTAGGAAAATCAGGTAACATCAGATTTTCCACGGCCATGTTATTCGGCAAATAATTGGTAAGAGAACTGTTTGAGAGCTTATTATAATACCGGTTAGGCATATTTCTTGTACTACCGTATGCACGCAATCGCGTAATAATCTGTTGATCCGCATCGGCTGTACGTTGAATTTCGTACAAACCGTTTCCACGTCCATACTTGAAAATATTGCCCACAGCAATACCGGCAGTACCGATTGTTATTGTTCGGCCACGAATAACAAAGTTCGCACCAAATTTTGAATTGAACAACTCCAATGCACCCCATACCTTTATATTGTTCACATCAATGTTTACATTGGTAGTGCTCACATATTCAGGGTGTACGGCAACCGTCCATTTTTGTGCTCCGGTATATATACGGTCAAGATTTACTTGAACACGGTCTGCCAAATCTTGTATAGACGAAGCGAAGAAACTGAACTTAGGCAAAGAAGTGAAGTGTATCTGATTATCACTTTTCACATAATCAAGAAAATCACATCGCGTCAATTCATCTCCCGGCCAGTTGAACTTTACGTTATCATAGACAAACGCTTCTCCCGAAGTTTTTCTTGCCGCCTTTTTTAATGCCGTAGGATCATAGTTTATCTCAAACTTCTCACCACGGTACATAACATAGTCACCTATCTCAAAAAGAATGGGTACGGCACTTTTCAGAGTGCTTGTCACAAAACATGCACCCATCCATGTACCATTATACTCCAAACCTTTCAGTGTACAACGTACCGTATTGCCAGTTTTATCATAAACCTTCCATGCCATACAGCTATACTTTTTCAACCAATGCAACTATCTTTGTCGGTTCCGCAACACTATACGAGGGGATTATTTGAGTTCGAGGATCAGTTACTCTGAATTTTACCGGGAAGGTCAAGACTTCATCCATATTGGACTTATTAAATTCAAAATCTCCAACCTCCAGTAAGTAAAGTCCTTGCCGCCCGATACCCGTGTGCGAGTTATATATTTTCAAGGTGGCACCGTCACCATTTTCTCCCGTGAGATAGTTTTGAAAGGCCATAATTTTATCGTATGCAGTACCCAAATCTCCCTTATAGCACATCTCGGCTTCCAAGTCGTATGCCTTTAATAGCAGCTTATCGGGTATGTAAGTATCTTCACCGTCTTCATCCGGCCAATCCCGTTTGGGTAAATCTTTCGTTTCCCCACCCGGCTTGAACGGAAATTCTGTGCACACAATTCCAAAATGCGCCAAGCTGTCTTTGACTGGAGCATTCTCGGTAGTTTTCTGCATCAAAATAGAATACGGTTCGTTCATATACATATATTAAAAAAGAGCTTGCCGCAGAGATATTTAGTCTCCACAACAAGCTCTATGGCCTTATACTTTAATCTTATTTCAACGCAAATATAATTGTATTTTCTATATAATCATAGAAAATAATGCCATAAAAGCATTTTTTAGTAGATTATTATACTCAACCCCTAACTTGCTTCCACGTGTATGTTGAAAAACATAAAAAATATCATTTGTCATAATTTTATTTATTAATACTTTTGCATTTAATTATAAAAGAGGTTATTATATGTTAGGAGTTTTAGTTTGGATAGTAGTGATTCTTCTGATCTGCTTTAGTGTTTTCGGAGGGCCATGTCTATTACCACTATACGTACTTTTTGTGGTGGTGGTAGGTTTTTATTTTGGTGTAAAATATTTAGATATATGATAGAAAAGGAACAAAAAGCTAAAAGAGTGTATCATCGAACAAAACCTGCGAGTAAAAGTAAGGTTCGGGCTATCAGATTTGATTTAGACTTGGTAGAGTTTATAAATCTACAACCAAACGTAAGTCTATTTATAAATGACCTTATTCGGAGAGAAAAAGAAAAAATAGAAAGAATGAAAGCTATTGAAGTTCGTGAAATTTTAAAAGAAATGGAATAATGAAAAACATTTTACTTTTACTGTTCATATCATATTTTATTATTAGTTGCAGTAGTAATACAAAAACGCCATTTGAAGAAGAAGCATATAAAATGCTTAAAACTGAAATTAGTGATACGTTTTCCAGCGTAGGAAACGATGTTGATATATTAAATACCAGTACAGAGTATTATACAGATTCATTATGTGTAATAAAACTATCTGTCAAAGGGAAAAATGAACTTGGAGGAAAAACTTCAAATGTGTTTGAATATATATATTTAAAAGAAGATGATAGTTCGACTATGGGATTTCTTAGAGAAATACAAAAAAATGATTCTTCATTGATGAAAGTAGCTGATATTGAAAGTGAAGACTCCAAATGGAATAATAAATCATTTGATGAAAAGTTATACCATCTATGTAGAGTTTATGCTGCTACCAAGGCTTACGCTAAACAGCTTAAAAAAAAATACAAACTAAATTAGGTGAACATAGTTAGTAATAAAATCATGAATGAGTAGGGCTGGCTCCAAAGTCAGCCCAATTTATTTGTTATGTATTGAAAAGAATCGCAAATTACCTCTTGATTGTATAAGAACGGAATTACGTTCTTTTAGTTTTTCCTCTGTAATTAAGTTTTTTACGAATTGTTTAGTAGAATCGTTTCTGTATAGCGCACCATCTGTTTCTGCTGCCCACTATGTTTATTCCATTAACTTTACCGAAAAATGACGATTTAAAATTTGCTTATTACAGTATATTGTCAAAAACTCGATTCTTCTGAATTTTCAGAGAAATAAATAGTGAACGCTATGCTACTGGTATTAATTCACCCTTAATCAGCTTTATGGCTTTCTTTACGTCCCAACCGCTTTCGCATAATGCGATGATAAAACGTACACCTTTCGTAGTCCATACAGTATAAACATTTGTTCCTATCGAGCCATCCGAACGTGTGTACGTCTGTGTACGTGTAGAGTGTAGTCCCCAAGTAGAATAAGGAGTATGCAATAACCATTGTCCGCTTTGTCGGTAGATGACTCCGATTTCTTTCAGCTTCTTATGCAGCTTTTCGGCATCCATTCCTATCTGCTTGGCGACTTGTGTGCTCGTCTGGGTGTTTACACTCTGCAAGTGGTTATCATAATAGCTGACCTTCGGAGCGGCTTGAAGCAACTGCTCTTCTTGCAATGCGTTCTGTTGTTCAAGACGTTGCTTCTCTTCTCGCTCGTTCTTTAATTGTGTTGCAAGACTGATAACAAGGTCGGGATTGTTTATCATTTGCTCCAAAGTTGGCTGCATGGCGGTCATGCCATATTGAAGTAACTCTTTGATACGCTTATTACACCATATAGCAAATGATGGAGATAACCAACGGGCAAATTCCAATGCTACATCTTCGTGAAGCCATGTGCCTTGTTCGCTATTACCACCTTTAACTACTTGAATTAGTGCCGATATGGGAATATGCATATCGGCTGAAAGTGCTTCTGTGAACTCGGTAGTAGCTTTCAATCTAAGCCAATCCCCTACTAATTTACCAAACGGCTTTGCCATTTCTGTTGCATTTACCATTACATTATCATCTTTATAAAAAGTGATAGGGCTTCCATTATATTGAAAAATTTGATTTGTTTTCATATTATAAATTTAGATTTTACTTAACAAAGATTTCTCCCTTTTACGGGAAAGCTCACGCTTGTTTTCTTCAAGTTCTTCCCAACGATTAATAATTTTGGCTCGTAAGTTTGCATCATAACCACTTGCGAGAAGAAGGCAATCCTTTTTGGTGAGAATGTAACAAGACACTTCTTTGCTTCCACCGTTTGGCATAGGTTGAGGTCTTGATGATAATTCAAAACTGAATTGTCGTCTATCTTCCAGTTGTTCAAGGATATTGCGAATATCTCGCATTACATTTGAATGAGTTTTGCCCGTAATTTCTGCAATCTGCAAGGAGGTCATTGTTCTTTTTTTACCTTTTCCCTCATCAATAGGTATTAACTGATTAAAATTTTCCATATCTTTGCACTATAAAGTTAATGTTTTCCCCATCAGCGGCTCGGACATCTCCGCTTTTGGGGAATTATTTTGTCCGATCTTGTAGTAGGTAGGGAATCGAACCCCAATACGCCATTACTCGTACCTACTGAACCCTCCTTAATATAATAGTCACGCTTGACATAATAGTAAAGAGAAAGGGCAAATCCCGATGAAGCCTAATGTGGTTGTCTGCCTCAAAGAGAATGCCCTATAATATTTTACTCCAGTTCATGACAACCACGTAATGAACCTAATAGCATTGTTTCCGACACAAATATAGAAACGATATTTTCACCATACAACAACCTAAAAATCAATAAAATAAATTCGGTAAACATCAGTAACAAACGGTAAGAATCGGTAACTAAAAATAGTTATATTTACTCTAAAATTTAGACACAATATAAATAATGCACGTATCTACCGTATTGTGACGAGATGTTGGTTGCAATTTATGATACCGTTCAAATAATTTGGAAATATAAAATACTGTAAATAAATATATTGCAGAAAACGTGTTAGTCCCCATTCTTTTTATATCTTACCATAACATTGCCTTCGGATTCTATTTTACAGTTTCCACCATGAACATATACATAAACTTTAGCCACATCGCTTTGCCTTACATGTAGTTTAGCCCGATCATATACACTTACAAAAACTTTGGCACAATCCTCCACTTCAAGAGTCAATTCACTATCATGCCGCAAATGGAGAGTAACAACTGTAAATTTACCGAAAGAAAGTTTACCTGAACATTTACCGTTCAGTACATATACACCATTGTCGCCTCCGATCACTGGTTCATCAACAAAAATATGGTTTTGATGAAGCAGACTCCGGTCAAAATTGCCTTTTATATATTCCACCGTCGGATAATCGTGTTCAATACAAAAATCAATGCCCCGTATATACATTCCGATCAATTCTTGCTGGCTTTTATTGTTTTGCCAGTCACCTTGCCATTGTGTGCAGAGGCCATACGATACGGCATGACCTCTCAATTCACTATTCAATCTGTTCATAATCATATATTAAACTTGTTTACACCGTTTATATTCCTATGTAGTATATCCCTGATTTCTTCCACAAATTCCACATTCTTTGCTGTATTTATCTGTATCATTGTCAGTTGTTGTAATTGTGCTTGTGCTATTACATTATAGGCCGGGAACAATTCTTCAACCAATCTGCGCACATACTCCCGTTTAACACTCACGTCAGCCCGGATTGCATTTATATAAGAAGCCAAAAGGTTAGCGGTATTTTCAGTAACATTCTGTATGCCTTTAGATAAACCACTTCCACTGTCTTCTTCCTCTTCCTTCATACTGATACCATATTTCTTTTCCATATAGTTATTCAGTTTGTCAAGCATGGAATAGTAATCATCGGTTTTCTCACTTACCCCCATTAGATAGTCCGCAATACTTTCCAACTCCTTTTCGTCAAGAGAGAAATCCTTGCCGAAATAACCACTCATTCCATCCTCACCAAAAAGCATCTTTTGAAGCTGTTGCATGGCCGGTTCCAAAATACTTATTTTGAGAATGGAGTTCATAACATCACCCATAATGTCGGCAACCTTATTTTTGAAAGCTTCGGCACCATCCTCGCCTTTCTGCCATGCCTCATACAAGGCATCTCCCAACTGCGAAGCCCAGTCTTTCAAATTAATGCCATAAAGAGATTCAGCCGTTTCTTCGGCAAAATCCTTTATTTGCTGTTTCATCTCCGCAATCTGATTCTCATAATCAGCCACTTTGCTATCATCCGTCTTCTTCTTGTCAATTTCGGCTTGCCGCTGTTTCTCCAATTCTGAAAGTTGTTCTTGCATCAAGGCACGTTGATACCCGTATGCACCGCCTTCATCGTATGCCGAAACACGTTTTTGAAGTTTTTCCGCTTCCTGCTTATATTTCTGCAAAGACATCAAATCGAAGATGTTGATCTTCCCCTTATTGCGTATTGCCTCAATCTGATTATTTAATTGATTCAACCGGGTACGGTCATTTTCTGCATCTACAAGTTTTAGTTCCGTGCCACTGCCCAAGAAACGTTCAAGAATACCGTCAATCTGTTCGTATATATACTGCAACTGTTGAGCACGAAGTTTACTTTTTTCAATAGCCTTATCAAGCTTTTTGTCATGTGCTTGTGCTATCTTCCCAATCCAGTTTACAGCTTCACCGGCAGCGGCAGCAATACCACCAACTATTCCACCTTTGGCGAATCCCTGCCCGATATTGCTTATAGAAGACATGGCATCCTGCACATTACCCATCGTGTCGGCCATACCCTCATTGCCCAAAGCATCGAACATGGAAGACATCTGTCCTGCAAAATTGCCGACAAGATCAGCACTTTCAGCGGCACTTTCTCCTATGGCTGCAATTTTTTCTATGGTACCCTTTTCATCTTTATCTCCACTGGAGAATAAAGAACGAATATTTTTTATGAGAGTGGCAAACGGATTCTTCTGTAATCCGGCCTTATATAAGTCTTGTATGGCTTTCTTTAACTTCTCAATTTGAGAATATTCTCCTGAAACATCAATCCGTTTACCATTCTCATCCAAATACCAAGAAGTAAAAGCTGTTGGCTTTCCATTCTTGTTTTTAGTTACAGAAGCATTATCAATAATCTGTTGCGCATAATCGGATGCTTGCTGTATCTGTCCGTATGATTTATAGGTCTGATCTCCAAATATCTGTTCCCATACCGGAAGAAGTTCAAGCAGTTGTCCCCTTAGTTTTGCCAGTTCCTCCTTATATTCGGTAAAAAGAGCTTTCTGTCCGGGAGTCATGCCTTCAACATTCCCAACAAGTTCATTATTTTCACCAATGAAGGTGCCGGTTAAGGGAGCATATTTCTCGCTTAAGTCCCGTATCTTTTCAGCGATAGATTTGTATTTGTTGAGGGCAGTAACTTCTTTCAGCTTTACTTCCAAACTATCTTTTTCAATAGCTTCTTTAGCTTCCTTCCATGCACTGAAAAACTGTTTATACAAAACACTGTCTTTACCTCCAAGTGATTCTGTGGCCTCTTGTTCGGTGAAAGTCAAAGGTATATATACCCCTTTATCCTTCATTTTCTTAGTTACCTTTTCAGCTAATTCCTCGGATTTCTTCTCATATTCAGACAATACTCCGAAAGCGTATAAAGAAGCATCCTTCTTACTTGCACCGGCATTGACAAGCTGCTTGTATATATCCCATTTCTTTGAAACATCAGACACGTACCTTTCAAGTTCCTTTGCGGCCTTATCCGAAGCTTCTTTCATAGCATTGGCATCAATATCCAAAAGAACTTTCCGTATAGAAACTTTCAATTCCCTACGTTCTTTAGTCTTATCGTCAAGCTGGTTAAGAATCTTATTCAATTCATCTCGATAATTTCCAATATCCACCGGTTCTTTACCTTTAAATAAGGAATCAAAAATACCCGATTCTTTAACCTTGCTGGCAGCTTCTCCCTTTCCAACAATGTCAGTCCACTTCTTATATTCAGAATATGCCTCCTTTAGTAAGTTTACCCGTTCTTTCAATCTTTCGGCAAAGGCATCCTTTTTGCTCTTATCCTTATTTGGATCAGTGAGGGAAAAACCGATTTCTTTAGCTCCTTTCTCACCGGCTTGCATTGTATCGAAAGCCTTTTTATAATCTGATACAATTTGCTTCTGCCAGTCGGGAAGTTTTGACAAGTCAATAGCTCCAATACCTGACAAATCTATTCCGGCTTTAATCAATACCGGCTTCAATTGATTTGTTGTCTCTTTAGCTTCCTTATACGCTTTTTGTACTCCTTCAATAATTTTCTCTGAATCCGTAGAAACCTTTATTTGGGCTTCAAATTGCCCATCTGTGGCTTCATTGAACTTTTTCTGCAAGTCTGACAAGCTCTGAATAGTTTCCGTATATTCAGCATTAATCTTGATATTGAATTGCTTTTCAAGAATCTCACCATTAAGAAATTTTCGTATATCTACCGGCATTTCTTTAAATTGATCCAAGAAAGAACTTATATCCAAACCGATAGCTATTCTTTGAGCGTCACTCAAATTGTCTAAATTCCAACCGGCAGCTTGTAATCGTGACTTATATTCAGATATGAAACTCTGCATATCCGGTGATACTTCTTCCTCAAAAACACGTTTAGAGTTTTTCCATGCCTTCCGTAGCTGAAAAATATCATCCCTATATCCTCCCGTGAAGGGTAACTCATTATTCAAACTGGCTAATGCCTTGGGATATTCTTTGATTATATCCAACTGCTCTTTCAATGATTTGCCCGAAGCGACTTTAGCAAAATCATCATACTTGGCTATAACTTTCTGCATGGCAGTATAATACTCTATATAGCTACCAGCCATACGGTCTATAATCTTGTCTATATGCTTCTCTGCCTTGATGTAGTCTTCAATATTTTCACTAAAGCTTTCGTCAAAATAACCATCAGTAGCATCATTCGCATATTCAGATGTACCTCTTATGGCATTCAACAATTTATAAGCCTCTTTTGTATCATTCAAAGCATTCCGAAGCAATATATATTGTTCTGCAAGGCTTTTAACCGTATTTCCTTCATCATCAGTCTTAAACGTTTCATTAAAAGTGTCTGCCCAAACTGGAGAATAATCCTTTAATGCTGTTTTCATTTCTTCAATAGAAGAAATCAGTGAGGCATCATTCGCCTTAAAAGGATCAACATCAGCAAATTTTTGAGCTTCTTTCGTTAAATTCTTGAAACCGTCTTGTGCTCTTGTTGTCAGCTCGGAAATACGCTCGTTCATTTCGTCAGCCTTTTGCCCGGACTTATACCATAATTCAGTAATGGCAAAAAGTCCAGCGAACAAATACATGTATGGATTGAACAAACCCTTAAAAGCAGTCCAAACTTGTTTGGCTCCATAACTAAGCATTGTCATTGCCACACGAGCTTTTCCAGCTGACATAGCCACTTGAAGTTCAGCTTTTGATATATTAAGTAATTGGGTAATATGTCCTGCCTGACCTGATTTAATTTTCCCAAGTGTTATCAACCTCAACGCTTGTTCTTTGTTCAATGCGCCACTAACAGCCAATGTCCTCCATTCTGCGGTAGTCATAGCATTTCTTGAAGCAATCAATCCTTTTTCAGCGGCAGTTAAAGTGCGGTAATTGGAAGCCATCACTAAATCCGCTGCTGTTTTCTGTTTAGCTGCGAGTGTTCCTTTTATTAATGTAGCATTTGCCACTCCCATGGCACGTGATCCTGCATAAACCGCAACCCGATATGTTCCAAACGCAGCTGTGGCCGCTGTTATAAAAGGTACAACTTCTTTCCAATTTTGAGCAAGGGTGGTAAGGCTTTCGGCAGTCCATTTCAATGTACTACCCATTGACTCCGCAATATCACCAAGCATAATGTCAATCGCATCAGCCAAGTTCTTCCATTTGGATTTGACTGATTCTGAAAGAACTTCCTGCATGTTATGAAACATGCCACCATCATCCGTAAGTTCCCAAAGAACATCTTTTACGTCCTCAAACGTAACCTTCTTTTTCGAGATCATATCAAGCACTTCACCGGCACTGACAATGCGGCCTTCCAACTTACTGAATCGCTCGGCCAGTTTATCCACCATAGGAATGTTCGCTTCCGTCAATTGCCGCAATTCTGTTCCTTTCAAGAATTTAGCAGCCTTTATCTGACCGAAGGCCAATATGATACGCCCCATATCAACACCTACACCGGCTGATATATCAGCCAGCCTTTTCATGGTATCATACAATTCATTGTATGGTATAGAATATGCAGAAAGTTGCTTGGCATACTGATTCAAATCCATAACCCCGAACGGAGAAGCAACAGCCAGTTTCTTAATCTGATTGAATATGGTTGTAGCTTTGCCTTCATCTTGCAGGATAGAGGCCATTGCAATTTTCTGATTCTCCAACTCACCACCAATATCAACCACTGCACGTAAGAAATTTTGTGCCGCATAAATGGAGTATAGCCCCAAAAATTCATTTCTTAATTGTCCGACAATACTCAACTGGCTGTTCATTGCTCCATTCATATTGAGAGTGGCTGTCATGTGCCGCCTTGCTGCATTGGCTGATCTCTCACGGGCATTAGCCAAATCCAGTTCCGCTTTGGCGGCACGGGCGGCTCTTTGTCGCGCAAGCTCACGTGCGGCTGCGGCAGAAGCCTCCGCTTTGGTTTGAATGGCTGCGGCTTTGGCGGCGCGTAAATCACTTGCTGTAAAGTTTGTATTCAACCCGGCGGCTTGCAAGGCGGCACGGACAGCTTGTGTGGTACTGGCCTTATCCACTACCACATTGATCTTAAACTTCTCACTTTGAAGCAAAGTCTTCATATCACCAACCAACTTCTTCTTGTCAAAACCCACATCAAGTTTTGCCTGCAAGTCTTTGGTGATTTCCGCTTTCAATTTTTTACGTTGTTCCGCTGTCTTATCACGGAACAGTATATCAAAATATAAATTACCGAGATCAGCCATATATTATTGTGTTTGTGCTACTTATAATCATTAATGTTAATTGCTGTTTCTCCATTGCCATACTTATTTTTCCAGCGTTTGGCAGCATCCTCTATTTCGCTTACGGAAGGGGATTTGAAGTTCTTCGTATCGTGCTTCTTTTCCTTGTTGTCCTTGTCACAATCTGTAACCACAATAGACACATCCATTGCCAATAGTTCAATTTGTGCATTTGTAAGTACCCAATAAATACCAAACAAGGGCTTGCTTATTGGAATCCCAAATACTCTCAAAGGCTCTGTCAGCCACGGATAGGACTTGCCTATTTCCCACGTTTGTCCGTAGCTGGTTCGTGAAGGATATGCTCTGCTTCCTCTTTTGTCATTGTCATCATCGTGTCCTTCATCGCGGTCAGATATATGGTAGCAGTCAAGTAGTCTTCCACTGGAATTTTTTTTTTGCCGACGGCTATAACCTTCATCAGCTCATGATCTCCATATTGTTTGATATAAAAGAACCATCGCCACAAGAAAGGATAGAAGAACTTGATCTTCCAATATCCGTTCAAAATGATAGCGGCTGCACATTGGCAACTGATCTTATCATCATTCCCCGATTTCTGCATGGTACTGGTGAATTTGCGTATAGTCCCTCTTTTCAGCCATGAAATACCATATTTCTTTCCTCGGACTTCCACATAGTCCACACTGTCTTCCAACACATCATTCAATAGCCTTTCATCCTCCGGTGTAGGAAGTGTTATGTCATTCTTCTTTGTCATATTTTATCGTGTTTTATACGAAAAAAGGTGGTGGCCGGTATCAAGTAGCTCACCACCTTTTCGCTGATATGAATTTTGCAAAGTGTTATATCCTAAGTTTTTTATTCGGACACTTTTTTACGTAAAATGTAAATAGAGGCACCCTTAGCATCATTCAACGGAGAAACAGATACATTAAAGTACCCCGGCTTATCCTGCTCGCTGACGAAGTTGCTATACCCCTCAACATTCGGTAAGAACAAGGCTGTTTGACGGTCTTCACTACGCATGAAGAGTCCTCCGATTACTTTCTTCGGTTCGATATTGTAACCTTCACCTTCATAAGTCTCACCATCAATGGTAGCAGTCATAGTCACCTTTTCCGCTTTCTTGTTCAGTAACAAGTCATTGATCTTTCCTGCCACGGAAGGTACTTGAAACTGAATATCGGAATCTCCAGCATTAGCAATAGAAGTCCAAGTTGCTCCGGTTGTCAACTTGATCTTGGAAACATCGGCAGCTCCGGTATCAAATGTAACTCCGTCAGAGAGTACCGGCAGCTCCATATCAAAAGCCGCTAAAGTTGCGAGGTCACTATTGACTTTGGACACATAATAAACCTCCTTCATCTGATTAAAGAGCACCTTTAACTCTTCCAGTTTGGTAGTAATAGAAATCTCTGCCATAATCGTATCTTTTTAAGTTTGTGTCATTTGTTTATTATTAGCTTCGCTTGTATTATTAAGGAATGAAAACCGAGTCCGTCATTTCCTCCGGGAAGCAATCGTGGACTTACAGCTGAAAACAATTCCGTCACTATTGGAAATTTTGAAACCACTTCCATTTGCATTTCATCCAAACGGACTGTATTCTCAATACCGTTTGAGCGATCATGCGCAAAAACGTTTATCTGACAGTAAGTGTCTTGGTAGGTACTTCCTTTATCTTGGATAGTTTGTGGCAACCGGATAACAACAAAGTCCTTCATCGCCTTTTGTTCAGCAGCCGGACGATCTGTTATGAAAACCTTTTCACCAATGCCGGTTACTGCATCAGCGATTTGTTTTAATATATCCATACGTCTATAAACTGTCCGTCCCATCATTTCATTGGTTTAAAGTTCTTGAATAATGTATTTTGTGCCCTTTGAAATGTTCCGGTCAGAACATCTGCATTCAACACATTCTCCAAATAGGTTGAATATTCAGTACCCGTGCACATTACTATCTCAAATCCTTTACGTGATTCCGACTTATATCTTTTCAAGAAATCAAAGGAGAATGCTTCGCCATAACCTTTATCAGTTTCTATTGTTCCAGTAAAACGTCTGTTCTGATTATCATAACTGACACCTACAAATGTTTCACCTTTAGTCAGCTTTACTCTCACCGGTTGTTTCATTGAATCTCCACTACAAACGAAATAGGAAAATCTACCGTCCATGAATAATCCGCACGCATAACTGGTTATTGTATTACCCGTAAGATTCCGAAAGCCTGACTTGTTATCAAGTGCATCTTGGATAAGTTCTTCACAGCATTTAGTCAAGACATCAAAGATATATCCTGAAACAAGCTCCTTTGCCTTCCTTATTCCTTCATCAAACAATACTTCATTGCTCCGGTTATCCATGCGTTAATTTTTTGCAAGATTGAAATACACAGTTGTTCCCAAATTTCCGGCATAGCTATCAGTAACCATACATTGAGTGAAAGTGCCTTGTCTGTCCGTGACATCTATCAGATCACCGGCCAATATTCCTTCAACAATTCCGGGAAGGCTCAACAGATAATCGCTCTTTATCACATTATCGGTTTTGAATGTCCGCAAATTTGTACTACCTTCCTTTCGGCATATACCTTCATACAAGATCACCTTCTCACCATCACTGAAAGAATCCTCACCTATAATTCGGTAAACAGTACATTTGTGCGGATGCCGTGGATTATTTACTTTCATACTCAAAAATTGACTATTCTGATTTTAGTGCCCTTTACAACTTCTTCATCCCATTTCTCATACAGTTCTTTCGCCATTTCACGGAGTTGCCGCTTGTCGTATGCACTGGTCTGCCAACCACCTTCCTTATGCTTCCATCCCCCGTCACTGTCTTCGGTATCATTCTTACTGCTTGGAGTGCTTGCACACCACATGTAAATATCGGCAGTGGCAAGATCAAGCTGCCTTTCGGTCAGTTCACTTACCATTGTTCCAAAAGCGATTTTCCGCTTGACAAGAACCCTTTTGAGGGCGTTGTCCGCTATTTCATAAGCAGTTGCGCCACTCAAAAAGTCCTCAATGGTCATATCTTCCGTATGAGAAAGTTCCTCATTCATTCTTGCATGAATTTAAGAATTACACAGTTACAGTAGAGATGAACATATACTGTGGCATTCTCGGCACACACATTTGGGCGGCTTCACTTTCAATATAGATTGAATGTGTTTCAGGATTGGCTCTCTGTGTCAGTTTCAAGCGTCCACCGTCATAAGAAGCAACCTTGTTTGCCTCATATCCCAAAGTCAAAGGCTCCACACCTTGAATAGTACCGATCTGACCTACTGGTATAAAGGCAATATTGGTGGCCTTGAAGTTCTCCACTTGTTCAGTGATAAGATCAGGTTGTCCGTCCGCATCCTTACCGGGCTTGTCAACAAAAGCATAGCTGTCACGTGGCACGATTTCATCCACCTTAACCAGTTTCTTGAAAATGGCTTTCAGGCGGTCTTCATCTTCATTCTGTGCATTGGCAATAACCGTACTATCATCCGTCACAGTCGGATAGAGGGAATGGCCGATACGTTTAAGAACCGTGGTATGAGTCATTAAATCATCCCATAAGTCCTGCGCCAGCTCCATCCTGATCTTGCCCAAATAATGATATTTGCGGCGAATCTCTTTCACTCTGTTCTTTACATCCATAATCGGATCAGAGGCAGAGCCTTGATTTGCCGGAATATGTTCATCCTTAGTCCACCAGCGGCTTGTGCCGGCCAATACTTGATAATGGTTTTCAGGGATATTAAAGTCAATAGTGATACCCTTCAAACCACGTGGGTTGTTATCAGTATCAATAGTGAACTTACCCGTGGAAACAATTCTCATTCGCTGGTGAGTAAGCGCATTGTAGTACGATCCGATAAGACCGTCAGCACTTTCATCAAGCAAGCCCAAGAACACATTCTGCATCTCTTCCGTCAATGCGGACATGCCTACCCGTTGCAACAGCTGCAATTGTTGTCTCACAGTCACACGGTTCAAACGGTAGAACTTCTTTTGAGTCGGGATATTACCCGTCCTTCCTTCGAGTTCTCCCAATGCAGCTTCATAACCCGGACTTTCCGGATCAACGTAAGCTGGCAGCGTTTTCACGCCGAGGCTCGTAATAAGCTGGGAGAAAGTATAATCCAACTTGGTTGCTTCAAATTCAAAACCATCAATTTGAAGTAGGTCATACTTCTCCTTGTAACGGTCAATAAATTCTTGCCAAGTGTCCCCACCAAGCCCATACTCGATAACCTTGTACAAATCAATAGGAAGTGTATTCATACAATTGTCGTATTTTAAATGTTGTTTTCAAATTCTTTTACTGCACCCATACAATTTGAGGAAGTGTAGTAATCTTTTGCAGGATAGCGACCACTTCTTCGTCAAACATGTACTGATAAATCTCTCCGGCATAGACTACTGTCCCACTGGCCTTTGTGTTGCCACTGGCTACAAGAATATCTTCTTGCAAATAACCATTAATGCCAAGAGTGGTAATATCTGATTCAGCCGCCTTGATCTGTGCATCCGTATAAGCGGTGAATGTCTTACCTGAAAGATCAAACTTCACAGCTGTACCGGCAGGAATCTTGCCAACCGCAACCCAATCGGAAATGTTGCTCACCATACCACCGCCCGGATAACGGTGACGGATTTCACGCCACACTTTACGGGCATGTCCGTATTTCACGGTGTTCACATCAAACGTGTTACCCATTGTTCCCATACATTTATTGTTTTAGAGTTAATAATTTCAATTCTTCTTCCAGCCTTCCTTCTTGCCTTTACGTTCAAAGTATCTGCTGGCTGCATTGTGTTGTGTTCCACCTGAACCGTCAGAAGTTCTTGGGGCGGTGCCATAACCCCTGCACGCCTTATATTCTGCATCATATTTCGGCAGAAATTCAGTAACCAGTTCATCCACAGTTTTCTTGGTATCGAAAGTTACCCCTTGTAAGGTCTTGCTCAACACATAATCATCATTCGCTTGTTTGGCCTTCATTGCAGCCGTAACCTTCTTCAACAAATCAGCTTGAACCTTTTTGCTGTCTTCCGCGTCTAAACGTGCTTCCAGTTCTTTCAGTTTCTTCTCCAGTTCATCATCGTTTTTCGGTGGTACCGGTGGAGTTGGAGGTGTCGGGGGAGTCGGTTGGGGCTTATAGTTTTTCTTAAAGTCCTCAACTCTGGTTGCGACATCATGGTTGTACTGTCCTTGCATCCCTTTCAGAAAATTCACAGCCTTGTTCCAATAAGCCTCGTCAGGCTCCGAACCTTCGGCTATGGGATTAAGTTCTACATACGTCTGTAATGTCTGCGGTGAAAAACTGGTTTCTCCAAGTTTCTCACTTAATGTGGATAAGATTTTTTCTTGTTCCATCGTGTTTATTTTGTGTTTATGTTGAATAAAAAAAGAGTCAGACAATGCTTTTTGCATCAATCTGACTCTTTGGTCTTATTTTCCATTTAATAGTGGGCAGTATTGGACTCGAACCAATGAAGACGAAAGCCAATAGATTTACAGTCTATCCCGTTTGCCACTTCGGTAACTACCCGTTTTGCGGAAGCAGAAGGATTCAAACCTCCGAAGCCTTTCAGCTTGCCTCTTTAGCAAAGAGGTGGTATCGTTCACTCACCCATACTTCCAATATGCGACCTACAAGATGTCTCGGTGAAACCACCGCATTTCCCTTGTATTTCGGACGTTATTCATTCTGTGTAGCGTATCAGAGAATCGAACTCTGGTTTCCACCGTGAAAAGGTGACGACCTAACCGTTAGTCGAATACGCCATTTGTTGAGATACAAGGATTTGAACCTTGAATAGCAGAACCAAAATCTGCTGTGTTGCCATTACACCATATCTCAATATGCGCGAAGAGAAGGACTCGAACCCCCGACAATCAGGTTTGGAATCTGACGTTCTTCCAACTGAACTATCTCCGCTTCATTGCGCCCGGTGATAGAATCGAACTACCGACCTTTACATTAACAGTGTATTGCTCTACCAATTGAGCTAACCGGACAATATACCTATACTCACCTAACCTGCGATACCCCATTTCAGCGTACCTGTGGGAATTGAACCACACCGTATAGGTTTTGTGGAAAGAGATGAAATCGAATCACCTTAACCGGATTTTCAGTCCGGCGCATACACCACGTCTGCCATCTTTCCATATTCTCCCTTTATCCCTATACGCCACATCGAAGGGAGAAACAATGCGGCAACTCCAACTATTGTTGCGGAGATTCGACTCGAACGAATGACCTTTGGGCTATGATCCCAACGAGCTACCAGCTGCTCCACTCCGCGATATTATCCTGAAAACTACTTTGTACCCACAATATCCACATTTATGTAGTTCTTGCATCTACGACACTTCACTCTCAATATAACAACACCATTGACATAGCTTATATCAGTTAGTTTCTGACCGCATATCGGACATAAAACTATCTTGTTGTATATTTCCCTTTGATCTGCATCTTTATCCGCACTAATTTTTATCATACTCCATGTTTTCGTTGCAAATATATGTACTGGATTTCTTTTCTCAAAACATTTTTGATATTATTTTCTATTAAAATGTAGAAAATAATACTCTTTATGCGTATTTTTGTACTGCAATATTAGAATCAGAGCTTATAGGCCGGTCTCCACATGTGTAATGTGAGGATCGGTTTTCTTTTTATGGAGAAATATAGTGGAATAAAAACGGTTAATGCCAGTTTGGTGCTTGATTATGAATATATCCAAATGTTAAGGGACGCGGATAGGAAAATTCCTAATCCGAATAAGATAATCGCACAAGGTGGAGGGCAGGAAAACATGCTCTCCACCCCGGCTGATATTACCATCTGTGGGGGATGCCGTGGAGGAAGTAAAACTTTTACTCTTCTTATGGAAACATTGAAAGATATAAAAAATAAAAACTTCCGTTCTGTGCTTCTCCGGCATGAGATAGACGATCTCTCTGATATGGTAGAAACATCATCCACCTTATATGATGATTTTGGGGAATACAACAAGTCCAAAAACGACATGCGCTGGAATTTCTATAAAGGTGGATTTTTAAAATTCAGCTATCATGCTGACACACTTGACGATTTCAAAAAGCGTTTTCAAGGTAAACAGTTCGCATATATAGGTGTGGATGAAATAACCCACATGGAATATCTCAAATTCAAATACCTTATCACTTGTAACCGTAACGCCTTTCATATCCGTAACCGCTTTATCGGAACATGTAACCCTGATCCTGACAGCTGGGTTGCAAAATTCATTGACTGGTGGATCGGAGAAGATGGTCTTCCAATCCCGGAACGTGATGGCAGAGTCCGGTATTGTTTTATGGACGGGGACAATGTTTCAGGTATATATTGGGGAGATACCCGTGAGGAAGTATATGAGCAATGCAAGGATATTATACACGCCTACTGGAAGCCGGAGTATGAGCAATATGGCACACCACAAGAACTGTTTATCAAGTCGGTTACTTTTATTGAAGCAAAACTTTCCGATAATGTAAAACTGATGTCTTCTGATCCGACCTATTTGGCTAACCTTGTCAACCAGTCAGACGAACAACGCGCACGCGATCTTGACGGTAACTGGAAATACAAAGCTGCCGGAGATGATATAATAAAGCTGACTCACATGGAAGCCTTATACCGCAATTCCATGCAGATAGGTGATGGAATACGCCGGGTATCATGTGATGCGGCATTTGAGGGTGGCGACAGTCTTGTCATGTGGCTGTGGGAAGGATGGCATATAAGAGACATATTTGTTTGCAAACTTGACAGCAAGAAAACAGTCGATACCGTAAAAGCGATGCTGGAAGAATGGCATGTAAGAGAAGAATGCTTCACCTATGACCTTAACGGACTCGGACAAATATTCAAAGGCTTTTTCCCGAATGCAATCCCATTCAACAACAAAGAAGCCGTGGAAGAGAAATTCAAATACATCTATGCGAATTTAAAATCACAAGCGGCATATCTGTTCGCACAAAAAATTATCAACCGGGAGGTTTCTATTGAACCGACTCTTCTTGAACGCAAGTTCTCCGGCAAAGGGTTTGAAAAAGTTCCTCTTAGACAGATTCTCGACAAGGAAAGGAAAGCGATACGAAAGGATGAAGACAGTGAAGAGAAAGGCTGGACTATTATCAAGAAGATCATAATGAAAAAATTAGTGGGCCATTCTCCCGACTTCATAGAAGCATTGCTTATGCGAATGATTTTTGAAATTAAACATAAACGCAAACACATAAAAGGTTTAGGATTAATATGATAGCAGAGATTCTTACAAAAAAGCCTTTTGCAAGGGTTACTCCCGAAGGTTACTTGCAAGGCAGGATTACGAGCGATTTAAGAAACGCATCGTTCACAAACAATAGTGATAGGCTGACATGGCAGCTCATTTCGCAGGCTGATTTTATCCGTGAGTTTTATCCTTCAGGGCACAAGATCAATTCGGAATTGTTTTACCCGGATAGACTGAAATATGACGAAGAAAAGAAACGGTTCTTCCGAGAAAAAGTGTTCCGTGCCTCTTTTCCCTTTCAGATGATAATCACCATTCAACAGCTTGTACATCTATGTGGCAATGACATTCATCATGAGCTGACCGATACCAAAGTCGATGAAAGTTCACGGGAAATATTTCTCGAATTTCAAAAAGGGTGGCTGGATAAGAATATGGAGATTGCATTTTACGAATATGCCAAAAGTGTAAAAATAACGGGAGATGCAGCAATCGTATTTTATATGAATGAAGGCAAGGTGTTCACCAAGAATCTCTCCTATTTTGATGGTGACACTCTTTATCCTCACTACGACTCCATAACCGGTCAAATGACACTGTTTGCCCGGCGATACAGCGACTATGACGAAGAGGGAAAGGAACTCATTTCTTGGGTGGAAGTGTGGGACAATAAAAAAATGTACCGTTACCGTCAGGATAAAAGGGGAATAGTCGGAGCAATAAACAAAGTGAAACAGTATTTCGGTATTGAAGGATATACATTAGTGGAAGAACACGATCATGGATTTGCCGAATGTCCGGTTGTATATTATCGGGACAAACACGGTGCCTGCTGGAGCTTTTCACAAGATAATATCGACAAGTACGAACTGGCTATTTCCCATTTGTGTCAAAACAATATGGCATACGCATTTCCGATCATGTTACTTAAAGGTGAAGATGTTGAGATTCAGGGAGATATGTATGGTGCGGTAAAAGCTATCACTATGGGGAAGGATGATGATGCAGGCTTTATGAATCGTCCCGAAGCATCGCAATCATTTGAACTTCAAATTAATACATTACTTAAAATGATTTTTATGGGGAGTTTTGTTGTCATGCCTCCCGAAGTAAAGTCAGGAGATTTGCCGGGTGTTGCTATCAAGCTGATCTATTCACCATCTTTGGAAAAAGCCATGATTGACTGCAAGGAATTTGACGAATCAATAGACAAAATGAAACGGCTGTTCCTGCACGGATATGGAACAGAAAAAGGCCAACTTACCAAATTCCTCAATTTGAAAATCTTTTCGTGGGCAGTTCCATACGTCCACCAAAATGCAGCCGAATTGGTATCGAACTTGGTACAATTAGTCGGTGCCGGTATTTTATCAAAAGAAACCGGCTCGGAAGAATCCGGTTATGGGAAAAACAATGAATGGGATCGTATCATGCGTGAATATAAGGAACAGCAACAAGCTGACTTGCTATATCAACTGAAAATCAAGAAAAATGAAAGTAAAGAGGGTAATGCAAAATGATCTGTACCAAAACGCGGAGCGCGAAAGCAATCTCGTACTCCGCGCTCCGAATCCAATGTAACTATACATCGGAAAAAGCCGCCTCTGCCTACATAAAATAGACAGAGGCTTTACTTTTTCAACAACTTGGTTGATAAGCTTGTGTTATAACAAGTCAACTTCTACATTGCAAATGTAATGAATGAATTGAATATGACACTACTTTCGATACAATTTTTTATTATAAGGCTTTCGAGGATATTTCCGGTTAAGCTTCTTTTGCAGATCATCATTGATACTTTCATTCAGAAGGATTTTAGAGTTTAGCACCCGGACTTCTCCAGTAAGTTCCATAATAGTTTTGGATTGTGTCGCATTTTGTTTTGAAAGTTCAACATTGGCAATAGCCAGTTTGCTGCATTCTGATGCAAGATGATTGAGTTTCTTTGTGCTGATTAATGATAATCCAAACATAATATTCTGATATTTAGTATGTTAAATAATTATATTGCTGATACGGGAACGGCAAAGCATTTACAATGACCGTGATACGGTGGTAATTTGTCCCATTCCACATGAAATCCGACTTCATCGTCACAAATGTTACAAGGATAGGAGCTGCCACGCATGACAAAGAACCCTACGGCTCCACAGGCTTTAGCCTGCAATTCCCAATGCTTCATCCAACCCTCTGCCACAGCATACTCCGTCAAATCTGACAGTGCAGTCCAAGAGCTTACAGTACGTCCTACTCCAAAAGACTCCTGAACACCGAGTCTTGAAATAATCGGATAACCCTTTGAAATAGCTCTCTGTACATGCTCATTAAGCAATGGCGTTTTTACCGACTGCCTGATAGATGAAAGTAGTTTGTCTTTGGAAAGGTTCAGTAGTAATCCAGCGGCAATGGCCGTTTCAACCTCCTTTGAAAACCGGTCAACATATTCTCTTGCGCGTTGCGTGAAGGTTTTGCCGTATGATTCTCGCGTTATACATGTTATGATTGCATCCTTATTATCCTCATGTGTCGCTACTGCCAAAGTATAAGTATAGTCTTCAATTATTTCAAGAAGGGATAAAATAATGGCATCCACCTCCTCCTGCAACTGTCTGTTTGCTGAAAAACGGAACAGTTCAGGGCTGATTTTGTACCGGTATGAAATATCTATAATTTGCTTTGCCGCCTCGTTCATTACAATTTGAAGATTGGTACGCATGGATAGCTCCGCATCCAGACGTTGACGGAGGTATTCTTTGGCCTCTTCAATTTCCTTATCAGTCGGTACCCTCATTTTTATGTTCCTCCTTAATACTTTCCTTTATGCTATTCATGTTTCTTTCTTCTTCCAGTATTTTGGCATCATCTTCCGGTGATACTGGTTTCTGTAAGCCTCGTAGCCGTTCAGTAAGATCAGAGTAGCTTTTAAAAAACTCTTCCATAAACTTAACATCGGGGGTTGCGTTACTAATAAGGAAACAGACTTTGATCCATGTTTCCAAATATTCGCGAAGTTCCTTATTGTTGGCTAACTCCCGAATCCGGGAGAACATTCCGTTGTCATCCCGAAAACGCATACTCCAAAAACCTGACACTGCCTTAATGCTGATCCAGTCATGTTCACTACCATTATCCCTCGTAACAATAAAGTTACCTACCTGAATACCATTTGTTTTTTTGCTCATAATCCTATTTTTAATTTACGTTCAAATCTATCTCCAAGATTAAAAAAGTATTCCTTACCATAAGAGTTTATACGTTCTTCATCCGATGATACTTTATTCATTTCATAAATCAAACAACTATACCTATCATCATCAGGGAGAAGCCCTTTGCATTCTTCTCTGATATAAATATGATGCTTCCCATTTACCCAATAAAATTCAGAGAGAAATCCACCAAGAAGCATTTCAATCATTTTTTTGTGTCTGACAGACAATTCTCCTTGCACTGCTATATCCATTGCAATGCTCTTACCTTCTATTGTCTTCAATTCACATGAATAGTTCAAGGCTCGAAGGATAGACATCAGCTCAACACTCAACTCTATGTGATTCATATTTTTCATACTTTTACTATTTCAAATTCATCCGCATGTTCCTTGCCAATCCAATCCCGTTTCTGATTTTCAGTTGCGGTTTCGTAGATTCTTCCTCGCTTAGACAAATGCCTTTTCCTAAAAATACCTTCTTCTCCAAGTTTGTCATAATCTCTTCTTGAAGGGGATAATCCCTTTGCCCTGCAAAAGAACAATCCCGTTTCCTTGTGTCTAAATTTTACTGCCATGCTTATTCCTCCCATGGATTTTCGTCTTCTTCCTCAACGTAAATCCGTTTTAATTTGTCTGATACTTCTTCAAGCTCACGCTTCATTTGATTTACATGAAATTCAACTGGCATAGGGATTTCCAATGCTCCCCGTAGGTTATCTATCCTTTCAATAACCTCTGCAAATTCATCCGGTGCGATCATACTTATTTGGTTCTTATTTTTAATTGTTTGATAATCTTCTCCACAGCGTCCAAGTCAAAAACTGTTGTTCTCTTCTCCATGTAGTACGTCCCCTCCAGTTTCTTCTCCCGGAACAAACGCTGGACTTGATAAATGCTCAATGACAAGCAGGCCGCAAGCCCTTCATGGGTATAGGCGTATCGTTTGCCATCTTTATAAACCGGTTTGGCGATCCTTTGCTTATAGTTGCCCCGTAGGTCTTCCCGTTTCTCATAATAGAGTTTTTCCGTCAAGGCTGTTCCATACAAACCATATACCTGACCGTTCGGAGTTCTTTTTTTACGATAACCGGCTTCCGAAAGAATACGTCCGAATACTGTCACATTCTCTTCTTTGGCATTATTGTCCTTACACCATTTGCAATATTTCCGGTACAGAATGGCCGAAGACATCCATTTGGGTTCAATATCGGCAATTTCCTCATAGCGACACAGATAGTTCATTTGGTACATGAACTTCATCACAGTGCTACTTTCCGACTGGTATTCATCCATGACATTTTCAAGCTCCTTGCTGTCCGTCAGCTTATAACCATTGGCGATAAAACGGTCACGGCCTTCCAATATCCAATTGAATATAGCTGGGTATTCGGCCTCCAAATCCCGTGACAGTTCTTTTTTCTGCCGGGCTTTGGGTATCTCCACCTCAAAGGGAATAATGCAAATACGCCGCCTCATTCCATAGCTCCAGTCTTTCAAATACGGCATTTGGTTGGCATTTGCCATAAGCAGGGGAATATTGTAAGCAGTGAAGTTATCGCCATAGATAGGCCGGGCTTCGGTAGGCTCACCACTGATAAGGCTCTTCAACGTGTCACTATCCTTACCAAACTCCAACGCTTGTATTTCAGAACAGTAGTTCAACCGCTTGCCATTGATGAAAGCGATATTCTTTTTTCTCTCATTTCCAGTAATCAATGCACCTATGCCGAAATTGCTGACATTCTCCCGGCCAAGTATGCCCATGATCGTTTCAAAGACCACGCTTTTGCCATTGGAGCCGGAGCCACGAAGAACAAGCATAGTTTCCATTTTCGCCACACGCCGGTCAACAAAAATACTTCCAAGAAACTCCTGCAAAACTTTTTGCATGTTTTTGTCCGGCAAAACTTCATCCAGAAACATTCTCCAAAGAAAGACATGCTCTTCCGGCTTGTAGTCATAGGGAACGCATGTAGTCTGTACCCAACGGCTGTTGAAAGGATGCGCACGGCGAGCACTCATATCAAACACGCAATTGTTAAATACCACAATGGCATTATCAGGCTTCAAGGCTTTTCCTGCCACCACACGCTTACAGACTTTCAGTACACCCTCCACACGGGAATAATCACCATTGGGCATTTTGCATTTACGCATCAAGTCATATATCAGATTGCCAAAATCATCCCATGCCATCTCTTCATATATCCGGCCACTGAAATAGTAAGGCGTACCATTGAACTTACAAATCGAAGATCGTATAATGGCTGCACGCATCAAGTCCTGCACAGCGTCAACACGCGCTGCACTTTTGGACTCTTGTAAGGCGGCATCCAGTTTCTCGCCTTTCATAAGCCCGAAGACCTCATTTAACAACTTCCTATACTTTCCCTTCTCCATGTACAATCTATGAATTTGAATACCCAGCACGGGTTAAGGCCTCAACCATATATACTGACAGATTATTTATAGCAATATCTCCTGAATATCCACATCGCCACAAATCAGTACGCCAGTCCTCTAAAGATGTGTCACAAGGTATATGATATTTTTGCATAATATCTCGCATCACCGCACAATCTTCATATCTTTCCTCTTCCTGCGCTTTTCTGAACACAGAAACAAAAACGTATCGCCCATAATCAAACAATATAGACTCAAACTTATTCATACCACCGTTTTTATACCCGAAAACAAAGCATTTCTACTGTTTTTATACTATTTTTCAAGTGTTTTATGCCACAAATATAGCTTATTTTCTACATAATTACCATATAAATACTATTATTTTCTACTTAAAATATAGAATAGACACGTTTTTTTTGAAGTCTTTTTGCCATGTTTTTATTCGTTGCATCATTGAAGACCAATAATCGCAAAATATTGATAAACAAAGGATAACGACTCTATTTCAATAGGAAATACAGATGGAACATTCTCTCTGATATGTATAGTTTATGTAGGGTTTTAAAGGCAACTATACATATATAACATATTGAAATACAAATCAATGGAAAAATAGTGCATAGTATGTATAGTTTTTTATGCAAACCATATTATATATATTTTTTTCCATACGCAATTTACATATAAACTATACATACTATACATTAAATTTCCATTGACTTAATAATGAATGATTTACGCATGTATAGTTATGAAGTAAACTATACATATACTATACATTTTCAGAAGTAAAACTATACATCGGACATTCACTTTTGTAATTTATCATTGGAAAAGCCTTAAAAACATCCATTATTGGCTCCAAAAAAGAAAAAAAATAAAAATCTTGACCGGGATTGAAACATGCTTGGTGTCTTGGGTAGCCGGGGGGGGGTGCCCTCCCTGCTTTCATTACCCAGTTGACCGGCAAAGAAGGAGAAAAGCCGCGCTTTGCCTTGATTCCCTTTATATTATACCTATAATATTAAATATTATCCGGCTTTTCCGCTCCTTCTGCTTTCCGCTTTGCTCGATCAGCTATAAAAAGGCTGCATCTATAACATTGCAAAGGTAGATAATAATGTACTGTTTCCTCTTCTTCCGTGTTTTCGTCCTTCTTCATTTGCTGAAGATCGGCTATTTTCATTAATACATCCGCGCGATCTTTGCCCCTTAAATAAGGTAGGGTTTGTTCGAGGCCTGATAAAACAGCGTCTTTATCTCGGTATTGTACAACATTCCCGGCTTTTTCTTCCTCTTCTGTTTCTGTGTTTTTCTTTTTCTTCTTGCTTTTGGGGCTATCATTGTCAGGAAGGAAGGCGGCGCGGTTATCTTCAAAAGACCGTATTAGTTTATTAATGCCGGGTTTATCCTTTGCAAGTTGGGCGGCTCCGCGTTGCGCTGTTTCTATCTTTGTAGATCGTGGTCTAAATATAGTTGCGTATGCTTCGCCACGACTGGCGCCGGATGCTACAAGCATACAAAAGAAAACATCATCCGGGGTTAATTGATAAATTTGCTGTAAATCTGTTACGCGCTTACTATACACCATATAAAACGATATAAAAGGGTTTATTATATTGGCGTCTCGCGCTCTGTAACTTGCTACAAAGTTAAACAAAGGCTATAAATAAAGCAAATAAGCGTATTTAAACACCTATTTTCTATAAATATTTCCTTACTTCTTAAATACTTTATATTTATCATCATATTATTTATTAATTTATTGATAATCAATATATTATATCAATATTAATAAATGTAAAAACGGAGCATTTTCTTAAAAATAAAAGTACATTTTGTTTTGTATTACAAATATTATTCGTATCTTTGTAATACAGAAAAGGAGATAAAAGACCGGATCACCTTCCACAAATTCCGCTTTTACTTCTTCTTGGTTGAGTGTTTAATTTAAAATATAAGATCATGGAAGTATTACTAAACTTACAAAACAAAAATGTAACGCTAAACGCCGTACATGTAGCCCCAGAGGGCACAAACTGTTGCAACCGTTTGAAGGTTCATTTTGATGTGTTTCAAGAAACGGCGAAAAAAGCCGCTATTATAAGACTATCAACGGCAAATAGTTTTGAACTGATTCACTATCAAGATAAACATATAGCGTTATTAATTCCTTTTGATCGCATTCAAAAGATTTCATATTAATAAAAAACCGGGTCGAGTTTGGCGACTCTTCCCGGCCTCCCTTTAAACTTTGCGTTTATCGGATCACCTTCCACAGTGATAACGCAAAGTTAAGGGAAAAACAAAGACAAACCAAGTTTCACCCTTTAAATTTTGCGTTATGAACACAGATTTATTAATTATCTATATTCGCAATTCTCGCGATATTTACGCGCTTACTGAATGGCTGCAAAATGCACTCTTGAAAAAAGTAAACCGCGGTTTAACTCCTTCCGTTGAATATCTTGCAAACTGTTCTACTATGAAAAAGATCGTCCGGATGGCGGCTAAAATGCTTTCCGATCAGGATCATAAGACCGCAACCAAGCAAGAAAAAGAACAAGCGGCAAGAGAACACGCGGCCTATATTATCGGATGCGTGGAATATCTTTCTAAATTCTAATAATAACTATTTTTCCGGGGTTGTCATGGCTCCGGGTTACTTCTTACTTTTCATTATTCACCCTTTAAAACTTTGTATTATGACTACTACAAATAGACTTTGTTACACAGTATCAAAAAGATATATTCAAGCCGGGACAACCTTTGAAATCAATGTTAAAATATTACTGGCTGATGATTGCAAAAATAATATATGCGATTGGAGTATAACGGCGGATATTTACGAACAACGCAAAAACGGGCGTTTCGTTTGGTGTGCTGGTGGTTGCTGCCATGAAGAAATACTAAAGCGTTTCCCACAGTTTAAAATGTTCGTTGATCTTCATTTGTCTAATCATTACGGCGCGCCAATGTACCCAGTTGAAAACGGGTTTTATCATATTACAAACAGCAGCAAAGAAACTGCAATTAACTATTTGCGTATTACAGAAACGGAGTATAATTTACTTTATCAGGCAGAAGATAAACAATACTTTAAATACCTTCTTTATACGCTTGGTATCGTTGAACGCTGGAAAAGAGAATCTAACGAGGCTATAAAAAAGCTGGAAGAGTTAACCGGGCAAATATGGGAAAACCCATATAAGCCGGAAAATGAACGTTTTACTTTGAAATTAACGGATGAAGAACGTACAACTATAACTAACAGAATAAACGAGGGTTATTATCGTCTTGAAGCTGTACAAGCGCGAAAAGACGAAGAAAAGCGCAAAGCATACGAGAAAAAACGCGCTGAAATAATTAACGATTGCAAAAAGAAACAACAAAAGGCCGAAAATGAAAAGCGAGTTATGCTGGCCGTTCTTGATGCCGGGTTATCAGTTTGTAATGTGATATATTACGATCATAGTAACGAGCTTGTTTTTAATTGGAAAGACTACGAAACAAAAGTAACGGAGAACGATTTTAATAAATTCGTTTCCAGTGTTAACCGTTCTTTGTTGCCTGCTGGCATAACTTTTAAAATGAAATAGCCATGGCAAAATATACGATAACCAATCAAAAAGAGTTACGCCGATCTTTTTGGGTGTTCTGCAAAGAGTTCGGAGGCGAATTTGAAAGAGAAGCCAACAAAAAGAAACATTCTTTTAAACTGGATTTTAATATAGCTTTCGGAGAATATAAAGACGGACTTTGTAAAGATGGCATTATATCGCAAAGTTTATACGAACGTGCAACACTTTATTAATAATAAGCTATGTTTTGTTTAATGCTGCTTTTATTCGGTGCCGTGGTGTTTATCTCTGGCACCGATCCCAAAAAATTAAAAGACTTCATAAATAAAAACGATCAATCAGACAAATTTTAAATTTATGGAGAAAAAGATATTATATCATATTGGGTTATATGGATTTAGAAAACTTATAGTTTATGTAATAAAGGATAACGGGGATAATATATCTATTGTTAGCCTTAACAAAGACGGTTCATTCCCTAACACGTTTGGAACTGTAATTTGCATAACATAAACGAATAATACAAACATTCCACCGCGCCGGGCGGTTTCCCGGCATTCCTTTAAACTTTGATATTATGACTGCTTATATAATAGAATCCCCAAACGGAGAAACGCACAAATTAGAAGTATTCCGCACCGCAACCGGATTTAGTGTTTATGTTGATGGCTCAAATATATGTGAGAGTATAACGGAGGACGATTTTTTGCAAGAGCTTGAAAACCCTACTTTCTAACATGGTGGGCGTAATTATTTGGCTAATAGTAGTTTTGTTAATCTGCTTTAGCGCGTTTGGCGGTCTTTGGCTGCTTCCTATTTACTTGCTTTTTTGCCTTGCTTTAGGCTTTTACTTTGGTGTAAAATATCTAACTATTTAATGTTATGAATGAAAAAGAATTTAATGGCCTCATTTTGGCCGAATTGGTTAAAATAGCAAACGACGTTTTTACAAATGAAATAGAAATAGCTCCCGGCACCTATACCGCCGCGGAGCTTGCAAAACTGAAAGATGCCAACGGTAACGAGATAAATATAAAATATCTTTGCGTTGATGCCAAACTAAATATAACGGATTTTAGGACTGTACAAATAAACAGCTTTAAATGTTCCTTTCCAGTGGATCAGGTTTTTAATCTTGTTTGGCAATTTGAAAAGCTGATAGGCACCAAACAAGCCAATAAAACAAGGTTTACCAAAATAGAAGAGCGCGAAAATATTGTTTGCTCCTTTGATATGTGGATTACAAAGGAACATCTAAATATCACTAAATTAGTAACAAAAGATCCTCTAAGACCGGTATTTAATTATATTTATCTTGATCCTTACAAATCGGCTTTAGTTGCTTCTGACGGGCGTACATTAAAAGAATACCCCGTAATTATTGAAACATCCGGGCTTTTGCCTGACGGCCTAAAATTATTTATCAATCCCAAACATTTAAAAGAAATGGTTGGCAGGTGTTCTGTTTGTGTTTGTAATCAGGAAGGCGGCAATATTACAGAAATAACCAACGATAAGAAACAAACCTTTGTTTGTGATTTTGCCGGATATTTCCCTAATTACCGGCTTGTGTACCCCAATCTTTCAAAAGACGGATTTATAAAGATTCAGAAAAGCGAATTAAAAGCGGTCGCCGGTTTTGTAAAAGAAATAGCCAAACGAAACAAAAAAAGCGGTTTTTCACTTCGTACTATTGCCGGAGATAATAAAGTTTATTTATCTTATAATGATGCAGACAGTAACGGACACAAAGAACTTTGTGCAACATTGGAAAAAGCCGCTTTAATTGATATAAAGCTAGGTTTCTTTGCATCAAACGTTATCCCCTTGCTTTCCGGCTGGACTGGTGGCGTGTGGCTGGTTGCACCTGATCGGGCGGCGGTCTTTGATGATAAGACGGCGCGTATAGGTGTGGTTATGCCTGCATTTATAAATGATTCTATTTGCCCGAACTTAAAATGTAATATAAAGGCTTTAGATCGCGCCAAAGCTCCGATCATCCCGGAAAAAGAACCGGTAAGAGAACCGGAAAAACATTTACCGGCCTTATATGTGGATGCACAAACGAAAACACCGGCGTTTGTCTTTGCTTTGGTAGCTCTGATAGATTTTATTTCCCGTTGGTTTTATCAGGATCAAATAAACAAAGCATTACAGAGGCTAACAATGTTAACCGAACTATCCGGCATTTCTTTGCCTGAACTATTAACCGAATCAGTAAGCGAAGAAACAAACGCAAATGTACCCGAACCAATAACAGAGGATGAACCAGTACGCGCATACACACCCGAACTATTGTATATTGATCGGCCTTTGGTTTTCCCGGTGCCTATCTTCATACATAAACATGAACGAACTATCAGCCGAATCGTTGTGCCCAAACTATTGAATCACCAATGTATAGCGTTACTGTTTGTTTCCATGATGTTACCCAAACTATTACGGCGATATGTTTGGGGAACAATCCGACCAAAGGCAAATGCAGATGAACTATTTTGGGGCGATTTCAGACGTTTTCACACCAAAGGTAATCATCGAATCAGAGACGGAACAAAAGAGGCAAACAAGCCTAAATTACAGCCATTTCAAACGAATTATTACATATATCAATGAATTATTATGGAAGAGAATAAACAAGCCAAAAGAAGTTATCGCCGAAACAAACCGGTTACGAAAAGTAAGGTCTATGCTATTAGACTGGATATTGATTTGGTTGATTTTGTCAGAGAGCAACCGAACATGAGTAAATTTATTAATGAACTGATCCGAAAGGAGAAGGAAAATACCCAAAAGTATGAATCAAAAAGCAAAAGATTATATCAGACGTAACACTTTGGATTTGGAAAGTGACAACCGGATGGATTCTACCGGCTATGTGCAATATGCCATATCAGAAGCAAAAGCCTATGCAGCAATAGCGATAGCCGAAGAAGGAATGAGACAAAAAGCCATTGAAGCATTCAAATTTGCCGTTGATGGTTATTTTATAATTGGCGGTACCGATTATTCAGCCAGTAGATTAAATGAATTTATTAAAAAACTTGACTCTTAATATTTATGAGAATAATAAAATTCAGAGGCAAAAGCCTTAATACAAAGATGTGGGTATATGGTGATCTGAACCATAGAGGTAAAAGAACATTCATAGAGTATGAGGTTGATTGCAAAACAATCGGCCAATTTATAGGCAAAACAGATAAAGAAGGTACAGAAATTTACGAACATGACATTATTAGTGTTAATGGTAAATATCCCAAATTGGTTAAATACATAGATGAATATGCCTGCTTTTGCCTTGCCAATATCAGCGACTTAAATAAAGAATGGATGAACCCATGGCAACAAATTTCACCTGATTGGTGGAATGATTTCAAACGGGAAATTCGAGTCATAGGAAATGCTTTTGATAATCCTGAATTGATGAAAGAAGGGGTCAACCATGAATATGCCATATAGAACCAGTCGTGACTATCAGCTTCTTAAAAAGCTACTGGATGAAGGAAAAGAGATCGTATGTTTTACAGACTTTCCGATAGATAACCGGATTTTCCGCGATGTTTGTAAAGCAAGAAAAATAGGAGAAGGCCGATACTCCGTTACTTGCCGTGGTTGTGAATATGCTTCATTTTGGGAAAATCACAATTACAAATGGGCGTTTGAAGATGAAATGCGGATGGCTAATATAGAATTTATTGAACCAAATATTTAATTGATATGAAAGCTATTATAATATATTCAGGCAAAGGCGGCGTAGGCAAAACCACAACAACCGCAAATATAGCAAGATTACTTGCAAAACAAGGGAATAAGGTGTTTATCATTGATGCAGATATAAATACCCCGTCAATGAACACCGAATTTGAAGGCGATCATCCGCATGAAATGATTTGGGTACACTCTTCTGGAAATATGTTTTCCAAGTTTATTTACTTGGAAAAATCAATGGTAAGGCAATATCTTGAACTGGCTAAAAAGAAAATACACTCTATCAACCCGGATTATGTTCTTATTGACACGCCTCCAAGTGTTACAAACGTGCATATAGAACTTCTTAGTAGGGTAAAAGTAAGTTATGTGCTGTTTGTCACCCAACCCACGAAATTAAGCAACCAAGATGTATTGCGTACAATGGACTTCTTTCATGAAAGATGTGGGAAGGTTAATTGTGGTATTGTGGAGAATATGTGCTATGGTACAGAACATAATGAATACCCGATAAGACTTGTTGCACAAATACCCATGCAGGACAACATGAATACCGAAAACCTGCTAACCAACGCCTATAATGAGTTTCAAAAGATAGTTGATGAAATCGTACAGAGTGATATTGTTGTTCTTGAAGAATATTCCACCGAAAACGGATATGATGAAAACTTTGATGTTACGGATATACACATTACCGGCTCACGAAAACATTACTTTACCCATGAACTTAAATATGATAATGGTGTAGAAAAAACTCTTACTCTACCTGCTATGAAATTTCTGTCTGTAAGAACATGGGATAAGGTAAGAGATTATATCCGGTTCCATGATGATTTGGGACATCTTTGGGACGAGAGAATGAGAAGATGTGATACAGAAAGGGTGGGCAGAGTAGTAAATCATTTCCAAAATGACGATAACGCCTATTTTATGGTTATAAATGCGCCAAACACGGAAGTTCATCTCATTACCGGAGAAATCGGAATCTGTTCTTTATTGACTGGGCAGAGAGGGCATTTTGAACTACCAAGAGTCAGTTATCAAACGAGTAAAGGAAACGTGGTGCTGTTCCCTGATGAAATTATGCCAGTAGATATAAACTTGCTACAACAAGAAATAAACGAAGGCTATATAATGTTAAGTGACGGGAGATATTTACCACCGAAAGAAACGGTACAACAATGTTACAACGCTTTCGGTATAAGGGTTGGCTTAGGTGATAATTGGGAAGATATTTATGATAGTTGGAATAAAGAAATGAAATAAAAATGAAAGATTTACGTACAGCATTTTTGGTAAAATACCCCAAATATGAAATTATACTCAACATGTATAGTAAGGCGAACGATTGCCCGGCAACATGGGAGAATCTTTCAAAAGTCCGATTGCAGGCTTTTGTTGATTATATGGAAGAACGGCTGGCACCAAACTCTGTTCGCCAATATGCCGCCAAATTAAAAGCTGTATTGAACTTGTATAATGAAGAGGTTGAGCTACCTAAAGACTATAATAAAATCCTTTCAGTAAAAAATGTGAGAAGCACTAATGTTTGGCTTACTGATGAAGAACTTGAACGAATTATCACCTATGTTCCCAAGAATGCCAACGAACAATTGGTACGCACACAATTTTTAATAGGAGCCTTTACTGGTTGCCGTCATAGTGACTATACACGGTTGAACAACCGTAATATAGTGGGTGGAATGATCTCTTATGTCAGCTTAAAGACTAAGACTCATGCCACAGTGCCATTGAAGCCAATTGTGAAAGAGCTACTAACAAACTTGCCTAAAGAAGAAGTTAGCGATCCGACATTCAACAATAATATCCGTAATATTTGCCGGAAAACCGGAATCACAGAAGCGGTTAAAATATTCAAGGCCGGAAAGGAAGTGGAAGGTGAAAAATGGGAATTTGTTTCAAGCCATACGGCACGCCGGAGTTTTGCAACCAATTTGTATTTACGGGGTGCCGATTTATACTCTATAAGCCAAATGATGGGACATGCAAGTGTGGAAATGACTCAAAATTATCTTTGCTGTGGTCTCCGTGAACAATCGGCACAAGTTATGGAGTATTTCAAATGAAACAAGCCACGCTAAATATCAGTAGAACTATTTTAGCGTGGCTCTCTTATGCTATGACAAAATCCGTTCCAGCATCTCAAAGTCTTTTTCCACTTCGGCATTCAGAACTTTAGCATATTGTTGTGTGGTGCGTACATTTGTATGACCGAGCATTTTACTCACATTTTCCATTTTAACCCCATTGTTCAGGCACATTGTCGCAAATGTGTGCCTGCTCATGTGAACGGTCAAATTTCTATCAAGCCCTGCATAATCAGCAACTATTTTAAGCCGCAAATTGTATTGTTGATTACTGATAATCGGAAGCACATAATCATATTTTTTCAATATTTCCATTGCAGGAGACAGTAATACGATAAAATAGTTTTCTTCTGTCTTTAAACGAATATCCAATATAACATACTTATTGCCGCGTTTTTGTACGTCACGTTTGAAATTGAATTTAGCAAGATCAGCATAGGATATTCCAGTATATGCCTGAAAAATAAAAAGGTCACGGACTCTACAGATCGTTTCCGAGTCTATTTGAGCATCTTTCACTTTCTTCAATTCTTCGGCAGTCAAATATTTCCTGATGGCATGTTTGCCACGGGAAAAACGCTCACCCTTATACGGATCATTTTTTAGCAAATCAAACTTTATGGCCTCGTGAATATAACGTTTGTTACGTTTATGATAGTTATATATTGTCGGCTGTGAATAGCCCTTAGCATGTAACCAATCATCATACAATGTGATATTGGCTTTTGTCAGATCAGAAAAATATATTATTCTGTCAAATTCACGTAATGAGGCCGCAAATGTCCGATGGGAAGCTTTGGTACTTTCCGTTATATCTCCACGCTCTTCAATTCTTCTTTCTACAAAGTCAACAAAACTTTCTGATTTATTGGTATATCTCAAAAATCTATCCAGCTTATCAAAATCAAAAACTTCCTTTTTGCTGATAAGCTCATTAATCCAATTTTGGATAATCCGGAGTTGTTCATCAAGACACTGGTTCAATTGAATCATTTCAACTGAATTGATTATCTTCTTTCGATCATTCCATTGGTCGGAATAGACTTTAACGCCGGTTCCGATCCATTTTCTCTTACCTTCGCTCAAAACTTCAATTTGAACGAGTCCCTTGTGTGTCTTTGTCGCAACCTTTTTACGATCAAAGACGAATCTCATTGTCGGATATTTCATATTCTTTTGAGTTTTGGTATCTACTGATTATCGCTACAATAAAAAAATGGTATCAAAGGCGGTATCATTATAGGTGAAAATATCGGTAAAAATCGGGAAATACTGGTAAGTTTCCGGTAAATATACACCCAATTTTTACATGTTCTCCATCTACTTCCAATGCCTTAATTGTTTGATACACAACAAAAAAGGGAGTAACTAATGTTACTCCCTTTCGCGGTGCGTACGGGACTCGAACCCGTGACCCCATGCGTGACAGGCATGTATTCTAACCAACTGAACTAACGCACCATTATTTCATTCTTTCGTTGCTATCTCTCTTGATTGCGGTTGCAAAGGTAGGCATTTCTTTGATATCTGCAATAGCTATGGCGAACTTTTTTCCAAGCGTTTTGTGCTGTATTTGCTTTATATCCTCATATTGAGAAGATTGGAAAAATAAGAGAAAAGTAAATTTAACAACTGTTTAGAAATACGTTTATGCACTGTTTTATTCTTGATATGAAAACCTTTCCTGGAGAAAACGAAACATTTCGGAGCTTGTTTTAAACTTCTTGCTCGAAAAGTTCGTTGTTTTGCAATAAATCGTTATTTTTGCGGACTCAAAACGAGAATGTTGTAATTTGAAAAATGATAAAAAACATTTTAGGATGATGAAAACAGCCAAACTGTTGCTGCACTGCCCTGACAAACCAGGCATATTGGCAGAAGTAACAGACTTTATAACGGTGAATAAAGGTAATATTATCTATCTGGATCAGTATGTAGACCATGTAGAGAATATCTTTTTTATGCGTATTGAATGGGAATTGAAAGATTTTCTGGTGCCTCAGGAAAAGATTGAGGATTATTTTGCCACTTTGTATGCACAGAAATATGAGATGAATTTCCGTCTCTATTTCTCCGATACAAAACCGCGTATGGCTATCTTTGTTTCAAAGATGTCCCATTGCTTGTTCGACTTGTTGGCGCGTTACACCGCTGGTGAGTGGAATGTGGAGATACCTCTTATTATAAGCAATCATCCCGATTTGCAGCACGTGGCCGAGCGTTTCGGTATTCCTTTCCATCTTTTCCCCATTACCAAAGAGACAAAGGAGGAACAAGAGAAGAAGGAAATGGAGTTACTGGCAAAGCATAAGATAACTTTCATAGTGCTGGCGCGCTACATGCAGGTCATTTCCGAGCAAATGATAAACGCTTATCCCAATAGGATAATCAATATCCATCACTCTTTCCTTCCGGCATTTGTGGGAGCGAAGCCCTATCATGCTGCGTTTGAACGTGGAGTGAAGATTATTGGAGCTACCAGCCACTATGTTACCACAGAATTGGATGCCGGTCCCATCATAGAGCAGGATGTGGTGCGTATTACACACAAGGACACTGTGCAGGATTTGGTGAACAAGGGTAAGGACTTGGAAAAGATTGTGCTTTCTCGTGCTGTTCAGAAGCATATTGAACGCAAGGTGTTGGCATATAAGAACAAAACGGTAATATTTAATTAGTTGATAGTTGATAATTGATAGTTGATGGTGGGGAACTTGTCATTACCTTTCAATTATTACCTTTCAATGGTCAATTCTCAATTAAAAAAATGAAAGTTGCAGTTGTCAAATATAATGCAGGCAATATCCGTTCGGTGGATTATGCTTTGAAGCGTCTGGGAGTAGAGGCAGTGATTACGGCGGATGAGGCTGTGCTACGTGCTGCCGATAAGGTTATCTTTCCCGGTGTGGGAGAGGCGGAAACCACTATGGACTTTTTGCGTGCCGGTGGTATGGATAGGCTGATAAAGGAGTTACGCCAGCCGGTATTGGGCATTTGCCTGGGCATGCAGTTGATGTGCCGCCACTCTGAAGAGGGGGATGTGGATTGCCTGGGTATTTTTGATACTGATGTGAAACGTTTCATTTCGCAGAGGCACGAGGATAAAGTACCTCATATGGGATGGAATACCATTGCCCGGACGAATAGCGGACTTTTTAAAGGCTTTACTAAAGAAGAGTTTGTTTATTTCGTACATAGTTTCTATGTGCCAGTCAATGATTGTACGGCAGCCGTGACGGATTACATTCATCCGTTCAGTGCCGCTTTGCATAAAGGCAATTACTACGCCACACAGTTCCATCCGGAAAAGAGTGGAAGTGTGGGAGAGCGTATTTTGCGGAATTTCCTGGAACTGTAAATCGTCAAATCGTAAATAAAATGATAGAACTGATTCCCGCTATTGACATTATTGACGGAAAATGTGTACGCCTTTCCCAAGGCGATTATGACAGCAAGAAGGTGTACAACGAAAATCCCGTGGAAGTGGCCCTGGAGCTGGAGGCTCATGGTATCCGCAGACTTCATGTGGTCGATTTGGACGGTGCGGCTTCCCATCATGTGGTAAACTACCGTACGTTGGAACAGATAGCTGTGCGTACGTCTCTTATTATTGATTTTGGAGGTGGGGTGAAGAGTGATGAAGATTTGGTGATAGCTTTTGAGAACGGTGCGCAGATGGTGACCGGTGGCAGCATTGCTGTGAAGAATCCCGAATTGTTCTGCAAATGGCTTCAAATGTATGGTTCCGAGAAAATTATTCTTGGCGCTGATGTGAAAGAGCATAAAATAGCCGTCAATGGTTGGAAGGATGAGAGTGGCTGCGAACTGTTTCCGTTCTTGAAAGACTATGTAGAGAAGGGGGTCCGTAAGGTTATCTGTACTGATATCAGTTGTGACGGAATGCTGCAAGGACCATCGATAGCGTTGTATAAGGAGATACTGGAGCACCATCCTGAACTCTATCTGATAGCAAGTGGAGGCGTAAGCTGTGCCGATGATATACGCCATTTGGAAGTTGTCGGCATACCTGCCGTTATTTTCGGTAAGGCTCTGTACGAAGGCCGCATCACCTTCAAAGAACTGGAAAATTTTGTTAGTTGAAAGGTGAAAATTAATCACTTATAACTCATAACTTATAACTCAAACCGCCGTGTTAGCAAAAAGAATCATTTCTTGCCTCGACATTAAAGATGGGCAGACAGTGAAAGGTACCAATTTCGTGAACCTCCGCCAGGCCGGCGACCCGGTAGAACTGGCGCGTGCTTATAGTGAGCAGGGTGCCGACGAACTGGTTTTTCTCGACATCACAGCCAGTTTTGAAGGCCGTAAGACTTTCACTGAATTGGTGAAACGCATAGCTGCGAATATCAGCATTCCTTTTACTGTAGGTGGAGGCATTCATGAACTGGGTGACGTGGATAGGCTACTGAATGCAGGTGCCGATAAAATCTCCATCAATTCCTCAGCTATCCGCCGTCCCGGATTGATAGACGAGATTGCGAAGAACTTCGGTTCTCAGGTTTGTGTACTGGCAGTTGATGCCAAACAGACAGAGAAGGGATGGCGATGCTACTTGAACGGTGGTCGTGTGGAAACGGATAAGGAACTGTTTGCGTGGACAAAAGAAGCCCAGGAACGTGGTGCGGGCGAGATATTGTTCACCAGCATGAATCACGACGGTGTCAAGACCGGTTATGCCAATGAAGCGCTTTCCAGCCTTGCCGACGGATTGTCCATCCCCATCATTGCATCGGGAGGGGCAGGTGCCAAAGAACATTTTCGTGACGTCTTTTTGCAGGGAAAAGCAGATGCTGCCCTGGCAGCCAGTGTTTTTCATTTCGGAGAAATCAAAATTCCCGAATTAAAATCGTATCTTTGTGCCCAAGGAATTGCGATGAGAAGATGAAGGTGAGTTTACGATTGGACGATTTACGATTTACGATTGGGATTACTCAAGCAAATCATAAGTCTCCAGTCACTTAAAGTAATATCAATCGTAAATAGTAAATAGCTAAATCGTAAATAGAATGGATTTTGACAAGATGAACGGACTCGTTCCGGCGATTATACAAGATGCAGATACCGCTAAGGTGCTGATGCTTGGCTTCATGAACAAGGAGGCTTATGACAAGACGGTGGAAACTGGAAAGGTGACTTTCTTCAGCCGTACCAAGAACCGCCTTTGGACGAAAGGCGAGGAGAGTGGCAACTTCCTGAATGTGGTTTCCATGAAGGAAGACTGTGACCGGGATACGTTACTGGTGCAGGTACATCCCGTAGGCCCGGTTTGCCATACCGGTACAGATACTTGCTGGGGTGAGAAGAACGAACAGCCGGTTATGTTTCTAAAGCTTCTTCAGGATTTCATCTGTAAGCGTTATGATGAAATGCCCGAAGGTTCCTATACGACCAGTCTTTTCCAGTCCGGTATCAACAAAATGGCACAGAAGGTAGGCGAAGAGGCTGTGGAAACCGTCATTGAGGCTTGCAACGGTACGGACGAACGCCTGATTTATGAAGGAGCTGATTTGTTGTATCACCTCATCGTGCTGCTCACATCCAAAGGATACCGCATTGAAGACCTTGCGCGTGAATTGGAGGAACGTCACAGTGCGACGTGGAAGAAACATTAAGTAATTAAAAATTAATAATTAAAATGGGGGTGGGCGAGGCGCTGATAAGATATACGGACGTAGAGATACACCAGCAGGAGTTGTGCGTACTGAACGATGTGAATTTGGAACTTCACAAAGGGGAGTTCGTGTACCTGGTAGGTAAAGTGGGCTCCGGCAAGACGAGCCTGCTCAAGACTTTCTATGGCGAACTGGATATTGCATCGGGCGAGGCTGAAGTATTGGGGTATGACATGCTCCATATTAAGCGTAAGCACATCCCGCAGTTGCGCCGCAAGCTGGGAATCGTATTCCAGGACTTCCAGTTGCTGACAGACCGTACGGTGTACGACAACCTTGAATTTGTTCTCCGTGCTACCGGTTGGAAGAGCAAAGGGGAGATTAAGGACAAAATAGAAGAGGTGTTGAACCTGGTGGGGATGAGCAACAAAGGATATAAGCTGCCTAATGAACTGTCGGGTGGTGAGCAACAGCGCATTGTGATTGCGCGTGCAGTGCTCAACTCTCCGGAGATAATCCTTGCGGATGAGCCTACCGGAAACCTGGATTCGGAAACCGGACATGCCATTGCAGAACTTCTGCACGGCATCAGTGAAGCCGGCGCACTGGTGGTGATGACCACGCACAACCTGCAGCTGCTGCGAGAGTTTCCCGGCAAGGTGTACCGGTGCGCAGACCATCTGATGACTGATGTTACAGCAGAATACGCCCCTGCAATAACCAATGATTAGTAGTTAAGTAGTTATCTCTAACTACTGATTCTTATAAAGAACAGAAATTAACGATAAAGCTCCGCAGCTGCCTACTTGTAGCTCGTAGCTTGTAACTATAAACTAATTAATACAGGAACGAAAATGAAAGTTTTAAAGTTTGGAGGTACTTCAGTAGGTTCGGCTCAGCGAATGAAGGAAGTGGCCAAATTGATTACCGATGGTGAACGTAAGATTGTGGTTCTCTCTGCCATGTCGGGTACCACAAACACATTGGTTGAGATTTCGGACTATCTGTACAAGAAGAATCCGGAAGGTGCCAACGAGATTATCAACAAGCTGGAAAGTAAATATCGCCAGCACATTGATGAACTCTTTGCTACTCCGGAGTATAAACAGAAAGGCCTGGAACTCATCAAATCACATTTTGACTATATCCGTTCTTATACCAAAGACCTCTTCACTCTGTTTGAGGAGAAAGTGGTGTTGGCTCAGGGCGAGTTGATTTCCACCGCCATGATGAACTACTATCTGCAGGAATGCGGCGTGAAGTCTGTGTTGCTTCCGGCTTTAGAATACATGCGTACGGACAAGAATGCCGAGCCCGATCCGGTCTATATCAAGGACAAGCTCCAGGTTCAGCTGGAACTGCATCCGGATGCTGAGATTTATATCACTCAGGGGTACATCTGCCGCAACGCCTACGGCGAGATAGACAATCTGCAGCGTGGCGGAAGCGACTATACGGCTTCGCTGATTGGTGCTGCCATCAACGCTTCCGAAATCCAGATTTGGACGGATATCGACGGCATGCACAACAACGACCCCCGTATTGTGGACAAGACTGCGCCGGTGCGTCATCTGCATTTCGAAGAGGCCGCCGAGCTGGCATACTTCGGTGCCAAGATTCTGCACCCTACCTGCATCCAGCCTGCCAAGTATGCCAATATCCCCGTCCGTCTGCTCAATACGATGGACCCCACTGCTCCGGGTACGCTGATTTCCAATGATACGGAGAAGGGTAAGATTAAGGCGGTGGCTGCCAAGGACAACATTACGGCCATCAAGATAAAATCCAGCCGCATGTTGCTTGCTCACGGATTCTTGCGTAAGGTTTTCGAGATATTCGAGAGCTACCAGACTTCCATCGATATGATTTGTACTTCAGAAGTGGGTGTGTCCGTATCTATCGATAATGTGAAGCATCTCAATGAAATTCTGGATGACTTGAAGAAGTATGGCACAGTGACGGTGGACAAGGACATGTGCATCATCTGCGTGGTGGGCGACCTCGAATGGGAAAACGTCGGTTTCGAAGCCAAGGCATTGGATGCCATGCGCGACATACCGGTACGTATGATTTCTTTCGGTGGTAGCAACTATAATATCTCTTTCCTCATCCGCGAGTGCGACAAGAAGGCAGCGTTGCAGTCACTCAGTGATGCGCTGTTCAATGAGGAATAACTCTTGATATTTTTCAGACGCAGATTACACAGATGACGCAGATTCTTTTTGCTTCCTATTTGTGTAATCTGCGTCATCTGCGTCTGAAAAATTATTTGTAGACACCTCTTTCATCTTCCTTTTTTTAAACTAAACAAAGATTACGATTATTATATGAAAGGAACATTCCCTATCCATAAATTCCGCGAATTGCGTACTCCCTTCTATTACTACGACACAAAGGTCTTGCGCGACACACTTTCGTGCATCCGTACGGAAGCTGCCCGATATGGCAACTATTCGGTGCATTATGCTGTGAAGGCCAATGCCAATCCCAAGGTGCTTGCCATTATCCGCGAGAACGGCTTGGGTGCCGACTGTGTAAGTGGCGGTGAAATCCGTGCAGCCATCAAGGCAGGTTTTCCCACTGGCAAGATTGTTTTTGCAGGGGTGGGCAAGGCTGATTGGGAAATCAATCTGGGGCTGGATTATGACATTTTCTGCTTTAATGTGGAGTCTGTCCCCGAGCTGGAGATTATCAACGAGCTGGCTGCCGCTAAAGGTAAGGTGGCCAATGTGGCTTTCCGTATCAATCCCAATGTAGGTGCCCATACCCATGCCAATATTACCACTGGGCTGGCCGAAAACAAGTTTGGTATCAGCATGCAGGATATGGACCATGTGATAGACATTGCGCAGAATATGAAGAACCTGAGATTCATCGGACTGCATTTCCACATCGGTTCCCAAATATTGGATATGGGCGATTTCGTGGCTTTGTGTAACCGCGTCAACGAATTGCAGGATAAGCTGGAAGCTCGCCATATCCGCATCGAGCACGTCAATGTGGGGGGCGGACTCGGCATTGACTACGGTCACCCCAACCGTCAGCCGATACCCGACTTCAAAAGCTACTTCGAGACTTACAACAGCCATCTGAAACTCCGTCCCCACCAGACGCTCCACTTCGAGCTGGGACGTGCGGTAGTGGGACAATGCGGTTCATTGATTTCGCAGGTGCTTTATGTGAAGCAGGGCACCAACAAGCAGTTTGCCATTCTGGATGCCGGCATGACGGATTTGATTCGTCCGGCACTCTACCAAGCGTTCCATAAGATAGAGAATATCACTTCGGATGCGCCGGTTCAGGTTTATGATGTCGTAGGGCCCATCTGCGAGTCTTCTGATGTATTCGGTAAGGCTATTGATTTGAATGGGGTGAAGCGTGGCGACCTTATCGCCCTCCGTTCGGCAGGGGCTTATGGCGAAATTATGGCTTCGGGCTATAACTGCCGTGAGCTGCCTCAAGGATATACGTCGGACGAGCTGGTATAGAGAGGCTGGAGATGCGTTGCATGAATGGCGAAGCATTTATTATACCAAGGCTTCTGTTTTTATATAAAAAATGTTATTGCGTGAACAACTTTTAAGGTTTCTTGTTACTTTTGTAATGATTTCAATTTAAATAAATACGATTATGATTACAGAAAAATTACAGAATGCAATTAATGAGCAGATTACGGCTGAGATGTGGTCTTCCAACCTTTATCTGGCAATGTCTTTCTATATGGAGAAAGAAGGTTATAACGGCATGGCTTCCTGGTTGAAGAAGCAGGCTTCTGAAGAAAAAGCTCATGCTTGCGAAATGGCTTCTTATATCATCAAGCGTGGCGGTAAGGCCAAACTGGACAAGATTGATGTTGTTCCCAATGACTTCGGTACTCCACTGGAAGTGTTCGAGCAGGTAGCCCAGCACGAACGCCGTGTTTCCAAAATGATTGATGAATTGGTAGATGTTGCCTCTGCCGAAAAAGATAAGGCTACACAAGACTTCCTTTGGGGATTCGTGCGCGAGCAGGTAGAAGAAGAAGCTACTGCCGACGGCATTGTAGATATGATAAAGAAAGCCGGTGATGCCGGAATCTTCTTCGTTGACTCAAAACTGGGAGAACGCAGATAAGAGAGAAACTAAAAAAATCCCGCGGCTAATTTTAGTCGCGGGATTTTTTTTTAGTTATGAGTTATAAGTTGTGAGTTATTTGTTGATGAAGGGCTTATATCCGCAAGGGAAAGCACAAGCAAATAACTTATAACTCATAACTCATCACTCATTTCAGCACTCCCAGCTCTTTCCCCACTTTAATAAATGCAGCGATACATTTGTCCAGATGCTCCTTTTCGTGTCCGGCAGAGATTTGTACGCGGATGCGTGCCTGGTCTTTGGGCACTACGGGGTAGTAGAAGCCGGTGACGTAGATGCCTTCTTCCTGCATGCGGGTGGCATAAATCTGGGAGAGTTTGGCATCATACAGCATGACGGCGCAGATGGCGCTTTGTGTCGGCTTGATGTCGAAACCGGCGGCGGTCATCTTGTCGCGGAAGTAGTTCACGTTTTCCAGCAGTTTGTCATGCAGGGCATTGCTCTCTTTGAGCATCTTGAATACCTCGAGGCTGGCGCCGATGATGCCCGGAGCCAATGAGTTGGAGAAGAGGTACGGACGGCTGCGTTGGCGCAGCAGGTCGATGATTTCCTTGCGTCCGGTAGTGAATCCTCCCAAAGCGCCGCCAAAGGCTTTGCCCAAGGTTCCGGTATAGATGTCCACGCGTCCGTAGGTGCCGTATTGTTCGCTTACGCCGTGTCCCGTAGGGCCTACCACGCCGGCGGAGTGTGATTCGTCCACCATGACCAGCGCGTCGTATTTCTCGGCAAGGTCGCAAATCCGGTCCATCGGGGCAACGTTGCCGTCCATGGAAAATACCCCGTCTGTAACCACGATACGGAAACGCTGTGCCTGGGCTTCCTGCAGGCATCTTTCCAGGTCGGCCATGTCGGCATTGGCGTAGCGATAGCGTTTGGCTTTGCAGAGGCGTACGCCGTCAATGATGGAAGCATGGTTTAGGGAGTCCGAGATGATGGCGTCTTCCTCGGTGAAGAGGGGCTCGAACACACCGCCATTGGCGTCGAAACAAGCGGCGTAGAGAATGGTGTCTTCAGTCTTGAAGTAGTCGGAGATGGCTGCTTCCAGCTCCTTGTGGATGTCCTGCGTTCCGCAGATGAAGCGTACGGACGACATGCCGTATCCGCGGCGTTCCATAATCTGCTGGGCGGCGGCAATCAGCCGCGGGTGGTTGGACAGTCCCAGGTAATTGTTGGCACAGAAGTTCAGCACCTCTTTGCCTTTTACGCTGATGGCAGCTTGTTGTGCACTCTCAATCAGTCGCTCTTCCTTGTAGAGTCCGGCTTCTTTTATTTCAGCAAGTGTCTTGCTGAGATGGTCTTTCATTTTACCGTACATAGCATTTTATTTTTTAGGTAATACGTTGTCATTACATTTCCCACAAAGAACATCATTTTTCTTGGAATAAACAATATCAATATGGCAGAAATATGAAAAAAAAGTATGTATATTTGCACCATATATAATAACGAAACCTTATAAATAACTCGTATGAAGAATATTTTGGTAATTGGAGCTACCGGACAGATTGGGTCGGAACTCACGCTGGAGTTGCGCAAACGTTATGGCGATGACCATGTTGTGGCAGGATACATTCCGAGTGCTATGCCCAAGGGAGAATTGAAAGCATCCGGCCCTTCGGCCATTGCCGACGTGACAGACCGTCAGTCCATCGAGGTGGTGGCGCGTCAGTTCAAGATTGATACTATCTACAATCTGGCCGCCTTGCTCTCGGTAGTTGCCGAAAGCCGTCCGGCCATGGCTTGGAAAATCGGTATCGACGGGTTGTGGAATGTGCTGGAAGTGGCGCGCGAGTACAATTGTGCCGTGTTTACCCCGAGTTCCATCGGCTCGTTCGGCGAAGCCACGCCTCATGTAAAGACACCGCAGGACACTATCCAGCGTCCGCGTACCATGTATGGCGTGACAAAAGTGACGACTGAATTGTTGAGTGACTATTACTATACAAAATATGGTGTGGATACACGCTCGGTACGTTTTCCGGGAATCATTTCGAACGTGACCCCTCCGGGTGGCGGCACTACGGACTATGCGGTGGATATCTTCTACTCTGCCGTGAAGGGAGAAAAATTCGTATGTCCGGTGAAGGCCGGCACGTATATGGATATGATGTATATGCCCGACGCACTGAACGCGGCCATCTCGCTGATGGAAGCGGCACCGGCAAGGCTGAAGCACCGCAACGCCTTCAACATCGCCTCCATGAGTTTTGACCCAGAACAGATTTATCAGGAAATTAAGAAGCATATGCCTGATTTTGAGATGGCATACGAGATTGATCCGCTGAAGCAGGCCATTGCCGACAGCTGGCCCGACTCTCTGGATGACTCTTGTGCACGCGAGGAATGGGACTGGATGCCGCAGTACGACCTGGAGTCCATGACCGTAGACATGCTTGAGAAATTAAGGGCTAAATTAAACAAGTGACCGTAAGCGGTCCGTAAAGAATGAAAAAACTTTTATTGGGATTTTTGTTACTCGCCTTTTTGATTTCGTGTGGAAACAAAAAGGCGAAAATGGATCCCTTTGCTACCATTACGGAAATGGTGGATTCGGCCGGTCACAAGGCCGATACGCTGCTGGAAGCAGAAGTGAAGGAAGAACCGAAGCCGATGGAGGCAGACGAGCTGTTTGATGATTTTATCTTCAATTATGCTTCGGATGATGCTCTGCAAAGGCAGAGGACGGTATTTCCTTTGCCCTATTATGACCGTGACACTCCGCTGAAGATAGAGGCGGACTTCTGGAAGCACGATTATCTGTTTACCAAGCAGAACTATTACACCTTGCTTTTTGATAAGGAAGAGGATATGGACATGGTGGGCGATACTACGCTGACATCGGTACAAGTGGAGTGGATTTTCTTGAAAACGCGTATGATGAAGCGTTATTATTTTGAGAAGAAGCGGGGAATGTGGATGCTCGAAGCCATCAACCTGCGCGAGATGGAGAAAGGCGAAAATGAGGACTTCGTGGAATTCTATACCCGTTTTGTGACGGACAGTGTCTATCAGAGCAAGCATATCAGCCATCCGCTACAATTCATCACCATAGACCCTGATGACGAGTTTTCTATTCTGGAAACTACTTTGGATGTGGACCAGTGGTATGCCTTTCGTCCGGTAATGCCTGCCGACAGACTGTCTAATATCAATTACGGACAGAAGAATGAGGACTTGTCGGACACCAAAATACTGAAGGTAAATGGCATAGGCAACGGATACTCCAATATCTTCTATTTCCGCAAACGCAGTAAGGGATGGGAGCTGTACAAATATGAAGACACGAGCATTTAAAATAAAGGAGGAAAGGTTTGAGGAAGATACCCAATACATTTGGAATTGACGTTACTGCTGCAAGATTTCTGGAATACGGTTCGGAGGATGAACTGCGGGAGCTGATTGCGGCAGGACAGGTCGTTGCGCCCTGGCTGCATATCGGTGGAGGGAGCAACCTGCTCTTTATCAAGGATTATGAAGGCACGGTGCTGCATTCACGTATCGGTGGCCTGGAGGTGACGTCAGAGGATGAGGAGCACGTGTGGGTGCGTGTGGGTGCTGGTGTGGTATGGGACGATTTTGTGGCTTGGTGTGTGAAACGACATTGGTATGGTGCCGAGAACCTTTCGCTGATACCGGGTGAGGTCGGGGCAAGTGCAGTACAGAATATCGGTGCTTATGGTGTGGAAGTAAAGGACCTGATAACATCCGTGGAAACCATAAATATGGCAAGGGAGAAGCGTATCTACGGGGTGGATGAATGCGGCTACTCCTACAGAAAGAGCTTGTTTAAGCAACCGGAGATGAAGGCCGTGTTTGTGACTTACGTGAACTTCTGCTTGAGTAAACGGGAACATTATACATTGGATTACGGTACTATCCGGCAGGAGCTGGAGAAATATCCGGTGCTGAATCTGGAAACTTTGCGCCGCGTGATTATAGACATCCGTCAAAGCAAGTTGCCCGACCCGAGGGTGCTGGGCAATGCGGGTAGTTTTTTTATGAACCCCATCGTGCCGCGTCGGCAGTTCGAGTCTTTGCAACGGGAATATCCGGATATGCCCCACTATGATGTGGATGCCGGCCGGGTAAAGATACCGGCTGCCTGGATGATAGACCGGTGTGGCTGGAAAGGGAAGGCGCTGGGGCCTGCTGCGGTGCACGGCCGGCAGGCGTTGGTACTGGTGAACTCGGGTGGTGCCACGGGAGCGGATATTGTTGCTCTTTCGGATGCCGTGCGGGCTTCTGTCCGCGAGAAATTCGGCATTGATATTCACCCGGAAGTTTGTTTGATAAAATAGTAAGAGAGTTTTGACACACCCAAACATCGTTGTATATAACCTGATTTTAGAAATTTATTTGATTTAGTCAATGGGAAAACTCAGAATATTAGGAAGCGGAACTTCGACCGGTGTGCCTGAGATAGGCTGTACTTGTCCGGTCTGCACTTCCACTGACCCGCGGGACAACCGCTTGCGTGCGTCATCCCTGCTGCATACGGATGATGCGGTGATATTGATAGATTGTGGTCCTGACTTCAGGGAACAGATGCTGCGCGCCTCTTCTTTTGAGAAGATAGACGGCGTACTGGTGACACACGAACACTATGACCATGTGGGCGGTCTGGATGATTTGCGCCCGTTCGGCCGTTTTGCCGATATCCCTATCTATTCCGATGCCTACACTGCTGCCCATCTGCGGGCAAGGATGCCTTACTGCTTTGTCGATAAGGTATATCCGGGAGTTCCGCGTATCTATCTGCAGGAAGTGGAGGCGGGGCAGGTGTTCCACATCAACCGGACGGAAGTGCTGCCTTTACGGGTGATGCACGGCAGGCTTCCCATCCTGGGCTACCGCATTGGCGGCCGGCTGGGATATATCACGGATATGCACATGATGCCTGAGGAATCTTATGAACAATTGAAGGGCTTGGACGTTTTGGTAATGAATGCTTTACGGCCAAAGCCGCATCCTACGCACCAGAGTATTTCGGAGGCGTTGGAGGCTGCCGGACGTATTGGTGCCAAAGAGACCTATTTCATCCATATGAGCCATCATGCAGGGCTTCATGCCGACATCGAAAAGCAGCTGCCACCCCATGTACACTTTGCCTACGATGGACTTGAAATAGATTTCTAAACTTTTTGAAACATTTGTTTTGTTTTATTAGTAGAAAATGCTATTTTTGCCAAAAGTTGATGAATAAATGCCATGAAACTCCGACTCCTCATACAGATAGCTGTCGTTGTGTCCATAGTGCTGCTATGTACCGGTTTTGGCGTGTATTCCTTCCTGCGGTTGAATTCGGTGGAGAACCGGCAGGATTTCAATCTTTATACTTTGGTGCCTCAAGATGCCACAGCCATACTCGAAACTGACCGTATGGCAGACCTCGTGGAAGATATCAATGAACTGAATTGCAGCAAAGACAATCATTTTCTATACGTATCGGAGCTTTTTGTTTACTTGAAGAAATATTTGTATACTTTGGTGGAGGATACTCCGCATGGACTGAGTAAACAGATGAACAAGATGCTGATTAGCTTTCACGAGCCGGATACACCGATGAACCAAGTATTGTATTGTAGTTTGGGTTCGGGTGATTATGAGTTGGTGGAGTCTTTTGTGGAGAAGTACTGCTCCAGTTCGTTTCCTTCTAAGTATTTCGATTACAAGGGAGAGGAGATACGTATCTATCCCATGGCAGACGGTCGTTTCCTGGCTGCCTACTTCACTCCCGATTTTCTGGTTGTAAGTTTCCAGAAGCGTTTGATAGAACATGTGATTGATGCGCGGCGCAGCAAAAAGTCCCTGATGAACCTCCCTTCTTTCCGCACTATGTACGCGGGCAAGCAGAGTAACGTGGCTGCCACGGTCTATGTGCGTATGAAAGGAGTGGATATGGGGAAGCCTACGGACGGTATCCGTTCGCAGACGCAGCTGGGCAGTTGGGCGGAGTTTGACATGAAGTTCAATGAAGATGCCATTTATTGCTCCGGCATCAGCCATGGGTCGGATTCCACACAGACGTTTATCAATGCCTTGCGGGTGCAGCAGCCGGTAGAGGACGGATTTTCCGGGGCTCTGCTTCCGTCTTCCACTTTTTTTTACGATCGCTGGGCAATGTCTGACAGAAATTCCTGGTTTGGCTTTACTGCCAGTCAGGAGTATGCCAAGGCCACCTATTCAGACTATATCAAGCAGCGCGACGAGGAGTGGATTGCTTACTTGAATGAGCATGCGGGCGAGAGCGTGATGTCTTGCTTGTTCCAGTCTAAAGACACGTTGGACAAGCTGCCTTGCGCCGTGATGTGTATCCCTCTCAAGGATGAACTGGCAGCGGAACGCCGCTTGCAGTCTCTGCTTTACAGTACCCCCAAGGAAGAGGATGCTCCGCTTATGCCGAAGGTGGTTTCAAATAATTCGTTGTATCCCAAAGCAAGGAAGTTCCCTAAATATGTGTTGCCCCGTAACACGCTGCTCACCCAGCTGACGGGCATCACGGAGTCTGCCCTTTATACCTTTGCCTGTTTCTATCGGGGTAGTCTGTTGCTGGCTCCCGATGCACTGAGCCTTTCGGCCTATATTGAGGCGGTGGAGAGTGGAGATGTGTTAGACGGAACACCGGTGTACGAAGAGGGTATAGGCAGTCTTTCACCCATATATAATTTTGTGATGATGGTGGATATGGAGATGATGCTGAGCCAGCCTGAAACGTATGTGCGTCTGATACCGAACTTCTTCTTCCGTCAATCCAACTTCTTCCGTCATTTCATGCTTGCAGTACAATTCACTTGTACAGAAGGGGTGGTTTATCCGAATATCGTATTGCTTTATAAAGGGTGATTAATCGGTCATTCTGTAGAGTGCTGAGGGAAAATAAGCACGAGGAAAGTCAAAATACACACTCACCACAGATTGCACAGATTAAAACAGCTAAAAATTCTTGATTATCAAAATTCTAGAATAAACTGTGTTAATCTGTGCAATCTGTGGTGAGTTATAACATATTCTTAGAACGGCAGGTCATCCTTTGCATCCCCTGCGAGGAATTCCGGTGCGGCAGTGGGAGCCGGCGGCGGAACGGGAGCGCCCGGAGCGGGTGCGGCAGTGCTTACGCGTTCTACCTTCCATGCGCGAATACTGTTGAACCAACGGTCTTGCCATTGGCGTGCATCTACATCAAAAGATACTGTCAGCTCTTCGCCCATCTGAATATTGAACTGTTCGATTTTGTCCGCTCCAAATACGTCAAAACACATTTTGCGCGGATATTGGCCATGGTCTTCAATCACATATTCTTGTGATTTCCATTCGTTACCTGACTTGGAAACTCCGCCTCTGGGCTGGAGTATAGCGATGATTTTTCCTGTAAATTCCATTGTTTTCTTTTTAAATGATGCGGCGAAGTTACAATTTTTTAGGAATATGAGACGAATATTCGGCTGTTTTTTCTTGCTATTTCTTTGTCGTAGGGAATTCTTTTTTTAACTTTGTCCGTCAGTTTGAAAAAGATAAAAACGGTTTCTAAGACGTTAGCAAAATAAAAAACTTAAATATACAGAAGATATGAAATTTATCGTTTCGAGTACTGCGCTCTCCAGTCATTTGCAGGCTATCAGCCGTGTGATTAATTCGAAGAATGCGTTGCCTATTTTGGATTGTTTCCTCTTTGAACTGCAAGACGGAACCTTGTCTGCAACTGTTTCCGACAGTGAAACGACGATGGTCACTACGGTCGAAGTGAATGAAAGTGATATGGACGGCCATTTTGCCGTCACAGCCAAAACCCTTTTGGACGCTTTGAAGGAAATTCCCGAACAACCGTTGACTTTTGAAATCAATACGGATTCCCTTGAAATCACGGTACAGTATCAGAACGGTAAATACAGCCTGATGGGGCAGAATGCGGACGAGTTTCCGCAGTCCGCCATGCTGGGCGACAATGCCGTACGTGTGGAAATGGATGCGCAAGTGTTGCTGGGTGGCATCAACCGTGCTGTGTTTGCCACGGCTGATGACGAGCTTCGTCCCGTGATGAACGGTATCTATTTCGATATCACAACGGAGGACATCACGATGGTGGCATCAGACGGTCATAAGCTGGTGCGCTGCAAGACACTGGCTGCCAAAGGTAACGAACGTGCCGCCTTTATCCTGCCCAAGAAGCCGGCTTCGTTGATGAAGAACCTGCTGCCGAAAGAACAAGGCATGGTGACTATCGAGTTCGACGAACGCAACGCTGTGTTCACACTGGAAAGCTACCGCATGGTGTGCCGTCTCATCGAAGGACGCTATCCCAACTACAACTCTGTGATTCCGCAGAACAACCCTTATAAAGTGACGGTAGACCGCCTGCAACTGCTCGGTGCTTTGCGCCGCGTGTCCATCTTCTCTTCGCAGGCAAGCAGCCTTATCAAGCTCCGTATGCAGGAGAATCTGATTGTCATCTCCGCACAGGACATCGACTTCTCTACATCGGCCGAAGAAACACTGGTTTGCCAATATGCGGGCAATCCGATGAGCATCGGTTTCAAGTCCACTTTCCTGATTGACATTCTGAATAACATTTCTGCCGATGAAATCGTTATCGAACTGGCAGATCCTTCACGTGCAGGTGTCATCATTCCGGTAGAGCAGGAAGAGAACGAAGACTTGCTGATGCTGCTGATGCCGATGATGCTGAATGACTGATGAATATTAGCAATCGGATTATGAGCTACGAGCTACAAGTGGCTGCGCAATTATGCCGCACGGTACTTGTAGCTCGTGGCTTGTAAGTTAAACTTATAATTTATAGCTCATAGCCAGAGCTTATAAAACGAAAAAACAATGAAATTGAATCTGAAAAATCCGATAGTCTTTTTTGATTTGGAGACTACGGGTACCAATATCAACTCAGACCGAATTGTCGAAATCTGTTACCTCAAGGTATATCCCAACGGGAATGAGGAGTCCAAAACCATGCGTATCAACCCCGAAATGCCCATTCCTGCCGAAGCATCTGCCGTTCATGGCATCTACGATGCCGATATAGCCGACTGCCCCACATTCAAGGAAGTGGCGCGCAACATTGCCAATGACATTGAAGGATGCGACTTGGCGGGCTTCAACTCCAACCGTTTTGATATCCCCGTCCTGGCGGAAGAGTTCCTTCGTGCCGGTGTGGACATTGACATGAGCCGCCGCAAGTTTGTGGACGTGCAGGTCATTTTCCACAAGATGGAGCAACGCACGCTGTCTGCTGCCTATAAATTCTATTGCGGCAAGAATTTGGAAGACGCCCATACGGCAGAGGCTGATACACGTGCCACCTACGAGGTGCTGATGTCGCAGTTGGACCGCTATCCGGAGTTGCAGAATGACGTGGCTTTCCTTGCCGACTATTCCAGCTTCAACAAGAATGTGGACTTTGCCGGTCGTATGGTCTACGATGACAAAGGTGTGGAAGTATTCAACTTCGGCAAGTACAAGGGCATGTCGGTATCCGATGTCCTGAAGCGCGATCCCGGCTATTACAGCTGGATTCTGAACAGTGATTTTACCCTGAATACCAAAGCCACGCTGACCAAGATACGTCTGCGTGAAATGACTCAGAAATAAATGGCAAATATACTGAAAGGGAAGAAAATAGTATTGGGCATTACGGGCAGCATTGCCGCCTATAAAGCATGCTATATTATTCGCGGACTGATTAAGCGTGGTGCAGAGGTGCAGGTGGTCATTACGCCTGCCGGAAAAGAATTTATTACCCCTATCACGCTCTCTGCCCTGACCAGCAAACCGGTTATCAGTGAGTTCTTTGCCCAACGCGATGGCACCTGGAACAGCCATGTGGACCTCGGTCTGTGGGCAGATGCCATGCTGATAGCCCCGGCTACGGCTTCCACCATCGGCAAGATGGCGAATGGCGTGGCAGACAATATGCTGATTACCACCTATCTCTCCGCCAAAGCTCCGGTGTTTGTGGCGCCTGCCATGGACCTGGACATGTATGCCCATCCTTCCACCCAAAAGAATCTGGATACACTCCGCTCTTATGGAAACCACATCATAGAACCTGCTACGGGAGAACTCGCCAGCCATCTGGTGGGGAAAGGCCGTATGGAGGAGCCGGAGAATATCATCCGCCACCTGGAAATGTACTTTGCTGCCAAAGAGGGCGACCTGGTGGGCAAGACAGTGATGATAACCGCAGGACCTACTTATGAGAAGATAGACCCGGTACGCTTCATCGGCAACTATTCTTCCGGCAAGATGGGACTTGCCCTGGCAGATGAATGTACCGCCAGAGGGGCCAAGGTGATACTGATTGCCGGTCCGGTGCAGCAAGGCACTTACTTCCCGATGCACCAGTACCATGCGGTAGAGTCGGCGCAGGAGATGTTCGAGGCTGCATCCGCCGCCTTTGTCCATGCCGATGCCGCCATCTTGACGGCTGCCGTGGCAGACTACACCCCCGAACAAGTGGCGGATGAGAAAATCAAGCGCGAAAAGACCGGGGAGATGAGTTTGAACTTGAAACCTACCCGCGACATAGCCGCTTTCTTAGGCAATCTGAAGAACGATACAGAGCACCAACGGCGCCTCCTCGTAGGCTTTGCCCTTGAGACTCATAACGAGCAGATGAATGCGGAAGACAAGCTCAACCGCAAGAATCTGGACTTCATCGTGCTGAACTCCCTGAACGACAAGGGAGCCGGTTTTCGTTGCGATACCAATAAAATCAGTATCATAGACCACCAGGGAAAGACGGACTACCCCTTGAAGTCCAAAGCCGAAGTGGCTGCCGACATCGTAGACCGTCTGGTGAAAGATTTAAATAGTAAATAGTAAATAGTCAAATCGTCAATATCCTTATGTTGCGTTCGCTTTACATACAGAATTATGCGCTTATTGAAAAGCTCGATATCAGCTTCAGCAGCGGTTTCTCGGTGATAACGGGTGAGACCGGTGCTGGAAAATCCATTATTCTGGGTGCCATCGGTCTGCTGCTGGGACAGCGTGCCGATGTGAAAGCCATTCGTGTAGGAGCTTCGAAGTGCATTATCGAGGCCCGTTTTGATATTTCCGCTTACGGTATGCAGCCTTTCTTTGAGGAGAATGAGTTGGAGTACGAGGAAGAATGCATCCTGCGCCGCGAGGTGTCCGCTTCGGGCAAGAGCCGGGCATTCATCAATGACACGCCTGCTTCATTGGCTCAGATGAAGGAGTTGGGAGAACAGCTGATTGACGTGCATTCCCAGCATCAGAACCTATTGCTGAACAAGGAAGGATTTCAGTTGAATGTACTGGACATCTTGTCGCATAACGAAGAGGCCTTGTCTGCTTACCAGCATATCTTCGGAGCATGGAAGCAGGCACAGCAGGATTTGGAGGCCCTTGTTGCCCGTGCCAATCAGGACAAGTCGGACGAAGACTATATCCGTTTCCAACTGGAACAGTTGGAAGAGGCACACTTGTCTGCCGGTGAGCAGGAGGAGCTGGAGCAAGAGGCAGATACGCTGAGCCATGCGGAAGAGATAAAGGCCGGACTCTATCGGGTAGGGCAGACGCTCTACTCGGACGAAGGAGGCTTGTTGTCTGGGCTGAAGGAATGCCTGAACACGATGCTCGGCCTGCAGAGGGTTTATCCGGTTGCCGGGGAACTTGCCGAACGCATGGAAAGCACTTATATCGAGTTGAAGGATATTTCGCAGGAAGTGTCGGGTAAGGAGGATGAAATAGAGTTCAACCCCGAACGTCTGGATGAAGTGAACGAACGTCTGAACCTGATTTATACGCTCCAACAGAAGCACCGCGTTTCCACTGTCGGCGAACTTCTGGCGCTGACGGATGAATACGCCGCCAAACTCTCAGCCATCACTTCGTCCGACGAGCACATCGAGGAACTGAAAGCGCGTTGCGACGCTTTATATAATAAGGTGAAAAAGCAGGCTGCCGTCCTCACCAAGGCGCGTACTGCCGCTGCCCGTGAAGTGGAGAAGCAGATGGCTGCGCGGCTGGTTCCGTTGGGCATGCCCAATGTCCGTTTCCAGGTAGAGATAGGTGCCCGCAAAGAGCCGGGCATACACGGGGCGGATACTGTGAACTTCTTGTTTTCCGCGAATAAGAACGGGGCATTGCAAAGCGTCTCCTCCGTAGCTTCGGGTGGTGAAATAGCCCGCGTCATGCTCTCCATCAAAGCAATGATAGCCGGTGCCGTCAAGCTTCCTACCATTGTATTCGACGAAATAGATACCGGAGTCTCCGGCGAGATAGCCGACCGCATGGCGGATATCATGCAGGAGATGGGCGAGCAGGACCGCCAGGTAATCAGCATTACCCATCTACCCCAGATTGCTGCCCGTGGACGCGCCCATTACAAGGTGTACAAGCAGGACAACGAGACGGAAACAAACAGTCACATCCGTCGTCTGACCGACGATGAACGCGTGGAAGAAATAGCCCATATGCTGAGTGGTGCTAAGCTGACCGAAGCCGCACTGAACAATGCCAGAGCATTGCTGGAAGTATCAAATAGTAAATAGTAAATCGTCAAATAGTAAATACCCATATATGGTTGATAACAGTGAAATGATTTTCGGCGTCCGTGCCGTGATAGAAGCCATTCAGGCAGGAAAAGAGATAGACAAGATATTGGTAAAGAAGGACATTCAGAGTGATTTGTCAAAAGAGCTGTTCGCTGTCTTGAAAGGGACTTTGATACCGGTACAGCGCGTTCCGGTGGAACGCATCAACCGCGTGACGCGGAAGAATCACCAGGGAGTGATTGCCTTCATCTCTTCAGTCACTTACCAGAAGACGGAGGACTTGGTACCTTTCCTTTTCGAGCAGGGCAAGAATCCTCTGTTTGTGATGCTTGACGGCATCACGGATGTCCGCAATTTCGGCGCCATTGCCCGTACTTGCGAGTGTGCGGCGGTAGATGCCGTGATTATCCCTGCACGGAACAGTGTATCAGTCAACGCAGACGCCATGAAAACCTCGGCAGGAGCCTTGCACACTTTGCCCGTTTGCCGCGAACACAGCTTGAAAGAGACCCTGCAATTCCTCAAGAATAGTGGTTTCCATATCGTGGCAGCCACGGAGAAAGGCGATTACGACTATACCAAAGCCGACTATACCGGTCCGATGTGCATCATTATGGGTGCCGAAGACAAGGGGGTGTCCTATGACAACCTGGCGTTGTGTGACGAGTGGGTGAAGATTCCCATGTTGGGAACCATCGAGTCCCTCAATGTTTCCGTTGCAGCCGGCATTTTGATTTATGAAGCGGTAAAACAAAGAACCAACTAAGATATGAAAAAGAAATTGCTGTTGATGCTCACTCTCTGTTTATTGGCTCAGTGGAGTGTGGCACAAGCCCCAAAGTGGGTAGACAAAGCCAAACGTGCCGTTTTTTCGGTGGTGACCTACGACCAGGACGATAAGATACTGAATACTGGAAACGGCTTTTTTGTCACTGAAGATGGCGTTGCGCTTTCTGACTACACCTTGTTCAAAGGTGCCCGGCGCGCCGTTGTGATGAGCTCGGACGGGGCACAGATGCCGGTGGAGGCCATTATGGGAGCTGATGACATGTACGATGTTGTCAAGTTCCGTGTCGGCATCCCCGGAAAGAAAGTCACGGCACTCACTTTGGCTGCTGTGGCTCCGGCTGCCGGTGCGGATGTATATCTGCTGCCTTATTCCACCCAGAAGGACCGTTCCTTCACTGCCGGGAAAGTAAAGGAAGCTGATAAGATTTCCGGTAACTATTCCTATTATACACTTGATATGCGTTTGAAGGACAAGATGGTGAGTTGTCCGCTGATGACTGTGGACGGGCAGGTCTTCGGCCTTGCGCAGAAGTCCTCCGGACAAGACACGGCTACCATCTGCTATGCCATTGATGCCAATTTCGCCATGTCGCAGAATATCTCCGCATTGTCTTATGGAGATATGTCATTGAAGGGCATCGGTATTAAGAAGGCATTGCCCGATACCGAAGAGCAGGCTTTGGTGTTCCTCTACATGGCTTCTTCCCAACTGTCTCCGGAGAAGTATATGGAGACTCTGAACGATTTCATTGCACAATATCCTGCCAGTGCCGACGGTTATCTGCGCCGTGCTTCCCAGCATCTGTTCATGTCCCGTGAAGATGCTTCCATGGATAAGGTCGCCGCAGATATGGATAAGGCTTTGGAGGTTGCCGCAAAGAAAGATGATGTGTATTACAACCGGGCCAAGATAATCTATAATTATGCATTGGGCAAGCCCGAGAAAGTTTATAAGGACTGGTCGCTCGACAAGGCTCTGGACGAGGTACGGAAAGCGATAGCCATTGACGAGCTTCCGGTTTATGTCCAGTTGGAGGGTGACATCCTGTTTGCCAAGCAGGACTATCCGTCGGCATTTACCAGCTATGATAAAGTGAATAAGACCATTCTGGCCTCTCCGGCTACCTTCTTCAGTGCTGCCAAGACCAAGGAACTGATGCAGGCGCCTGCCGAAGAGGTACTGGCTCTGATGGACAGTTGTGTGGCCCGCTTTACCCAGCCCTATACGGAGGAAGCCGCCCCTTACTTGCTGGAGCGTGCCCAAGCCCGTATGAATGCAGACCAGGCGCGTAATGCCATGCTGGATTATGACGCCTATTACAATGCCGTGAACGGTAAAGTGAACGACATGTTCTACTATTACCGTGAGCAGGCTGCTTTGAAGGCCAAGCAGTACCAGCGTGCGCTGGACGATATGGCGAAGGCCATCGAACTGAATCCGGAAGATTTGACCTACCGTGCCGAACTGGCAGTGGTGAATCTTCGCGTGGGACGTTACGAGGAGGCGTTGAATGTGCTGAAGGCTGCTCTGGAGAAAGACCCTAAATATGCCGAAGCCTACCGTCTGATGGGTATCGCCCAGCTGCAGATGAAGAAGGACAAGGAAGCTTGTGCCAGCTTTGCCAAGGCAAAGGAATTGGGTGACCCCAATGTGGGTGCTTTGATAGAGAAGCATTGCAAGTAAAGGGATGGGATAGAATAAAGGCTCTACTTTCGCAAGCAGAGCCTCTGTTTTGGGGAACTCCCCCGTGTTAAATGAGTTAAGTCTAGGTATAACAGGTTATGAGTGAAATTACGTTGTTTTATTTATAAAATGCGTGGATTTCCGGAATACTGCATATACTTCGGATTTTTTTATGAGAAAAAAGAAAATAGACCCGATTATTAATAAAAACAAACTTTGACAATCATGAAGAAAGTGATTTGCAGCCAGAAGGCACCGGGCGCCATAGGCCCTTATAGCCAGGCTATCGAAGCCGGCGGAATGGTATTTGTATCAGGTCAGTTGCCTATTGACGCAGCTACCGGAGTGATGGCTGAAGGTGCTGAAGCGCAAGCCCGCCAGTCCTTGGAGAATATAAAGCATATTCTGGAAGAGGCAGGCCTGGGCATGGCAAATATTGTGAAGACAACCGTTTTCCTGGCAGACATGTCCTTGTTCGCTGATATGAACAAGGTATATGCCACTTATTTTGACGGTGCTTTCCCGGCACGTTCGGCTGTGGCAGTGAAGGCGCTGCCTAAAGACGCCTTAGTAGAGATTGAGTGCATCGCGGTTCGCTAACAAGTCGGCCACAATGAAACTGCTGCCTCCCACGAAGATGAAATCTTCCGGGAGGCTTTTTTCTTGTGCGGCCCGCACGGCGGCGGGTACGTCAGGATAGCAATGCCCTTTCAGGCCAGCTGCTGCGGCCAGCTCCTGCAGTTCGCTTTCGGGCAATGCCCGCTTCACGCTGGCTTTGGTGAAGTAGTAGGTCGCTTCCCGGGGTAGCAAGGCCAGTACCCCCCGTATATCCTTGTCATTCACCATGCCTATGACGATGTGTAGCTGTCGGTAAGTCTGTTGCTTCAGTTGTTCTGTAATGTAGGTGATGCCTCCCACATTGTGGCCGGTGTCACAAATCAGGGTGGGCGAGTCCTGCAGTTTTTGCCAGCGTCCCATCAAGCCCGTCAGTTCCGCCACACGGGCAAAGCCACTGCGCACTGCTTGTCCGTCCAGCCGGTAGCCGGCTTCTTTCAGTAGCGGGAGGGCGGTGAGTACGGTCCGGGCATTTTTCTGCTGGTAGAGCCCTTTCAGTTCGTATTCTATTCCGGGATAGTCCTCACGGTCGTTCTCTTCGGCAAAGTAGATAGGAGCACCCGTCGCCTGCGCTTTTTCCAGAAACACCGATTTCGTTTCGGGAGTGGTCTCGCCGATTACAACGGGGATACCGCTTTTAATGATTCCTGCCTTCTCTCCTGCGATTTTTGCCAAGGTGTCCCCCAGGAATTGGGTATGGTCAAAACTGATGTTGGTGATGATGCATACATCCGGACAGATGATATTGGTGCAGTCCAGGCGTCCGCCGAGTCCCACCTCGATTACGGCTACATCCACCTTTTCATCCGCAAAGTAGCGGAAGGCCATGGCAGTGGTCAGCTCAAAGAAGGAGGGGTGGAGGGGTTCGAAGAATCCACGTTCCTGCGCTACAAAACGGATGACGTATTCCTCGGGTATAGGCTGTCCGTTAATCCGGATGCGCTCCCGGAAATCCACCAGGTGGGGCGAGGTGTAGAGTCCGACCCTATATCCCGCTTCTTGCAGTATGGCGGCAAGCGTATGCGAGCAGGAACCCTTTCCGTTGGTACCGGCCACATGAATGCTGCGGAAACTGCGGTGGGGATGTCCGAAATGTTCGTCCAGGGTCAGAGTATTTTCCAACCCCTCCTTGTATGCTGAGCCGCCCACCTGCTGAAACATGGGCACACTGTTATATAAGTAAGTTAAAGTGTTCTGATAATCCATCTTTTATAATATTTAACGGAGAAGCAATCCTTTCTCCCTATTAATTTGTTATCTTTAAAAGCGACAAAGATAATGCAGACCGGACGCAATCAAGCTTGCTTGAAATTGCTTGCAGTGTAACTTATCTTAAGCTTATGCAAAGGTATTAACAATTTAAATCTAACGTGTATGGGAGCTAAGAAAAATTTTGTGATTGATACGAATGTGATTCTTCACGATTATAACTGTTTGAAGAATTTTCAAGAGAATGACATTTATCTTCCCATCGTAGTCCTTGAAGAACTGGACAAATTCAAGAAAGGCAATGAGCAGATTAATTTCAATGCGCGTGAGTTTGTCCGTGAGCTAGATTTGATTACCGATGACAATCTGTTCACCAAAGGGGCGCCATTGGGAGAGGGCTTGGGCCGTCTGTTTGTGGTGGCAGGCATGGTGGACTCTCCCCGGGTACGTGATTCCTTTCCCGAACGCATCCCCGACCATCAGATTCTGTCGGTAGTGGACTGGCTTTCTACCAAAAAGCCTAAAATGAAAACCATCCTTGTCACGAAAGACGTGAATCTGCGCATGAAGGCGCGTTCCATCGGTCTGCTGTGCGAAGACTATATCAATGATAAGGTAATCAATGTGGATATATTCGAAAAGTCGAATGAAGTGTTCGAGGGTATTGACCCTGCGCTGATAGACCGCATTTATTCTTCCAAAGAAGGACTGGACATCAACGAGTTCGATTTTAAGGACATCATTCGCCCCAACGAATGCTTTGTGCTGAAGAGTGACCGCAGCAGTGTGCTTGCACGTTATAATCCCTTTACCCATTCGATTTGTCGGGTCAACAAGACAAAGAATTATGGCATTGAACCGCGTAATGCCGAGCAGAGCTTTGCTTTTGAGGTGCTGAACGACCCGAACATCAAGCTGGTTGCCCTGACCGGTAAGGCGGGAACCGGCAAGACTTTGTTGGCGCTGGCTGCCGCATTGGGAAAACTTACCGACTACAAGCAGATTCTTCTGGCACGTCCCATCGTGGCTCTGTCTAATAAAGACCTTGGATTCCTTCCCGGTGATGCCAATGAGAAAGTGGCTCCTTACATGCAGCCTTTGTTCGATAATTTGAATGTAATCAAACATCAGTTCGCTGCCAATTCCTCTGAAGTGAAACGCTTGGAGGATATGCAAAAAAGTGAACAATTGGTCATCGAGGCATTGGCCTTTATCCGCGGGCGCAGCTTGAGTGAGACCTACTGTATTATCGATGAAGCCCAGAACTTGACCCCACATGAGATTAAGACCATCATCACCCGTGCCGGCGAAGGCACAAAAATGGTGTTTACCGGTGATATTCAGCAGATAGACCAACCCTATCTGGACAGTCAGTCCAATGGACTTGTCTATATGATAGACCGTATGAGGGACCAGAACTTGTTTGCCCATGTCAATCTGGTGAAAGGAGAACGTAGCCAGTTGAGCGAGTTGGCAAGTAATCTGATGTAGCGGATACCGCATTTTCCGGGGTAAAACTATTTCTATCCCGCTTTCCGACTGTTAAAACGGGGGAGGCGGGATGGTTTCTTTATAGACGATAAATAGTTGTTATAACATTTTTTTATCGATTTATTGTCTGTTTTGCCTAAAATAGTGTATCTTTGCCTCGCCTAAAACAAAACTGTCAAGCGAAATGAAGCGAAATTTTTTTCATCGGTATCTTTCCGCGAAAGTGCTTCCGATATGGACTATTCTATTAATTGATGTATTTATCATCGTCATATCCAGTCTGTTGGCCTATGCTCTCCGATATGATTTCAGAAGCATTTTTTTGGAATCCTCTACCATTGACAAGACCATTTTATGGACGGTTGTTGTCAATCTGATTTTTTTCCGTGTTTTCCGTACGTATTCCAATGTGTTGCGCTTTTCCTCCTTTGTGGATATCATGCGCATTTTTGTGTCATTGACGGTGTCGTATGCACTGCTGATGATAACGAGCGTCCTGACGGAAAGCTATTTGGAGTTTAACCTAGCTCCGGTCAGCGTGCTGTTCATGTCTTATATCATCAGCTTTGCCATGATGGCATGCTCCCGTGTGATTGTCAAGACTTTCTTCGAGGCGCTGAACTTCGACGGCACCCATAGTGCCAATGTGTTCATTTACGGTGCCAAGGAAGCCGGGGTCAACATTGCCAAGGCATTGCGTGTCAATCTGCGCAACCACTACCGTCTGCGCGGATTCATTGCGGACGAACCTGAGCTTATCAACAAGGTGATGATGGGTGTCAGGGTGTTCCCCAACGATGATACGCTGATTGATGTGCTGAACGACCGCGATGTGCAGACCATCATCATTTCTCCTGCCAAGATGGAGGAACTGAAGAAGTCCGACATGGCTGACCGCCTGCTGGTGCACAACATCAAACTGATGACCGCGCCTCCCTTGAGCGAGTGGAACGGTCAGGCGCTGAGCCGCACACAGTTGAAGGAAATTCAGATTGAGGACCTGCTTCAGCGCAATCCTATCGAGATAGATATCCATAAGGTTGCCTCTCATCTGGAGGGCAAGCGTGTGATGATTACGGGCGCCGCCGGCTCCATCGGCAGTGAAATCATGCGCCAGGTGGCTTCGTTCAATCCCTATAAACTTATTTTAGTGGACCAGGCCGAGACCCCTCTGCACGACATCCGTCTGGAACTTCAGGACCGTTGGCGTGACATTGATGCCGAGACCATCATAGCCGACATCTCCAATGCCACGCGTATGGAGGACATCTTCAGGGAGTTCAAGCCCCAGTATATTTTCCATGCGGCCGCCTACAAGCATGTGCCGATGATGGAGGACAACGTTTCCGAGTCCATCCAGGTGAACGTATTCGGCACGCGCACCGTTGCCGATCTTGCCGTGAAATACGGTGCCGAGAAGTTTGTGATGATTTCTACGGACAAGGCTGTTAACCCTACAAACGTGATGGGCTGTTCCAAGCGTATCTGCGAGATTTATGTGCAGTCTCTTGCGAAGAAGTTGCAGAAGGAGGGAGGCCATGCCACTCAGTTCATCACTACGCGTTTCGGCAATGTGCTGGGTTCCAACGGTTCTGTCATTCCCCGTTTCCGCGACCAGATTCAGCGTGGCGGTCCGGTGACAGTGACCCATCCTGAGATAATCCGTTACTTCATGACCATTCCCGAAGCTTGCCGCCTTGTTCTTGAGGCCGGCAGTATGGGCAACGGCGGTGAAATCTACATCTTCGACATGGGTAAGCCGGTGAAGATTGTGGACCTTGCCAAGCGTATGATCAGCCTTTCCGGACGTACGGATGTGAAGATTGAATTTACCGGTCTCCGTCATGGCGAGAAGCTCTACGAGGAACTCTTGAATGTGAAGGAGCTTACAAAGCCCACCTATCATGAGAAGATTATGATTGCCACGGTGCGTGAGTATGACTATGACGAGGTGAAGGAGCGTATTCAGAAACTGATTGATGTAAGTTACACCTATGACCAGATGAAAATTGTTGCTGCCATGAAGGATATTGTTCCGGAGTTCGTGAGCAAGAATTCCTGCTTTGAGGCGCTGGATAAGAAGAAATAAAAAGATAGCGGTATAGTATAAAATGAAAGGGTGATAACGTCGTTGTAGTGTTATCACCCTTTCAATTTTATTGTCTTCTTGTCAGCCTTTTGTCTCATTCATGTGAAGAGAAGTATTTCAAGAACTGTGTACGTTCGAAAGTATTGACTCCCTTCGGGTCGTTTACGTTCAGAATACCTTTGAACTGGCTGATGGTTTCCATACCTTTGCGGTCCATCCACAAGTTGAGGAAGCGGATGTATTCTTCAATGATGGTAGCTGAATTCTGATAAAGCACACTGCATATCTCTACGGCCGAAGCACCTGCTAATATTGCCTTGACAACGCCTTCGGGCGAGTGGATACCACCGGAAGCGGCATAGTCCAGCTTGTTTACGGCTGCCGAAGCGATGCCTATCCAGCGCAGGGCTTTAGACAAATCGGCTTCGTTGCTGAATACGTTGCCGGATACTTGTATCATTTTCTCAATGTTGATGTCCGGCTGGTAGAAGCGGTTGAACAGCACTACTGCGGCGGCGCCGTTGGCGTACAGTTGGTCTATCAGAGCTATCGGGTTGGTCAGGTTGTCACCCAGCTTCATGATGACGGGTATCTTGACCGTCTTCTTGATGTGGCTCAGAATGTCGATGTGGCGTTGCTCGAAACTGCCGTAAGCATATTGTACATCCGTCTGCAGTGCAAGGATATTGATTTCCAGTGCGTCTGCACCGGCTTCTTCTATTTTGGCGGCAAATTCCACCCAGTCGGCATTCTGATAGCAGTTGATGCTGGCTATGATGGGGATATTGCAAACCTTTTTGCTTTCCTTAATCAGGTTCAGATATTCACCCAGCTTATGTTCGCGGATATATCCTACAAGGTAGTCACTGCCTTCGGGGTACATGTTCGGGTCTCCCATCCAGTCAGCCTCCATCATGATTTGCTCTTCAAAAAGTGATTTTAGCACAATGGCACCTGCGCCGGCCTCAGATAGTTTCTGGTTCTTGGCGGCACTGTCTGTCAGTCCGGAGCTGCTGACGATAATGGGGTTTCTGAGTTTCAGCCCTGCAAAAGTAGTTTCTAATGTTGCCATGATAATGATTTTTTATGGTTAATAGTTTCTTTCTCCAAAAATCTTGCTTCCTACACGTATTAAGGTGCTCCCGGCTGCAATGGCCTCGTGGTAATCGTGAGACATCCCCATGGACAGTTCCCGGAATGACTCTGCATCGGCAAACCACTTGGCTTTCACTTCATTGAAGAAGCTACTTAAAGAACAAAACTCAGTTTTGATTTGTTCGTCATTGTCCGTATTCGTGGCCATGCCCATCAATCCGCATATCCGGATATGCTTGAGCTCTCTCCATTCACCAGCTGCCAGCATTTCCCGGCATTCGTCAAAGCTGAATCCAAACTTGGTCTCTTCCCGGGCAATGTGCAGCTGCAGCAGGCAGTTGACGGTTTTTCCGGCTTTGGCAGCCTGCTTGTTCACTTCGGCCAACAGCTTGTAGGAGTCTATGCCATGAATCAGCGCTACGTAAGGAACGATATATTTTATTTTGTTTGTTTGCAGATGCCCGATGAAATGCCATTCTATGTCTTTGGGCAGACTTTCGTATTTGGCGGTCATTTCCTGCACCTTACTTTCTCCGAACACACGCTGACCGGCACGATATGCTTCTTCTATCGCCTCGTTGGGGTGAAATTTGGAAACAGCCACCAGCCGTACCTTTTCAGGCAGTTCGCTCAGTACTTGTTTTAAATTCTCTGCAATCATCGTTTTTTTGAGTTATGAGTTATGAGTTATAAGTTATGGGTCACAATAATAATTCATAACTTATAACTCATAACTTAAATTAAACTTCCGGTTTGTCGTCGGGCTCTGCACTGTACGGATATACATCCATAATGGCGGTTTCCGCTACAGATGCTATCTGATAGTCGGCCATTGTGCCTTTCATGCCCTCATCCAGTTTCTTCACTGCATCACGCAGGTCGGCAGCCTGCACCAATACCTGGGTAGAGGTTTTCTTTTCCGCACCGCTTTTCTCGTCCAGTGTGATGAAAACCAGTTTACATTTAAACCAGCGGTCGGCAGCTTCCTCTTCGCTGGGGAACAATTCGCTATAGTTGGCACGTTTGATGTCCGATACGGTGAACTCTCCCGAAATGAACGGCGTCATCTCTTCGATGATGCGTGCTTCCGCTTCCGTAAAACTGAGGGCATCCACCAAATACGGTTCGGTCACCTTCTTGTTCATTCCATTTTCCATTGTTTTCTCGTAACGGATCTTACATTCAAACCATGTATGCATTGCCATAATTTTCTGTTTTTAATTATTGATTTATTGTTAGTTAAGCTGCTTTATGCGTGCCTATGCCCACCAAAAGCAGTGCAAAGATAGCCAAAAACTAAATGGATATAAAAAGTTGCCTTGCATTTTACGTGAAAATTTTATTGGAGAACCGGGACGGTACGTATGGGCATAAAAAAAGGAGTACCGCTGTACTCCAACCTTTGTTAACCTTAAATCTAATACTATGAAAAACACATTGCAAAGGTACGGACTTTTTCGACATTTGCAAGAGTGTCGGGGCATAAAGTGTGTATTTGTAACACTTATTATATTTTATGCCTTTGTACTACATCTTTTTTAAAACTTAAGGCGTGTTGCTGAAACATAAATTTGCATCTGCTTTGCTTCCACACTTCCACCCATCTCCTGTATCTCCCTATCCATCGGCATTTACCCTGCGGTGGAAGCAACCTGAAAAGGTGGAAGCAAAATTTGCTTCCACCTGCCAAAAACGTCTGAGTTTTGCCGTAACTTATTATCCTCTACCATAATACCGCGCGTGGGTTACATAAATCGGTCGGTGTAGTTTTCCTGCATTTTCGAGTTTGCCCGACTATGAATAATGGAGTCGTCTAATGTCTTTTAAGTTGCTGTACAATACGGTTGTGCCTTGTGCGCAATAGGCGCGGGCTACGTACTTCATCTGTAAAAGCCCTGGAGTTAGTGACGCCTAACGGCCATGAACAACCCTGCTAACGGCCATGAAGCAATCGTTTGATGGCCATAAGCAGAGCTGTTCATAGCCGTTAGGCGTTATTAATTCCCTATGCAACAGTGGACAAACAAAGGGTGAAAAGCAAAGGCATGCTTGTGTTTTAAATAGAAATTCACGGGCTTGCACTCTCTCTCCATAGATTATGGAAGTGGGCTTTTATTTCACTTGCGTTTTGTGCGATAAATTCCCATTTATCAGCAGGCATCTTTGCGAAACTTCAATAATGCATTTATGAGGGTAAGATATTGGAATGTAGAATGATATATTGGAAATGATGAGGTGTTTTTTAAACGTTCGTTTAATGGACGCAAAGATAAGCCGTATTTTTTGAACTAACAAAATGTTTAATAAAAATATTCCCAAAGTGATTTTTGTTTTATATTAATATATTGAATTGCAGCATTGTACGTCTAATATTTAACATCTTAAAGTTCTGTTCCTTTTTAACTTTTATACCTCTACTTATTTTCTTAAAAATAGACGTTTATTAAACGAACGTTTATTGGACACTTCTATGAGTCTAATATCTTCTTTAATAGCTTATTATTATTGCAAAAGTGTACAATACGGTTTGAGTGGGAAAATGTCTCGTTCAAACCGCGAAGCGCACCCGGAACTGAGCTGATTCATTCGAAAGAAAATTTCTAAGTGACTGAACAACAGAAATATTGGTTTGCAGCCCGCACCCGTGACAAGCAGGAATTTACAGTCCGGAAATCTCTGGACCGACTTAAATCGGAAGAGGATTTAGATCTTGACTATTATCTCCCTACGCGTTTTGTCATTTCTCAATTGAAGTATCGTCGTAAACGCAGTGAAGTTCCGGTAATCCGCAATCTGGTATTTGTTCATTCCACCAAGCAGACAGCCTGCGATATATCCAACATCTATAATGTCCCCCTTTTTTATATGAAGGACTTTTCTACGCATTCCATGCTAGTGGTACCGGATAAGCAAATGGAGGACTTTATGTTCGTAATGGATCTGAATCCTGACGGTGTCAGCCTTGATAGCGAAATTCTTACTGTTGGGCATAAAGTAAAAGTTATCAAAGGCGAACTCAGCGGTATTGAAGGTGAGGTTGCCATCGAAGCCAATAAAACATACGTCGTCATCCGTATTAAGGACCTTTTGACTGCAAGTATCAAAGTCCCCAAATCCTACTTGAAAATCATAAAAGATAAATAGGTCTTTGTCGTCCTGAGCTTGTAGGAGGTTCCCTCCATCTGTCTATAAATATAAAATCAAATAAGAAGATGAATTCTTTACTTTCCCGTGCTCTTGAGCTGCAGCGTATTGCTCATGAGCTGATGTGTTTTGGCATGGACGGTACTCCCGTCTATTCCGATACGTTCTGTCGATTGAACAAGGAAGTGCTTGTTCTGTCCGATTCCCTTTTTCCCGTTCAAGGTTCTGGTACCGAAGAGGAGGCTAATGTATGTTTGGCTCTCTTGATGGGGTATAATGCTACTATTTATGATAATGGTGATAAGGAGCAAAAGAAACAGATTGCCTTGAATCGTGCTTGTGAGGTTTTGGGTCGGCTTCCGGCTTCTTTGCTCAAAGTCCGCTTGTTGGCTTATACGTATGGCGAGGTTTATGAAGAGTCTTTGCTTCAGGAGGCTCATACTATTGTAGATAGTTGGGATAAGGAGGCTATGATTACGGAACAGGTAGAGGCGGTGAAGGAGTTAAGGAATATTGAGGAGAATCCGTATCCGTTTGAGGAAGTTGAGGAATAAAAATTGGAAGAATATATGTTGTTTGCGTTGAATTAGTTACATTTGTCTCATTAAAAAGTTTATAATTATGAAGACAACGGAGGAATATTTGCATATATTGCGTAACGGTAAGGCTTATTTGATGCAGTATCATATTATGCGGCTGGGAATATTTGGTTCTGTTGCTCGTAGCGAACAAAAAGAAACAAGTGAGATTGATGTTTATTTTGAAGCGGATCCTATGGGGCTTTTTACTTTAGGCCGTTTGAAATCGGAACTGGAAACTATGCTGGGTTGCAGTGTAGATTTGTTACGAAAGTGTAAACAGTTAGATGGCACTTATTTGCTGCAATCTGTTCAGAAAGATTTGAGATATGTGTGAGGAGGATAAATATCGGATTCTAGAACTTTTGTAAGTACTCAAAAAAAGGTTCAAAACTGAAATTATTACCTTCGCTGCGAATTTAAGCTATCTTCTGAAGAACGTAAGCTCCGCAAATCGGCAGAACGTGATAAAGTCTCTTCAAGAAGCTTGATTACGCCAATCAAGAGCGTTTTGGTGATAGACGACAAAAGGTAAAAACTAAGGGTGACAAAAGTGATTCTGATTGACAAAAAGAGAAAGATGATTATGATGATACGCTTCGTCTTGATTCGATCGGTCATAATTAATCTCAAGAAGTTAGCTTACGTACCCTTCTTGTAGAGGAGCGTTACGAGATAGTTCATTATGCGGAACCGGGTAAAAATCCCAAGTGGGGGTTATTGGAACTACATCGAAATTTTTTTCAAAAATATCTTTAACGGTTGCAGGGACTATGTTAACATGGTTCCTGGCAAAATCCTTTGGCTACAAGCCAATGTTAAATTCAAACTAATTAATTACAAAACTCGGCTTAGGGCACATTTATGTGCTCTTTCAAAGGTAGATGCTCTAAAGTGAGTGTTGACTGTTTACTAATCTATTCTCTAAAAGAATTATAATATAATTTGAAAATTTGACTATGCAAGCAATTATTTTAGCAGCTGGTATGGGTAAGCGATTGGGGGAACTTACCAAAGGTAATACAAAATGTATGGTGACAGTGAATGGAATTTCATTGATTGATCGTTTACTTACGCAATTATGTTCAGTTAATTTGGCTCGTGTGGTAATTGTTGTAGGATACGAGGGGGAAAAATTGCAAGAATATATCGGTAAACGATACGATACAAAATTGAAAATAGAGTATATAAATAATCCAATTTATCAGCAGACTAATAATATTTATTCATTAGCTTTGGCTAAACGAAAGTTGGTGGAAGATGATACTCTTTTGATTGAAAGTGATCTTATTTTTGATGATTCGCTATTTTCAATGATTCTTGATGATTCTAATCCTAATGTTGCCTTAGTTGATAAGTACGAGGCTTGGATGGATGGAACAATGGTTCATATTGATGAAGAGAACAATATAGTGAATTTTGTACCCAAGGAAGCATTCAAATATGAACATATAGATAGCTATTATAAAACTGTGAATATTTATAAGTTTAGTAGAGATTTTTCTATTAATACTTATGTGCCATTTTTGGAAGCTTACACTAAGTCACTGGGTAATAATGAATATTATGAACAAGTGCTGCGTGTTGTTACGCTATTAGATAATTGTAATTTTAAGGCTTTGACGTTGAATGGACAAAAGTGGTATGAGATAGATGATGTGCAGGACTTGGATATTGCTTCTGTTATTTTTTCTGAGAAGAAAATGAAATATGAAAAGTATCATAAAAGGTATGGCGGATTTTGGCGTTTTCCACAACTATTAGACTATTGTTATTTAGTGAATCCTTTTTTCCCAACTAAACGTATGAAGGATGAATTACGAGCCAACTTTGATGTTTTACTAGCTGGATATCCATCAGGAATGTATGTAAACTCATTGTTAGCAGGTAAATATTTTGGTATTAAACAGGATTATATAGTATTAGGTAATGGTGCGGCAGAACTCATTAAGATTATAATGGAAGATTATGTGAGCGATAAAGTGGGAATCATTTATCCAACATTTGATGAATATCCTAATAGATTGAAATCAGAACAAATTGTAGGTTATGTCCCACAGAACAAAGATTTTGCTTATACAGCGGATGACTTGATGGCTTTTTATGCAGATAAGCATATTGCACTATTATTGTTGATAAATCCAGATAATCCATCAGGTAATTTTATTTCTAAGTCTGATATTCTCCGTTTAGCTCAATGGTGTAAAGAACAAGAAACTCATTTGATTGTAGATGAAAGCTTTGTTGATTTTACTACAGATGGTGTGAGTAATAGCTTGCTCTCAAATGAAATACTAGAGGCTAATCCTCATATGATGGTGATGAAATCTATTAGTAAATCTTATGGGGTACCTGGACTACGTTTGGGAGTATTTGCTACTTCCAATACAGAATTGATTGCACGTATGAAGAAAGAGGTTCCTATTTGGAATATCAATTCTTTTGCTGAATTTTATTTGCAGATTTTTGGTAAATACGAGAAGGATTATATTAAGGCTTGTCGGAATTTTGTTGTAGAACGCGAGTCCTTTTATTATGAATTATGTAAAATTCCTTACTTATATGTTGTCCCGTCACAAGCTAATTATTTTTTGTGTGAAGTGATAGATAAATATACCTCTACAGAGTTAGTTCAAAAATTAATTGAGCATGACGTTATTGTTAGTGATTGCGGACGGAAAAATAATATGAATGGACGTAATTTAGTCCGTTTGGCTATTCGTGGAAGAGAGGATAATTTAAAACTGATAAGCATTCTTAAAACTCTTTAATTTACTATATAATGGATAAAAAAGAGTTTCTGGTAGAAGTGAAAAAATATATAAGTGATATATATAATGAATTCTTTGAATATCAGAGCGAAACATGGGATATTTTATCTTATATAAATAGATTGTTTCGTGAAAATGGATTAACATATTATCTTGCTTATGGGACATTGTTGGGAGCTATTCGCGATCGTGGGGCAATACCTTGGGATTATGATGTAGATATACATATTAAAATATCAGATAGAGATCGTTTGCTTCAGATTTTGAAGACTAATCTATCAGAAAATTATTATTATGTATATACTGATATTATGCCGAATTATCCCGCAGAATGTTTACGTATTTGTAAGAAAGGATATACATATATGTCAATTCATGTGGATGTCTTTTTTCTTGTAGGCTGTCCTGAAACGAAAGAAAAACGAGTACCATTATTGAAATTAGCAAGAAAATGGTCTAATTTTAGAATTCAAAAATATGCACATCAACATACAAATGGTGATTTCAGTTGCTCAAAAATAAAAAGGAGTTTATTAAAATTATATAGATTGCAATATAAGGTAATACCAGAGAGGTACATTGTGTATAAGGAAGCGCAAATATTCAATTATTGTGATATTTTGAAAAGTTCTTATTTTATGTCATATTGCTTTGAGGCTAATTGGGGAGATAAAGAATTTGAAGTATATCCATCAAGAATTTTTGAGAAGAGTATTGATATCGAAATTAATGGCGAATTATTTCCAATACCTTCAGGTTATGACGAATATTTGTCTATTCTATTTGAAGATTATATGTCGTATCTCCCTATTGAAAATAGATTTACAGAGTTTTATACTCAAGTATATCAGATAAGAGAACGTCAAGATTATTATGTTAAAAAAACTATGAAAAATGATACCTAAAATTATTCATTATATGTGGTTTGGGGAAAATCCATTACCTGAAAGCACAAAAAAATATATAGAGTCTTGGAAAAAATTTTGTCCCGAATATGCAATAAAAGAGTGGAATGAACATAATTTTGATATTAATTCTTGTAGATATGTAGCAGAAGCATATTTGCAGAAAAAATGGGCTTTTGTTGCAGATTATGTTAGATTTTATGTATTATATAATGAGGGTGGCATTTATCTTGATACGGATATGGAAATGGTGCGGTCTTTTGAACCTCTGCGAAAGCATAAAGCATTCTTTGGCTTTGCTACAGACGGTTTGACTTTGCCTGTTTTTGGTTCCGAAGCTAAAACGGACTTTATTGCGGATATGCTTGATGATTATCACAAGCGTTCTTTCATAAAGCTAGATGGAACATACGATACAACTCCTTTGGACGTTCCGGCATTAAGGATCTTGAAAGAGAAGTATGGTTTAATTGAGAATTATCAGTATCAAGAGCTGGCAGATGGAACTGCTATTTATCCTAAACAATACTTTTATTCTACAGATGCCAATACGGGCAAGATTACAAAGTATCCAGAACTTTTCTGTATTCATTATGCTGATGCCTCTTGGTTGTCAGATGATGTAAAAGCTGAATTAATTAGGCGTAGAAGACTGGTGAAGATATTGGGAGAAAAACTAGGCTTGTACGTTGATGCTTTCATCAATTATTTGTTTAAAGATGGCTTGTTGACTGCATTGAAGAAAACTTTTTCAGTACTTCGTAGATAATTTGTAAATGAAAAAATCGCATTAATGACTTGGCACCATGCTGAGAACTATGGAACAGCATATCGGGCTTATGCCTTGAAAACGCTTATAGAACAACAAGGCTACAAGATGGATTTGATTGACTATCATAGGCTGAATGGCGCGCCTATGAATGTGCCTAATATTTCTGCTATCGTTTCATCAAAATTTATATCTCTATGTAGAAAAATTGTCAGTAAAAAATCTGGAGAGCTGATAGCAGTTTTTATAAGTGCAACAAGAACTAATGGATTTGCATGTGCAATTTCTAAGATCTTCAAATATAGTCAAATATTTAACAAAATAGTTGATTGTTAATAAAGTCAGGTATGAAGTTTAAGAGTACAACGAATTTAGGAGAGATAGCCCCCCGTTTGGCATTCATAGATAATAGCAAGGGTATAGCTATTATTTTTGTTGTTATAGGACATGTAGTTTATCATTGTATTTGTGGTAAAAACAATAGTATGGCATATACTCACCCCATCTTCATTCTCTTGCAATCATTTCATATGCCACTGTTTATCTTTTTGAGTGGAATTTTGGTTTCAAACCAATCTCAAAATTTTAAAGAAGTTATGTCATTTTCATACAAGAAGTTTAGGCAGCTACTTGTTCCATTCTTAATAATTGGAGGCGCATTGACAATTGCAAATGGAAAAGGAATTGAAACTTTATTGACCAGTTCAATGAAAAGCGGTTATTGGTTTCTTCTTACTCTTTTTGAATTGTTTATACTACATAGCTTAAAACTTTTAGTGCAACACGAGAAAAAAGGCAATAAACTAACATTCGATGTGCTTTTGACAATTTTCACATATCTTTGTCTTTATAGTATTAATGAACTATGGGGAAATACAGCAATAGGAGGGATTGTTGGCATAGGCCATTTATGTACATACTATCCATACTTTGCTGTAGCAACGATTGTGAAGAAGTGTGATTATACAGACAAATTGTTTGAATCAGAGCTGTTTCTTACGGCAGCACTAATTGTAGTATTTTGTAAAATGATTCTTGTCAGAACGGGATTGAACATTGCAGGATACGGCTTTTTATTAAGTCTATCTTATCTATACTTGTGCATAGCAATTATGTATCGATTGGAGGATACTCACAATGTTGTAACAAACACATTAGGTTATTTAGGTAGGAATTCATTATATATTTATGTGTTCCATTATTTTTTAATAATCAATACACCACTTTGGTTTGTACAATCGTTTACTAACGATAATAGTCTTGTACTTGATATTATTATTATAACGATACCTACAGCTCTGATAATATTATTGTCCTTGTTATTTGGAAATTTAATAAAAGAATGTCACACCCTTCATAAAATTATATTTGGACGTTAGTTTACCTGACTATCATAAATGAAAAAAATCGCATTAATGACTTGGCACCATGCTGAGAACTATGGAACAGCATATCAGGCTTATGCTTTGAAAACGCTAATAGAACAACAAGGCTATAAGGTGGATTTGATTGACTATCATAGGCTGAATAGCGCACCTATGAATGTACCTGATATTTCTGCTGTCATTTCATCAAAATTTATATCTCTATGTAGAAATATTTTTCAAAAGAAAAGGCGAGTGTTTGAATTTAGGAAAGAAACTTTTGGCTCTTTCTATACAAATAAATTTGCTTATACCAAAGAGTGCCATTACAATCAGGATTTTGCAGAACTTAATAATTTGTATGATGGATTTGTGTGTGGTAGTGACCAGATTTGGGGACCAAATTGGTATGATGGGCGTTTCTTTCTAGACTTTGTAATCAATGCACGCAAGCTGATTTCTTATGCTCCAAGTCTCGGTGTATCTAAGATTGCAGATCGAGAAGTAGCTAGACAGATGGCGTATCAAATTAGTCGTTTTGCAAGTCTTTCTATTCGAGAAAGAACAGGATGCGAAATTGTACGTAACCTTATAGGAAGAAAAGATGTGTACAATGTGTTTGATCCAGTTATAATGCTTGATTCTGAACATTGGCAGAAGTTAGAAGAACCATTTGTCACAGAAGGTAAGTATGCTCTGATTTTTTTTCTGGCAAATAATCAGAAAAACATTAAGATATCTATTGAAGCAGCCAATGCAAAAAGATTGAAGCCTATAGTTTTGCATTGTACTCAAACAGAGGATACTTCATTTGCAAATACTGATGAACTGACTCCTGAACAGATGCTTTTTTGCATACATAATGCAGAGTTTGTTTTTACAGACTCTTTCCATGTGGCAGTACTATCGATTATTTTCCATCGACAGTTGATAACTTTTCAAAAACAGTTAGGTGGAAACGGAAACACTCAATATAAGCGAATCACCGATTTGTTTGAGCGGTTGCAGATAACAGGAGGCATTTACAGAGGTGTTGATTCCTTTAATCAACATATTGATTATTCTAAAGTAGATACTATCCTAAACAAGCAAAGAGGGGAATCTTTAGCTTACTTAGCTTCTGCGTTGGATAGATTGCCAGGATATTCAGAAAACAGAATGGAATTATGTGATATTTCTACTCCTTGTAAAGGAATACATACAGATTTATTCAATCATTATCTCTTAACTGTTCGATGCAAAAAGTATAGAGAATTTATGATAACATGTCAGTTCTCACTTGTTCCTAAATGTTACAGGTGCAAAAATCTGCAATATACAATACTTCAAAATGGAAGACAACCTTTATTCTACAGCAAGCTCCTAGAAGATTTGCAGATACAAGATAAACATGTTTTTGCGAAGTATTACAGACCGTTCTACATATTACACAAATTAAAAAAAATAGCGCATTTATGATTTGGAAATATGATATTTTCTAAATGTTGGTGATAGCCAAAATGGGAGTGCGTATAAGTTTGACAATAACAGATAAATATAATTATGCAAAAGTTTTATTCAGACGATAAGAATGTACAGATTTTATTGGCTCTTCTTAAGGCACATGGCATTAAAAAGATTGTAGCCAGCCCTGGAGTCGCAAATATTACATTTGTAGCAAGTGCTCAACAGGATTCTTATTTCGAAATTTACTCGTCTGTAGATGAACGTTCCGCAGCATATATTGCTTGTGGTTTAGCAGAAGAAAGTAAGGAACCTGTTGTGATTAGTTGCACAGGTGCTACTGCCTCTCGTAACTATATGCCAGCACTCACTGAAGCTTACTATCGCAAATTACCGATTTTGGCAGTAACATCGTGCCGTGATATTGCTTGGGTCGGTCAGAATTCGCCTCAGCAGATCGATAGAAGTGTGCAACCTAAGGATATCGTTAGATACAGCCTGCATCTTCCTACTCTCCATAACAAGCAGGAAGAAGATCGCTACACTACATTGATTAATAAGGCAATCCTTGAACTTTCAAAAGATGGTGGAGGTCCTGTTCATATTAATCTTACCAACGGCTACACTGGTAAATATACGACGAAAGAGTTGCCTAAGGTTCGAGTAATTCAACGAATTTCAAAGTTTGATTCATTCCCTACTTTACCTAAAGGTAAGATTGGTATTTTTGTTGGTGCTCATTCTGTATGGACGGAGGAGCTTCTTAATGCAGTTGAAAAGTTTTGCAGACTTAATAATGCAGTGGTATTATGTGATCATTTATCAAACTATCACGGAGACTATGAAGTGTTTCATAATCTTATAACTTGCCAAAAGCAATATAGACCAGCGTGCAGTAATTTGGACTTAATGGTATATATTGGAAACATACATGGAACAGATTATGAAAACCTTAGCCCCAAAGAGGTTTGGAGAGTAAATATTGATGGTGAAATTCGTGACTCGTTTGGCGGAATGACGCATGTGTTTCAAATGAATGAATATGAGTTCTTTGAACATTACACAAACCGTAATGGCTGTTCTGTGAATACTTTTATAGAAGAATGGAAACAAATTCGTGAAGAGTTGGAAAGCCGTATTCCCGAGCTCCCTTTTTCAAATGTTTGGGTAGGTCGGCAGATTTTGAAACATATTCCTGATAATTCCATTATTCACTATGGTATTCAGAATAGTTTGAGAACATGGAATTTCACACAAGGTCCAAAATATTTGTTAGGTTATAGCAATACTGGTGGGTTTGGTATTGATGGTTGTGTTTCCAGTTTGGTTGGGGCATCATTGGCTTATCCAAACAAGGTGTACTATGGAGTGGTTGGAGACTTGGCTTTTTTCTATGATATGAATGCTTTGGGAAACCGTCACATCGGAAATAATATTCGCTTGATAGTAGTGAACAACGGACGTGGACAGCAGTTTCGCAATCCATATTCGGCAGGTGGAAGTTTTGGAGAATTTGCAGATACTTATATTGCAGCTGCTGGTCATAATGGAGACCAGTCGCAAAGTTTGTTGATGCATTTCGCACAAGACCTTGGATTTAGGTATTTCTCTGCTTCTAATAAGGAGGAATTGCTACAAATTATTCCTCAATTTACTAAAAAGGAAATTGAGGAGTCAATTGTGTTGGAGGTGTTTACAGATACTAATGACGAGAGTGAGTCACTTCGAATAATTTGCAATCTTAAGATTGATGTTACTATGGAAATTGTAAAACATGCTAAACGAATAGGCAGAAAAATTTTAGGAGATGATTTGACAAACAAAATTAGTAATTTAAGATTGTAATGAATAATTTTATAAGAAGAATCGTAAAAAGGCTGTTTTGCTTATTAGTTAGAAAGGAAAAGTTTGCTGTACCTTCAATAGTGTACAACAATAAACTGTTGGAGGGCAGGCTTGCTTTGGTAAGCGGAGGAACCAGCGGTATAGGACTTGAAATAGCTAGGGCATTTTTAAAAACAGGAGCAAAGGTTGTAATTTCCGGGTCGTCGGAAACTAAACTTAACAAAGCGTTGGACTCTTTACAACATGAAAATCTAAGAGGAATAATTATGGACGTAGCAAAGCCTGCAGAAATGAATGCGTCTATTGAGAAAGCCGCCTCTTTATTCCCCGGTATGAAAATTAGCATATTGGTTAATAGTGCAGGAGTAACTCAAAAGTGCAGTTTTTATGATTTGTCCGAAAAAGAGTACGATAAGATTATGGAGATAAATGTAAAGGGCGTATATTTTTTAAGTCGTTCTGTATCAAAGTATATGATAGAAAACGGCGTAAAAGGGAATATCCTTAATATATCATCTTCTTCGGCACTTAAACCGGCTTTTAATGCATATCAGCTATCGAAATGGGCCATCCGAGGATTTACTGTAGGATTAGCTGAGCAACTTGCTCCTTACGGAATCACGGTTAACGCAATCGCACCTGGTAAAACTTTCACCTCAATGATGGTTGTAGAAAACGAAACGAATATGAATTGTGAAAGCCAACCTTGTGGACGGTATATTGATCCTAAAGAAGTAGCAAATCTTGCTGTTTTTATGTGTAGTAACTGCGGCAGTATGATAATGGGTGATACTATCTATATGACAGGTGGAAATGGTTTGTTCTGAAAAATGTATCTATAGATGGATTCAAGAATTAAAAATGGAATAAGAAACATTTTTGCAGGATTTATCAATAAGATTGTATTGATTTTTCTTCCATTTGTCACGCGTACTGTTATAGTATATGTGTTGGGAAGTGAGTACCTTGGATTGGGAAGTTTATTCTCATCAATCTTGATGGTGCTTAATCTTTCTGAACTTGGTATTGGTAGCGCTTTGGTTTATAGCATGTATAAACCTGTGGCTGAAAAAGATATGCTGAAGATTAAAGCTCTTTTGGCTGTCTATAAAAAAATCTATGCCTATATTGGTGTTGCTATTTTAGCTATTGGTCTTTGCTTCTTGCCTTTCATACATACCATCATCAAAGGGGATGTGCCTGCCAGCATGAATTTGTATATTCTGTACATTATGTATTTGAGTAATGCATCTATCAGTTATTTTATTTTTGCTCACAAAAAGGCTCTTCTTATAGCCTATCAGCGAAGTGATGTTATTAGCAATGTAAATACTGTACTGAATATCTGTGTTTATACGGTTCAGATTATGGTCTTACTGCTTTTGAAGGACTACTATATTTATGTTGCAGTATTTATTTTTTCTACAATTACCGAAAACATCATAATCGGAAAAAAAGCACAAATACATTTCCCTTATATTGAGGCTGATGGTAGAATCTCGGCAGAAGACAAAAAAGTTATTATTCAGCACACCAAAGGTATTGCACTTCAAAAAGTCTGTTCGACATCGCGTAACTCACTTGACAGTATAGTGATATCGATGTTTCTGGGTTTGAATATGATAGCCATATATAGTAATTACTACTATATTATGATATCTATTCACAATATCCTTTATCAAATTCCAGATTCTATACGAGCAACGGTCGGCAATAGTGTTGCTAGTGAGAGTGTAGATAAGAATTTCCGAGATTTCAATTGCATGTATTTACTCAACATGTTTATTTGTGGATGGGCAACATGCTTTCTTTATTGTATGTTTCAGCCTTTTATGGAGCTATGGATGGGACCAAATATGATGTTTTCTCAAGTGTCTGTTGTACTTGTCTGTTTATACTTCACATTATTGAGTCTTGCTGACGTTGTAGCACTATATAAAGATGCTGCGGGTCTTTGGTGGTATGGAAGATATAGAGTTTTGATAGAGGCCATTGCTAATTTGATATTGAATTTTGTTCTTGGTTACTTTTGGGGAGTAAATGGTATTCTGTTAGCTACCATTATTACCATTATTTTAATAGGTCATGGTTATGGAGGTTGGATTGTGTTTCATTATTATTTTAAAGGCAAAAGTTTTATGACGTTTGTTATGAAGCAAGTTGGATATTTAGTTATGATTGCTGTTGCTTGCTATGTAACGGATTTTGTTTGTAGCTTTTCCCTAGAAATTCTGTGGATACGATTATTGAGTGTAGGTATTATTACACTATTTTTATCTCCGATCTTACTTCTGATTATGTATAGATTCTTTCCAGAATTCAAAGATTCAGTAGATTTTGCAAAAAATATTTTGAAAAGTTTTAAGAGATAGTTATAAATAAAAGTTTTAAGATAGCTATAGGATTGTTGAAAATTCCCCAAATCAGTTTTTGATGTAATCTTATTATTTTTTGTTACTACATTTTTGATGTAAGATATAAACTTGTTGGGCTGAAAAATGATTTACATAATTGAATAATGGCAATAGTTTCAATTTTGCTACCTGTGTATAATGCTGAATCGACAATTTCAGAAACGATTCAGAGTATTATTAATCAAACCTATAAAGATTGGGAACTTTATATTATTAATGATGGTTCCGTAGATAAAACAGAAGAAATAATTTTATCATTTAAAGATGATAGAATTAAGTATTTAAAGAATAATAAAAATAGAGGGCTGATTTATACTTTAAATAGAGGGCTCTCTATAGCTCAATGTAAATATATTGCTCGAATGGATGCGGATGATATATGTATGTCTACACGTTTGGAAAAGCAGGTGGCATATTTGGATTCACATCCTGAAGTTATTATATGTGGTGCTCAAATAGAGTATTTTGGCACAAAGAGTAATAAATATGTTAAATTGTCATTTCCTACTAAAGATAAAATCCTAAAAGAAATGCTCGCTTTTTCAACTTGTTTTGCTCATCCTACTGTGATGATGAGAAAGGACATAATAGTAAAGAATAAGTTGCAATATGATTATGACTATAAAAATGCAGAGGATTATTGTATGTGGATTAATATGATTAGTTTAGGGAAATTTGCCAACTTGGATGAGGCGTTAGTTAAGTATCGTATATCAGATGCACAAGTGTCTCAACCGTATAATTTACAAACTATAAAATCTGTTATGGCTTGTAGACGGAAATATCTTGAAAGGTATTTGTCTGAAGATGAAATTAAAGATTTGTTCGAATCACCTATAAAAGTATGGACTGTTAAGAGTATTAAGCAAAAAATCAGCAATCCTAGAGTGATTGAAGCATGTTATCTATCTTTAGAGAGGTACAGTTTAGGTAGTTTACTTTATTATGTTTTCTCAGCAGATGTATTTAAATTGGGATTTGGTGCATTTGTCCGATATATGAAGAGATTTGTATTTGGAAAAAATCCAATCTATTACAATTCTAATTTGGTATGAAAAATCACATACTATTATTATTATATATAGTCTTGTTGTTTTTTTTACATTTTGGTTTTCAAATCAACGGTATCAATACAAGATATTTGGCGACAATTTTATTGCTGATTTCTTGTATTTGTGTTTCTTCAGCATTGATTAGGTTGCCAATGCTGAAAAATAGTGTATTTCAAAAGCTGTTAAACTCAACAATTATATATAATATAATTGTTTGGTTAATACCAATCTGTCTTATGACAATGGATTTTTCCATGCTTTCCGGAACAATTCGTTTTTTTATTTGCATGGTAGATATTTTTTTATTGTGGGCATTATTGCCCCGACAATATAGAGAATATCAATTAGAATTTATAGTTTATATTTATTTAATTCAGTCAGTTGTTATATTAGCAGCGTTTGTGTCGCCTTCCTTATTGGAGATTGTTAGACAATTTCAATTTGAGTCTGTAACGGAAATAACAGATCGTTATTTAAATTATGGAACCTTTAGAGGTTTAGCTCTTGCTGGAGATCAATTTTACGGCTTGACTACAAGTTTTGGACTAATTTCAATTTTTGTAATGAAATTTTATGTTGAAAGTTCTAACATTAAATGGATAGGTGTTTTTTTTGTTTTTTTTGCTGCGAATATGTTTGTGGGAAGAACAGGTTTTATTGGATTTTTTGCAGCATTGGGATATTTGTTTTTGTCGTCTAAAAAAAATAAGTTTAAGTCATTATTTAAGATTTTCGTATTTACTATTTTATTAATCTCTATTTTGTATCTAGCATTGCCATCGTCATTAAAAGAAGTAATAGACGAATCTGTATTCGCTTATGCATTTCAAATATTTTATAATTATAAAGATAGTGGTTCTTTCAGTACGAGTAGCTCTGATAGAGTTGCAGAAATGTGGCAGATTTCTATTGGCTTTTTTACTTATTTGTTAGGAGATGGAAGATTTTCGAATCCGGATGGCACCTATTATGGCAAAATAGATGTAGGTTATTTGCGTCAGATTTTGTATGGTGGTATAGCTTTTTTGATATATTCAGTTGTACTTACTTGGCGTATGTTGACTAATTATAGTAAGCGATATAAGATTAGACAACATTTATTTGAATACATAGTGCTTGCTTATCTATTGGTTATTCATGCCAAAGGATTATCTTTTATGTATTGTCCAGAACATATGATGATTATTCTTTTTTATTATTTACATCTGAATAGGGAAAAATTAGCTGTTTTTCGATAGGTCCTATTTTTTTCTTTGCTAATGAGATTCTTCCTTTAAATGTCAGTTTTTCAAATGTCATATGAAACAAAAAATAGTATTTTTTACAGCAAGGGATTTGTCAAATGTTGGAGGAGGGGAGCGAATGCTTTCCTTGATTGCCAATGGACTATGTGACTCTTTTTCAATAACAATTTTAACTCCTTATGAAGCAGAAAGCTTCTATCCGTTTGATGAGAGAATTACCATTGAGAATCTTGGATTTAAAAATAGAAAATTAAGTGTCTTGAGGAAATTGCAATACTTTCCCATATTAAGGAAATTACAGTGTTTCCTTCATCAAACCGATATCTGCCGTTTTATTGCATGCTCGTCTATGGCTATAATTTTGACATCAATTATTGGGAATAAAGATGATGAAAGACTAATGGCTTGGATTCATACAAGTTTTTATCATCCAACTCCTTTTTATTTGCGTAAAATAATGTTGTCAAATCTCTATAAATTTAAAATTGTCTGCATTAATTCTATGGATATGGAGCAATATAGGAAATATGCAACAGATGTGATAAAGATTCCCAATCCTTTACCGTTTACTACAGAAATTAAATCACGATGTAATATGAAACGACTTATAGCTGTAGGACGTTTGGAAAAATGGAAAAGGTTTGATTTAATGATAAAAAGTTGTGCAAGAGTTTTATCTGAATATGATGACTGGGTGTTAGATATTTATGGTCAGGATGATGGTGAGAAAAAGCGATTAAATGCTTTGATAAAAGAAAATAATATGCAAGGGCGAATAAGACTTCATGCTCCTGTTGAAAATATACAAAGTGAATATATAAAGTCTTCTATTTTTGTTACAACTTCTAGAATTGAAGCATTTTCCCTCGTTTTGTTAGAAGCTTGTGAATCAGGGATTCCTTGTATTGCCTATGACGTACCTAGTGGACCTCGTGATATTGTGCAGAATGGCTATAATGGCTATTTAATTCAGGAGCTGAATAATGAAAGTTTTGAACTCCAATTGTCAAAACTTATGGAGTCGGAAACACTTCGTAAAAAAATGGGAAAGAATGCGATATTGAAAGCTCAAGAATTTGAATTTGCAAAAATTCTTGATTTGTGGAAACGGCAACTCTAAATGTCTACTAATAATGTTAAGTAATTTAAAAGTTCTCAAAAACGTAGTTTTGGGCTATATTTATAAGTGGCTTATAGATTGTAAAGTGTTTGTAATCCCATCTTTATCTCCTAATCCCAATATTAATAGTAAATTGATTGTATCTATGACCTCTTATGGAAGAAGAGTGGAAAAGTCGGTAGTTTACTATTCATTAGTTTCTATTTTGAGGCAAACTGTAAAGCCAGATCGTATTATTCTTTGCCTAGATGGGATAAAGTGGAATGATGAAAATTTGCCTAAAAAACTTGTAAGTTTGAAAAAAAAAGGTGTTGAGTTTTTATTTTGCGAAGATATGAGGTCTTATACAAAGTTGATTCCTTGTTTAGTTAAATATCCTAATGATAGTATTATTACTGTAGATGATGATATTCTTTATACAAGGGATACAATCAAGCGTTTAGTTGAAATAAATAGTAAAACTCCTAATGCGATATGTTGTCTGAACGGTAGTAAGCCTTTTTTAAAAGATGGATATGCCTGTAGGTACGAAACTTGGCGTCAATATAAAATAGACACGTTAGGGCAGAATTTGATATTTCCATGTGGAGTCGGTGCTGTTTTATATCCGCCTTATTCGTTAGATTCTCTTGTAATAAAGAAGGAGGAGTTCTTGACACTTTGCCCGTTAGCGGATGATGTGTGGTTTTGGTTTTGTGGGATGTTAAAGCAAACTCCCAAACATGTTATATATAAAAATCATTCAGATTATTCTTTTGATGCTTTATACCAGTATTTTCATAAAGGTTCGGCTTTAACACATACTAATAGGTTTGAACATCAAAATGACAAGCAAATTCGTGCGATTTTTGATTTTTATGGTGTGATTTTAGATAATGATGGTAATCTTTTGAGTAGGAATGAACAACGGATTAACTGTTGATTTGCTGTTGGTTAAAGCGTAGTAATAAATACAATTTTTTTATGAATATAGCAATTGTAGGCACCGGCTATGTGGGCTTAGTGTCTGGCACTTGTTTTGCAGAATTGGGTGCTAATGTAACGTGTGTAGATGTGAATACACAGAAGATAGAAAACTTGAAACGGGGGGAGATTCCTATCTATGAGCCTAATCTTGATAGCATGGTGTCACGTAATATGAAAGCTGGACGCTTACATTTTACGACAGATTTGGCATCCGTATTGGATGATGTAGAAGTAGTATTCAGTGCGGTGGGTACCCCTCCTGATGAAGATGGTAGTGCAGATTTACGTTATGTATTGGAAGTTGCAAAAACAGTAGGTCAGCACATGAATAAATATCTGGTGGTCGTAACTAAAAGTACTGTACCGGTTGGTACTGCTAAAAAGGTAAAGGCTGCAATTCAAACAGAGTTGGATAGGCGCGGTGTTCAGATTGATTTTGATGTGGCTTCTAATCCGGAATTCTTGAAAGAAGGCAATGCTATCGATGATTTTATGAAGCCTGACCGTGTAGTAGTAGGTGTAGAAAGTGAAAAGGCCAAGGAGTTGATGACCCGCCTTTACAAACCGATGTTACTGAGCAATTTTCGTGTGATATTCATGGATATCCCTTCAGCTGAAATGACTAAGTATGCGGCTAATTCAATGTTGGCAACCCGTATTAGCTTCATGAATGATATTGCGAATTTGTGCGAACTGGTGGGAGCGGATGTGAATATGGTACGCAAAGGTATTGGTACGGATAGTCGCATTGGTAGTAAGTTTCTCTATCCAGGGTGTGGATATGGAGGCTCTTGTTTCCCAAAGGATGTGAAAGCTTTAATCAAGACCGCAGCTAAAAATGGATATGATATGCGTGTGCTGAATGCTGTAGAAACTGTCAACGAAGATCAAAAGAACATTTTGTTTGAAAAATTTAAAAAGCATTTTGGCGGAAATATCAGAGGTAAGAAAGTTGCCATTTGGGGACTTGCTTTCAAACCAGAAACGGACGATATGCGTGAAGCTCCGTCTTTGACCTTGATTGATAGATTGTTGAAAGCCGGTTGCAAAGTTTGTGCATATGACCCGGTTGCTATGGGGGAGTGCAAACGTCGTATTGGCGATGTGATTTCTTATGGTAAGAATATGTATGATACCGTACTTGATGCAGATGCCATTTTCCATGTGACAGAATGGAAAGAATTCCGTATGCCCAGTTGGGGAGTGATAAAGAAGGCAATGAAGGAAAACCCGGTACTGATAGACGGTAGGAATGTGTTCGGTGCTTCGGATTTGGAAGGGATTGATTATTTGAAGATTGGATAAGGGTTATGATAGAAGGTTTAGTTTCTATAATAATGCCGTCATATAATGCTGCACGTTTTATAGGTGAAAGTATAAATTCTGTGTTGTTACAGACATATTCCCACTGGGAATTGCTGATTGCAGATGATTGTTCAAAAGACAATTCTGTGGAGGTAGCTCGCAGGTATTCCGATATAGATGAAAGAATAAAACTGTTTCCGTTGGACAAAAATGTAGGAGCGGCCGCGGCACGTAATGTGGCTATGGAACATGCGCAAGGACAATATATTGCTTTTTTGGATAGCGATGATGTGTGGGACGAACATAAACTGGAGAAGCAACTGGCTTTTATGGAACGATATTCTTATGCCTTTACATTTTCTAATTATTATGTAATGGAAGAAAATGGAGAAAAGACGGGGATTATTGTAAAAGTTCCTTCATCGTTAAGTTATCAGCAATATCTGCGAAATACGATTATTGGCTGCCTGACAGTAATAATTGATAGGAAACAGACTGGTGATTTCAAGATGCCTTTAATAAAGAGCAGCCATGATATGGCTTTGTGGTTGTTGATAATGAAACGTGGATTTAAAGCGTATGGTCTGAAAGATGTTTTGGCTGGTTATCGTTTGGTTTCCACATCCAATACTGCGAAGAAATGGAAAGCTGCGAAGGACGTTTGGCGAGTATATCAGGAAATAGAAAACTTGTCTGTATGGTATGCTGCCTATTGTTTTTGTGGGTATGCAATAAATGCGGTGTGGAAGAGGATTTGAGTTATGGATATTATACGTAAAGAAACGCTTTTCTCTTGGCTATGGAGAAAAACTTATAAAGAGAATTTACCATTCTTTCACATTGTTGTTGTTATTCTTTACTTACTCTTGTCTCAAAGCCTATAAGGAAATGGCTTTCGGCAGTACTAATACCAATAATCCCTTTTTCTAATCTAAGGGTACAATACTATAGATGGTGTGGTTATAAGATAGCTAAACATACTTTCATCAGAATGTGCTGCTATTTGGATGATATGTGTTACGACAAAATAGAAATTGGGGATAATGTGACAATTTCCTAATATTGCTCGCAGTGAAGATGGGGTAGTGGTAGGGGAGAATGTGGCGATAGGAGCCTGCAGCTTGGTGAATAAATCGGTTGTGGACAACTCTATTGTGGTTGGTATTCCTGCTAAAGAAATAAATAAGAAAGAATAGATTCTTGTAGATATAATGTTTTTTAAATTCCTTTTTGACCGAGCAGCCTCCCTTTTCGGCCTAATCTTCTTATCCCTAGTATTGCTTATTGTTGGCATTTTGATTCGTGTAAAAATGCCTGGTGGTCCTGTTATCTTCAAACAGAAAAGAGTGGGGCGGTACGGTAAATTATTTACCATGTATAAATTTCGTTCTATGATGGTCAGTCATTCCGGCAGTTCTGTTTCAGTGAAAGGGGAAAGCCGCATTACTCCTTTGGGAGCCAAATTGCGGAAATATAAGCTGGATGAATTGCCCGAACTGTGGAATGTGCTGATAGGTGACATGAGCTTTGTAGGTCCTCGCCCGGATGTGCCGGGGTATGCTGATAAACTGGAAGGAGAGGATAGGAGGATGCTTCTATTGAAGCCGGGCATTACGGGGCCTGCCAGTTTAAAATACCGAAATGAAGAAGAACTGTTGGCGGAACAAGACGATCCTCAGAAGTATAATGATGAGGTCTTGTTCCCGGATAAAGTACGGATAAACATTGAATATTTGGATAATTGGTCTTTTTGGTATGACATTAAAATCATTATTTATACAGTACTTGGAAAGGATTTATAAAATCCTTTCTTTTCTTTTTATTTCTCATTATGTGAGGAAATCGAATCATTAGAATAATCACATATATTTATGGATAAAAGAATATATCTTTGCCTCGCCCACATGAGCGGCAAGGAGATGGGTTTCATACAGGAAGCCTTCGATACGAATTGGGTGGTTCCGCTCGGTCCGAATGTGAATGCCTTTGAGCAGGATTTGGAACGCTTCGTGGGGCAGAATAAAAAGGTGGTGGCTTTGAGTGCGGGCACTGCGGCTGTACATCTGGCCCTGCTTGCTTGCGGAGTTAGTCAGGGCGACGAAGTGATAGTACAGAGCTTTACCTTTTGTGCCTCTTCCCATCCGGTGACCTACCTCGGTGCTACTCCGGTATTCGTGGATTCTGAGGCTGATACCTGGAACATGGACCCGGTTCTTCTGGAGCAGGCTATTAGGGACCGTATCGACAAGACCGGCCGAAAGCCCAAAGCGATTGTTCCGGTGGCTTTGTATGGGATGCCCTACAAGATAGACCAAATCATGTCGGTGGCAGATAAATATGATATTCCGGTCATAGAGGATGCCGCCGAAGGCTTTGGAAGCAAGTTTGACGGGCAAGTTCTTGGAACTTTTGGCAAATATGGTGTGCTTTCTTTCAATGGCAACAAGATGATAACCACCAGCGGTGGCGGTGCTTTGATTTGCCCTGATGAAGAGTCCAAACGTGAGATAATGTTCTATGCTACCCAGGCCCGTGAGTCCTATCCCTACTACCAGCATGAGCGTATAGGCTATAATTATAGGATGAGTAACATTTGTGCGGGAATCGGCCGCGGTCAGATGACGGTGGTGGATGAGCATATAGCGCACCATAAGCATCTGTGCGGTCTGTATCGTAAGTTGTTGGCCGATGTGGAGGGAATCACGCTTCATGAGAATCCTTCCGGACGTTATGACAGCAATTATTGGCTGAACACGGTACTGCTTGACGGGAATCTGCATGTGAGAGGTGAGGAGGATGCCTACCGTGAGACAGTAAAAGGCGCCGTAGGTGGTGCCGCCGGTGTTACGCATGAGTCAGTGAATGCCCATACTTCTTGTGAGCCTAACCGTAATGTAGAGGCCATGCGTGTTTGCTTGGATAAAGCCGGTATCGAGAGCCGTCCCTTATGGAAGCCCATGCACCTCCAGCCGGTTTATGCGGCTAATCCTGCCTATGTGAATGGTGTCAGTGAGGGCTTGTTCAAACGTGGTCTTTGCTTGCCGAGTGGTCCTTATGTGACGGATGAGGATGTGAGATACATAGTGAATGAAATGAAGAAGAGTATACTATGAAACTACATAGTATCAATTTTTTATGAACTAATTTCAGAAAACAGCTTCAGTGGGGCTGTTTTCTTTGTTTATAGGCATATTTAAGATGGTTACCGAGAAGTCTTCCCTGGCTTCGGGGGATGTCCATAATGTGATCCTCTGTGATAGAGAGTCATAGTTGTGTGTTGCCACTCTTACTTGAATAACCGTTCTTTGGTGGTGAATAATAACCAATAAACGTTTATCAATTATGGCAGTAGTAGCTTATTTAAGAGTAAGTACAGAAAAACAGTTTTTAGAGAATCAGCGCGAGGAAATTATACGCTTCGCGGAAAAGAATGGGTTGAGCATCGACAGATGGTACATGGAGACGGTCAGCGGAAAAGTGAGTAGCAAAGAGCGTAAACTGGCGGGCTTGTTGGACCGGATGAAACCGGGAGACTCCTTGATTATAACGGAGATTTCACGGCTTAGCCGGACACTGCTGGAGATAATGACCATTCTTAACTCCTGCATCAAAAGGGGAGTGGTGCTGTACAGTACCAAAGAGGGGTATGTGTTCCAGAATGACATCAACAGCAAAGTGCTGGGATTTGCTTTTGGACTGATGGCCGAGATAGAGCGTAATCTGATTTCCATGCGCACCAAAGAAGCACTGGAACGACGGAGGAAGGAGGGAAAACATCTGGGCAGGAAGAAAGGGGACACACCCAAAATGAAGATACTCTATGCGAACAAGAGGAAACTTGTGAGGGAGCACCAAAGAGGAGAGTCGTGTGCCGAGCTTGCCCGACAGATGGGAGTGTCACGGACTACGATGTTCCGTTTCCTGAGACGTTATTGAGCAATTCGGCTAAACGAAGGTGTCAAAGGTGGGATTCCTTTTGACACGCTTCGTGTGGGCTACTTATTCGGCCGATACTTCTTTCTCTTTCTTTTCCTTCTACTCTTTCCCACGCTTGTGCAGGTTTTTCAGCTCGAATGACAGCATGATACGGAAGAAACCTATAATCAGGAATGCAAACGAAATCATGTACACGGCGTAAAGGGCGCCTACTGCCGGTTGCCACAAGATGATGAGCGAGCAGATGACGGCAAGAATACCGAAAGCAACATACCATCCCCAGTCTCTTGTCCCGTATCTTTTGAGGTCCATGGCATAGCCTACGGATGAGAAGCCGCGGAACATCAGCCAGAAGGCGATGATGAATGGAATGACTTCCATGCTGAGCATCGGGTAGGCTATCAGGTAGAATCCCAGAATCATGTCGATGATGCCTCCAGCCAGATACCATCCCCAACTGGATACCCTTCTACGGTTACTTACTGCAAAGGATATTTCCAGCAGACCGCTGAACAACATGGAGACGCTGAACAGAATGCTCAATACCGCATACCCGCTGAGAGGGGAGAACATCAGGCTTATAGCCACTATTACATAAAGAATACCAAGAATGAGTGAAATCCACCAATTCTTTACTTCCTGCTGAAGTTCGTCAAAAATAGTTTTCATGTGAATTTAATTTTTTAAGTGATTATCATTAATTCGTCCGTAGAATAACAGTTTATCCGGAAAAAAGTTTCGGGTGAACTTTTTCTGTATGTAATTTGTTATGTATACATATAATTTGATAAAACTATGGCTACAACAAAATTTAAAGGACAACCGGTAAAGGTTATCGGTGAATTTATAAAGGTGGGCTCTGTTGCCCCCGATTTCGAATTGGTAAAAACAGATTTGTCTTCATTCTCTTTGAAGGAACTGAACGGGAAGAATGTTATTTTGAATATTTTCCCCAGCCTTGACACTGGTGTGTGCGCTACTTCTGTACGTAAGTTCAACAAACTGGCTGCCGGCCTGCCCGATACGGTAGTGTTGGCAATCTCCAAGGATTTACCTTTTGCACATGCACGTTTCTGTACAACGGAGGGTATTGAGAATGTGATTCCTTTGTCTGATTTCCGTTTCTCCGATTTTGATGAAAACTACGGGGTACGCATGGCCGACGGACCGCTTGCAGGTCTATTGGCGCGTTCGGTAGTGGTTATCGGTAAGGATGGTAAGATTGCCTATACGGAATTGGTACCTGAAATTACGCAAGAACCAGATTATGATAAAGCTATTGCAGCTGTAAAGTAGAAAGTTTGGATTTGGGATAAACAATAAAAAGCGGTGGACAGAATTTATCATGCTGTCCACCGCTTTTTTATTATCATGCCGTTTTCTTTTTTATTTCTTCTTCATTCCTTTATAGATGAAGAATGCCACGATTAGTACACCGATGCCGATAAATACATAACCTATCTCATGGCTGTATTCCGTTACTTTGGCAAGCAGCTGTTCCTCGTTCTCGATGCCGGGTACTGTGGACAAGTAATATCCGATAAAAGCCAGGATGGAATTCCAAAGGCCTGCACCCAAGGTGGTGTACAGCAAGAAAGTTCCCAGCTTCATGCGTGCCAGACCGGCAGGGATGGATATCAACTGGCGAACAGCAGGTATCAGGCGGCCGACAAAGGTTGATACGGCTCCATGCTTATCGAAGTATTCCTCCGCATGCTGCACTTTGGCTTCGTCGATGAGGCACATGTGCCCGAAACGGCTGTTGGCAAACTTGTAAATGATGGGGCGTCCCAGCCATTTTGCCAGATAGTAGTTTATCAAGGCTCCGATATTTGCCCCTATGGTTGCAAACAATACCACCAGATATATATTCATGTTGTCATTGTTGGCGGCTTTCCAAGCGGCAGGAGGGACTACAACTTCCGAGGGGAAGGGAATAAACGAACTTTCAATGGCCATCAATAAAGTGATGGTCCAGTAATTGAGGTGGTCGAGACACCATTGGATAAAGGCTACTGATTCCATTTGCTAGATTAGTGGTATATAATTACTGTTATTGTAATGCATTGAAAATATTCTTCATCACTAGGGCCAGCTCTTCCTGATTATCTTCTTGTAGTATCTGCTGTAATCTATCCAACTCTTCCAGCCTGAACGGATGTTCGCACAGCTGGTTGTACTTCATGAAGTTCTCTTTGTCTTTGAGCAGCATATACAGAGAGGTCAGCCTTTCGTTGATACCTTCAAAGTCCGGTTCCATCTCTTTGACATGTTCAAAGGCCAGCTTGGCATAGCTCAGTTGTCCTATTTCCATGCTACACATGCCTATTTCGTGCCAGGTATCCGCATAGGGGGCATACTCTAAGGCTTTGGCCCATCTCTTCACACCTTTCTCATACTCACCTTCTTCCATGTAGATGCGTCCCTCAATCAGGTACGGGTCTATCTCTTCGGGTGCCAGGTCGTATGCTTTTTTACAATATTGGTGGGCTTTGCGCTTTTTTCCCATCTTGTGCAGGCATAGGGCTGCATTGGCATAAAGAGAAGGCAAGGCGAAGTCATGGCTGTCTTCGGCCGTTATGGCTTTTTCCAGATAGTCGTATCCTTCTTTCCACTCTCCTTTGGAGGTTTTGTTCAGGCCGATGAAGGTGTTGATGAAACCGTGGGAGACGAGATGGAACTTTTCGGCTTGCAGGTAGTTTTCCATGGCACTTTCCTCATTTCCCAATTGGAAGAAGGAATGTCCTTTCATCAGGTAGGCATCGGCAAACTCGTCATCGGCCACCGTGGCATAGTCGCATGCTTCGATTGCTTTGTCGAACATCTGCTGGTCAAAGTAGCAACGGGCCAGTCCAAACCAGTAAGGAGCCGAATACGGATTCTTGTCAATCAGCTTATTGAAGAAGAAGGTGGCTTTTTCAAACAGTCCCTGGGCATAGTAACAATCGCCGGTGACGGCAAGGTAGGCTTCTTCTTCGGCATATTTTTCGAGTCCGCGCGTCAGCCATGTCAATGCTTTTTCCGGGAATCCCATGTCAATGTACATATAGGATACATCGACGATATTGGCCAGGTCGTCCTTATCGTCTATGCTGTTGAGTATCGCTTCCGCTTCTTCTTCTTTGCCTTCGCCCAACAGTAGGTTGGCTTTCAGCACTTTCACTTCGGAAGATTCTTCGGCAATCCGTTCCAATATATCTTTGGCTTGCTCTTTATGCTGGGTGTCGAGGAACAAGTATGCCTGTTCCACCAACAGAGCCGTATTATCCGGATGTATTCCCAAGCCATACTCTACGACCTCGGTAGCCATGGCATATTTATGATGCACGGCATACCAGTCTGCGAGGTCGGCTAAGTCGTCTGCGTCCAGATAGATGGTTCTGTTCTCTGCTTTGGCAGCTTCATATTGTTCTGCCATTTCTTGCAGTTCTTTGTCTCTTCCGGACAGCAGGTTTTTTTTACTCATATTCTTATTTATTGATTTTACCCCAAACGTCTTTCAGACCTACAGTACGGTTGAATACCATTTTTTCTGGCGTAGAATCTTTGTCAACATTAAAATAACCGATACGTTGGAACTGCAGGTAGGAGAGGGGCTGCATGCCGGCAGCGTACTTCTCGATGTAGCAGCAGGGCAGCACATTCAGGGAGTCGGGGTTGATCATTTCTTTCATGGCTGTCAGTGCGTCGCAGTTCTTCGCTTCGCGGATGGCGGCAAGCTCGTCGCGCGGGTTCTCCACTTTCCACAGACGGTCGTAGAGACGTACTTCTGCTTCGAGGCAGTGGGCACAACTTACCCAGTGGATGGTGCCTTTCACCTTACGGTTGGCTCCGGGCAGACCGCTCTTGGTATCGGGGTCGTATTCGCAATATACTTCGGTGATTTCACCGGCGTCGTTCTTCTTGCAGCCGGTGCATTTCACGATGTACGCGTTCTTCAGACGTACCTCTTGTCCCGGTGTCATGCGGAAGTATTTTTTCGGAGCATCTTCCATGAAGTCGTCGCGCTCCATCCAGAGTTCGCGGCTAAACTCGATGACGTGGTTGCCTTCTTCGGGATGTTCGGGGTTGTTGACGGCTTCCATCTCTTCCACTTGCCCTTCGGGATAGTTGGTGATGATAAGCTTCACCGGATTCAGTACGGCGGATACGCGGGTGGCGCGGTCGTTCAGGTCTTCGCGCACGGCGCTTTCCAGCAGGGCAAATTCATTGAGCGCATCGTAGGTTGTATATCCTATTTTGTCGATGAACTTATGGATGGACTCCGGAGAGTAACCGCGACGGCGGAAACCGCAGATAGTCGGCATACGGGGGTCGTCCCAACCGTTTACCAAGCCTTCCTTGACCAGCGTCAGCAGGTTGCGCTTGCTCATCAGCGTATAGCTGAGGTTCAGTTTGTTGAACTCATACTGATGGGGGCGGTTATCATCGAGGTCTTTGCCTTCCTTCACCCAGTCCACGAAGAGGTCGTAGAGCGGACGGTGGGGCACAAACTCCAGTGTGCAGAGCGAGTGTGTCACGCCTTCGAAGAAGTCGCTTTGTCCGTGGGCAAAGTCGTACATCGGATAAGCCTTCCAAGTGGTGCCCGTACGATGGTGCGGATGCTTCACTACACGGTAGATGATGGGGTCGCGGAAGTGCATGTTGGGGCTTGCCATGTCTATCTTGGCACGGAGCACCATGGCGCCTTCCTCAATCTCGCCGCTGTTCATCTTCTGGAACAAGTCCAGTGTTTCTTCGATAGGACGGTTGCGGTAGGGACTTTCCACACCGGGCTGGGTGGGAGTTCCTTTCTGGGCGGCAATCTGCTCGGAAGTCTGTTCGTCGATGTATGCCTTGCCCTCCTTGATGAGGCGGATAGCGAAGTCCCACAATTGCTGGAAATAGTCGGAAGCGTAATATTCGTTACCCCATTTGTAGCCCAGCCACTGGATGTCTTCCTTGATGGCTTCTACATATTCCACATCTTCCTTGGTGGGGTTGGTGTCATCGAAACGCAGGTTGCAGACACCGCCGTGTGCGGCGGCAATACCGAAATCAAGGCAGATGGCCTTGGCGTGTCCGATGTGGAGGTAACCGTTCGGTTCGGGCGGGAAGCGTGTTTGTACTTTTCCCCCGTTTTTACCTTCTTTCAAATCGTTTTCTACTATTTGCTCAATGAAGTTCAAGCTCTTTTTTTCGCTTGTTTCTTCGCTCTTTATTTCTGCCATAATGTTACTATTTTCGTATCGTGGGGACAAAGATAGGGTAAAAAAATGAAGAATGAAGAATGAAGAATGAAGATTTATTCGTTATGTACCGGGATATATCCGCTCTCTTTGATGATTTTCTGTCCTGCGGCAGACAAAATGAAATCGAGCAGAGGGGCTATGACCGAAGCGTTTTTCCGGTTATAATAATAGTATAGCGGGCGTACTATCGGATAAGTCTTATTGATGGCATTCTCCAGCGTGGGAGCGGCATAATGTTGCCCGTCGTATGAAACGGCGAGCGTCTTGATACGCGGCGATACATAGGCTAGACCCACATATCCGATGGCTCCGCGAGTTTGGCTGACGGATTGGATAATGGCTCCCGTGGCAGGCATGGAGAGACTGCTGCTCATGTAGTTCTTGTTTTTCAGTACGCTTTCCTTGAAGAACTCGTAGGTACCGGAGGAAGTCTCGCGGGAGTAGACTACGATTTTGCGGTCGTCTCCGCCCACTTGCTGCCAGTTGGTGATTTTGCCCCGGAAGATATCTTCCAGTTGTTGGCGGGTCAGTTGTGTCACCGGGTTAGAGGGGTGGACCACTACGGCAAGGGCATCGTAGGCGATGGGTACTTCCGCCAGGTCTTCTCCGGCAGCTTTGGCTTTCATCTTTTCGCTGAACTTGATGGCGCGGGAAGCCATGGCGATGTCCGTGGTCTGGTCCAGCAGGGCTGAAATACCGACACCGGTTCCGCCGCCGGTCACGGTGACACGGGCAGAGGGGTTCAGGGTCATAAAGCGTTCGGCGGTCTGCTGCGCTATGGGGAGCACGGTATCGCTGCCTTTGATGCGTTGCGCCTGCATGCCAGTGGTGGCTGTCAGTGCGAGGAGTAGAAGTAATTCTCTTGTCTTCATAAAACACATGATGCAAATAGGGTAAACAGATAATGCAATTGGGGCAAACACATGATGTAAACCGATGGTATGCATCATGTAATCTGGCTCAACGCATGATGCAAATTAAGGCAATGGATATTACAAATGTGTTACATGGGGTGTACTTTAAGTCGTTGTAACAGTTTTGTAACACCTTTGAAACATTTCTTTCAAACGTTAGTCACACTGCCTTAACATCCGGCCCGTTCCTTTGCATACAGAAATCAATAGGCAACATGAAAAAGATTTTTGAGAAGATTGTAGAAGGTATACTGGCTTGTAGCGGCTTTGTGACGAGTCTTACCATCGTACTTATCGTCGTGTTCCTCTTTTCCGAAGCGCTGGGCTTGTTCAGCAGCAAGGTGATAGAAGAAGGGTATGTATTGGCCTTGAATAAGGAGAATCGGGTGGGCGAACTGACTCCGGCACAGATAAAGAATGTCTTTGATGAAGAGCTGACAAACTGGAACGAAGTGGGAGGGGAGGACCTTCCTATCCGCCTTTTCCGTTTGGAGGACATCACACTGTATTATACGGAAGAGCAGTTGGGCGCTTCCTACGAAAATGCAGGTGCCTGCATTACGGAGCTGGTGGAGCGTACGCCTGGCATTATAGCCTTTGTACCGCAGCAGTTCATCGTCCGTCCAGACTCGGTGCATCTGCTGAAAGACAACACCATTTCGGTGAAGGACGTCTTTGCCGGTGCCGAATGGTTTCCCACGGCAACACCTGCTGCGCAGTTCGGCTTTTTGCCGCTCATTACGGGGACGCTGTGGGTCAGTCTGTTTGCCATCCTCTTTGCATTGCCGTTTGGTCTGTCGGTGGCAATCTATATGTCGGAGGTAGCCAATTCCCGGGTAAGGAATCTGCTGAAGCCCATCATTGAGTTGCTGAGTGGCATACCGTCGGTGGTCTACGGCTTTTTCGGCTTAATTGTCATTGTGCCGTTTTTGCAGCAGGTGTTCAACTTGCCGGTAGGCGAGAGCGGGCTGGCGGGCAGTATTGTGCTTGCCATTATGGCGTTGCCCACCATCATAACGGTGACAGAAGACGCGATGAGGAATTGTCCCCGCGCCATGCGCGAAGCCAGCTTGGCACTGGGAGCATCGCAATGGCAAACTATATATAAGGTGGTGATTCCTTACTCCATTTCGGGCATCACCTCCGGAGTGGTGTTGGGCATCGGCCGTGCGGTGGGCGAGACGATGGCTGTGCTGATGGTGACGGGCAACGCCGCCGTCATTCCCCATACCATCCTGGAACCGCTGCGCACCATTCCGGCAACGATTGCCGCCGAACTAGGCGAAGCGCCTGCCGGCGGAGCTCACTACGAAGCATTGTTCCTGCTGGGTGTCGTGCTGTTCTTCATCAGTTTATTGATAAACTTCACGGTGGAAGCAGTTTCGCCAAGACGAAAATAAAAGAAGGTAGATATGGTCAATAGAAAGCATCTTTCGCAAAACGTGGCATTCGGCTTGTTCCGTCTGTTGAGCCTAAGTGTGGTGGGGATTCTTTTTGCAATCCTCGGCTTCATTATATATAAAGGTATAGGAGTTATCGATTGGGAGTTCCTCACTACGGCTCCTACCAACGGTATGACTGCCGGCGGAATCCTTCCTGCCATTGTAGGTACGTTCTGCTTGATGGCGGGCAGTGCTTTATTTGCCTTTCCGGTGGGAGTGATGAGCGGTATTTATATGAATGAGTATGTGCCGAAAGGTTGGGTGGTACGCTTCATACGGATGATGACGAATAATCTGAGCGGCATCCCTTCCATCGTGTTCGGTCTGTTTGGCATGGCGCTGTTTGTCAACTATATGGATTTTGGAGACAGCATCCTGGCAGGTTCGTTGACGCTGGGTCTGCTAAGTCTGCCTTTGGTTATCCGCACCACGGAAGAAGCGCTGAAAGCCATCCCCGACAGCATGCGCGAGGGAAGCCGCGCGTTGGGAGCTACCAAGCTTCAGACCATCTGGCATGTCATCCTGCCGATGGGGATGCCCAATATCATCACCGGACTGATTCTGGCGTTGGGGCGTGTTTCGGGCGAGACGGCACCCATCCTTTTCACCTGTGCCGCCTACTTCCTGCCACAGCTGCCTACAAGTATCTTCGACCAGTGCATGGCGCTTCCTTATCACCTCTACGTCATCTCTACCAGCGGCACCGATATGGAAGCGCAGCTTCCCATTGCCTACGGCACGGCACTAGTGCTGATACTCATTATTCTCCTGGTGAACCTGTTGGCAAACGCCCTGCGGAAATACTTTGAGAAGAAGATTAAGACGAATTGAAAACATATACAATAGGTATGAAGAACAAGATAGAAACCCGTGACGTGAACTTCTGGTATGGCGATTTCCATGCCCTGAAAGGCATCAGCATGGACATTGAGGAGAAGTCTGTGATAGCCTTCATCGGCCCCTCGGGCTGTGGAAAGTCTACCTTCCTGCGCCTGCTGAACCGCATGAACGATTTGATTCCCGACACCCGTCTGACCGGCGAGATACGCATTGACGGACAAGACATCTATGGAAAAGGAGTGCAAGTGGACGAACTCCGCAAGAACGTAGGCATGGTGTTCCAGCGGCCCAATCCTTTCCCCAAAAGCATCTTCGAGAACGTTGCCTACGGACTTCGTGTGAATGGCATCACCGATAACGCCTTCATCCGTCAGCGGGTGGAAGAAACCCTGAAAGGCGCCGCCCTTTGGGACGAGGTGAAGGACAAGCTGAAAGTCTCCGCCTACGCCCTCTCCGGCGGTCAGCAGCAACGCCTCTGCATAGCCCGTGCCATGGCGGTGTCTCCTTCGGTCCTGCTGATGGACGAGCCGGCATCCGCCCTCGACCCCATCTCCACCGCCAAGGTGGAAGAGCTTATCCACGAGTTGAAGAAGCAGTACACTATCGTCATCGTCACCCACAACATGCAGCAGGCAGCGCGTGTCAGTGATAATACGGCTTTCTTCTATATGGGGCAGATGGTGGAGTTTGGAGATACCCGGAAGATATTTACGAATCCCGATAAGGTGGAGACGCAGAACTACATCACGGGACGCTTCGGGTAGCGGATTGTTCCATACAAGCAAAAATAAGTTGTACAAAAGTAATCTTAAAATAGAAACATTATGGTGAAGTTTATCGAATCTGAACTCGTCTTGCTGAAAAAGGAAATAGACGAAATGTGGACCCTGGTATATAATCAGCTCGACCGTGCAGGTGATGCCGTGCTTACGCTGGACCGGGAACTGGCCCAGCAGGTATTGGTGCGCGAACGTCGTGTCAATGCTTTCGAACTGAAAATAGACAGCGACGTGGAAGACATCATTGCCCTTTACAACCCCGTTGCCATCGACCTGCGCTTTGTGCTTGCCATGCTCAAAATCAATACGAACCTGGAGCGTCTGGGCGACTTTGCAGAGGGCATTGCCCGCTTTGCCCTCAACTGCCATGAACCTGCTTTGGATACTGAGCTGGTCAAGCAACTCCGTCTCGAAGAGATGATAGCCCAGGTACTCTCCATGCTCGAACAGGCAAAACAGGCGCTTCAGGAGGAGAGCCAGGAACTGGCTACCGCCGTGTTTGCCAAGGACAATATGCTGGATGAAATCAATGCTGAGGCCACTGCCATTCTTGCCGACTACATCAGCCGGCATCCGGAGAGTGCACTCTCTTGTCTGAACCTGGTGAGCGTGTTCCGCAAGTTGGAGCGTTCCGGCGACCACATCACGAATATTGCCGAAGAAATAGTGTTCTTTATCGACGCAAAAGTGTTAAAACATAGTGGGCGGACAGACGAACACTACTTAAATGATAAGAAATAAACAAAATTTTAGGATAATTTCAGTGTTTCATGGAAAATAGCCTTATATTTGTCCATTGAAAACGATTGCAGGTGTAGAAAAATGCTTTGAAATGATAATAAACTTAAATGATTTCTCAAAAAGATGTTATAAGACATGTTTTTTAATTTGGTTAGTATCACGAAAAGCGCCTATATTTGCATCGTTATCCTGAAAACAATCTTTTTACCTTAAAAAAAAAACTAATACCTATTGAAAACTGAAAAAGGAGGCTTTGTGAAAAGCTTCCTTTTTTTTGTACCTATACGAAGGGCTTTTTGTATCTTTGCGCATATTAATAATAAATCGCGTATAACCTAAAAGTATATAGAACCATGTTTTCCGGAATAGTAGAAGAATGTGCCACATTGGTGGCGATGGTCAAAGACCAGGAGAATGTACATTTTACTTTCAAGTGTTCATTCGTCAGTGAATTAAAAATAGACCAGAGTGTGTCTCACAACGGTGTTTGCCTGACGGTAGTCAGTCTGACAGATGATACCTATACCGTGACGGCCATGAAGGAAACGCTGGACCGTTCCAATCTTGGCTTGTTGCAGGTGGGAGATGAAGTGAATGTGGAGCGTAGTATGATGATGAACGGCCGGCTGGATGGCCATATCGTTCAAGGACATGTGGACCAGACTGCCACTTGCATCGATATAAAGGATGCGGAAGGAAGCTATTACTTTACTTTCCGGTATGCTTTTGACAAGGAGATGGCAAAGCGCGGCTACATCACGGTAGACAAAGGCTCGGTAACGGTCAATGGTGTCAGCCTGACCGTGTGCAATCCCACCGACGATACTTTCCAGGTGGCCATTATTCCTTACACCTTTGAGCATACCAATTTCCATGCTTTCAAAGTGGGCAGTGTGGTGAATCTGGAGTTCGATATCATTGGTAAGTACATCAGCCGCATGATACAATATAAATAAGGTAACGGCACTATGGACGATTTCCTGCAATTAGTGGCATCCCGTCAGAGTGACCGTGCCTATGATATGACTCGTGCCGTGGAGCCTGAGAAATATCGGTGATTTACTTTTTAGACACAGATGACGCAGATGACGCGGATTTTTTTAATATTCCAATCCGCGTCATCCGCGTCTAAAAAATAATCAAAAAGAAAGCAGATACGGAGTTTCCGGAAAGACTTCCGCGTGCTTACAAATCCTTCAGCAGCACCTTGCTTGCATTCTTGTAGTATTCCTCCCGTGCCTTCAGCAATGCTCCCCATTGGTTGTTGAATTCATTTTCCTTATCAATTTTGAAATCTTCTGAGCCGTGCGTGTCCAGTTTGTCCAGTAGGAGGGCCACATTCATTTTGTTGATATCCATGGAAGGCTGGTAAGCGATGTCTTCACTCTTTTCATCGGTCACCACTTCATGTAGGAGGTTGATTTCCTGCAATTCATAAAGGGTTTCGTGTGTCAGCCGGATGGGAATCTGGCACTCTTCGGATATCTCTTCGGCTGTATAGGGCTGGGCGTCTTGTTCAAAGCGCTTGGCTATGAGAGACATTATCAGGATGGAGATAAAATCGCGGTAGCGCCGGCTGATATTGCGCGCATCCTTGTCGAAGCTGAAGTTCCGGATATTCTGTCCGGCGTAGGTCAGTTCGGCACCGAATAGGCAGATGGTCCAGGATACCTGCAACCATAGCAGAAACATCGGAAGGGCGGCAAAACTACCATAGATGGCATTGTAACGGGAAACCCACAACTGGCTGCTGATGTAAAGGAATTGGAATGCCTGGTGTGCCGTACCTGCCAGAATACCGGATATGAGTGCGTGTTTCAGCTTGACCTTTGTATTCGGCATAAAGACGTACAGTGCTGTAAACATGAACCAGGTCAGCACGAAGGGGATGAGGCGCACCATAAACTTGCCGACGGGAGCCAGCAGGGTAAAGTCTTCGAGGTTCTTCACCATCGTACTCATGAAGATGGAAAGACCACCGGACACCACCAGCAGAATGGGCATCAGCAGAAGCATAGAGAAGTAATCCGTTATTTTGCGGTACATGCTGCGCGCCTTTTTCACCTGCCAGATGCGGTTGAAGGTGATTTCCATATTGTTGATTAGATTCAGGACTGTCCACAGCAACATAATCAGACCCACTCCGATGAATATTCCACTCTTGGTCTGAGACAAATACGAATTCACGAATTGCAGGATGACTTCCGTGGTTTCCGTAGGACCGCCGAAACCGTTGACAATCTGGCTTTCCATCAGATTATCGAATCCGAAACCGCGGGCTATGGCAAACAAAATGGCAAGAATAGGCACGATGGCAAGCAGCGTACTGTAAGTCAGCGCCGAGGCTTTGTTTACTATCCGGTCTTTGGTGAAGCGGTTGATGCAAAGATAAATCGTCTTGATGATATTGTATACGGAAAAGGTCGTTCGCGTGACTTCATCTTCCGTAATACGCCAGATGTCGTAGGTGAGGAATTTCCAAAGGGCAGCAATACGCTTGTTCATGCTATTATCTCGATTATCCATTGTCAATAAAAAAGCAGTCAGTCTGTAAGCCGGGTTCTGTTCTTCTGTTTCTGAAAAAGCCTAATTAGGAATTATCCATTCTTCATTATCCATTCTCCATTAAAGAAGTGTCTGTCATTTATCTGAGCCGCATGTCACCATACAAGCTTTAGCGGTCTACCCTCCGACATGGAGCGAGCAACTCTCATAACGTCGGTTTACATGACCTTACAACTCCCAAGACGCACAGCCCTTGTGTCGCCACAAGACTGGTAGGCTCTTACCCCACCTTCTCACCCTTACCGTAGCCCAAGGGCGACGGCGGTTATTTTCTTCTACGTTACTCTACCCTCACGGACAGCTTTCTGTTAGGAAGTGGGACGCTCTGTGTTGCCCGGACTTTCCTCATACGCACGAGGCGCAAGCGACAGACCGACCAACTGCTTTATAGGGTACAAAGATACGGAATATTAATGAAGAATGAAGAATGAAGGATGAAGAATTTGTTGTGCAGTGTGCGGATGCAGTACGGATGAATCCTTCATTCTTCATTCTTTACTCTTAATTATCTTAAAAACATGTATCTATTTCGGAATAAATTCGTAGCTTTGCTATTAGTAATAACCCCCAAATCCTTTTGGCCAATGAAAAAGTTATCCTCTCTTTTTTCTTTATTTCTGTTAATCCCGCTTTTTGCTGTCGCTTCGGAAGTGGGTGACCGTACAATACCTGCAGAAGTGGCGCAACTCGCTGACAGTTTGAAACAAAAGTTTGCACCGGACAAGCGCGTGGCTTTGTTCGATGTGGATTACTCTTTCTCCGGAAAGAATGTGATGTTGCGTGGTGTCACCACTTCGGCAGAGGCAAAGACGGCTTTGCTGGATGGTTTGGCAAAGAAAGGATATGCGGTGATGGATTGTCTGCAAGTGCTTCCGGATGAGGCCGGACTTGAAGGCAAGACGTATGGCATTGTCAATGTGTCTGTGTGCAATCTTCGGGTAGCCCCGGATTTCTCTTCAGAAATGATGACGCAAGGCTTGATGGGTATGCCGGTGCGGGTGTTGCAGCGCGACGGCTGGTACCGTATCCAGACACCGGACAACTACATTGCATGGGTACACCGAGTAGGCATACATCCCGTCACGCGGGAAGAGCTGACCGCTTGGAACAATGCAGAGAAAATAGTGGTGACTTCGCATTATGGCTTTGTCTACTCACAGCCCAGCCAGGCATCGCAGACCGTCTCTGATGTTGCTGCCGGAAACCGCCTGAAGTGGGAGGGGACAAAAGGTGCCTTTTATAAGGTGGCTTATCCCGACGGCCGCCAGGGATATATCTCCAAATCCATCTCTATGCCTGAGAAGAAATGGCGGGCAGCCTTGAAGCAGGACGCAGCCAGCATTATAGCTACGGCGCATAGCATGATGGGCATCCCTTATCTTTGGGCTGGCACTTCCTCCAAAGGGGTGGATTGTAGCGGCTTCATGCGCACCGTTCTTTTCATGCACGACATCATCATTCCGCGGGATGCTTCCCAGCAGGCATACGTGGGCGAGCATATCGATATCGCTCCTGATTTCAGTAACCTCCAGCCGGGCGATTTGATTTTCTTCGGGCGCAAGGCGACGCCGGAACGCAAGGAACGTGTGGTACATGTCGGCATGTATATCGGCAACAAGCGTTTCATCCATTCGCAAGGCGATGTGCGCGTCAATAGCTTCAGCCCCGACGACGAGCTGTTCGATGAATACAACCTCGGTAGACTGTTGTTCGCTACGCGCGTGTTACCTTATATAAATAAGGAGGCGTCGCTCAATACAACGAAAACGAATCCATTTTATTCAATGTAATAATGTGCTAATGTGCCAATATGCCAATGACCTCGGCGTGACGGTGCAAACATGACGTAGTATATATATAGCGCAGCCCATTGGCATATTGGCACATTTAATACACACACAATTATGTCAAACAGAAGAGATTTCCTGAAAACCGCCGCTTTTGCCGCACTCGGCTCAGGCATGGCAATCAATCATGTATTTGCCGGAGGAAATGACGCTCCTTCCTTGTTCAACGTGAACAGTAGGGCAGGTGTAACCCCCAAAATGAAACTGCGTTTCTTCCCCTATGAACTGAAATTGCGCCATGTCTTTACAGTGGCCACCTACTCGCGTACTACCACTCCCGACGTTCAGGTCGAGATAGAATATGATGGCATTATCGGTTATGGTGAAGCCTCCATGCCCCCGTACCTGCAACACGAACTGGGCACGATGGACAGTGTATTGGCTTTTCTGAAGAAGGTGCAGGATGTCATCGGCCAATTCTCAGACCCCTTTCAGCTGGAAGATATACTGGCTTATATAGACAGCCTCTCGGCAGGGGATTCCGCTGCTAAAACTGCTGTGGACATCGCCTTGCACGACCTTGTGGGCAAACTGTTGCAAGCCCCTTGGTATAAGATATGGGGTTTGGACAAGGAGAAGACTCCCTCTACAACTTTCACCATCGGCATTGATACGGCCGACGTGGTGCGTGAAAAGACGAAAGAGTGTGCCGACCGGTTCAATATCCTTAAAGTGAAGCTGGGGCGGGAGAACGACAAAGAAATGATAGAGACCATCCGTTCGGTGACAGACCTTCCGATTGCCATTGATGCCAACCAGGGCTGGAAAGACAAACATCATGCGCTCGATATGATACATTGGCTGCACGAAAAAGGAATTGTCATGATAGAGCAACCGATGCCCAAGGAACAATTGGACGATATCGCATGGGTCGCCCAGCAAAGCCCGTTACCCATATTTGCCGATGAGTCCATTCAGCGTCTGAAGGATGTGGCAGGCTTGAAGGGCGCCTTTACGGGCATCAACATCAAGCTGATGAAGTGTACCGGTATGCGCGAAGCCTGGAAGATGGTGACTTTGGCACGTGCATTGGACATGAAAGTGATGGTAGGCTGTATGACCGAGACCTCTTGTGCCATTACCGCTGCCTCTCAATTCTCTCCGGCAGTGGACTTTGCCGACTTGGACGGTAGTCTGCTGATTGCGAACGACCGTTTCAAGGGTATGGAGGTTGTGAAAGGTAAGATAACGTTGCCCGATTTGCCGGGTATTGGAGTGGTGAAGTTATGAGAAAGCTATTGTATACCGTCGCTCTGTTTGTGATAGCTTCTGCATGCAGCACGAAGTCCGAGAGCAAGCCCTATAATTGGGAGGACGACCTGCACCAACGTCTGCTTACGGATTTCTGTATGACGGAATCCCAGGTGAAGGACTATATCCGCAAGTATATTCCCGACGTGACCGATGAGCAGATGCGCCAGTGGGAAGCTTCCAAAGCTTTGGAGTGCATGATGCTGGATGGAGAGAAACGCTATTTCCGTAATGCCGGACCTAATCTGTTTCGTGTGGACTCCACTTGCTATGACATCAAGATAGCCAAGGAAGGTTCTTCGCCGAGTGGCAGCGAGAAAGTGAATATGGAGAACCTGCCCGAAATCATTTCTGCTGTGAAGAAGGAGGGCAAGGCCATTGTTGCGCCGAAGCGCATGCGCGTCACCTACACGTTGACCGTGGATACCAATGCCGTGCCTGCCGGGAAAATCATCCGTTGCTGGTTGCCCTATCCCCGTCAGGACCAGGCTCGGCAGCAGGATGTCGAGTTCATTTCGGCCAGTGAACCGCAATACACCTTTTCGTCGCCCGAGTGCCGTCACAGTACATTGTACATGGAGAAACGTGCTGTCGAGGGCGAACCGACCGTATTCTCCGAAACCTTTGAGTTTACCGCCAACGGCGAATGGCATAATCTGAAGCCGGAAGACGTGCAGCCCTATGATACGACGACCGCTCTTTATAAGGAATATACTGCCGAGCGTGAGAAGCATATCGTCTTTTCCCCGCGCTTGCGCGAACTTGCTGCCAAATTGACAGCCGGTGAAACCAACCCCTACCTGAAAGCCAAACGTATCTTCCGTTGGGTGAATGACAACTTCCCGTGGGCTTCTGCACGCGAATATTCCACCATTGAGAATATCCCGGAATATGTGTTGGACAACCGTCACGGAGACTGTGGTCAAGTCAGCCTGCTGTTCATTACGCTTTGCCGCATCAGTGGCATTCCCGCACATTTCCAGAGCGGCTTCATGATGCATCCCCGTGCATGGAATCTGCACGATTGGGCGGAAGTCTACTTTGAGGGTGTGGGTTGGGTGCCTGCCGACCAGTCATTCGGCATTCCTACCTTTGCCCGCAATGCCGACGAAGAATATTTCTTCTTGGGTGGTATAGACTCTTGGCGCATGATTGTGAACACTGATTACGGCATGCCGCTACAACCCAAAAAGCAGTATCCCCGCAGCGAGACGGTGGACTTCCAGCGTGGCGAGGTGGAGTGGGAGGGAGGTAACCTCTACTTCCCGCAGTGGGACTACCACATGGACATTGATTACTTGAATTATTAAGGCGATATCCGCCCTACTGAAACAGATGATGCGTTCAGCCCGAATGCATCATCTGTTTGTGCAAAACGCATCATCTGTTTCCCAAAAACGTATCATCCGTTTCGGTCGCAACGGGTGATGCGTCTTTTTATGCCCTATCTGTCAGTTCTTTAACAGTCAGCAATCGTACATAAATGCTAATTTGTCAGTCTTTGCCGTTAACCGCTGTTAAGTCCTAAATATCCTCTGTTAAAAGAGAACAAAAAAGAGTGACAAGCGGAATAACTGAACGTTTTTTGTCGTTATTTTAACGTCGTAATGTTAAACGAAACTTGAATATTAACAATTTAAAGAATAGGAAGAATAGTATGAAACAGACAACAAAAAACATCCTTGGAGTTGCGGCTATCGTGCTCCTGAGCTCTGGAGTGGCTGGATTGACCACTTATAAGATGCTGAATAAGGAAAAGCCTGCCGCATTCAGCGAGTTGTTCCAACAGAACCCGAATAATCTGCTGCCGGCAGCTTTCCATGCAACGGATGCCCAGCCTGTGGATTTGACACAAGCAGCGGAGAGTTCGCTCCATGCTGTAGTGCATATACGTGCCACTCAGTTGAGTAAGACTCAGACGGTGCAAGAACAGCCGGATATTTTTGACTTCTTCTTTGGAGACGGTCGTGGACGCCAGCGCCAGATACAGACCCAGCCGCGTGTAGGTTTCGGTTCGGGTGTCATCATCTCCAAAGACGGATATATTGTGACGAACAATCACGTGGTGGAAGGTGCTGATGAAATCACCGTGAAACTGAATGACGACCGTGAGCTGAAAGGACGCATCATCGGTACTGACCCCAGCACGGACTTGGCATTGATTAAGATTGAAGGGGATGACTTCCCGACAATTCCGGTTGGTGACTCCGACCAGTTGAAGGTGGGAGAATGGGTATTGGCAGTAGGTAATCCGTTCAACCTGAACTCTACCGTAACAGCTGGTATCGTCAGTGCAAAAGCCCGTTCCATTGGCTCTTCTGCCTCCAATGGACAAGCTGCAAACATCCAGTCTTTCATTCAGACGGATGCTGCCATCAACCAAGGTAATAGTGGTGGTGCGTTGGTGAATGCCAAAGGCGAGCTGGTTGGTATCAATGCCATGCTTTACTCACCCACGGGTGCTTATTCCGGCTATGGTTTTGCCATCCCTACCAGCATTATGACAAAGGTGGTAGCCGACTTGAAACAGTTTGGTACCGTGCAGCGCGCGCTCCTTGGCATCAAGGGTAGTGATTTGAGCACAGACCTGCAGATGGACGAACGCTGGACCGAAGAACTGAAGAAGAAGGCCGACGAACTTGGTGTGAAAGAGGGTATCTATGTGGCCGAAGTTGTTGAAGGTGGTTCCGCTGCCGGCATCTTGAAGGAAAATGATGTAATCATAGCATTGAACGGCAAGAAGATTCACAAGTTCTCGGATTTGCAGGAAATGCTGGCAAAACACCGTCCGGGCGACAAAGTGAAGGTAACAGTGGTTCGTGACAAGAAGGAAAAGGAATTCGAAATCACGCTGAAGAATGAGCAAGGCACTACGAAGGTAGTGAAGGATGCCGGAATGGAAATCTTGGGTGCAGCCTTCAAGCCCGTATCTTCCGAGCTGAAGAAGCAGTTGAACCTGGGTTACGGTCTGGAAGTTACCGGGGTTACCAATGGCAAGATGGCCGATGCAGGTATCCGCAAGGGCTTCATCATTCTGAAAGCCAACGGAGTGCCGATGAAGACGGTGGACGATTTGGAAAAGGCGATGAAAGAGGCAAGAAAGTCTCCTGAGCAAGGTTTGTTCATCACCGGTATGTTCCCGTCAGGAAAACGTGCAATGTATGCCGTTGATTTGACTCAAGAATAAAAAATAGGGATAGTTAGGTAAGAAGATTGTAATATTAGCTAACAATAGCGAAAAAGGGGGTGTCGGTACAATACATACCGGCATCCTTTTTGTTATATAGGATAAGATATAAATAAGGTGAAAAAGTTGGGATGAAATTATTGTAACAAAATAATTTGTCGTACCTTTGCAACCCAAATCTGTATTATAAGAATGAGACAACTTAAAATTACAAAAAGTATCACTAACAGAGAGAGCGCTTCTCTTGACAAGTATTTGCAGGAAATCGGTCGCGAAGACCTCATTACTGTTGAAGAGGAAGTGGAGCTCGCTCAGCGCATCCGCAAGGGTGACCGTGTTGCACTGGAGAAATTGACACGTGCCAATCTGCGTTTCGTTGTATCTGTGGCCAAGCAGTACCAAAACCAAGGTTTGAGTTTGCCCGACTTGATTAACGAGGGTAATTTAGGACTGATCAAGGCTGCCGAAAAGTTCGATGAAACACGTGGTTTCAAGTTCATCAGTTATGCAGTATGGTGGATACGTCAGTCCATTCTGCAGGCTTTGGCAGAGCAGTCGCGTATTGTACGTCTTCCGTTGAACCAGGTAGGCTCGCTGAATAAAATCAGCAAGGCCTTCTCCAAGTTCGAGCAGGAAAACGAACGTCGTCCGTCTCCTGAAGAGCTTGCCGATGAACTGGAAATCCCTGTTGACAAAATCTCTGATACGCTGAAGGTGTCCGGCCGTCACATTTCGGTGGACGCACCTTTTGTAGAAGGAGAGGACAACAGCTTGCTCGATGTGCTGGTCAACGACGACTCCCCTATGGCCGACCGCTCTTTGGTGAACGAGTCTCTTGCGAGGGAAATTGATAGAGCTCTTTCTACGTTAACCGATAGGGAAAAAGAAATCATACAGATGTTTTTCGGTATCGGACAGCAGGAAATGACATTAGAGGAAATCGGCGACAAATTCGGCTTGACCCGTGAGCGTGTGCGTCAGATTAAGGAAAAAGCAATCAGAAGATTAAGACAAAGTAATCGTAGTAAATTGCTCAAATCTTATTTGGGATAAATAAGAAATATCAGTTTCCGACAAATAGAAGGAATTAAAAAACCGTACGTCTTTAGTAGGCGTGCGGTTTTTTTTATATCTTTGCCCCCATTGATAATTCATAACTTATAACTCATAACTCAATGAAATACGTTCGTATACTTTGTGCCGTAGCTTTGGTTTTTGCGTTGTGCTCGGCTTTTACAATGAAAGATAAGGAAAAGGCTGTATATGCTTTTGGTGTGGCGGCTTCTTTCAATGACTCCATCGTATATTATACAGACATCCAGGTATTGGACAGCGTAAAGCTGGATAAGAATGGATTCTTGCCCAAGCGTGATTTATACACTTACCAGCTCAAGAATTATCTGGAGTATAATCTGAAGAAGCCGGACTATACTTGCATGATTTATTTCTCTGAAAACAGGAAAAAGTTGGAAAAAGAGGCTGTAAAGGTAAAAGGTAAGTATAAGAAGAGTAAGAATATGGTTTTGCAGGTGGTGAAGCCCGAGGCTTTCACATTTACAAAACCGCAGGAATAAAATTTCAAGTATGAAAACAAAACTATATCTTATTTTTTTCTTCGTTTTCCCCTTGTTCATGTCGGCGTGTCGTGGTGATGATCCGATGCCTGATCCTCCGGTTGATGGGAAACGTACTGTGCTGGTATATATGGCAGCGGATAATAGTATAAATCCATTGGCTAGCTTTACGGATGGGGATTTGGAGGAATTGAAAGCTGGGATGGCTTCAATTGATAATACATCTGATATGCATTTATTGGTGTATATAGATACGGGATCTCCTCGTTTGATTGAAATTGAAAATAAAGGTGGTACTGTTGTTGAAACAATAGTCAAAGAATACGAAGATAGAAATTCATGTGGAGTAGCTGAGACACAAGAGGTATTCAATGATGTGTTTGGGAATTCTTTATATAAAGCGGAAAGTTATGGTTTGATTTATTGGTCGCATGGGGAAGGATGGATACCTACTCCATTGCCTTCTACTCGCTGGATAGGAAATGATAAGACTGGAGGAGGGCATTATATGAATATTGAGGACTTGAAGTTAGTATTACAGAACGCTCCTCATTTTGACTTTATTATGTTTGATGCTTGCTTTATGCAGTCGGTGGAAGTCGCGTATGAGTTGCGTGATTGTTGCGATTACTATATTGGTTTCCCTGCTGAGAATCCAGGTCCAGGTGCTGCCTATGATAGAATGTTTCCATTTATATTTCAGAAAGGTGCAGCGGTAGAAATGGCTATTGGGACTTTTGCTGCTTATGATGAAATTTATACTGGAAAAATAGGGAGTAATAGCAATTGGACAATGGGTACTGCTATAGATGTGCTGAAATCTTCTGAGCTTGAGAACTTAGCTGCTGCTACAGCAAATGCTTTGTCGGGAGTGACAGCAGATAGGGAAGTTCTTCGATCATCGGTCTTTGATTATGATCAGCGTAAAGTAGGATCGTCTTATTATGTAGGCTATTATGATTTCGTAGAAATGATGGAAAAACTTGTTGTGGATGAAGTTGTCTTGGATGAATGGAAGCAAGCATATGATGCAGCTTCTGTCTGTTGGAAAAAAACGCCAATGATTTATTCGATGTCTGTTGGTATGTTCTCCATGAAGCGGGCAAATGGGGTTAGCCATTATATACCTTCCACTGCCACTTCTGCTGCTGCTCAAGCTGCTAATGCCGCTTATCGTTCTACTTCATGGTATAGTGCTGTCGGTCTTGCTCGGCTTGGTTGGTAAGCTTATAAAAACTTGCATACTGAACGGATTATTATAGGTGTAAAAACTTGTAATAATCCGTTTTTTTATGCCTATTCTTATTAAAAATGAGTCTTTTAATAATATTTTCCTTTGGAAATTATGTTTTATTGAAAATAATTATTTTCTTTGCATCGTCAAACTTAAAAAACGAAGAATTATGAAATATGTAATCATTGGCGGTGTAGCAGGTGGAGCCACGGCAGCCGCCCGACTGAGAAGAGTGGACGAAATGGCTGAAATCCTTTTATTGGAGAAAGGCCCTTACATCTCGTATGCTAATTGTGGTTTACCTTATTATATAGGTGGAGTGATAGCAGAGCGCGAGAAGCTGTTGGTACAGACACCCGAATCTTTCGGCAAGCGCTTCCGCATTGATGTGCGTGTGCAGAATGAAGTAATCGCCATCCATCCCAAAAACAAGACCGTTACCATACGCAATGTGGAAGGCAAGGAGTACGACGAAAGCTATGACAAACTTTTGCTTTCTCCCGGTGCCAACCCCGTGAAGCCCCCCTTGGAAGGCATTAATTCCGAAGGCATCTTCACGTTGCGCAATGTAGAAGATACCGACCATATCAAGGCTTATATCTCGGACAAGCAGGTGAAACGCGCCGTGGTGGTAGGTGCCGGTTTCATCGGATTGGAAATGGCGGAGAACCTGCATCATGCCGGTGTTCATGTGTCTGTAGTCGAAATGGGTAATCAGGTGATGGCACCTATCGACTTCTCTATGGCGGCACCTATTCATCAGCATCTGTTGCAGAAAGGCGTCTCTCTCTATCTGGAAGAAGGAGTAACCCATTTCAAGCGTACGGACAACGGAATCACCGTATTCCTGAAAAGCGGAAAGGCCATTCCTGCCGATATGGTGTTACTCTCCATCGGTGTGCGTCCTGCCACTGCATTGGCGCAACAAGCCGGCTTGAAACTGGGCGAGATGGGCGGTATCTGGGTAGACGAACACTTGGAGACTTCCGAAAAAGACATCTATGCTGTGGGCGATGCCATCGAATATCCTCATCCGCTGACCGGAAAGCCCTGGCTCAATTATCTGGCAAATCCTGCCAACCGCCAGGGACGTATCGTTGCTGATAATATGGTGTTTGGCAATACTGTTTCCTACGAAGGAGCTATCGGCACCTCCATTGCCAAAGTATTCGACATGACGGTAGCCTCTACGGGCCTTGCAGCCAAACGCTTGAAGCAGTGGGGCATGGAATATCAAAGCTCGGTGACTCACTCGGCATCTCATGCCGGTTACTATCCGGATGCCCTACCTTTGACCTTGAAACTGACTTTCCATCCCAAAACCGGTAAACTCTATGGTGCGCAATGTATCGGTTACGAGGGAGTGGACAAGCGAATCGACCAGATAGCCGGACTCATCAAGCGGGGTGGCACAGTCTACGATTTGATGGAGACGGAGCACACGTATGCGCCTCCTTTCTCCTCGGCCAAAGACCCCATCGCTATTGGCGGCTATGTAGCATCGAACATTATCAGCGGTGCTATGCCTGTCATCTCTTGGCGCGAGCTGGTAGAAGAGAAGGATAAAGTGATGCTGATAGATACCCGTACGCCCGAGGAATTCTCTTTCGGCACCATTCCGGGAGCCGTCAATATTCCGTTGGACGAAATGCGCGAACATTTGGCAGAGATACCTACAGACAAGCCGGTAGTGCTTTTCTGTGCTGTGGGGCTGCGCGGTTATCTGTCCCTGCGCATCCTGATGGGGCGCGGCTATCGCAATGTGCGCAATCTGATAGGTGGTTATAAGACCTACTCCACGGCAACAGCACCTCTGCCGTTTCCATCTGCTCCGGCAGGCGGCGGCTCTTCTTCTTCGGTAGAGGCTGCTACTGATGATGTTCCTGCGGATGCATCAGTGTCCAAGAAGGAAACGTTGAAGATAAATGCTTGCGGTTTGCAATGTCCGGGACCTATCATGCAGGTGAAAAAGGCGATGGATAGCATTGCTGTGGGCGAGCGTGTGGAGATTGTGGCAACCGATGCCGGTTTTGCACGCGATGCTTCTGCCTGGTGTGATACGACGGGAAATAAATTGATAGAGAAGCATGACGAGAAAGGACGCTATACGGTAGTCATCGAGAAAGGTGCTCCGGCTTGTACATCTGCTTCCAATGTTTCCGCAGCCAGGGGTAGGGGAAAGACGCTGATTCTGTTCAGTGACGACCTGGACAAAGCGCTGGCAACCTTCGTACTAGCAAACGGAGCAGCGGCAACGGGACAGAAAGTAACCATTTTCTTCACCTTCTGGGGACTGAACGTCTTGAAGAAAGTGCAGAAACCCAGTGTGCAGAAGGACTTCTTCGGCAAGATGTTCGGCATGATGCTGCCGTCCAGCTCTTTGAAACTGAAGTTGTCGCAGATGAATATGTTTGGCATGGGCAGCCGCATGATGCGCTTCTTGATGAAGCGCAAGGGAGTGGATTCTTTGGAGTCGTTGCGCTCGCAGGCATTGGCGCAGGGAGTGGAATTCATTGCTTGCCAGATGTCTATGGATATGATGGGCATCCAGCACGAAGAACTTCTGGATGAAGTAACCATCGGCGGCGTGGCTACCTATATGGAACGTGCGGACAAGGCAAATGTGAACTTATTTATATAGGAGGACAAGATATGGAGACTTTATGTAAAATCCGTGATGTTTATCGGGCTATTGCCGAGTTCGAGGTGCAGTTTACGCAGATGTATGATTTATCGCTGAATGAAGGAATGTTGTTGTGCACGCTGCTCAATACTCCTAAGCTTACCTCTAGTGAGATAGCCGAGGCACTGGGTTTGTCTGCCTCCAACACTTCAAAGGTCATTCGCTCTGTCGAGGGAAAGAAGCTCATTACCCGTCTGATAGGTAAGGAAGATAAGCGTCAGATGCGTTTTTCTCTTACGACAGAAGGCAAGAACCGGATTTCGGATATTAAGAATGCTACTTTCGAATTGTCGGGGTTGTTGCAGCAGGTAGTTAGCCTCGTATAGTTTTGTGTAAAAGCGAATTAATATCGTGTTTGCAGGAAGTTAATATCCTGCGGACACGATATTTGTTTTTTGTAGGACACGTTGTTAGTATCGTGTATTGCACGTTATTAATTGTTTGTATCTGTTCATGTATACTGTTTTTGTTTTGCTTGAATAAACCTGTAACACAGAAAGATGGAGGAGATGTTGGAGGCGTTTTTTAAACGTTCGTTTAATGAACGCAAAGATAAGCCGTATTTTTTGAACTAACAAAATGTTTAATAAAAATATTTCCAAAGTAATTTTTATTTCATATTAATATATTGATTTACAATAATATAAGTCTGATATTTAACATCTTAAAGTTCTGTTCCTTTTTAACTTTTATGCCTCTACTTATTTTCTTAAAAATAGACGTTCATTAAACGAACGTCTATTGAACGCTTTTCTACTTCTAATTCGTTCGGTAACAACGTTTTATAAGCGCTTGTCTGCAGATACGGTTCGAAAGAGTAAATGACTCAATCGGACCGCGAAGCGTACCCAAAACAAACTTCCGATTATTTATTAAACTCCTACAAGTGGTTGAAACACAGAAATATTGGTTCGCAGCCCGTACACTAAGCAAACAAGAATTTGCAGTTAAGAAGCGTATCGAAAATCTTAATCTGGAGGAAGGTATTGATGTGGAGTGTTATCTTCCTACTCGAACTGTAATTTCACAGTTGAAGTACCGTCGGAAGCGTAACGTGGTTCCGGTTGCCCGTGGATTGATTTTTATTCATGCCACCAAACAGTCTGCTTGTGACATACATAATGTTTATGGTGTCCAGGTTTTTTATATGAAGGATTTTTCCACTCATTCCATGCTGGTTGTTCCCGATAAACAAATGCAGGATTTCATGTTCGTCATGGATTTGAATCCCGAAGGTGTTTGTTTTGACAATGAACCTCTTACCGTTGGCAAAAAGGTTACAGTTGTCAAAGGGGAGTTTAGCGGCATTGAAGGTGAAATCGCCACAGAAGCCAACAAAACTTATGTTGTTATCCGCATTACGGGTGTTTTAGTAGCAAGCATTAAAGTGCCCAAATCCTATCTGAAGGCAATTAATGACTAAGCGACTCTCTGTCATCCTAATCTTCTTGAAGGATATTTTTTCTTTCCGATAAATAATAAAAAATCAATATAAAGATGAATTCTTTACTTTCCCGTGCTCTTGAGCTTCAACGGATGGCTCATGAACTTATGTATTTGGATACGAATGGTAGTCCTATTTATTCTGATGAATTCTGTCGTTTAAATAAAGAAGTTCTGACCCGTTCCGATTCTTTATTTTCCGAACAAAGCTCTGATATTGAAGAAGAGGGAAATCTGTGTCTTGCTCTGCTGATGGGGTATAATGCCACTATCTATGATAATGGAGATAAGGAGCGGAAAAAACAGGTTATTTTGGATCGTATCTACAATATTATGAGTCAACTTCCGGCATCTTTATTAAAAATGCGTTTACTGACATGGGGATATAGTGAAACGTATGATGAAGAATTGGCTCATGAAGCACATCAACTTATTGAAACGTGGAATATTTCAGACTTAACGGATGAACAGAAGGAAATAATAGAAGAATTGAGAAATTTCGAGGAGAATCAATATCCGTGGGAAGAAGTGCAAGAATAAATTTCCGCAAATCTATCAGGTTCTTAATATTACAATTATAATCAATGAAAAATTTTGCATTAATTGGAGCGGCGGGTTACATTGCTCCCCGTCATCTGCGTGCCATCAAGGACACCGGAAACCGCTTGGTTGCGGCTTATGATAAATTTGACAGTGTTGGGATTATGGATAGTTTTTTTCCGGAAGCATCCTTTTTTGTCGAACATGAATTGTTTGACCGTCACTGTACGAAACTGAAAGGTACTGACAAGCAAGTTGATTATGTCTCTATTTGTACTCCTAATTATCTTCATGATGCACACATGCGTTATGGGTTGCGTTTGGGGACTGATGTGATTTGCGAAAAGCCCTTGGTCTTGAATCCTTGGAATGTGGATGCCTTGGAAGAAGTGGAGAAAGAAACCGGACACCATATTTATACAATACTTCAACTTCGTCTGCACCAGTCTATTATTGATTTGAAGAAGAAAATAGAGAACGGTCCTAAAGATAAAATTTATGATGTGGACTTGACGTATATCACTTCACGTGGCAATTGGTATTATACAAGCTGGAAAGGTGATGTACACAAGAGTGGGGGAATTGCGACCAATATCGGCGTGCATTTTTATGATATGCTTTCATGGGTGTTTGGTCCTGTAAAGAAGAATATTGTTCATGTATATACACATGACCGTGCAGCAGGATATCTGGAGTTGGAAAGAGCGCGTGTCCGTTATTTTTTAAGTATAAACTCAGACAATCTTCCTGAAAATGCAGTACAAGGGGAGAAGCTTACTTATCGTACAATCAATATTGACGGTGAAGAATTTGAATTCAGCAAAGGTTTTACGGAATTGCACACTGAAAGCTATAAGGATATTCTTGCCGGTAAAGGTTTTGGTATTGAGGATGCACGTAATGCAATCAATATCGTGTATGATATTCGTCATGCAGAACCCATCGGTTTGAAAGGTGACTACCATCCTTTGGCAAAACTGCCTTTAGCCAAACATCCATTTGGGTGGTAAATAATTCTTGAGAATGAAATGGTTATGGATATGAAACTTCAAATGGTTGACCTTCATGGTCAATATTTAAAGATAAAAAAGGAAGTGGATACGGGTATTCGGCAAGTCATTGAAACTTCTGCTTTTATTAATGGCCCTCAAGTAAAAGAATTCGCTTCCAATCTGGCAACTTATTCCGGTTGTAAACATGTAATAACTTGTGGTAACGGGACAGATGCTCTTCAGATAGCATTGATGTCTTTAGGCTTGAAACCGGGAGATGAGGTTATAGTGCCTGCATTTACGTATGTTGCTTCTGCAGAGGTGATTGGCCTTTTAGGTTTGATTCCTGTGATGGTGGATGTAGATTATGCCACTTTTAATGTGACAGCTGCCAATTTGGAAAAGGCGCTAAGCCCGAAGACAAAGGCTATTATCCCGGTACATCTTTTCGGTCAGTCTTGTGATATGGAGCCTATCATGCAGTTTGCTGTAAAACATCACTTGTATGTTGTGGAGGACAATGCACAAGCCATCGGTGCTACATATACTTTTTCCGATGGCACTAAGAAACATACCGGTACCATTGGTCATATAGGATGTACTTCATTTTTCCCTTCAAAAAATTTGGGCTGTTATGGTGATGGAGGAGCAATCCTTACCAATGATGATGTATTGGCCGAACAGCTTCGTATGATAGCCAATCATGGTCAGCGGATAAAGTATCACCATGCGGTTATCGGATGCAATTCTCGTCTGGATACTGTTCAAGCTGCGGTTTTGAACGCCAAATTGAAACATTTGGATGAATATTGCCTTGCTCGCCGTGAAGCGGCACAATATTACACTTCACATTTGAAGGATGTGCGAGGCATCATTACGCCGGAAGAGTTGCCTCAAAGTACTCATGTTTATCATCAATATACTTTGAAGGTATTAGATGGTAAACGTGATGCCTTGAAACAGCATTTGGCAGATGCCGGTATTCCTAGTATGATTTATTATCCGTTGCCCTTACAGCAACAAGAGGCATTCCAAAAAATAACACGTGCTGCAGAGTCTTTGGATAATGCTGAAAAATTGGCATATTCCGTTCTTTCCCTTCCTGTTCACACCGAACTGACTACTGAGCAGCAGGATTTGGTTATTGATAGCATAAAAGATTTCTTTAAATAAATACACCTATGCAAGATTTTTTTGCTCATGAAACAGCAACCATCGATGATGGTTGCCGGATTGGTGCGGGTACAAAGATATGGCATTATAGTCATATCATGTCCGGATGTGTGCTTGGAGAAAGATGCAATATCGGTCAGAATGTGGTGATTTCTCCAGATGTGGTATTAGGGAATAATGTAAAGGTTCAGAACAATGTATCAGTCTATACTGGTGTGACGTGTGAAGATGATGTTTTTTTAGGTCCTTCTTGTGTCTTTACCAATGTTACCAATCCTCGTAGTGCTGTCAACCGTAAATCCGAGTACGCCAAAACTCATGTTGGCAAAGGTGCCACTATTGGTGCCAATGCCACCATCGTTTGTGGACACGATATTGGTGAATACGCATTTATCGGTGCTGGTGCGGTAGTTACTAAAACTGTTCCTGCTTATGCTTTATTGGTTGGTAATCCTGCCCGTCAGATGGGTTGGATGAGTGAATACGGTCATAGGCTTGACTTTGATGAAGATGGGGTTGCAGTCTGTCCGGAGAGTAAGGAACGTTATCGGTTGAAAGAAGGTAAGGTTGCTAAACTTTAATTTTTAGTTCTTTAATTTTTAATTTTGTTTGAAGGTTATGTATAATAAGTTAGTAAATAAAGAGGCTAAACTGGCATTGGTCGGTTTAGGTTATGTAGGTTTGCCCATTGCTCTGGAATTTGCAAAGAAGATTTCAGTAATTGGTTTTGATATCAATGAGTCACGTTTGGTAAAGATGCGCGAGGGGATTGATCCTTGTGGGGAACTGGATGGTTCAGCCTTTGAAAATGTAGATATAGAGTTTACTTCCTCTATTGAGAAGCTGAAGGAAGCTTCTTTCTTCATTGTAGCCGTTCCTACTCCAATTGACAAATACAATAAGCCGGATTTGACCCCGTTGTTAGGTGCTTCCCGTTCAGTGGCTAAAGCCTTGAAACCGGGTGATTATGTGGTTTATGAATCTACGGTCTATCCGGGCTGTACGGAAGACGACTGCCTTCCCATTTTGGAAGAGGTAAGCGGATTGAAAGCCGGCATAGATTTTAAATACGGCTATTCTCCGGAGCGTATCAATCCGGGAGAAAAGGTGCATACTCTGCCCAACACGATTAAGATTGTTTCTGGTTGCGATTCAGAAGCTTTGGATGTTGTGGCCAAAGTATATGAGCTTGTAGTAAAACCGGGTGTTCATCGTGCGCCGAATGTAAAAGTGGCTGAAGCGGCAAAGATTATTGAAAATACCCAGCGTGATGTCAATATTGCTTTAATGAACGAGCTTTCCATTATTTTCAGCCGTATAGGTATCAATACTTACGATGTGTTGGAAGCTGCCGGAACCAAATGGAACTTTTTGAAATTCTATCCGGGTTTGGTAGGAGGGCACTGCATCGGCGTTGACCCTTATTATTTGGTTCAGAAAGCCAGCGAGTTGAAATATCATTGCCAGATAATCAGTGCGGGCCGTTATATAAACGACAGTATGGGCGGATATATTGCCAAGAAACTTGTGAAACGTTTGATTTCGTTAGGCAAGGGGGTACTTGGTGCCCGTGTCCTTGTGATGGGGGTTACTTTCAAGGAGAACGTAGCGGATATCCGTAATTCAAAAGTTGTTGATATTATTAATGAACTCAGGGACTTCGGATGCGATGTAGATGTGGTTGATCCACACGCAGACAGTGATGAAGTTCAGAAAGAATACGGTTTCCGATTGGTGGAAAAACCACGGGATAATTATGATGCAGTGGTTGTGGCTGTGGCCCACGATGAATACAAGAATCTGGATGATAAATATTTTAAGGGTATGACGTACGATCATGCGGTGCTTGTGGATATTAAAGGAATATATAGAGACAAGATTCATTCGTTGAAGTATTGGAGTTTGTAGTGAAAAGACTATCTTTGCGGCAGGTATGAATACAAAAAGAGGAATGAACTTTGCTCTTTAGTGAAAAATAGGAGGATATAATGATGACTACGGATGACATGTTGAAGTTAAAAGCTGTTACTCTCTATATTTTAAAGCAATGTGGCGAGTTGGATTTCATCCATTTGTTCAAAATTCTATATTTTGCGGAACGCCAACATTATGCTACTTATGGGAAGCATCTGGTGAAGGATACGTTCTGTGCGTTGGAGCGTGGTCCTGTTCCTTCTTTTTTGTATGATGCCGTGAAGGTTGCAACAAATTCGGCTCATGCTGTAAAAGGGTCTTTGTTACGGCAATTAGCGGATTCATTAAAACCGGGAAATGCAGAATGTTACTATTTTGTAGGAGCTGCCGAAGAACCGGATATGGATGAGTTGAGTAAGGCTGACCTTGCGTGTCTGGATGCTTCCATAAAAGAAAATTTGTCGAAGGATGCCAAGCAATTGTCCAAAGATTCGCATGATGTAGCTTGGCAAACGGCATGGGATGCAAGGAGTGCATCACCTATGAATCCGCTATTGATGGCTCAGGCAGGAGGCGCAACTTCCGGATTTGTAGAATATCTGAAAGAACAATCTGAGATTGACGATTATTTGCAGGGCAGATGAAGAAAGGAACCTTTGAAGACCTTTTACCGCAAGAAACGGTAGAACGCATGTTGCTGTCTAGAGTATCTGTTGGTGAGGTGTTCAGAATGCACTTGGGGAAAGAAGAGAACATCAAGGGTAAGAATCCGGGAGATGATGGCCGCAATAAATATTTTGTTGTCTTGGGACATGACTTGGATGGAAATGCCATAGGAGTTGTTATTATAGACACAGAAATAAATCCTAATTTGCCTCCAAGACGGCAACAGATGCACTACCAATTGTCTGCAAAGAAATATGCTTTTCTAAAAGAGAAAGATCGTTTTGTAGATTGTTCTGATTTGAAAACGATTACCGGTAAACGTTTTAAAGAATTGTTTGGGAACGGTAAAGCTAAAGGTACCATTATGCAAGATGACCTTGAGTTGATTAAAGGTGCTGTGATTAGCTATGAAGATGCTTCGCCTAAAGCATTGAAACGTTTCGGGCTAATACCTTAATATTCTTCTCTTATAGGTCGTGATAATTTACTCAAGTATGCTCAACTTTTATCCGGGAGTCCTGCCTATATCTGTTCACTTTACCCTTCACACTTCGGAAGTTTTTCTTTAATACTTTGAATGTTTTTTGTTAATGATTGAGGCGGTAGCAGTAAATGACAAATACCGCTAATTTACCATTTTACTTGGCAAAATTTGAATTAATTACATATATGAGAGTATTAATAGTCAGTGGAGGGAAACCGACGAAAAAATATCCGTTCATTGGAAATTTTGCATTTGAGCAAGCTGTAGCATTAGCTGATTCAGGTACTGATGTTACATTCTTTGGGATTGATCTTCGCTCCTTTCGGCGTAAGCGCCCTTATGGCATCTCTTATGGTGTCGCAGGGAAAGTTCGCTGGTATGTCATAAGTATTCCTATTGGAGCTGTTCCCCTTTCACTATTATGTTTTATTGGTGCAAAGGCTCTTTCTTATTTATATTCTAAGGTTTATAAAAATAGGAAAAAACCGGATATTGTCCATGCTCATTTCACTGAGATTGGACAAATGGCTGCTTCTTTAGTCAAAAAGATTGATGTTCCCTTAGTAATAACGGAGCATTCAAGTGCCATGAATTGTGAAAATGTTAATGAATCCTTGCAAAAATGCGCCTTGAAAGGTTATAAAATGGCTGCAAGAGTAGTGGCAGTAAGTCATCCTTTATCACAAAATATCAAGCGTTATACCGGTATTGATGCCATAGTCATTCCTAATATGATAAAGCTGGATGTTTTTTGTAAGTGTGAGCACAGAGCACATAAAGGGTATAGATTTGTTACAACGGGGTTACTGATTGAACGTAAAAGAACATTGAATACCATTAAAGCAATAGAGGCGATTCATAGATTAGGTTACAATGTCCATTTGGATGTCATAGGCGATGGTCATCTTCGTAGTGTACTAATGGAGTATGTCTGGAAACATGATTTGCATGACATTGTGATGTTCCATGGTATCTTATCTCCTATGGAAATTGTAAAGGTTTATGAGGAATGTGACTGCTTTGTGCTTCCTTCTGCTGGAGAGACTTTCGGGGTGGTTTATGTGGAAGCAATGGCTGCAGGACTTCCTGTTATTGCTACCCGTTGTGGAGGACCTGAGGATTTCGTCAATGAAGATAATGGTATATTGATAGATGTTGATGACGCTGAACAGTTACAAAATGCTTTTCTGTCATTCATGAATGCGCCAAAGCATTGTTCACCAACTCGTCTGCGTGATTATGCTAAAGAAAATTATGGACCGGAACAGCTTGCTTTGCGCTTAAATAGACTATATAAGGAAATATATGTATAATTCTATTCTTTGTGGAATATCTCAAAGACGTTGGTCGATGATATTTATCATCGGCTATACTTTCATTATGCATATCCTTTATCTCAGATATTATCAGTATACTTTTGAATTTAGTTATGAGGGATTGTTATTTGTTTACAACTTTAATGAGGCAAAATATATTTGGGCTTTGCTGGAGTCTATAGTTATCATATGGATAACACTAAATAACCTTAAGAACATATATTTAACAGAGACTATTATGGTCATGTTGAACTTGCTCTATTTTCTGCCAGGTGTAGCTCAACAAGCAGTGACTAATGAACCATGGTCATATATGTTTTATTTCTTTCTATTCTGGCTGATGATGGAGTGGTGGATGAAAAGGATAAAACCAAAGCAGGGCAGTCCATTCTCGAAATATTTTAGGATGAGAAATATAGATAGTTATTTAAAAATGCTAACGATTATTTCTCTCATTGTTACGGCAATGCTAATGCTCTATCACCATAAGTCCTTCTCAATTGCAAGTTTTCAGGAAACGCTGTTGGATGTGTATGAGGTAAGAGCGGAGGCAACGAATGCTGGCACACACTGGATAATTGTTAACATAAAACTTTGGGCTGCTTATTTGATAGTTCTGTTGACTGCTTACTATTCATATCACCGCAAGTGGGTATTGTCTGCAATTTTAGTGATAGCCGAATTTTCGTTGTTTTTAATTGAAGCTAATCGAATATTCGTATTTCTTGAATTGGGAGCTCTCGTAGTGGGTATCTTTCGTATAGATAGCAATAAGACTCCAATAGCGATGATGCTTATCTCAGTACTCCTTCTGATAGAAGTGAATGTTATTGACGTGGGGTTGTTGTTCAATGATGTATTCCGTCGGTACACCATTGTTCCGAATCGAATAAGTGGGTTCTATTTTGATTATTTTTCAACTCACACCCCTGACTTCCTGCGGTCTATGTATGACAGGACTTCAACTCTTTTAGGATTTCATTCTATTTATGTCGAGAAACCTATTTCTCGGATGATTGGTGAAGTGTATTTAGGGTGGGCTGCAGGATGTAACACGGGGTTGGTCGGTGGCTGTATGTTTTGCTTCGGATATTTAGCGGCCATCATTTCCACTTTCGGTTATATCATGGCATTTAGACTTTATGAGGGAACTATTGCTACATTTCAAAATCCTAGCGTAAAATATGCACTGGCTATTACACTCGTGTCATTGTCAATCAACACTTATGGGTTGTTGGCTAATTTGATAAATACCAATTATTTCTTAATGCTCTATCTGACACTCGCTCCATTTGCTAATAAGAAAATTCAAAATGATATGTGAATATGGAAGAAACATTTGAAATATTCGAAAAATTCGAATTTCAGGTTCGGTCTTATTGTAGAAAAGATTTCTATGGGGATTATAAATGAACTGTTGCGGTTCTACTGGGACGAATGCTATAGAGGTTACATTGAAACTTGCACGCAAGAACTCCCTGCACTTCGGAAGCGATGAGGGAGTGGAAAGTGCCGCCGTGTATCACAGCTTAATCAGCACGGTGAAGTTGCAAGGCAGGTTTGCATGGGATTATCTTGGCAAATTTTTTACCGGAATTTTTAACGGTTGCAGAGATTTTTTGAGTTTGGCACCGCAAAATATGAACTTGGCTGTATGCCAATAGTTAAAAAACAATCGGATTTAATAACATTTTTTTTTGTGAGATATCCATTCTGGTGCCTTATAAAAAGGGTATGCTCTAAATTGAGTATTAACTAATATCTTGGTGGAGGGCTTGAATGTTGTGAGGAATGTTGTAATAAAACCGCTTCAAGTAAGGTCATAAATAAATATGAGAATATTATACATTAATTACGTTGATGATAAGAAACTGCTTTCAGGCTCATCAGTTAGACCAGCAAAAATTCTTAAGGCTTTCAGCGAATCAGGTCATGAAGTGATAGTACTTTCTGGCAATCAGTTTAACTCAGATAGAGTTCGAAAGGTGAAAAATATGCTGAAAGAACTTAAGCATGTAAGGCTAGACTTGTGCTATATAGAGTCGCCAACATATCCAATTGTCCAGCATAGTGACAGGACTTTGATAAAGCGTATTCACCAGATTGGTATTCCTATGGCATATTTTTATCGCGACTTTTACAGGAAATTTCCCGAACAGTTTCCAAGGAAGACAGGAATTGTGGGGCATCTTAAGGACTACGGATTAGATGTGCTTCAATATTTAACCGATAGGGTTATAAAAAACTGCGATATAGTTTATTTCCCATCCATGGAGGCAACTAAGTTATTCGATTACAAAGACAAAAGGGTTTTGCCGCCAGCAGGTGAGAATTGTCTATCTGAAAAAAAAGAGCGTGCCCATGTAGGAATCTACGTGGGGGGAGTTATAGGACACTACGACTCCCCCCTTCTGTTAGATTCGTGCCAACTCTTGCATCGGCAGGACAATTCTTTCCGGCTGATATTGGTATGCAGGGAAGATGAGTGGGCACAAGTAGAGCACCCTTGTAAGAATGCCGAATGGCTGGAAGTACATCATGCCTCAGGAAAAGAACTAGAATCACTATACCGTAGAGCTTCAGTAGCTTTTGTGATGCCCAAGAAAGAAATACCTTATAATGAGTTCGCTGTTTCTGTAAAGGTCTTTGAATATATAAGCTACGGGCTTCCGGTTGTGGCTATCAACAGCAAGGCTTTGAGTGATATTGTTACGAGTGAACAAATAGGGCTGGTAGTTGGGCCAGATGTAGATGAGGTATGTTCAGCTGTTAACGAAATACTGTCATCAGATTCGACATACCAGCAGTATCTAAATGCTGTCAAGAAATCACTGTGGGAACGCAATCTATGGAAGCATCGTGTGAATACAATTATCAGTGATTTAACATCAAAAAAGCAGAAGTAAATATGGATAGCATAAGATATATCCAAGTGATTAAGAATCTTTTAAAGGACGGTTTCGCTCATGTATTCGTTGGTACGTTCTTTAATAAGGCTGTCGCCATGATATCGAGTGTTGTTGTTGCGAGAATAGTTGACAAAACGGACTATGCTTATTTGACATATTCAGAAACACTATATGGTTACCTAACATTATTCCTTGGACTAGGTATGTCAACAGCTTTATTAAAGGTGTGTTCAGGCAAAGAAACAACATCTGAAGACAAGGCATATTTAGCTTTTGCTCTCAAATATGGTGTTGTTTTTGAGATTTTAATTACTACTCTCTTTTGTGTAAGTGTCTGTTTATTGGTGCTTCCCTTTCCACAGTCAAAAACGTATATTGTGGCGACAGTACTTTATCCTACCATCTATTATGGTTATGATTTGCTTACTTCGTTCGTCCGATCCAAACAACAGAATAAAGCTTACGCATGGTATAGTCTGACCTATTCTTTTGTTACATGCGTACTGACGATTGCTTTCGTTTTGCTTTTTAGTGCAATGGGCGTGGTTGTTGCTAGATACATGGCTTTGGTTCTTATGATAGGCTTTTTGTGGCATTTACTTAAAGGAAAGTTAGTTGATTTAAGACAGAGCAAATTAAGTAACAATAACCTGCGACAATTTATGGCAATGTCTGTATCACTCATGGCTGCAAATGCATTGTCTGGCATGATGCCAATTAATGAAAATCTGCTTGTTGGTAATATTATAGCAGACGAAGCAACTACTGCAAACTTTAGGGTTGCGGGCCTTTTTCCTCAAATGGTTATCTTAGTTGCTCAGTCAGTTATGATTTATTATTTTCCAATTATTGCAGAAATGGACAATAAACATCAAAATTCCAGGAGGATGGTGTTAAAGATAGCTTTTCTAAATGCAGGGTTGGTGTTTGGTGCTATTATAATAGGAATGTGTTTGACACCTTGGCTTATTGTAACTTGCTACAGCGAGAAGTATGTGGATGCTGTTCCTATAGCTATGTTATTATGGTTAGTTCATGGCATTAATGCAGCTTTTAGGATTGTTCCAATCAATATGTTAATAGCTATTCGAAAGTATCAATTTAATCTGTATATGAACGCTGTCTCTGTAATTATACAGTTTCTACTAGACTGGTATTTTCTTACAAAGTTCGGAATTTATGGCGTAATGTATGGAACGGCTTTGATCTATGGATTGACCAGTATTTTATATTGGATTTACTATCTAAAATATTCAAAATCAATATAATAATGAGAGAAGAATCGTCGCTAAAGTCTTTTTTAAGATTCGGAGTATATTGCTATAATATGCTTAGGGGCTATTATTGGCAGTTTATGGCAAAACATTTTCCTGCTGTAAATGCCAAAGAAGAAATGAAACGTCAAAAACAAACGGAACTTATTCGCGAAGCCGATATAAGGAATCCTATTTATTTTAACGAAAAGATGCTTTGGCTGAAATACCATCTTTATAATAAGAGTGATATTGTAGCCATGTGCTATAATAAATATATGGTGAGAGAATATGTTGAAAACAAGGGATTGGCTCATATTCTTAATAAATTGTATTTCGTTTCAGAAAGGATCGAAGACATTCCTTGGTCAGGACTTCCCGAGGAGTGTGTGATTAAACTGTCTAATGGTTATTATGGGCATGTTTTCAAGAGAAAGGATGCTCCTTTTGATATTGAAAAGGCGAAGAAGATATTGAGGAATACAAAGAGAAGGTGTAGTTTTGCCTTCCGGATTTCTGGTGACTTATTTGTCTATGGCACTAAACCTGTTTATGTATGTGAGAAATTAATTAAGGCAAAAAAGTCTGGAGCCTTACCTGATGATTATAAAATTCATTGTTTCCATGGGGTACCTCGTTTCTTGGAGTATATTCATGATCGTAACTATGAGAATAAAAGTAATTTTTTTGAGAGTGCATTTATTGATATCGCGAACATGGTTGACCGCTCTGATTTGGAAGGCGAAGCATCACCTATTGATAAGATTGTCCTGCCAAGTAGTTTCGATGAGATGTTGGAATGTGCTAAAAAACTTTCTGCCGACTTCCCTTATGTTCGTGTTGATTTTTATGAAGAGAATGGTCATCCTGTGTTTGGTGAGTTGACTTTCACGCCTTACCACTTGCAGACAAAGACTTCCTTAAAAGAATTGGGTGTTCTTATCCATTTAGAGTATATTGAAAAATACAAAAGAATACTTATTTCGTAATTATGGTTAAAAGAATTTGTCATTTTACAAGTGTCCATTCCGCTACGGATGGACGTATCTTTGAGAAAGAATGCTGTTCATTAGCTAAAGCTGGATATGAGGTCTATTTTGTAGCTCCGAATGCAAAAACAGAAATAAAGAATGGAGTGCATATTGTAGGCGTTCCTATTTCTAATAGAGGACGTTTATATAGAATGCTGTGTGGAGCTAAGATAATTTATAAAGAGGCTCTTTCTTTGAATGCGGATGTTTATCACTTTCATGATCCGGAATTGTTGCGTTTTGCATTGAAATTAAAATCACAAGGAAAAAAAGTGATTTTTGATAGTCATGAATTTTATGGATACCAAATCAAAGAAAAAGAGTATCTTCCTAGATTTTTCAGGTACATTGTAGGGACTGTTTATATGTGGTTTGAAACTTTTGTATGTAAGCGTATAGATGCAGTAATTCAAGTATGTACAGTTTGTGGACAAAATTATTTTGAAGGAAGAAGTAAAAAAAATATTTTTATTGCTAATGTTCCTCATATGAATATATTGTCTTTCTATAAGGAAACTAAAAATATAGATGTAAAAAAAACAGTCGTTTATATAGGTGGTTTAACCTATAATAGGGGAATTAGTTTTTTAATAGAAGCCGTTGATAAGTCAATCGCAAATTTAATTTTGGCCGGGAAAATATCAAATCAATATAAAACTCAGATTAGGGCATTAGAGGGTTTTAAAAAAGTTGATTATAAGGGTTGTATTTCTTCAGAGAGAGTTTATGCTCTTTTAAATTCATCTTCTATAGGTGTATCAACTTTACTTAAAATTGGTCAATACGGGAAATTGGATACTTTGCCGACAAAAATATATGAATATATGGCGATGGGGCTACCTGTTATTATGTCAAATACTGATTATAATATTAAAATGAATGCTACAGAACAATTCGGAATATGTGTTAATCCTTGTGATGTGAATGAAATAGCCAAAGCGATTAACTATCTTTTAGAGAACTCTAATTTGGCGGAGGAGTTGGGGCGTAATGGAAGACGTTTAATTGAGAATAAATATAATTGGGAGATTGAAGAACAAAAATTACTCAATCTATATACTTCATTATAGTTATGAAGATTCTTTTAATTAATCATTATGCTGGCTCTCCTAATTTGGGGATGGAATTTAGACCTTATTATGTGACTAAAGGATGGGTGAAATTAGGGCATGAAGTCCTAATTGTAGGAGGTAGTTATTCACATTTAAGGAAGGTTCAGCCACAATCATGTGAAGAAATGATTGATGATGTGCGCTATCGGTGGGTAAAAGTAAATCCATATAAAGGTAATGGAATAGGACGAATCATATCTATGTTTTCTTTTGTAACTAAACTATATTGTAATTATAGACGTTATTTACGAAACTTTAAACCTGATATTGTTATAGCTTCTTCCACTTATCCTTTAGATATTTATCCTGCTTATAGAATAGCAAGGCATTATCATGCAAAACTTATTTATGAAGTACATGATTTATGGCCGTTATCCCCCATGGAGTTAGGTGGATATTCCAAAAAGCACCCTTTTATCCGAATTATGCAAAAGGCAGAGGATGATTGCTATAGATATGCGGATGCTGTAGTTTCTATGTTGCCTAAGGCTGAGGAGCACATGAGAGAGCACGGATTGACAAGAGATAAGTTTCATTATGTACCTAATGGCATTGTTTTATCTGATTGGAATAATCCCAAAGGAATTCCAGAAGAGCATGGCTTGTTGTTGAGTAAGCTTCGGGCAGAAGGTAAGTTTATAGTCGGTTTTGCCGGTGCTCATGGCATTGCGAATTCATTGTATGCTGTGATTGATGCGGTTTCGTCTCTTACAGAGCAAAATGTGGTACTTGTATTAGTTGGTGGGGGACAGGAAAAAGAAAACTTGATAAAATATGCACATAAGAAAGGAGTTACAAATGTTTATTTCCTTCTACCGATAAATAAATTGGCGATACCTAATTTGCTGAAAGAAATGGATGTGCTTTATATAGGCTTGCAAAAGCAGTCTTTATTTCGCTTTGGCATAAGTCCCAATAAAATGTTTGATTATATGATGGCTGCAAAACCAATTATACAAGCAATAGATGCCGGAAACAATTTGGTGAGAGAGGCTGATTGTGGCATTGATGTAGAACCGGATAACGTCAGTGAAATTAGTAAGGCTATTTTGGCGTTAAAATCCATGTCGGAAGAAGAAAGAAGAAAATTGGGAGAAAATGGTAAAAAATTTGTTCTCTCGAATCATACTTATCAAGTGTTGGGGAAGCGTTTCCTCGATATAATGAATAATCTTATAGAAAAATGAAAATAGTAACAATTATTGGAGCACGTCCTCAGTTTATAAAAGCTGCGGTTGTGAGTCGTGTTTTTGCAACTTCTAAAGACGTAACAGAGATAATAGTACATACAGGTCAGCATTTTGACTCCAACATGAGTGATATCTTTTTTGAAGAGATGTGCATACCTAAGCCACATTATAATTTGAACATAAACGGATTGGGGCATGGTGCTATGACCGGGCAGATGTTGGAGAGGATAGAAGAGGTTCTGATAGAAGAGAAACCGGATTGGGTGCTGGTATATGGAGATACAAACTCTACGCTTGCCGGTGCATTGGCCGCAAAGAAACTTCATATCAAGGTGGCTCATGTAGAAGCGGGGCTACGTTCGTTCAATATGGATATGCCGGAAGAGATAAATCGTATCTTGACAGACCGTATCAGTGATATTCTATTCTGCCCCACTGATAAAGCTACAGAAAATCTAGTCAATGAAGGATATGGTAATATTGGATGTCAAATAGTAAAGAACGGAGATGTAATGCAAGATGCCGCATTATTTTATGCGGATAAATGCAGAAAGCCAAACATAAACTTACCGGAGAAGTTTGTTTTATGTACGGTACATCGTGCTGAAAATACAGATGATTCGGGACGTCTGAAGAATATTTTTATGGCTTTAGAAAATATATCTGATAAATGTAAGGTGGTATTGCCGCTGCATCCCCGTACTAAAGCCAAATTGATAGGAATAGGATATGATTTTTCCTGTTCTAATATATGCTTTATCCAGCCTGTTGGCTATTTGGAGATGGTTTGGCTTTTAAAGAATTGTGAGTTGGTAATGACTGATAGTGGTGGATTGCAAAAGGAAGCCTATTTCTTTGGTAAATATTGTGTGACTATGCGTGATGAAACAGAGTGGGTGGAACTTGTTGACAATGGATTTAACAGATTGGTAGGAAGCAATCAAGCGATGATAGAAGATACGTATGCTCTGTTGGTGGATGCTCCTAAAACGGGGTTTGAAAATAGACTTTATGGAAATGGAGATGCAGGAAATAAAATCTTGGAAAGTTTACAACTTTTATAATTGCTTTTTTAGCTTCTTTATTTGAATGAATTTTAAAGATTTGCATATTCATGGTGAAGTAAGGACAGATTTACTTCATCGCATCCTTTATTCTACCGATGCTTCTGCATATAGGGAGATGCCTCTTGCCGTAGCATTTCCTAAGGACGAAACAGATGTACAGGAGATTGTACGTTACGCTTCCAAAAATCATATTAATTTGATTCCCCGTGCAGGAGGTACATCTCTTGCGGGGCAGGTAGTCGGGAAAGGACTGGTAGTGGATATTTCCAGATATATGAATCATATTTTGGAAATAAATCCGGAGGAACGTTGGGTTAGGGTACAACCCGGAGTGGTATTGGATGAGTTAAATCTTTATTGTAAACCATACGGACTGTTTTTCGGTCCTGAAACCTCCACATCCAATCGTTGTTGTTTGGGAGGAATGGTCGGTAATAATTCATGTGGTTCTCATTCATTGGTATATGGCAGTACACGTGATCATCTGTTGGAGGCAAAAGTCATATTAAGTGATGGCTCTAAGGCTCTTTTGAAAGGGATGTCCCCTAAGGAAGTTGATAGCATACGTGCAGGAGCTTCATTGGAAAGTTCTATTTATGACCGGCTGATAACGTTGCTGTCAAATAAGGAAAATCAGAAAGAAATCGTAGATAACTATCCTGATGCCTCTTTACGCAGAAGGAACTCCGGATATGCCATCGACGAATTGTTGCATTCGGATTATTTTGACTCTAATAGTCAGGAACCGTTCAATTTGTGTAAATTGCTGGCAGGTTCGGAAGGTACATTGGCTTTTGTTACTGAACTAAAATTGCGTTTAGTACCTCTGCCACCAACAGAAAAAGCTGTGGTATGTGTGCATTGTTCAACTTTGGAGGAAGCATTTGTTGCCAATCTTGTGGTATTGAAGCATAATTCTGTAGCCATTGAGTTGATGGATAGCACAATTTTGGAATTAAGTAAACGGAACATATCACAAAACAAGAACAGATTCTTTGTTCAGGGAGATCCGGCTGCCATACTTATTATTGAGTTAGCAGAAAATACCCGTGAAGAGGTAGATAAGAAAGCTGACGAAATAGAGGCTGATTTAAGAGCACATAATTATGGAACTCATTACCCACGTGTCTATGGGAAGGATATCAGTCGTGTTTGGAGCTTGCGAAAAGCCGGGTTGGGCTTACTTTCCGGAATGCCGGGGAGTGCTAAACCTGTATCTGTTATAGAAGATACGGCTGTGGCCCCACAGCGTCTTCCGGCATACATTGCAGATATGAAAAAGATGCTTGACGGTTATGGCTTGAGTTGTGTGTATCATGCCCATATCAGTACCGGAGAGTTACACCTCCGTCCAGTTTTGAATTTAAAGGAAGAAAAAGATAGGAAGTTATTCCGTACGGTAGCTACCAAAACTGCTGAATTGGTAAAGAAACATAGAGGTTCTTTGAGTGGTGAGCATGGGGATGGTCGTTTACGTGGTGAATTCATTCCTTTATTATTGGGAGATAAAGTTTATAGTCTTTTGAAGGAGGTAAAGGAAATATGGGATTCTCCGCATATTTTCAATATGGGCAAAATTGTGGATACTCCTCCGATGGATGCTAATTTACGTTATGAACAGTGGGATTTAGGAATAGATACTTATTTTGATTATTCTCGGCAGAAAGGATGGCTGTGTGCCATCGAACAGTGCAATGGCTCCGGGGATTGTCGTAAATCAAGCTTATTGGGCGGTACGATGTGTCCTACTTATCGCGCTACAAGAGATGAAAGAAATGCTACGCGTGCTCGTGCCAATACACTACGTGAACTTTTGATACATCCGCTCCAGAAGGATATTTTTAATCAGGAAGAAATTCTGACCGCTTTGGATACTTGTGTTTCTTGTAAGGCTTGCAAGTCAGAATGCCCTTCGAATGTGGATATGGCCCGTTTTAAAGCGGAATACCTGCAACATCATTATGACAATGCCCATATTCCATTGCGCTCGCGTTTAATTGCCAATCTGACAAGTATGCAAAAGCTGGGTATGGCAGCGCCATGGCTCTATAATGCAATAATTTCAAATGTATTTACGTCTTCACTCATTAAACGGATATTGAAGTTTGCTCCTCAACGCTCTATTCCGAAGCTTTATAAAATGACTTTGCGGAGCTGGATGATAAAGCATCCGGATAATAAAACCCATGATAAGGGTAAAGTGTATCTGTTTGCAGATGAATTTACCAATTACATGGATGTGGAAATTGGCATAAAGTTCATAAAACTACTGCGGACTTTAGGATATGAGGTGATTATCCCTAAGCATGTGGAGAGTGGACGTACAGAGTTGTCTAAAGGCTTTTTGAAAAAGGCTAAAGGCATAGCTGAGAAAAATATTGTTTTACTTAAAGAGATTATTTCTGAAGAAACTCCTTTAATAGGTATAGAACCTTCATGTATATTGGCTTTTCGGGATGAATATCCGGATTTAGTCAATGAAAATACCCGGGAAGATGCCCGTAGGCTGGCTGCTAATTGTTTATTGTATGATGAATTCATTGTGAAAGAAATCCATAAGGGAAATATAACACAAGAACAATTTACAGATTTTCCTTTACACATAAAATTGCATGGACATTGTCATCAGAAATCACTGGCTTCCATTGAACCTTCCAAGGAGATACTTGCTTTACCTGAAAATTATCAGGTTGATATAATTCCTTCCGGTTGCTGTGGCATGGCCGGAGCTTTCGGTTATGAGAAAGAACATTATGCATTGTCCATGCAGATAGGAGAGCAGTCATTATTTCCTGCTGTTAGGCAAGCTGAAACTGAAATTTGTATCTCTGCTCCTGGTACGAGTTGCAGGCAACAGATAAAGGATGGTACAGGCAGGCAAGCTTATCATCCTATAGAAATCTTATATGATGCCCTTTTGTAGCATTCTTTCCTATTTAAATATACATTAATCATGAAAATTCCATTTTCGCCTCCTTACATTGATGACACTGTCATCAGTGAGGTGGTTGATTCATTACGTTCCGGCTGGATAACTTCCGGTCCGAAAGTAAAAGCATTGGAGGAAGAAATAAAACTTTTCTCCAATGCAAAAGAAGTGCTGTGTGTGAACTCGTGGACATCGGGAGCTATCATGATGCTTCGTTGGCTGGGTGTTCAGCCTGAGGATGAGGTGATTGTGCCGGCCTATACCTATAGTGCTACTGCTCTGGCTGTACTCCACGCTGGTGCAAAACCGGTTATGGTGGACTCTGGAAAAGACTTTAATATTTCGGTAGAGGCTATTCGCAACGTCATTACTTCAAAAACGAAAGCTATAATTCCGGTAGATATTGCCGGATTTCCTTGCGATTATGAGTGCATCATGGAGTTGGTGAATGAACCGGATATACGTGGCATGTTTCAACCGACATCGTCAGTACAAGAACGATTGGGGCGTATCTTGGTTATGAATGATGCTGCACATTCTTTGGGAGCATATTACAGTAGGAATCAAAGAACGGGTTGTGAAACGGATATTGCTATATTTTCACTTCATGCGGTGAAGAATGTTACAACTGCGGAAGGTGGTGCCATTTGCCTTAATTTGCCTGCTCCCTTTGACAATGCGGAACTTTATAAGGAGCTCCATATGATGAGTCTGAATTGCCAGACAAAAGATGCTTTTTCAAAGTCGAAAGCCGGTGGTTGGCGTTATGACATTGTGGGGTTGGGAATGAAAATAAATATGGCTGATGTGAATGCGGCTATCGGACTGGCTCAGATACGAGAGTATCCTGCTCTTCTGAAGGAACGTAGAAGGGTATTCAATACTTATTCCAAAGCTTTTGCAGATTACGATTGGGCTATAATTCCTCCTTCGGTAGATGGTGAAAAGGAAAGCTCCTATCATATCTACGCATTAAGAATCAAGAATTTTACGGAAGAACAGCGTGACCGTATGATTGATGAAATAGCCAAGGCGGAAGTAGCGGTCAATGTGCATTTCATTCCGATGCCGATGCTTTCATTTTTCAAATCCTTGGGATATGACATAAAAAACTATCCTCAAGCTTATGAGAATTTTAAGGGGGAAATTTCTTTGCCTATTTATCCTCAGCTGGATGAGGAACAGCTGAACTTCATTATTAATGTTGTAAAGGCCGCATATATAACAGTTGCAGGTACTGAGTGATGATTCGCTTTCTTGATTTTATCTTTTCTCTTTTGGGGATAATTCTACTTTTCCCCGTATTTCTTGTGTTATATTTCGCCGTCCGATTGGAAAGTAAAGGTGGTGGTTTTTATAAACAACTACGTGTGGGACGTGGAGGGACGGATTTTTACGTCTATAAGTTCCGTTCAATGCGTATAGGAGCTGATAAGCAAGGTTTGATAACTGTAGGTGGACGGGATCCTCGGATTACTCAGGTCGGATATTTTATTCGCAAATATAAATTAGATGAGCTACCTCAGTTATTTAATGTACTGAAAGGTGATATGAGTTTAGTAGGCCCACGTCCGGAAGTCCGAAAGTATGTAGAACTATATACGGATGAACAACGTAAAATACTTTCTGTTCGTCCTGGAATAACAGATTATGCTTCCATAGAATATGTTGATGAGAATACTATACTTGGGCAGGCTGATGATGCGGATAAAGCGTATGTAGAACGGATTTTACCGGATAAGATACAGTATAATATGAAATATATCAATCATCGGTCAGTGAAAGAATATTTCAAAATTATCTTTTTGACCATATGGAGTATCATACATTGAAAAGACGATTGTGCATGGTTATAAACTGGTTATTTATTCCTCATTATGTTCGTAAAACAAAATAAAGGAATTATTTTCGGAAAAAATTGTTAGAACTTATGTCAATTGCTCAATATTGTTTTACTTTGCTGTCAAATAGTAAGCAATACAGCAATTGATATGCAGAAATTATTGTCTTTGCCGCCTAATCTGGTGTCGGCATTCTATGAACTGGAAAATGTAGACCGTACGGAATGGTTTTGTACTTCCGACCCGGTGGGAATGAAACTTGGCTCGGGTGGGGGAACTACCTGGCTCTTGAGAGAATGGCAGAAGGAACGGGATAGGAAGTATTTGGCGGAGGAGCGTATTCCAACAGAAAAGTGCATTCCAACAGAGAAAAGCCTTCCAGCAGAGAAGCGTATTCTGCTGCATGCCGGAGGACAAAGCCGTCGTTTACCGGGATATGCACCGTCGGGCAAGATATTGACCCCGATTCCGGTGTTTCGCTGGGCGCGTGGACAAAAACTGGGACAGAATTTATTATCCCTTCAGCTCCCACTTTACGAAAAGATAATGGAGCGGGCTCCCGAAAGACTGCGTACGCTGATTGCCAGTGGTGACGTATATATCCGTGCGGAAAAGCCGCTTCAAGAGATTCCCGATGCAGATGTGGTGTGCTATGGACTGTGGGTAGACCCGTTGCTCGCCACACATCATGGTGTGTTTATCTCGGACCGGAATCAACCGGAATCCTTGGACTTTATGCTTCAGAAACCCTCTCTGGAAGAATTGGAAAACCTCTCCAAGACACATCTCTTTTTAATGGATATCGGCATTTGGCTATTGAGTGACCGCGCCGTAGACCTGCTGATGAAACGTTCGCAGAAGGCAGAAAATGCTTCGGATGCAGATACACCATATTCCGACTTGAAATACTACGACTTGTATGCTGACTTCGGCTTGTCTTTAGGAAATCATCCCCGTATTGAGGATGAAGAGCTGAACAGCCTCTCCGTCGCCATATTACCTTTGCCCGGAGGCGAATTCTACCATTATGGAACAAGCCGCGAACTGTTGTCTTCAACCGTTACCTTACAGAATAAGGTCTACGACCAGCGCCAGATTATGCACCGGAAGTTGAAGCCCAATCCGGCCATCTTTGTGCAGAATGCAGAAGTGCATGTCCCCCTTATTCCGAAGAACGACAGTCTTTGGATTGAAAACAGCTTTGTTGGAGCTTCTTGGCGGCTGGGCGCACGGCAGATTATCACGGGTGTTCCCAAGAATGACTGGATGCTGACCATTCCAGACGGTATCTGTATTGATATAGTTCCGCTTGCCGACCAGCGCTGGGCAGTACGCCCTTATGGTTTTGACGACACTTTTAAGGGGGATATTCGGAATGAAAAGACACTGTTCCTCGGAATGTCGTTTTCGGAATGGCTGGCCGAACGGGGATTGTCGGCGGAAGACATCACCGGCAGAAAAGAGGACCTGCAGGCTGCTGCCATCTTCCCGGTTGTGGAAGATAAAGAGCAGATGGGGACAGTGCTTCGATGGATGGTTTCCGAACCGGGCTTGACGGAAGGAAAGGCTGTCTGGCTGGAAAGTCGTCGGTTGTCCGCCGACGAAATTTCAGCACAAGCCGACTTGCGTCTGCTGTATGCACAGCGGGAGAGCTTCTGCAAAGGAAACTGGGAAGTGCTGGCACGCAACCATGCAAAGAGTGTATTCTATCAACTCGACTTGATGGATGTGGCCGGTAAATTCCATAAATTCGGCATTGACAAGCCGGAAGTGTTGCCGACAGATGCCTCGCTGATGCAGCGTATCCATAACCGGATGCTGCGTGCACAGATTGAGAAGCTGGACGGAAGGGACTTCAAGGCAGACGAGCAGGCCGCATTCAGCTTGTTGCGCGAAGGATTGCTGACTGATTTGTATGAACGCAAGAGCAGTCCTCGCCTGAATGTGTATAGTGACCAGATTGTATGGGGGCGTAGCCCCGTACGCATAGATATGGCGGGAGGATGGACGGACACTCCGCCTTACTCCTTGTTTGCCGGTGGGAGTGTGGTGAATATTGCCATTGAACTGAACGGGCAGCCGCCTTTACAAGTGTACATCAAACCTTGCGCGGAGCATCGCATCGTGTTGCGCTCCATTGATATGGAAGCCATGGAGGTGGTGAATACTTTTGAGGAATTGCAATCCTATTGCATGATAGGTTCCCCCTTTTCCATTCCCAAAGCAGCATTGGCGCTGGCCGGGTTTGTTCCGGCTTTTTCAGAAACGGCTTATCCTTCGCTGGAAAAACAACTGGAAGCCTTCGGCACAGGTATAGAGATTACATTGCTTTCTGCCATACCTGCAGGTTCCGGTCTGGGCACAAGCTCCATTTTGGCTTCTACTGTCTTGGGTTCATTGAGTGACTTTTGCGGACTGATGTGGGATAAGAACGAAATATGCCGCCGTACGCTTGCCCTGGAACAGTTGCTGACGACCGGTGGCGGTTGGCAAGACCAATACGGTGGGGTATTGCAAGGCATCAAACTGTTGCAGACGGAGGCTGGATTTGCCCAGCAGCCATTGGTACGCTGGTTGCCCGAGCATTTGTTTACCCATCCGGAATACCGCGATTGCCATCTGCTGTATTATACGGGCATTACGCGTACAGCCAAGGGCATCCTTGCAGAAATAGTACGCTCCATGTTCCTCAACTCTTCCCTGCACCTGGGGTTATTAGAAGAGATGAAAGCACATGCCTTGGATATGGCCGAAGCCATTCAACGGAATGACTTCAAGAGTTTCGGAACACTGGTAGGCAAGACATGGATGCAGAAGAAGGCACTGGACAGTGGAACAAATCCTCCTGCCGTAGAGGACATCATCTGTCAGATAAAAGACTATACCTTAGGATATAAACTGCCGGGAGCCGGTGGGGGAGGTTATCTGTATATGGTGGCTAAGGATCCGCAGGCAGCCCTGCGCATCCGTGAGACCTTGACGCTGAATGTACCGAATCCGAGAGCCAGGTTCGTAGAAATGTCACTCTCGGATAAGGGATTCCAGGTGTCGCGGAGCTGAAATTCATCATTCATGATGATACGGCCCCCCGTTCAGTATGGTCATCGCCCGGTAGAGTTGCTCCACAAAGATGAGGCGCACCATCTGATGGGAAAAGGTCATGCGTGAGAGGGACATCTTCTCGTGTGCCGCTTCGTACACTTTGGGGGAGAATCCGTAAGGGCCTCCGATAATAAATACCAGCCGTTTGTTCACGGTATTCATCTTGCGCTTCATATAGTCTGCAAACTCTATGGAGCGCATTTCTTTTCCACCTTCGTCCAGCAGTACGACCACATCTCCCGGCTGGAGAGCTTTCAATATCAGTTCCCCTTCCTTTTCCTTCTGCACTTCCATGGAGAGACTCTTGGTGTTTTTCAGTTCGGGGATGACTTCCATCTCGAATGAGAGATAACGCTTGGTACGTTGCACATAGTCGTTGATGGCTGTTATAAAGTGTTGTTCTACAGTTCGTCCTACAACGAGCAGAGTAGTTTTCATACTGGTTCTGTTTTGATTAGCGCACAAATTTAGCATTTTTTTATTGTATTTTGAGACAAATGCTTACCTTTGCCTATCATAAATACTTGTGAAAATGAAAAAACGGGTAATCTTTTTGTTGACCGGTCTCTTCATTTGGACGTCTGTGCTGCTGGCCCAGAATGTTCCCGAGGGAGTGATTGGAGCCTTCAAGGAAGGAAACTCTCAGGAGCTCAACAAGTATCTGGGTGACAAGGTCGATTTAATCATTCAGAATAAGTCGACCCACGCCGATAAGCGGACGGCAGAGGGCACAATGGCTGCTTTCTTCTCCAACCACAAGGTCGGCAGTTTTAATGTGAACCATCAGGGGAAGCGCGATGAGTCCGGTTTCGTCATCGGTACCTTGATGACCGCAAATGGAAACTTTCGGGTGAATTGTTTCTTCAGAAAAGTACAGAACAAATATGTCATACATCAAATAAGGATAGATAAAACAGATGAATAAGGAAGAAGAATTGATTGACAGGTTGATAGACCTGGCTTTCGCCGAAGATATAGGCGATGGAGACCATACAACCCTTTCGTGCATTCCTGCTACGGCAATGGGCAAATCCAAACTGTTGATAAAAGAACCGGGCATCCTGGCCGGTATCGAGATAGCAAAGGAGGTGTTCCGCCGTTTCGATCCTACCATGAAGGTGGAAGTGTTCATTAATGACGGTACAGCCGTAAAGCCGGGTGATGTGGCCATGATTGTGGAAGGCAAGATACAGTCTTTGTTGCAAACGGAGCGTCTGATGCTGAACATCATGCAGCGCATGAGTGGCATTGCCACCATGACACATAGGTATGCCGAGCAACTGAAAGGTACGAATACCCGTGTACTCGATACCCGCAAGACTACTCCGGGCATGCGTATCCTCGAGAAAATGGCAGTGAAAATCGGTGGCGGTGTAAACCACCGTATCGGCTTGTTCGATATGATTTTGCTGAAAGACAACCATGTGGACTTTGCCGGAGGAATCGACAAGGCTATCAACCGTGCGAAGGAATATTGCAAGGAAAAAGGCAAGGACCTCAAGATAGAAATAGAAGTGCGCAACTTCGACGAATTGCAGCAGGTGCTCGACCTGGGCGGTGTAGACCGTATCATGTTCGACAACTTTACGCCGGCAATGACAAAGAAGGCCGTAGAGATGGTAGGCGGCCGCTATGAAACGGAATCTTCCGGCGGCATCACGTTTGATACGCTCCGCGACTATGCCGAATGCGGTGTGGATTTTATTTCCGTAGGAGCTTTGACGCACTCTGTGAAAGGATTGGACATGAGCTTTAAAGCATGTTGACAAAGGCGGAAAGCATTATTGCAGAATAATAAGGAAAGCCTCTCATAAAGAATGCTGCATTACGGCAGACTTATGAGAGGCTTTCTCTTGATAACCAGCAGAGTAATGACTCCTGAAAAAACAGATGGTGTATTGGGGTGAAACAGATGGTCTGTTGGGGACGGATAGATGATGCGTTTGGCTATAACGGATGATGTGTTTCAGAGTAATGGATAATAGCGTAGGAAGATATGAAAAACATAACATGGAATAAAGTAAAAACAACTGTCAAAGATTGGCAAGTGGGAGACTACATCCGGCAGACTTCCATTGTGGTGATTGGCGTACTGATTACTTTTGTCGGTAGTGAGTTGGTTACTCAAAACTCCGAGAAAAAGGATATTCAAGCCACCATGTCGCTGATTAGGGATGAACTGAAAAGTAACCGGGAAAATTATAAGAGTATCGTTTCAGAGTTTAGAGAGGATGAACGTCTTTCCAGCTTATTGGTGGAGCATGACTTAAAGCATCGGACGATACCGGAAGATTCATTGATACAGTTCCGCTTTCTTATGGGGCATATCCGCAGTTTTTATTATAGTCAGAATGCATTGGATATACTTAAAAACTCCATGTTGATGCAGAAGATTTCAGATAAAGAGCTACTGTTGCAGTTGACCGGAATCTATGAGGTATTGGATGGATTTAGGGCGACTATGAATGGCTATTACGATATGAAGGACGAAATTATGGTTCCTTTCCATTTGGCATTGACTGACGAACAGACGGACCAGATAAATCGTGGAGGATATGAGGCGTGGGATATTTACTTGTCGGACAGGTCGGTACGGAACTTTGTCAGGGTAGCGCGGAACTATTTTACGCCGGACTATGTAGAACGTGTGGGAAAACGTATAGACGAGGCAATACAAGCGCTTGAGAAAAAGTATCATTTAGAATGAAAAGATATGGGAAAGACAAGCTTTAACAGGTTGAACCATAAGATAAAAAGCTGGCGCATAGGTGATTATTTCCGTCAGTTCAGTATTGTGGCTGCGGGCATCATTGTCACTTTCTGGGGAAACGACCGGATTACCGAGAACGCCCGCCAAAAGGAAGTGCGTGCTACGATGCAGCTGATAACGGAAGAGTTGGAATATAATAAGCAGGAGCTCCGTAATATAAAGCACTTGTTGGATATTGACATACACATGAGTCTGCTGTTGAAGGAACATGATATGGATGTATCCAAGATACCGACAGATACTCTGTGGAAGTATGGCAAGCTTTTCAATAATATGGATGAATTCTCTTATAGGACAGATGCGCTGGATGTGCTGAAAGGTTCTTCATTGATGCAGTATATACCGGACAAACGTATGTTGCAGGATGTATTGCAGACTTATTTTGAGTTGGGCAGGAAACAGAGGGATGTCGGTGATTACTATGCAACGAAAACAGATGCTCTTATGAGTGCTGCCATGTCCAGGGAGTTGGCGCATGTTTTTGATGGTGACGACAGTCTTCGGGACCAGGCCTTGTTTCTTGTGCAGTATAAGAAATTTATCAATTACGTCAACATGGTTCCCGGTTTTCTGTATTGGCATGAATTTGATGAATTGGATGAAAGGCTGGCCAAGCAGATTCAAGTATTGAAAGCCAAATATAAGTAATCTCCGTTCTTTAACATCTTTTTATATTTAATTCAGCAGCATTTTCAAAAATGCTGCGTCTAACTAACAAACGACGCGAAGAGGCGTCCGTAAAACGAGCACTGACATTGGAAAATGAGATAGAACTGATTGAGGGCTGCCGGGCAGGAAAGGATTCCGCCCGAAAGGAATTATACACCCTCTACTCCAAGCAGATGCTGGCGGTATGTTACCGCTATACGGGCGATGTCGATGCGGCCCATGACGTATTGCACGATGGCTTCATCAAAATTTTCACCCACTTCACCTTCCGTGGCGAATGTGCATTGAGTACCTGGGTGACAAGGGTAATGGTGACGCAGGCGATAGACTACCTGCGGAAACAGCAACGTTTCAGCCAACTGGTGGTGAATGAGGAACAGTTGCCCGACATTCCGGATGAAGCGAGCATTGTCGAAACTGGAGGCCGTATTTCCGAAGAAATGCTGATGGCGTTCGTGGCGGAACTTCCCGATGGATGCCGTACTGTATTCAACTTATACGTCTTTGAGGAGAAATCGCACAAGGAAATAGCCGAAATCCTCCACATCAAAGAGCATTCGTCTACCTCGCAGTTGCATCGTGCCAAGTGTTTGTTGATAAAAAGAATTAAAGAATATACTGAATATGAGAGAAAATGATGAAATAACCGGTTTGTTCCGCAATCGTCTTGCCGGCGCAGAGATGACAGTGCGGGAGGACTTCTGGGAAGGGTTGCAACGTGACTTGCCGTCACCGGTTGCCGCAAAAGGCAGGCGGCTTCTTCTTTCTCCGAGGTTTCACCGCGTAGCCGCAGCCGCCTCTGTTGTATTTGTACTGGGAGCTGCTTCTGCCGCTTTCTGGTATTTCTCTCCGAAAGAGGAAATCAAGGAGGCCTTTACACAAGTGGCGGCCATGACGCCGGAAGGCAACTTGAACGGGGATGTGGTGCAGGAAAGTTTTCCCTCTATCCATCAGGCCAACCCCGTGGCACAAAAGCCCGGTACACAGCATCCCGCCAACGGCATTCCGGCAGGATTGACGGCGCAGGCCGATGAGGATGAATCCGTGTCTGTCCATGTTTCCATCCGGATTACTCAACGGGTGTACGGAAACCAGCAGCAGCCGGGAAACGGTTATTACAGTAACGGAACTCCGGCCGGAAACGGGAACTACCATTCAAATCCTGGCCATAAGGATGCTGATATAGATAGAATGCTGCCATCTTCTGAGGAAGAACCGGCAAAGTCTGTGGCTGTATCGCCGTCCAAGCCCCGTAATTGGGCGTTGAAAGCAGGCATCGGCACTTCCCTGCCGAAAGGGAATTTCCATATGCCGTTCACGGCCGGGGTAAGCGTGGAACGCCGTTTGAACAAGTATTTCTCCTTGGAAGCCGGTCTTCAGTATAATTGCTTGGATGGTGACCATACGTTGCATACGCTGGGAGTTCCGGTAAGGCTGAACATGATGCTGGCCAGTACGTCGAAAGTGGATTTTTATGCTATGGTAGGCGGAGCAGCCGAGAAATGCATTGCAGGTGCTCCGGACAATGGCTTCGGCGCAGAGCCGGTACAGTTGTCGGTTGCTGCCGGAGTAGGGGTACGCTATAAAATGAACGATCGTTTTGCCTTGTTTGCAGAGCCGTCTGTATCCCATCATTTCGATACGGACTCGCAGACGAGAACCTTGCGTACGGAACGTCCCACCAATCTGAATCTGTTGTGCGGCGTGCGCATGACTTATTAATCTTAAATACCATACAAATATGAAGACTCTATACAATAAATTACATATATTCGGGCAGACTATGCTGCTCGTATTCTTTACTCTTTCTGTTCTCTCTTTGGGCTCTTGCAGCAAAGAAACGTTGGACTACAACCATCCGGATGTAGACTTGTTTGTCAAGCAGTTGAAGGCTGGCAAATATTCTACCCAAAGTCCGGATGGATTGAGTAACATGCCCAAGTTCACTTCCGAAGATATAGAGGAATTGCTGAAGTATGCCGAGGACTTGACGGTCATTCCCTCTTTCCCCCTGGCTCCGGTATCCTATTCGGCAGGTGGCAAGCTGCGTTTGGGCGAATGCATCCTGTGGACGGTAGAGACTATCCGCCTCGGGAACAATGCTTCGATGGGATGCAAGATGGTGCATACGGATGCGGAGAATTATGAAGGTATCTACTTCCTTTCGGACGAAGAGGTGCTGGATGCCGCCTCGCGCTACCGCCGTTGGTGGGAAACCCGTAAGTATCCACGGACTATGTGGACGATTGACCCCTGCTATGACGAACCGCTTTGTGGCAGCGGATATATGTGGTGGTGAAATGTTTTTAGGGATTAGGGATTAAGGATTAAGTAATCAAAACTGTCAGGTGAAGATATCTATACTTGTTTGGGGGCTGCTCTGTGCAGTAGCCTTTCCTTGCTATGCCCAAAACTGGACTCCTCAGGACTCGTTGAGGCTGAACCGGTTGCTGAAGGGCGAGGGGGAGGTAAAACTGAATCCGGAGGTATTGCAGGAATTGGAAATGAACAATTCCTTGAGTACTCCGAAAGCGGTGATGGACAAGTCGTGGATGGATTTTGATAATTCATTGCCTGTCATGCCGAAAGCGCCCGAGAAAAAAGTGGTGCTTACCCTGCGTCCCTATACGGCCAATACCAAATATAACTGGGACCCCATTTATCAGAAAAAAATCAAGGTAGACAAGGATACTTGGCGAGGAGATGAATTCTATGCGCTTAAGATTCTGATGATTCCTACGAACTGGGCTAAACATCCGTTTGATGCCGGTCCGCGTGAGACGGTGGAGCAGATTGAGGCAACCGGTCTGCGTTACCGGGTGACGGAGCGGGCCAATAATATGGCTGTGGGCGGTTGGCAGGGTGCCAGTGGCGGCGGAATTTCCGGTTTAGACCTGATGGTGCCTTTTACCCGTGAGTTTTGGAATTTCAAAGGCCGCAAGCGCCGTGCCCGTACGCTGGAAGTATTGAAGGCATATGGAGATTCGACAACAGTCTTGATAAAACAACCGGTAAAACTGATTAGTGAATGAGGGTTTGGCGGACGGGTGTCCGCTAAATTGAACTTTCTTCTTCCTCCTTTTGTTTTCATTAGTAAACCTTTAAAAAAAGTAATAATGAACAGAGTGACTTCTCTATTCGGAATAAGATATCCGATAATTCAAGGTGGTATGGTGTGGTGTAGCGGCTGGAGACTTGCTGCTGCTGTAAGCAATGCGGGAGGGCTGGGCTTGCTCGGCGCAGGTTCGATGCATCCCGAAACGTTGCGGGAGCATATCAGGAAATGCCGTGAGGCTACGCATCATGCTTTTGGTGTGAATATTCCCTTGATGTATCCCCAGATAGAAGAGATAATGCAGATTGTGGCCGACGAGGGAGTGAAGATTGTATTTACATCTGCCGGCAGCCCGAAGAAATGGACCGGTTGGTTGCACGAGCGTGGCATCACGGTGGTGCATGTTGTTTCATCCTCGCGTTTTGCCGTGAAGGCAGAAGAGGCGGGTGTCGATGCAATAGTTGCCGAAGGCTTCGAAGCCGGTGGGCACAATGGGAGGGAGGAGACTACCACTCTGTGTCTGATACCTGCTGTACGTACAGTTACTACACTTCCGCTGATTGCTGCCGGTGGCATTGCAACGGGTGAGGCCATGCTGGCTGCCCGGGTGCTGGGTGCGGAAGGTGTACAGATTGGTACACGCTTTGCCTTGACGGCAGAAAGTTCTGCAAGCGAGGTATTTAAGGATTATTGCCTGCATTTGGAAGAAGGGGATACCCGTCTGCTTTTGAAGAAATTGGCTCCGGTGCGTCTGGTGCGCAATAACTTTCGCAGTGCCGTAGAGGCTGCTGAGGCTGTGGGAGCTTCAGAGGAAGAACTTCGTATCCTTTTAGGGCGCGGCCGTGCCAAACGTGGTATTTTTGAAGGTGACTTGGAAGAAGGGGAACTGGAAATAGGGCAGGTATCTGCCTTGCTGCATGGAAAGGGAGTGCAGTCTGTGGCGTCGGTCATGCAAGAGTTGGTGGAGGAGAGCAGAAGGGCGTGGGAGAGAATGCAGGAATTGGATTTCTGAATATTCCCTCTTCTGGTATCATATAACAATAAAAAAGGAATATTCCCGGTGATTTCGGGGATATTCCTTTTTTAGTTTCAACTTATAACCTTTTATCCTTTGGGGATATTGGTTGTGTCTTTTGCCGTATTTCCACTTGTGGCGGAATTACTTGTGCCATTGCTGCTGGCAGTGGCGCTACCGGTAGCCATATTTGTTGCACTTTTACCGGCTGTCTGCACAGCAGGTTGCTCTTCCCAATGGAACGGTTCAAAGCTACTGTTCGGGTCAACCCAGGACGGTTTCTTGGAAGCATAAATAATGAATGGGGCAATGACTACAATCAGCGCACCGATGATGAGCACGGAGAACCATACTGTGTTGCTGCCTGTTGAAATCTGGCTGGGTGGGATAAAGCTCAGTACGAATGCCAGCAATGACCCGCAGAAACCAAGTCCACCGATGAGCCACATCAATCCGTTGCCATTCTTGCCGATACGGAACGGACGGTTCAGCTTCTTCATCTTATAACGCAGCACGATGGCTCCGGAGAACATCAGCATATACATGATAAGATAGAGGACTACAGTCAGCTGTGATAGAATCTGGTAGAAACTCTGTACGGAAGGCATGACTACGAACAGAAGGCTCAGTACGGTTACTGCACCGCCTTGTACATAAAGGATATTCTTCTGTACGCCCAGTTTGTTTGTCTTCTGGAAGAACGGAGGCATGTAGCCTGCTTTTCCTACGGCAAAGATACCTTTGGACGGACCGGCAACCCATGTCAATACACCTGCCAGCACCCCGAATGCCAGAGCAATGGCGATGATGGGTGACAGCCAGGAGGCACGGATGTAATGGAAATAGTTATCGAAGCCTACAAGCAGACTCTGTGTCAGACTGATGTCTTTGGCCGGGATGATGATGCCCAGTGAGAAAGTACCGAGCACGAAGATGATAACCGTAATGGCCGCACCGATGAACACTGCCTTCGGATAATTCTTGGAGGGATTGTTCACGTCTTTTACGTGGATACCGCCCATTTCCATACCGGCATAGAAGAGGAAGATACTGGCAGCAAGCACCACGTTGTCGAAGTTCGTCAAGTCGGGGAAGAAGCTGCTGTGGAAGTCCAGGTTGGAGTGTCCGCCGGTGGCAAGGTAGATGATACCCAAGATAATCAGCAGTGCGGCAGGAATAATGGTCCCGACCAGGCCGCCGACCTTTGCCACTTTACCTACCCAGCTCATACCCTTCATGGAGATGAACGTGGCTAGCCAGTAGATGATGAGGACAACGACGAGCGAGTAATACTTGTTGTTGGCCAGTGACATGTCGTGTACGTCGTTCATGCCGATGAAAGCAATGGATACGGCACCGAATGTCAATACGGTAGGATACCAGATTGTACTTTCAATCCATTGTACCCAGATGGCAAGGAAGCCCAGTTTTTTTCCGTAGGCTTCGCCCACCCAGCGGAACACACCGCCTTGCTTGTCTTGAAACATGGCAGCCAGTTCCGCGGCGACAAGTGACGTCGGAATCAGAAAAACAATGGCTGCAAATAAGTAGTAGAAGGCCGAACTCATTCCGTACACGGCCTCGGCAGGAAGTCCACGTAGGGATACTACTGCCGTCACATTCATGATTGCCAGGGTAAATACACCCAGCTTCACTGTTTGTTTAATATTTGCCATAAGTTAAGGTTTTAGATGAAAAATATATTCAAAATCAGCGTCTATAACAACACTTGGGGAGAGTTGTTCCCAACGGATAAGTGAAAGTTCCGGTTTTAACTATTCAGGAAGCGTCGGCTTTGGGCGCGGGCTTCTGTGCAACTTTCTTGTAGAACTCTTCTTTTTCCTTATTGCGCCGTTCGACCAGGCTCGTTACATACACTGTAAAGATAGGGAACATCATCATGCCCAGCGCAGCCAGCAGTACGGACAGTACCCGTCCGGTGGGAGTGACTGCTATGATATTGGAACCCACCGTCGTCACATCCATAAATGCCCACCATAAGGCGTCTCCATATCCTTTAACTAAAGGATTGGGACCATGCTCCATGACATAAAAGGCCAGACTGGAAAAATAGACAGTGGCCAGCAACATGGTAAGGTAGGAAACGAACAGTCCCGATGCGCGGTTGTACGTCAGCCAACCCACCACGATAGCCATGGCGTAACCACCCCGCACCAATGGGATGAAACGCAGCATATAGGTTATCTCGGGTGAGAAAGTCCATCCCATATAGGCAATGATGTTTTGATAGGGTATAGCTACCAGCAGGAAAATGAAATGCGTGGCCACGTAGTGACCCTTCTTCTCTGCCAGGAACCATTCCAATACAAAATCTGCCAGGAACAGGGCGCATATCCACAACTGTACTTTCATGTAGACCGACTGTTCGTAAAAGGGGATCCCCTTGAACGTGTCGACAGAGATGCTGATAACTAAAAATAGCGACAGTATCAATATAATGACATGCAGTATGCCATAGATACCTTTTTCCCGCAATACAAATTCTGATAGAGCCATTTTCATGATGAAGTCCATTATAAAGTCATAAGTTATGAGTTATAAGTCATTTGCTGATTACGGTGCCTACCAACAAATAACTCATAACCTATAACTCATAACTAAAAAGAGAAACTTATTCTGTAATCGTTACGTTATCACCGTTGAATACACCCAGGCCGAGCTTGTTCATGATGAACTTGATTGCCGATTGGGCCTTTACGGAGTTTCCCGCTTCGTCTAGGGGAGGAGCGAAGGCCGATACTCCCATGACACCGGGCAATACGGCCATTACACCACCGCCTACACCGCTTTTGGCCGGTATGCCGGCGGTGTACATCCAGTCGCCCGAATGCTCGTAGAAGCCTACGGTAGAAATCATCGACGTGATTTTCGGTGCCAGGCTGGCTTCGAACACCGTTTGTTTGGTGACGGGGTTCACACCGTTATTGGCGATGGTTCCTGCGGCAATGCCCAGTTGCTGGGCCGTGATGCCGAGAGAACACTGGCGAGTATAGAGGTCGAGAGCCATGTCCGGATTATCGTAGATGCGGTTGTAGTTTTTCAGCAGCCAGGCAATGGAGCGGTTGTTGAAGTTGGTAGCCGTTTCCGATTTGTACAGTTCGTCGATGAGTTGTGGGGCGGAGCCGCACAGCTCAGTGACATTCTGTACAATGGCATCCCATTTCTTGTCGGAGTTTCCCACTGGCTGTACCATGGAACAGGCGGAAATGGCACCGGCATTTACCAATGGAGTGGAAGGGTGGTCGTTTTCCAGCAAGATGGCGATGATGGAGTTGAACGGTAGTCCCGTGGCATCGGCACCTATCATGTCCAGCACTTTCTGCGCACCGTATTGGCGCAGGATAAGGATGGCTGTGTGTACCTTCGAGACGGACTCTATACCGAAACGATAGTCTGTGTCACCTATATTGATGGTCTGCCCGTTCATCAGGCAGATGCTGAGTCCGAATAGTTTGGAGTCTATGTTGGCAAGGTAGGGAATATAATCCGCATTCTTGCCTCCTGTGCTGCCCTTCACCTCATTGTAGGCTTCTTGGGCAACCTCCTTTATTTGTGAAATTGATATTTTCTTTTCCATAAACACGTTGTGATGTACGATTAGACGATGTACGATTTACGATTGAAATTACTCCTTTAAACGTAGTCCGTATCAAGAGAAACTCTAATCGTACATCGTAAATCGTTTAATCGTAAATTAATTTATTTTTTATGAGTACGGCATCCGTGGTTGAATATTTTGGTTTCCACCGGCAGGTTCTTTTCCTGTGCCATACGGGTAGGAGTCGGGTAATCCAGTTTCTCCAGCTCCGTGATGGCATTCTTGATGTCACCCAACAGCATGTCTGCCATGTCGCGGCTGAATCCCTGGCGGACAACGACACGCATAACGACGTAGTCTTCCAGTTTTGAAGGCAGTGTATAGGCGGGTACCATCCAGCCGTGCTGTGACAACTTGTCCTGCAGGTCATACAGAGTCCATTTGGCAGCTCTTGCATATTCCGGTTTCAAGTACCAGATGAACAGTGGGTTCACAACTTCGTCGGAATAGTTTACGAACGGAGCCATCTTGCCGATTTCGTCATGGATATACTTGGCGATGGTCAGAGAGTTGTACTGTACTTCTTTGTAACCCTGGAATCCCAAACGGATGAACTGGTAATATTGACCCAGAATCTGTGCGGCAGGACGGGAGAAGTTCAGGCCTACCTGAGTAATGTTGGCACCGAGGTAGTTTACGCTGAATGACATTTCTTCGGGCAGATATTCTTTGCCTTTCCAGCAAACCCAGCCCAGACCCGGATAAACCAGACCGAATTTGTGTCCGCTGACGCTGATGGAGAGTACCCACTTCAGACGGAAGTCCCATTTCTTTTCAGGATAGAGGAACGGGAGGATGAAACCACCGCTGGCGGCATCTACGTGGATAGGAATGTCGTAGCCGGTCTTCGCATTGTAGGCATCGAGGGCTTTGTCGAGGGCTTCGACGTCATCGTTCAGTCCTGTCCATGTAACGCCTTGGATAGGCACGATACAGATGGTGTTCTCATCACACATCTTCAAGGCTTCTTCGGGGTCGAGCGTGGTCTTGTCCAGTGTCAAAGGCACTTCACGCATTTCAATCTGCCACAATTGGGCGAATTTTTCCCATACCACCTGGAAACCGGTTGAAATAACGAAGTTGGGTTTGTCGAACGGTTTGCCTTGTGCCTGACGTTTCTTGCGCCAGCGCAACCAGGCTGCCACACCACCCAGCATACATGCCTCCGAGGAACCGATGGCAAGTGCGCCGGTTTTCCAGGTTTCTTTTTCAGGAGAGTTCCAGAGGTTGGCCACGATGTTGATACATTTACCGTTCATTACGGCGATGCGCGGATATTCGGTCTCGTCAATGTAGTTGATGTTGATGGCTTCGTTCATCAGCTTGGTTGCATATTCGTCCATATAGGTAGTGACGAATGTAGCCAGATTCAAGCGAGGCTGCGTTTGGGCGAAGGTCTCGTCTTTCACCATCTGATAGGCGATTTCCGGGGTAGTAGGTCCGTCGGGAATCTTTTCTACGGGTGAGGGTTGTAACATACGGTTTGAACCGAATACTTCAGTTTTTGCATCTCCTTTTCTGAAATTCAAATCTTCCATATTAATAAGTTTTTTAAAGGTTTAGGCGGCGGGGCTTTTCCCCGTCGAATTTCCCACAACAACGGGGTTTGCGGATGAAAGTTCCGGGGTTTTGCATTATTTGGCGTTTATTAAAGGGCAGCGTAGTAAAATCTTAAAAAACGAACATTCTGAAGGTAGGTTTGTTGTTCCCACATTATTCATTTAATTAATATACTACTATATGAAAATCAATACCGGAAGGGGTACAATCCCCCTTATCACGCTTGTCGGCATTTGGTCAGTCTCTGCATTGACTTCCTTGCCGGGATTGGCCGTATCACCTATTTTGGGACAACTTACTACCATTTTTCCACATGCCACAGAACTGGATATACAGATGCTTACCTCCCTGCCTTCGCTGCTGATAATTCCTTTTGTGCTGTTGGCGGGCAAGCTGGCCGAGAAACGTGACTTTGTGCGTCTGCTGAAAGCGGGGCTTTGGATGTTTGCCACCAGTGGGGTACTTTATCTTTTTTCGGATAAAATGTGGCAGTTGATGGTGGTCAGCGCTTTGCTTGGCATCGGTTCGGGGGTGATTATTCCGTTGTCCACCGGTCTGGTTTCACGCTATTTCACGGGGGAATATCGGGTGAAGCAGTTTGGTTACAGTTCTGCCATTACCAATGTGACGCTGGTTGTGGCAACGGCGGTGACTGGGTATCTGGCAGAGGTAAACTGGCACTTGCCTTTCGTGGTATACCTGCTTCCGTTGGTTTCTCTGCTGCTTGTCGGATATTTGAAGGGGGATACCGGTCAGCCGCAGATAGCAGAAGATACAGCTGCCGTTGTTCCGGAGGAATCCAAGCGTGCGATTTCCGGTAAATACGGCATCCATGTCCGCCATCTGCTACAGTTGATGCTGTTTTATGGCGTCACTACGTATGTAGTGCTGGCGGTTACTTTTGACTTGCCTTTTTTGATGGAGGCACATCACTTCTCCAGCGGAAATTCCGGATTGATGATTTCCTTATTCTTCCTGGCCATTATGGCTCCGGGCTTCTTCCTGGGGCATATCGTGAAGTGGATGGGAAAAAATACGAAATTTTACAGTCTTTTGTCCATTGCAGCGGGTTTGCTCTTGATATGGATTTCGCCTAAAGAATGGCTGATAATACCGGGATGTATGTTGGTTGGTTTGGGATATGGTGTCATTCAACCGCTGATTTATGACGAGACAGTAGATACGGCCATACCGGAAAAAACAACCTTGGCACTGGCCTTTGTAATGGTGATGAATTATCTGGCGATTCTATTGTCCCCGTTCATTACAGACTTCTTTCAGACCTTGTTCCACACTAGTTCCAAGGAATTCCCGTTTATTTTCAATCTCTGCATCACACTGCTCGCCATGTGGTGGGAGTATGCGAGGAGGAAGGATTCTTTGTTGGGGAAGTTATGAGTTAAAAACACTAACTCATAACTCATAACTTATAACTCAATCGCCTCATATTTCAGCCCGAAGACGTCGGCTACAGCTTTGTATGTTACCTTGCCTTCCACTACGTTCAATCCTAGCGCCAGAGCCGGATCGTCCTTGCAGGCTTGTCTCCAGCCTTTGCATGCCAGGGCTACGGTGTAGGGCAGGGTGGCATTTGTCAGTGCCATGGTGGAGGTGAAGGGTACGGCGCCGGGGATATTGGCAACGGCGTAGTGTACAATTCCGTCCACAATGTAGGTAGGGTCGCTGTGCGTGGTGGGGTGGGAGGTTTCGAAACATCCGCCTTGGTCGATGGCAACGTCTACGAGTACGGTGCCGGGCTTCATCATTTTCAGCATTTCTTTGGTGATGAGATGAGGCGCTTTGTCACCGGGGATAAGGACAGACCCTATTACGAGGTCTATTGTAGGTAATTCCATTTTGATATTGTGAAGGGAAGAATAGAGTGTTTTTACATTCTTGGGCATCACTTCACTGAGGTAGCGCAGGCGGGGAAGGTTGATGTCGGCAATCAGTACCTCGGCACCCATTCCGGCAGCTATTTGTGCGGCATTGGTGCCCACAATGCCGCCGCCCAGGATAAGTACGCGTGCGGGGCGTACACCCGTCACGCCACCCATCAGTTTCCCTTTGCCGCCTTGGGGTTTTTCGAGGAAGCGTGCTCCTACCTGGGTGGCCATGCGTCCCGCCACTTCGCTCATGGGGGTAAGCAGCGGAAGTGAGCGGTCTTCTTTCTCTACCGTTTCGTAGGCGATGCAGACGGCGCCGCTTGCTATCATGGCTTCGGTCAGCAATTTATCGGCAGCGAAGTGGAAATAGGTGAATACCACTTGTCCCTTTTTTATCAGTTTGTACTCCGGTGCGATGGGCTCCTTTACCTTGACAATCATGTCGGCTATGGCATACGTGTCTTCAATGGTTGGCAACATTTGTGCACCTACGGCGATGTAATCATCGTCAGAGAAACCGCTGTTTGCGCCTGCAGAGGCTTGTACATACACCGTATGACCGCGTTTCACCAACTCGGCTACTCCGGCAGGGGTCATTCCTACACGGTTCTCGTTGTTCTTGATTTCTTTAGGTACTCCGATAATCATAACCTTAAAGTTTTTATTGAGGGGTTAAACATGGCGCAAGATACAAAAATGGAGGGTACAGTGTCTCCGTACCCTCCATGTTTAAGAACAGTTTTCGTTCTCGGTTATTCATTCTTCATCGTTCATTGTCCATCAGTTTCCAATGTCCATGCCTGCATCCCCTTCTATTTCATCTGTGTCCCATGCGGCGATGGTAATCCCTTTCAGCGTCAGCCCGGCCTTGTTCAGGCTGAGGTCGAAGTTGTAGGTTTTGTTGGCCTCGGTAGTGAGGTTTTCGCTGGAACTCATAGCCAGATAGTAGGTGTAGGTGTTGCTGCCGGAGGTGACTTTTACGAATTGGGAGCTATTGGTGAATGCCTGACCCGGCAGCACGATGGCGCGGTAGGTGGTGGCACCTGCAACGCTGTGGGCGTAGGTGGTGATGGAGGTGGTAGATGCAGCTGCAGCGTCGGTGGCAGCGGCATCATTAGCCTTTGTTACTTTGCCGTCTGCCAGATTCCACGTGCCGCTGAGGGCGAAGCCTGCGGAGCAGAGCAGTTCTACCTTGTCGATGGCGGGCAGGGAGGAGTAGCCGTTTCCTGCGGAGAGGGTGACGGTGATTTGGCTCATGCAGTGCTTCATGCTGATGCTTGCGTTGTTCGTTGCCACGGTGGTGCATTTGCCCCACAGCAGGTCGGAGGCTTCGTAGTCGGCGGCGGCGGTGCTGCTGTTGTTCTGGTCGGGCTTGATGCTGACGTTGGGCACGGTGTAGGTGTCGGTGGCGGTGTTGGTATAGGGATAGTAGGCGTAGAGGGTGTGCTGGTCGGTGACGTTCTGCCAGTAGAGGGGTTCGTCGGTGAAGCTGCCGTTTACCCATTTGGTGTTCTTGGGGTCGAGGGAGGCGCTGATGGGGGATTCATCGTTGGCACCCGTTTTGTGGGCGATGTAGAGGCCCAGTGCGTCGTCATCATCGAACTCGGTGGCGCCGATGGCGGCGCGGCTGATGGGGATATTGGTGCCGGTGGTGGTGAGCGAGAGCTTCACGTTGATGGGCTTGGTGATGTCCACTGTCTGGTCTGAATCGTTGTTACAGGCGGTGACCAGCAGGCCGAGGGTGGCTGCGAGGAGCAGCGTTTGGATACTTCTTGTTTTCATATTTGGTCTATTTATTTGTTGTTAATAATAAGTTACTTATCGGTTACTTTTGTGTAATTCTCGGGGTTTGTCAGCTCCGTAATGGTGGCTTCGGCAAGTGAAGGGCTTCCCTTGTAGTTATAGTATATGTTCGCCCAAGTCATCTTTCCCCAGGTGCGGCACTGGGTGATTTGATCGTCCTCGAGTGCGGTAACTCCGGTGAGGAAGAGGTTCTCGGGGGAGAAATTATAATTTCCGAGACCGTTTTGGGTGTCGTAGGTGGGGAGAGCGAAGCTGTTTTCGGTACCGGTGCCGCTAAGGACGATGCTCTTCAGGCCGGTGCAACCAAAGAAAGCATCTTCTCTGATGTCGGTGACTTGTGGCAGGTAGATGCTTGCCAGTTTCCCGCATCCGACGAAAGCTCCGATTCCTATATTGGTGACTTTTGGCAGGTCAATGCTTGCCAGGGCGGTGCAATCCTGGAAGGCTCTTTCTCCGATTCCGATGGCTTGTGGCAGGTCGATACTTGTCAGGCCGGTGCAACTCCAAAAAGCACTGACTCCGATGTCGGTGACTTGTGGCAGGTCGATACTTGTCAGGGCGGTGCAATTCCAGAAAGCATTTTCTCCGATGTCGGTGGCTTGTGACAGGTCAATATTTGTCAGGCTGGTACAATTCACAAAAGTACCATTTCCTATTTTGGTGACTTGTGACAGGTCGATGCTTGTCAGGCCGGTACAACCCTGAAGAGTATTATATCCTATTTTGGTGACTTGTGGCAGGTTGATGCTTGTCAGGCCGGTGCATTTATTGAAAGCATTATATCCTATTTTGGTGGCTTGTGGCAGGTTGATGCTTTGCAGAGTACTATTGCCGTTGGTGAAGAGATACCAATTCGTAGGCACTTCCTTCACCGGCTCCATATAGAGGTTTTGTACGTAATTATGGCTGCTGCCCAGCAATCCTAACAGCTCGCTCTGGTCCATGCCTTCCGGTACAGAACCGCTGATGAAGAGTTTGGAGACGAGGGTAGGGGGAGAAGAGCTTCCGGCGGCATTTATCGCTTCCAGCCTGCTCTTTACGGCATTGTAGGACGCTTCCGTCCCATCCAGCAGGAGGATGTTTTCCGGTGCTGTGCCTTTTATGTCGGTACTTCCGTCCGACACTTGCAGGTACTTGCCGGGGAGATAGAATCGGTTGCCGGTGGTGCCGCCGGTGACGCTGCCGGTCTCGCTGCTGCTGCCGATTGAGCCTCCGGCGCTATATACCTTGTCCGTAAGAAAAGAGAGGGCACCGTTTCCTCCGGCTTCGCTGCAAGTAGGTCCATTAGGGGGGAGGTAGTCTGGGCTGTATTGGTGGTAAGTGGGTATCATCAACGCCCGATGCACCGCCGCACCGTCCCGGCTCAAGGTGGTGACGGAACGGGTGTCGGTGAGCTTGTCAACAAACAGATAGGAGTGTATCCCGTCAGTAGAATTGCTCACAATGGGTGCCTCTCTCAGCGCCGTCACTCCGCCTGTGTAGGCGCAGAATACGGCTTTGGCAGGTGCTTTCAGCAGGACGGCGGCGGATGCGGTGGAGAAGATGTCCACTTTCACCAGGGCGCGTTGCATCTGTAGGGGGATGGGGTCGGCGGTGGGCTGGGGTATGCGGACGGCGAGGCCGGAGGTGCGCAGCTGTTCCCAGTAGGCGTAGTTCTCGGGGGTGAAGGCTTGGGGCAGCTGGAAGGTGAAGGCTTCGCCCGTCTGCAGGGCGTAGCTGCCTCCGCTGTTGCCGTCGCTGCCGGTATATGTCAATGCCTCCAGTGGCTGCATCTCTATGGCGGGGGAGATGGCGGCGAAGTAGTAGGCGGCGGCGTCTTTCTCCCAGCGGAGGAGGTTGGCGGGGTCGGTGGGCTGCCAAGTGGCGGAGGTGACGGCTTGCGTGCCGCCGTCGGTGCTGACGGAGGTGCAGGTGTAGTTGGCGTGGCTGTAGCGGACTTCGGCGGACGAGCCGTCTGCTGCCGACGACGACCTTACGGGCACGGTCATGAATACGGTGATGGTGGTTCCTACTTTGGGGAAGCCGGTTTCCGTGGCGGGTGTGCCGGTGGTTCCGTCGGCGCGTGTCTGCCCTCCTTCTTCTCCGGCCATGGGCGACTGCTGTTCCACGCTTGTGGCGATGCAGCCTATCTGTATGGGGTGGCCTATGAGGGAGGCTGTGGCTTCACTGTCGGCACCGGGCAGGGGGGCGGTGTCGGGGCAGATGTCGTCTGTGCAGGCGCAGGGCGGCAGCAGGGCAAGCAGCAGGGTGGGGAGCAGTAGCGTCCGGCGGAGGTGGTTCCTTGTTTTCATTCGTTGGGTGTCTTTTTTAGGGTTTCGTATAAGTAGGGCCGTTCGGGGTGGGGGTGCGCACCCTTATGGGGGTAGGGCCGTGGGGTGTTATCCCAACGGGTTTTCGCCGTACTTGCCCAGTTGCCGGGCTGTTTCGCGGGCTATCTCGGTGATGCCCAGTGTGCGGGGTTGTGTCTTGGCACGGAGGTAGAAGTCGTCCGTGCGCTCGGTCAGGGCGTTGTCGTAGGCCACGAGACTGATGAGCTTTTCAAAGGTTGTTGCCATGGGGTTTTGAATTATGAGTTATGAATTTTGAGTTATGGGTTATGGGGTTGGGGTTATTGGGGGGAGTCCTTGAGCCAGTGGCCGCTATAGTTGGCGGTGTCTGTCAGGCTGGCAGGATTATCCGCAGTCAGGTTGTAGTGGATGGCTTTCCAGGTGACACTACCCCAGGATTGGCATGTGGCGGCATTTCCTTCTGCCTTGAACATCTCTTCGGTGACATCGGTGAGGAAGAGGAGGGTGGCGGAGGTGCCTGCGAATGCACCATCACCAACGGTGGGCAGGAAGAAGCCAAATTGGTCGTTGGTGCCGCTGAGGACGACTTCTTCGAGGGCGGAGCAGTCGTAGAATGCGCAGACTCCTATGCTTGTCACTGCTTTGGGTATGCTGATTTCTGTCAAGCTGCTACAATACTGGAATGCGTAGCTTCCTATGCTTGTCGCTGCTTTCGGTATGTTGATTTCCTTCAGACTTCCACAGTAGTTGAATGCGCTTTGGCCTATCTCTGTCACTGTCTCCGGCAGTTGGATGCTCGTCAGATTCGCGCAGCTTTGGAATGTCCTCTCTCCTATCTTCGTTACTCCCGTGGGGATGCTGATTTCTGTCAGGCTGCTACAGTCGACGAATGCGTATTCTCCTATTTCTGTCACTCCGTCCGGCAGTTGGATGTTTGTTAGCTGGCGGCAATTAATGAATGCGTACTTTCCTATCTTTGTCACTTTCTTTGGCAGTTGAATGCTCTTTAGTGTCGTGCAGCTTTGGAATGCGCGCTCTCCTATACTTGTTATCCCTTCGGGGAGTATCACCTCTTGAAGTGCGGTATTTGTGTTATCCCCCGTTTTGCAAAATCCCTCCGGTATGGTTGTCGCCCCGCTTGCGGTGATGTAGAGGTGGCTGACCTTGAAGTATTTATTACCATTACTACCACCGATCATCTGCTCTTTCAAATTCGCCAAGTCCTGGTCGCTAATCTCCCCCGTAATCATTACCTTGATGGGGCTGTCTTGGCCGGCGCTTGCCAGTGCAGTCTTCAGTGCAGACCCATCTGCCAGCAGGCTTCCCGCTGTTTCGTTCTCCACTGTTACGAAGCTTTCTGCTTCCGTCGCCTCCACCAGTGTCGGGCTTTGCCATCCGGTGGACGTTACGCTCAATGCGCTCACCCCTGCTTTGTTTACTTTCAGTTTCAGCTCGTGGCAGGTATTGGCTTGGGTGGTGATGTCGTTGGTGGGGAGGTACTTATAGATGTCGTTTCCGATGTGGATGCTTATCATCAGTCGGTTTGCGGCAAAGGTCTGTCCCGGCAGCATCAGGGCGTAGTATGCCGACGAGGTATTGCCGTTCTTCAGCAGGCGGACATCGGTAGGGGTGGAGGCTTCGCCGTCGTGATTATGGATGACGGGCTCTCCGTCGGTATTCATGGTGAAGTAGGCTTTCGCTTGCTTGAGGTGTACGGTGGCCGTCTGCAGCTGTTCGGCGGTGATGCCGTCGCCCGGCAGCAGGTTGACGCATAGCTGCGCCATGCTGTGCTTCAGCAGCAGATTGATGGAAGAGGATGTGGCGGAATGTGTACCGCTGTAGTGCAGCAGGTCGGTGATGTGCCATTTATCGGCGGCAGCGGTATATTGCTTGCCGTCCCAGGCATTCAGGGTGCTCCCTGCGGCGGTGTTGGTTTCGTAGTCGGAGGGCATGTCGTAAACGGCAGGGGAGGAGGAAGAATAAGCGGGTCCCCACCAGGCGGTGAGGGTGTGGTTGCCGCTCCCTTGCCAGTAGGCGCGCTCGGTCTTGGTGGAACTCCAGCTGCTGTTGTTGCCGTCGTATAGGTAGGTGCCGGCAGATTGGGCGCTTCCGGCGGTGAGGGCTACGTGCAGCTTTTCGTCGTCTCTGAAGCTATGGCCGGATGCCACGCCGGACACGGCATCGGCGGCACGGGTGTTTCCTCCTTCTATGCTTACGGTTCCCAGCGTCAGCGCTTGTCCGTTTCCCCGGTTTTCGTCCTGCCCGGTCAGTTCGTTGGTGCATCCTGCCAGTATCAGCAGGCATATCATGGTACCTATGGCTGCCGTGATGGCGGTCAGTGTGCGCAGCGTTTCCCATCCCTGTGAGGTCAGTCGTTTCATGATGCAGTTCTCCATTTGGGTTGTTATAGGTTTTATTAATGTTCCTTTGCAAATGTGTCTGCAAAGTTGTTAATAATGGTATAAACTGCCTAATTTTACCCCTCGGTGCTTGTCCTGCATTGTCGCCTTGTTGTCCTGAATTGTCGCACCCCCTCTCAGAAGTGCTTCCGGAGGGGGTGTGAAGGGAAGTGCGGAGGATGAAAATCCGTCCTTATGGGGAGGAAGTCATGCTTTTATCAGCCACCTTTCTATGTTGCGCGTCCGGGCGCTGAAGTTCACGCCTATCCTGAACAGTGGGCGACCGTCGGCTTCGAAGGGTTGCGCGTAGTGTTTTTCGTCAATCTGCCGCAGCGCTTCTTCGGCAGTGCCTTCGAACTTGAACTCCATGATGTAGATGTAGCGGTCTGTCTTCAGCACGAGGTCCACACGTCCCTCGGAGGTGTGATATTCCACTTGGGTATAGAATCCCACCAGCTTGAAGACAATGAAAAGCACGTTCTGGTAGTGCAGTTCGCGGTCGCCGACAAGTTCGTAGGGGGTGTCGGCAAAGAAACTTTGCAGGCGGCGGAAGAAGGCATCGGGCTGTCCGGATTCTATCTCACGTACAAACTTCTGTATCTCGAACGGTGCCTCTATCTTGTTGAAGCGGGTGTAGAACGGCATCAGGAACTTGACGAACCCTTCTTCCACTTCCCGGTTGGGGAAGCCGAGGCGGTAGAGTCCGAACCTTGGGTCGTACTCCTTAATCGTGAGGTATCCGCTTTGGAAGATGACGGGCAGTGGGTCTTCGTCGCCATAGATGCTGTTCAGCACGTCGGCGTAGGTTTCTGCATGGGCCATCTCCTCCAGGTTGTAGTGGTTGCGTTTCAGCAGTTCCACCAGATAGGTGGGGGTGCCCGTCTCGAACCAATAGCTGCCGAACTCCTGCTTGTCGAAGGTGTTGAGCAGGCTGAAAGGGTTGTAGATTCCGATGGAGTTGTGTGTGAAGTGGTAACCGTCGTAATCTTTCTGCAAGCGTTGGCAGGTTTCCTCGTAGGTCATGTTTTGCGCCTGCGCCAGCAGCCGGATGCTTGGGGCGAATTCTTGGCGCAGCTCTTCGTCGGTGACACCGCAAAGGGCAAGGTATCGCCGGTCCATGGAGATGTCGTTCAGGTTGTTGAGGTCGCTGAACACGCTGACCTTGCCGAACTTGGTGACCCCCGTCAGCAGGGCAAACTGGATGCATCCGTCCATGGTTTTCAGTACGCCGTAGAAGGGTTTCAAGGTGTTGCGGAACTCGTTCTGCAGCGCTTTGTTGCCGATGGCTTGCAGCATGGGCTTGTCGTATTCGTCGATGAGGATGGCCACACGTTGCCCCGTCTGCTCGCAGGCACGCCTGACCACTCCGGCGAAGCGAAGGGCAAGCGTGCTTTCCGCCATTCCCGTGCCATAAAGCTGTTCCCATTCTGTCACAGCTTTTTCCAGCTGTTTGTCCAAGCTGTCCGGGGTGTCATACTTCCCTATATTCAGGTCGATGTGCAGCACGGGGCGTTTTATCCAGTCTTTCTCCAGCTTCTCCATCGCCAGCCCTTCAAAGAGTTCCTTCTTTCCCTGGAAGTAGGCTTCGAGGGTGGAGATGAGCAGGCTCTTGCCGAAGCGCCGGGGGCGGCTTAGGAAGTAGTAGCTGCCCGTCTTTACCAGCCGGTAGACAAGGGCGGTCTTGTCGACGTAGAAATAGCCGCCTTTGCGCATCTTCTCGAAGTTCTGTATGCCGATGGGGTAGATTTTGTTGCTCTGTATGGGTTCCATATTTCCGGTTCTCCTTTCTTATATATCACTTTTCTTATATATTACCTGTAACTTTCTTATATATTACTTGCAACGCACAAATATACGAATAGTTCTTGTAACTGACGGCCTGCAATCTGTTAAACTATAGGCTCTGTGCATGGTTCTGCGGACTTGTCCGGCAAAGTCTCCCGGTACTGCACGGGTGTCATGCCAAGCAGTTTGTTGAACGCCACATAGTAGGTGTTGCGGCTCTTGAAGCCCGAAGCGGTGGCTATGGCATCTATGGAATACATTCTGTTGTCTTTCAGCATCGATATGGAGTGCTCCACGCGCAGGCGGTTGATGTAGTCGCTGAAGCCGTCGGCACCGGCATATTCGCGCAGGAACGGGTTGAGGCGGTTCTTGCTCAAGGCCGTTATCTTCATCAGGTCTTCGCGGTTGAAGTCGGGGTTTAGGAAGGGCAGGTCGGTGAGCAGGGCATCTTCCATCTGCATGAACCGGCGGCGGTTGTCTTCATCGTCGGCAGCGGAGGGGGAAGTGTTGGCTTGAGCGGCAGGCGGCTCTTCGTTAGGGGCATCTTCCGGGTGAAGCGGCTGCCGGCGGTATGCCTTGCGCAGTTCTTCTTTCTGTGCCAGAAGCTCTTCTATCTGGCGGGCGGCTATCTGGTTGCGTTCGCGGGTGCGGCGCAGGTGGAGGTGCTTTTCCCATAGCAGGATGGCGAGCAGGATGGCGATGAAGCTGGTGGTGATGAACAGTACGCGTTGCCGTGCCAGCTTGTGTTGGGCTTCGCGTATCTGCGCATCCTTTTCCTGGGTTTGGTAGATGATGGCGAATTCGTGTGCCTGGCCGGCCTTTTCGCGGGCATAGATGCTGTCGGTCAGCATGGTGATGCGCTGTTGGTAGCTGTCGGCCAGTTCCGGACGTTTCAGTCCGCGGTAGGTGCGGGCATAGCGGTCCAGCAGAATCAGGTGGCCGTAGTTGAAGGTATCGGCCGGTTCGGCCAGGGCGGAAGAGGCGTCAAGAAGTTGCAGCACTTTATGGTACTGACGCGTACCCAGCAGGTAGGGGACGATTTCTGTTTGTCCTGCCTGCGATTGTGCAAAGCCGGTGCTTTGGTATTTCCGGGCGGTTTCGGCGGCTTTTTCGCTTTGTCCGTTTTGCAGGTAGTACCAGGCAAGTTTGGAGTAGAGGTAACCGTATTGCTGGTCTATGTATCCGGGCGGCGGTCCGGGCAGCAGGCTCATGCGGCTGATAACGTCGAGACGCTTCTCGCAGAGGGCAATGGCTTCGTCCAAACGCTCGTTTTCGGCCAGATAGGCGGACAAGTCGCCGTAGGAGGTGGATAGTTGGGCCAGTTCGCGCACATTGTCCGTGCCTTGCAGCAGTTCGATGGAACGGTACATGTACCGGAACGCTTTGTCGTCGAGCTTCATGCCTTGATACATGCGGCCCAAAGTGAACAGCAGTTCGCTTTCTTTGGCCTTCTGTCCTTGCTCCTGTGCCAGCTCGATGGCTTCGGTACAGATGCGGATGCCTTCTTCGTATTTGTTCAGGCGGTCGAGGGCGGTGGCGAGCTGCGTGAGGACTTGCAGTTTCCGGAGAGGAGTGTGCTGCACGGAGTCGCTTTGCAGGGCGCGGCGGATGTACCGCTCCTTGAGGTGGTACATACCTTGACGTTCGTAGACTGTGCCGCGCAGCATGTCGATGCGGAATTGCGGCAGGTGGGGAAGACGGCGGGCTTCGGCTTCGTCCAGCAGTGACAGAGCGCTGTCGGGCAGGGTGTAATAGATGCTGCGGATATGCTGTTCGGTCAGCAGGCTGTCGGGCAGGGAAGCGGAGGTTTTGTATCGGTTAGGGGTGCTTGCGGTGGAAAATAGGCTTATGGTGAGTGCCAGAGCAAGATAGAGGGGACGGAAGTAATGTATTTTCTCCATTGTTTATTTTCTCTTTTGTATGGCAAAGATAGGGATTATTTTTATCTTTGCCTGCGTTTATCATAAGAAGTTACTGCAATGAATATATACATAAAATCTGTCATTTTGTCTTTTTTCTTTATATCTGTCGGGGCTCGGGCACAAGAGGCTTCCTTCACTCCGCCTTTTGATTTTCCCATCATTTTCTCCGGTAACTTTGGCGAGATACGTGCCAACCATTTTCATGGCGGACTGGATTTCAAGACCGGTGGCGCCATAGGCAAACCGGTACGTGCGCTGGCGGACGGATATATTTCGCGTATCCGTGTCACCCACGGCTCGGGCTATGTGCTCGATGTGGTGTATGATAACGGCTATACCGCCATCTACCGTCATCTTAGCGCCTTTGTGGGTGAAGTGGCAAAGCGAGTGAAGGCTCTTCAGTACGAAAAGGAAAGCTGGGAAGTAGAGATGATTCCCGAGCCTGCTCCCGTGTCAGATGAGGGAGACGATAGAGATAGAGGCAGTAATAATCTCGGGGTGCATATCTTGGGCGAATATCCCGTGAAAGCCGGTCAGATAATAGCTTTAAGCGGAAACACCGGATACTCTTTCGGTCCGCACCTGCATCTGGATATGATAGAGACGGCTACGGACGAATATATAGACCCACTGCCTTTCTTCATGGACAAAGTGAAGGACAAGACTGCCCCGCGTGCCGAAGGTATCATGTTGTTTCCTCAGCCGGGCAAAGGAGTGGTGGAAGGTAAGCAGACGCGACGGGCTTTTCCGGCACATCCTACGAAACCCATTACCGCCTGGGGATTGATTGGTGCAGGCATCCGTGCTTATGATTATATGGACGGAGTGCAGAATAAATATGGCGTGAAGACGGTGATTCTCGAAGTGGACGGCGAGGAAGTCTTCCGCAGTACGGTAGACCGCTTTGCATACGAGGAAAACCGCTATATCAATTCGTGGACACACGGCCAGTATATGAAGTCTTTCATCGAGCCGGGAAACCACTTACGCATGCTGCATGCATCCAACGGTAACCGTGGACTGGTGGACATCAACGAAGAACGCCCTTACCGGTTTGTCTATACGCTGAGCGATGCGCTGGGAAATACCTCCAAGGTCTGCTTCACGGTGCAGGGGCAGAAGACGACAATTGCTCCGGTGGAACATCGTGAGAAATACGCCCTCAAGTGGGACAAGGTGAACTATCTGCAGGAACCGGGGTTAGAATTGGTCATTCCGAAAGGAATGCTCTACGATAACGTCCTGTTGAACTATTCCGTGCGGGCTGATAGCGGTGATATAGCTTTCACCTATCAACTGAACGATACCCGTATTCCTATGCACAATGCCTGCGATTTGCGTATCGGCTTGCGCCGGCGTCCGGTAGAGGATATGACCAAATATTATGTGGCGGGCGTAACGGCGCGCGGTGGAAAATACCGCATCGGCGGTAAGTATGAGGATGGTGTCATGAAAGTGCGTATACGGGATTTGGGGACTTATACCGTGGCGGTGGATACGGTTCCGCCGGTGATAACTCCCGTGAACCAAGCTCAGTGGGGACGTACGGGAAAAATCATCTTCAAGGCCAAGGACAAGGAAACCGGCATCAACACCTATCGGGGTACGATTGACGGAAAATATGCCTTGTTTGGAAAGCCCAACTCCATCAGTGGTAACCTGGTGTGCGAGCTCGACCCGAAACATGTGGAGAAAGGCGGCAAGCATGTGGTGGAGATGACGGTGACGGATGGCTGTGGCAACTGTACCACCGAACAGTTTGAATTTGTATGGTAAAGCCTCTCCCCCGACCCCTCCCCCGTAGGGAGGGGAGGTCGGAAGTTACTTTTGCTATATATAGTGTAATAAATAAGTGTAATAAAAATATGTGTAACAAGCTATCATTTTCTTCTCCCCTCTCTTTCGGAGAGGGGACGGGGGTGAGGCCTTAATTTATTAGAAGTATGAAAAGTAAAAGACTGACTCTTTCCGTCTTGTTTGTTGTGGCAGCCGTGGCGAATGCACTGGCCTGCACCAATCTTATCGTGGGCAAGAACGCCTCCGCGGACGGTTCTACCATCGTTTCTTATTCTGCCGATTCCTATGGCTTGTTCGGCGAGCTATATCATTATCCTGCCGGCATGCATAAGAAAGGCACGCTGATTGACATACACGAGTGGGATACCGGCAAATACCTCGGGCAGATAGCGCAGGCCCGTCAGACGTACAATGTCATCGGCAATATGAACGAATTCCAGCTCACTATCGGTGAAACGACATTCGGCGGACGCCCCGAACTGGTAGACACTACCGGTATTATCGACTACGGTAGCTTGATTTATCTCGGACTGCAACGTTCACGCACTGCTCGCGAGGCTATCAAGGTGATGACGGAATTGGTGCAGGAATATGGCTATTACAGTAGTGGAGAATCCTTCACCATTGCCGACCCCAACGAGATATGGATTATGGAGATGATTGGCAAGGGACCCGGTGTGCGCGGTGCCGTATGGGTAGCTGTCCGCGTGCCCGATGATTGTATCTCCGCACATGCCAACCAGAGCCGCATTCATCAGTTCAATATGAATGACAAGGAAAACTGCATGTACTCTGCCGACGTCATCTCCTTTGCACGTGAGAAGGGTTACTTTGATGGTGTGAACAAGGATTTCAGTTTTGCCGATGCCTATGCTCCGCTCGATTTTGGTGCCCGTCGCTATTGCGAGGCCCGTGTATGGAGCTATTTCAATATGTTTACCGACCGTGGTAACGAGTTCTTACCTTATATATTAGGTGAGACGAACACTCCGATGCCTCTGTTTGTGAAACCCAACCGCAAGGTTTCCGTGCAGGATGTGAAAAATGCCATGCGCGACCATTATGAAGGTACTCCTCTCGACATCAGCAAAGATTTCGGTGCAGGCCCGTATCATACCCCGTACCGCCTTTCTCCACTCTCTTTCAAAGTGGGCGACCGGGAATATTTCAATGAGCGTCCCATCTCCACCCAGCAAAGTGGTTTCGTATTCGTGGCACAGATGCGTTCCGAGTTGCCCGACCCTATCGGTGGAGTACTGTGGTTTGGCACGGATGATGCCAACATGACGGTATTTACGCCCGTATATTGCTGTACGGACAAGGTTCCCGTATGCTATACCCGCGTGGATGGCGCCGATTACATCACTTTCTCCTGGAACTCCGCTTTCTGGATTTTCAATTGGGTGGCCAATATGGTATATCCCCGCTATGACTTGATGATAGACGACGTGCGTGCCACTCAGACAGAGTTGGAGACAACTTTCAATGAAGCGCAGGAGGGCGTTGAGGCTGCTGCTGCCAAACTTTTGGAAAAAGACCCTGCCAAAGCGAAGGCATTCCTAACCAACTATACGAACATGACCGCCCAAAGCACTTTCGATACCTGGAAACGTCTTGGCGAGTTTCTTGTCGTAAAGTACAATGACGGCGTTGTCAAGCGTATGAAAAACGGTCAGTTCGAACGTAATTCCATTGGCCAGCCGGCAGGCGTAATCCGCCCGGGATACCCGAAGGAGTTCCTTGAAGAGTATGTTAAGCAGACGGGAGACAGATATAAAATGCCTGAATAAAATTAGGATATTTGAACTTATTCTTCTACATTTGTGTCTTACAAAAAAGTTTATATTAACTCTTAAAATAATAACAGTCTTATGGAAAATCAGGAACTGATTAAGCAGGTGACTGAGAAAGCCGAAAAATGGCTTACCCCGGCATATGATGCCGAAACTCAGGCAGAAGTGAAACGCATGTTGGAAAACCCAGATAAAACCGAATTGATAGACAGTTTTTACAAAGACCTGGAGTTTGGAACGGGTGGTCTGCGCGGCATCATGGGTGCCGGTACAAACCGCATGAACATTTACACTGTAGGTGCTGCAACACAGGGCTTGTCCAATTATCTGAACAAATGTTTTGCCGGAAAGAAGGATATTTCCGTTGTAGTGGGCTACGACTGCCGCAACAATAGTGACAAGTTCGCCAAGATTTCTGCTGACATCTTCTCTGCAAACGGCATCAAGGTATATCTTTTTGATGACCTTCGTCCTACGCCCGAAGTTTCATTCGCCATCCGTCACTTCGGCTGTCAGAGCGGTATCAACATCACAGCCAGCCACAACCCCAGAGAATACAACGGCTACAAGGCTTATTGGGATGACGGTGCGCAGGTGCTCGCTCCGCACGATACAGCCATCATAGACGAGGTAAATAAGGTGACGGTGGCCGACATCAAGTTCAACGGCAACAAGGACTTGATTCAGATTATCGGCAAGGAAGTGGATAAGGTTTATCTGGACATGGTTCACTCCATCTCCATCGACCCCGAAGTCATCCGTCGCCAGAAAGACCTCAGCATTGTGTATACTCCGCTTCATGGCGCAGGCCGCGTGCTCATTCCGGACTCATTGAAGGAGTGGGGATTTGAGAATATCAACTGCGTGCCCGAACAGATGGTGAAGGACGGCAATTTCCCGACAGTGGTTTCTCCGAATCCCGAAAATGCCGAAGCCCTTTCCATGGCCATTGCGCTGGCCAAGAAGATTGACGCTGACATCGTGATGGCAAGTGACCCGGATGCCGACCGTGTCGGTATGGCCTGCAAGGACGATAAGGGCGAGTGGGTGCTTATTAATGGTAACCAGACTTGTCTCATTTTCTTGTACTACATCATCAAGAACCGTATTGCAATGGGCAAGATGCAGCCAAACGACTTCATCGTGAAGACCATCGTGACCACTGAACTCATCAAGGCTGTGGCAGACAAGAACAAGATTGAAATGCGCGACTGCTACACCGGCTTCAAGTGGATTGCTCGCGAAATCCGTCTGAGCGAAGGCAAGCAGCAGTATATCGGTGGTGGTGAAGAAAGCTATGGCTTCCTGGCCGAAGACTTTGTCCGTGATAAAGATGCGGTTTCTGCCTGCTCCTTGCTGGCCGAAATCTGTGCTTGGGCCAAAGACCAGGGTAAGACGCTCTATGACGTATTGATGGAAATCTATGTAGAATATGGATTCTCAAAGGAAACCACCGTGAATGTGGTGAAACCGGGTAAGAGCGGTGCCGAGGAAATCAAGGCGATGATGGATAACTTCCGTGCCAATCCTCCGAAGGAAATCGGCGGTTCGGCTGTCAGTCTGATTAAGGATTACAAGACGCTGGAACTTACTGATGCCCAGGGCAACGTAAGCAAGTTGGATATGCCCGAGACTTCCAATGTACTTCAATATTTCACTGTAGACGGCACGAAGATTTCTGTCCGTCCTTCCGGTACGGAACCGAAGATTAAGTTCTATATCGAGGTGAAGGGCGAGATGGGTTGTCCGAAATGCTATGCCAGCGCCGATGCCGAAGCTGAGAAGAAAGTGGAGGCAGTGCGCAAGTCACTCGGCATTTGATAGGAAAGAGGAAAAAATGTGTATATAGTGTTCGGAGAGGCGTAACCCGTGAGGGCTGCGCCTCTTCCTTTTGCTTCTGTGTTGAAAGAAAACTTAAATAAAGACTTAAACCCGATGGTTGATGAACAAAACGTTTGCAGGGAAGTTTAGTATATGCAGATTGCGGTTACACACCGATTGGTTGATGTGAATGAGAGTCGTTTCATTCGTAGTTGTTCGTTTGTGAGTGTGTGTTTTCCGCAATTTGCTTTTTTAAATTTCTTCCCCCCTCTTTTTAATTCTTTAATTTTTAATTGTTCTCCATCCACCAGTCTATCAGCCTTCTTGCGATACTCAGCTTTCGTGGAATTTCGGGCAGGTTGTCTTTGGAATAGAAGGCGGCAGCGGTCAGCTCATCTTCCTGCAGTTTTATCTCCCCGCTTTCGTAGTCGGCAATGAAACCCACCATCAATCCGCTGGGGTAGGGCCAGGGCTGGTTGCTGAAGTAGGTGATGTTCTTTACCTTCAGCCCCGTTTCTTCAAAAACTTCCCGTTCTACACATTCTTCCAGTGTCTCGCCGGCTTCGAGGAAGCCTGCCACCAGTCCGTAGAAGGTTCCTCGGAAGTTCCGGGCATGCACCAGCAGGATTTCGTCTCCTTTGCGTATCAGTACAATGATGGCGGTGGAAACGGGAGGGTACATCTCATTGCCGCAGTTGGGACACTTCTTCATGATGGGGGTCTGGTGCTCCATGGCGGTGCCACACACGGGGCAGAAGCGGCTGTGCTCGTCCCAATAGAGTATCTGGAAGGCCTTTCCTGCAGAACGGTACTCGTCCGGCGAGATGTAGTCGTACGATGCGCGCAGGCCTATCATGACCCATTCATCGGTTTCGGCCACGGGCTGTTCCAAAGCAAATGCACGTACTTGCTTGCCGTTGGGTGGGAACACTTCGTGTATATTACTTCCGGCTTCCGGTGTCAGAGGAGGCTCTATACTGACGGGTACGCTGTATTTTATTTCTCCTTTGTCTGTATATCCTTTTTTCAGCAGCAGTTGGTCTTTGAAGAAGACGAACCACTGCGTGCAGGGTTGGGGTTCTGTTGATTTTTCCATTGTTTGTTGTTTTATTATTTGGGGGGATGAACACGAAAATACAAAGGCACAGAGATTCTTTTCAAAGAGATAAAGCATTAATTTCTATGTCTTTGTGTCTCTGTGTTCGCCCCCCCCTAAATTTCGTTTGCTGTGTCTTTTTCTTGCCGCACATAGACCGTTGACCTTCCCATTCCGCGGCGGCGCAGGAACCCTTGCCGGATGAATTTGTTCAGCTCGTCTATGGCGGCATGTCTGGTTAGTCCGCTCAATTGGATGTATTCGTTCTTGTTGATGCATACATTCTGCTTGAGGAACAGTTCCAGTTCGGCTTTTCTTGTTGCTTCGGTGGTCTCTACTACTTTTTTCGATTTCTTGGTAGTGGAGTGTACACGTTCCAACGTCATTTTCTTCTTGATGTTGTTGCGGAACGTGCTGCTGATGCGCAGGTGCACGTTTTGGAATTGGACGGATTCGGAGCGGATTTTCTTTTTCTCGTCGTCGGTCTCGCGCAGGCATTTCAGAGAAGTGCTGAAGAATCCGAGTTCTCCCAGTTCCACGATGTTTCCGTTGGCAAGGAGGTCGCACAACTCGTCAATGCAGGCATCCAATGCTGCTCCTATCACATTCTTGGGCAGATGTTGGAAAGTTGCGATATGTTCCACAAACTCCTTTTGGGTATAAGTCCTTTTCGGGCAGATACGTGCATGGAGTGATTTCTTGTCTTCTTTCCCGTCGGGCGAAGGCGTTTCGTAAAGGTCGTAATACGCGCTCATAAGATATTTATTTTTGTTTATAGCGATAAACAGTTCTCGTCGCTTCGGGGAATTATTTTTGTCGCTAAGCGGATTAATTTTCTTCTTCCTAAAAACTAATCGTCCGACAACTGTTGCATTATCGTCCAACAGTTGTTTAATTATCGTCCGACAGCTGTCGGACGAAACAGAAATGGGTATGGGACGATTAATTCTTAGTGAACAAAGGTATAAAATATAGTGATACGAAGAGTAGTGTTTGGGGAGGAAAGTTTTAGTTTTCGGCAAAAGAGGGGGGATTGTTAAATCCCCAATAATAGGGACTGACCCGATGAAGGACTGGTCACTTACCTGGGGACAATTTGTCTCCAGGTAGAAATGGTAATAGATATAGGAAATGAAAGCAAATCACAACGTGTGTGCGTGTCTGTGTGTATTTGTTTTCCAAAGATAGTGAATCTTAATAAGACTCTCTCTGATTTCCCTACTATTTTGTATCTTTACACACTTTTCTTTATACATGAGTACTGACTATAAATAAATCATATTGTGGAAATAACCCAACGCATTCGTCTCCTCCTTTCCGAAATGAACCGGGGAGTATACGAAAAAGAAACTGAAATAAACCTCTCCCTGCTGGCAGCTCTGGCAGGCGAGAGCATTCTGCTCCTGGGACCTCCGGGAGTAGCCAAGTCAATGGTAGCCAGGCGGCTAAAGTCGGCTTTTACAGATGCCCGTGCCTTTGAATACCTGATGTCCCGCTTCTCTACGCCCGACGAGATTTTCGGTCCTGTCAGCATTAGCCGACTGAAAGAATCCGACAAGTATGAACGTGCCATCGACGGCTATCTGCCCACAGCCGATGTCGTGTTTCTGGACGAAATATGGAAAGCAGGCCCTGCCATACAGAACACTCTGCTGACCGTCATCAACGAGAAACTTTTCCGCAATGGCGACAAGGAACTGCATCTCCCCCTCAAACTGCTCGTAGCTGCCAGTAACGAACTGCCCGCTCAAGGCGAGGGACTGGAAGCCCTATGGGACCGCTTCCTTATCCGCATTCTCTGCACCTGCGTCAAGCAGGAAGAGTCTTTCTACAAAATGCTGCTGGACGATTCTGCCGACCATCCGGAAACGACTGCCTGCGAATGGCAAATCTCCGACCGCGAGTATGCCGAATGGCAAGCTGAGATACGCCGCGTAACCTTGCCTCTCGATGTTCTTTCCTGCATCACAGCCATTCGCCACGGACTGACAAGCGTAGAGATGCAAGACTCCGACCTGCGCCGCAATGTCTACGTCAGCGACCGCCGCTGGAAGAACATCGTGAAGCTGCTCAAGACCTCCGCCTTCGTCCACGGCCGCACGGAAGTCTCCATGACCGACCTGCTTCCCGTCTACCACTGCCTATGGAGTGAGCCTGATGAGAGCGTTGCCATCCGTGACATCGTTATCCGTGCCTTATTCGTGTCCCACACAAAACAGATTGCCGGTATCGCCTCCTCGCTGAAATCCGATTTGAAAGTCAGCCGTGTGCGCGAAGCCCTCGACAAAGCCCGCCTTGCCGGCGACCGTAGGGACGATGACCTGCAGATAACGGACCACTTCTACTACCAGGTGGAGAAACATGGTACGGGCAACACCTACATCTTTATCGTGGACTACAAAAATCTGAAGGAGTACAGCGCCAAAGATGCCCCCACCTTGGGCGTAATGTATGTCGACCCCATCAATCCCAAGCGTACCATCATTCGCGCCTTTGCCGACACCGGCGTCGTGAAAGAGGAAGGCACCGAACGCGTCACCCTCTACCGCGACGACAAGCATCTCTACATCAACGGTGTGCGCTTCCCCATGCGGCGTCTGCAACGGGGCGAGGAGCAACAGCTCTGGCTGGGGAACCTCTCCATTACCGACCGCGACTATGAGACGGAACTGGACACTGCTGCCACAAATATAGACCGTTTGGTAAGAGATTTGTCCGACAACCTTTTCGTCTCCGAAGAGGATAAAAAGAGCGTAGCTCAATACGTCTCCATCGTCCGCAAGGAGATAGCCTGGGCGCGTGTGGACATGCGCAAACTGAGATATGGAGACGAATAATCCTCCAGTAACCAAGAAGAAGATGAACACCACCGCCACCCGATATGACACCGCCTTCTATGTGCAGGCACTGGACCGTTTTGTAGCCACCGGAGAGTGTGCTGAGACGGATACCGAGCCCTTGTATGCCTATCTGCTCTCCGTGATGAACGACTCCATGGTCAAGGTGCAGGTGCTGGGCAATGAGGTCTGTGCACGTATCTTTTACGACACCATGATTCAGTTTATCCACTTGAATTTGGAGAAGGAGAGGTACCACCTCCGGAAAAGCCAGTCGGAACGGACCGGGATGAAACTCGTGCTGGAATGGTCCATGGCAAAACGGAAAGACGGCTGGCAAGCCTTGCTCCAGCAGATTTCCGACAAATACCGGGAGTACGGCTTCGACTCCCGTTTCTACCGCAGCCACTTCGGCACAGAAGGAGGATATGCGGACGATGAAGTCTGGGAGAAAATGGTGGACGACTGGGAAGACGCCTTCCAACAGAAGATGCATCAGGAAAAGGAGAAAGAAATCGTTTTCCGCAAAGATGCCCTCGAGCGCAGGCTCCGTTCCAATCTGAAAGACATCCCCGAGTACATCCGCCAGAACCGGGTGGATAAGGACGAATTCTTCCAGACCTGGGGCATGATGAGCGGCTTGTGGAATACTGTCGACTTTGAGCGTATACGGAAAATCGTGCGCATCCAGCGCTCTTGCCCCGAGATAGTGAAAGTGGCCCGCAAGATGGGGCGTATGGCAGACGACGAAGGACGTGAGCAAATCCGCGTTGCCGAGGGAAACGTCTACAAAATGGAGCACTCCTCCAAATGTGACATCCTGGGCATCAGTACCGGCAACGACCTCAATACCCTGCTTCCCATTGAGCTTGCCCATTCCGCTGACAGTGAACTGGAAGATTTGTTCGTCTACAAATACCTTACTCGCAAGCTCCAGACCTTCCGTTATAAATCGGAAATCATGCAGCCTGCCCGGCGCATCGAAACCAAGCCTGCCCGTCCCAAAGGTCCGATGATTGTCTGTCTAGACACCTCGGGAAGCATGGCTGGCAAGCCGGAGAAGATTGCCCACTCCCTGCTGATAAAGCTCCTGGAGATAGTCGACCGTCAACGGCGGAACTGCTTTCTGATAGCCTTTTCCGTCTCCATTCATCCGATTGACGTAAGGAAAGAGCGGGCAAGGCTGCTCGAATTCTTCTCAAAGACAGCTTGCGGGGATACAGATGCCACCCGTATGCTAGAAGCCACGTTCCGCCTGCTCAAAGAAGGCAAGGAGTATATGAATGCCGATGTGCTTTGGGTCAGCGATTTCAAGATTCCTCACTCTTCACCTGCCTTTATGGAGGAGATTCGCCGTTGTCGGGAAGCTGGTACACACTTCTACGGTCTGCAGATTGGCATCACGGACAATGAGTGGGCACCATTCTTCGACCGCATTTATCGGGTGGAATACACCCCTTTGCGGAATTGCTGAAATAAGGTTTGCCCTGAAAGCGTGCTTATTGAAGGCTATATTTCAGCAGTAAATATCCGCCTGCCACTTGCAATCCCATTCCCGGCACACCGATACGGAAATCTTGTACAGCCCGGAAGAAGCTGCCCACCATGGCCCATTCTCCCAAAGTACCTGCTACCTGATAGAAAAGAACTACTGCCAGCAGGATAGGCAGGGAAATGCGCTGGAAACGGTGTGCTGCCCAGCCCGCCGCCACAGCCAGTAATACAGACTTCAACAGAATGGCGGGAAGTGCTGCGGGAAGTGGCATTCCGAATAGCAGGGAGTTGAGGACGGGCGACAGGACGGCTGTCAGCAACCCCACTTTCCATCCGAATTTATAAGCGCCCACCAGCGTGAAGAAATAGATTGGAAGCCAGGTTATCCCTCCCTGGGGAATGAGATGAAAGAGCTGGGGAAGAGCCAGATTGCCAAGAATGAATAGCGAGGCTGCCAGATACGTCTTCACATTATTGTAATCCAGCGAGTAGAGTTTAACTGTTTTTGTTTCCATGTAGTTGTAATGTATTAAAAGTTGATATTTACGCCTCCCATCACCGTAGCTTTCGGCATGGGGAAGCCTGCATTGATTTCATAGCGTTGTGCCAGCAGGTTTTCACCCTTGACGAAGACGTCGGCAAAACTGCACAGACGGTAGTTGGCACGCAGGTTCCAGAGTACGAAGCTTTCCTGCTTCTCCTTACCCGGGGTGACCGAGGTATGGAGACCCTTCACGTATTGTATACCGGTAGACAAGCTCCAGCGTCTTTGTGTAAAGTCCGTACCGGCATAGAGTTTGTGTTCGGGAGCCGCCAGTACCGGATTCTCCATGTGCAGCCAGCTATAATTGGCATTCATCTGCCAGTGTCGGTTGATGCGGTAGCCAAGGTTGGTTTCCACGCCCCAGTTCTCTATCTCTCCGGAGTTGACGTTCTTGCGCAGGGCAGGGTCTGTCATGATGATGTTGTCCCCGTTGATGTAGTAGAGGTTCACCCCATAGGACATGGCCCCTCCCAAAAGCTGCTCCGTAAAGGAGAGTTCATAGTTCATCAGGCTCTCCGCTTTCAAATCGGGGTTCTGTGGAGGGAACATGTACATCTCCCGGATGGTGGGGTTACGGAATCCTTTGCTCACCATTGCTTTCAGTTCCGCCTGCCGGGGCAGATGGAAAGCCAGTCCCCCTTGGGGAATCCATTCCGTGCCTACGTGCGAATGGTGGTCTATGCGGACACCGGCGTCCAGTGAAAGCCAGCTGTTGATGTCCTGCCTGAAATCCACATAGCCTGCAAATTCATCCATCTGCTTGTCCACACCGGGGATATGGTCGCCAATCTGCTGTCCGGGTTTTGCCTCGTCGATGGCGACAACCTTGTTCCAGGACTCTCCGCCGAAGTGCTGGTAATCGAAACCTACGGTCAGGCGGTTGCCGGTGAAGAGCGTGGCACTTTGATACCACGATATGCCCAGCATCCGGTCTTTGGAGTTGAAGTGCGACTTCTGGGGCTCTCCTCCGGGGTGGTAGCCGTCATTAATCTTGTGCCGGCCCCAGTTGTAGAAGAAGCTCACGGCGCCGGAAGTGCGGTCGTAACGATTTTCCAGTGCGAAGGAGGTCATGCCGCGTGTGATGCGCGAGTCGTTGTCTATATACGGATTGTCGACTTCGCCGGGATTGGAGGCGTTGAAGCGGGTGATGTTCACGTTGCCCCACAGCTTCCAGGTGTCGCTGAAGTCGTATCCCAGTTTGGCATAGCCGCCATACTGCTCAAACTCCATGTCGTCACGGTGTCCGTCGGTACGGTTGTACGAGCCGGTCACCACGCTGCTGAAACGCCCTTTCCTCACGCGGTTGGAGACTTCCGTCTGCAGGGTATTGTAGGAACCGTATCCTATCTGCGCATTGGTTTTCACCCCGTCCTCCTGCATCTTGCGGGTGACGATGTTGATAACCCCGCCCATTGCATTGGACCCGTAGAGGACGGAGGCGGGACCGCGCAGCACTTCCACCCGTTCGGTCATCATGCTCTGGTAGGCGTCGGCGATGGGATGCCCCATCAGGCCCATGTATTGCGGGTGTCCGTCTATCAGCACCAGCAGGCTGGTTGTAGGTCCTCCGGCTGCGTTTACTCCGGCGCCTATACCGCGCAGGCTCATGCCTCCTGCGGCTCCCGTGGATACGCCGTAGCCCATGATGCCGCGGCTTGTGGTGAAAAGTCCGGGCACCTGCTCGGTCAGTGCAGGCAGGATGGAGGGCTGGTAGGTCTGTTCCAGTTGCCGACGACCCACTACGGAGATGGCCATTGGCAGGTGGCGGATGTCTGTTTCATTTCTTGTCCCGGTCACCACGACTTCATCAAGCTTGTAACTTTTTAGCCGGAGGCTGTCGGCAGGTGCGGACAGCATACTACCCGGAAGGGCGATACTTATTAAAATTGCGGTTAAAATCTTTTTATTCATCGTTTATCTATGGTTCTTTTTGCAAAGTTATACAAAAAGAAGAATCTGTATATGATTGGTAATCCTTAAAATGGACAACCGGGGTTGAAGATAAGTCCGTTAAAGGGTTTCCTGCTTCAGCGCTTCCACAAATCGGTCTATCTCCTGCAGTTTCGCCGGGATGTCGATGCCTTGCGGACAGTGCGGGTTGCATTGGCCGCAACCGGTGCAGCGGTTGGCTTGGCGCAGGCGGGGAACACTGCGGTCATAGCCTATCAGGAAGGCGCGGCGTGCCTCGCGGTAATTCTCGTCTTGGCTGTTCTGCGGCACGTTGCCCTCGTTGATGCAGCGGTTGTAGTGCAGCAGGATGGCTGGAATATCCAGCCCATAGGGGCACGGCATACAGTATTTGCAGTCGTTGCACGGCACGGTGGGGTATTGCAGCATTCGCTGGGCGGTATCTTCCAGTAGGGTAAACTCCTCTTCCGTACATGGAACAAGCGGGGAGAAGGTACGCAGGTTGTCTTGCAGATGCTCCATGTACGTCATTCCGCTCAGTACGGTCAGCACATCGGGGAAAGTACCTGCAAATCGGAAGGCCCAGGAAGCCACGCTCTCCTGCGGGCGGCGTTGTTTCAGACGTGCCATCAAGTGGTCGTTCAGGCGGGATAGGCGTCCGCCCAGCAACGGCTCCATGATAACGGCGGGAATGTTGCGCTTCACCAGCTCGGCATATAGGTATTCGGCATCCGTGTTGCGGGTATTCACTTCTTTGGCATGCCGCCAGTCCACGTAGTTCAGTTGGATTTGTACGAAGTCCCATTTCAGTTCGTCGTGGCGGGAGAGCAGGTAGTCAAAGACTTCGATGTCTCCATGATAGGAGAATCCGAGGTTGCGGATGCGTCCGGCTTCGCGCTCTTTCAGCAGGAAGTCCAGCATGCCGTTGTCCAGATAGCGGGAGCGGAGGGCTTCCATGCCGCCCATGCCGATGCCGTGCAACAAGAGGTAGTCGATGTAGTCCACTTGCAGGTCGCGGAAGGAGCGGTGATACATGGCAAGGGACTCTTCGCGGCTGTGCGTGCTGGGACTGAAGTTGGACAGCTTTGTGGCAAGGAAGAATTTCTCCCGTGGGTGGCGTTTCAAGGCAATGCCCGTGGCGCGCTCCGACAGACCTTGCACATAGGCGGGGGAGGTGTCGAAATAGTTCACTCCGTGGGCAATGGCATAGTCTATCAGGTCGTTCACGGCTTCCTGGTCTATTTCGTCTCCATTCCCGTCGGCGCGTTTCCGGGTGGGCCATCGCATGCATCCGTATCCCAGCAGGGAAACCCGGTCGCCCGTGTTGGGATTGGTACGGTAGGTCATCTTGCCGGTTGGTATCTCGCCCAGCGCGGCCGATTCGCTCTCCCCGTTGTTCTTGTTGCCCGAACAGCCGTACAGGGCTGCTGCCGAGGCAAGCGTTCCTGCACCGGCGAGTTTGAAGAAATCGCGGCGGTTTATCTTGTTCTTATTGTCTTCTTTCATTGTGATAGGACTGAAATTATAAATGGATATTTGGATGATAAAGCTGCTTCAGACAGTTCTGTGCATCACATGGCCTTCCACATAAATGGCACTGAACGGACGCGACGGACAAAGGTTCTCGCATGCTCCGCATCCGATACAGCGTTCGGCGTTGACTACCGGTATCTTGATGGAGGCTTCGTCTTCCGGGTCTGAAGGAACCATCTGTATGGCACCGGCCGGACAATGGCGGGCACAGTTCCCGCATTCCATCTTGTCTGTGATGCAGATGCAATTCTCCTTAATCCATACGGCATGACCGATTTGGACGGCCGATTTCTCGGCGAGGCTTGTCAGATGGATGGCATCGGTAGGACACACCTCCGCACACTTGGCGCATTCGGGGCGGCAGTAACCGCGTTCGTAAGACATTTCCGGCTGCATCAGTTTTGTCAAGTCCGAAGAAGGACGGAGCACTTGGTTGGGGCATACCGATACGCAGAGCTGGCAGGCTGTGCAGTGTTGTGCAAAGTGGCGGGCGCTCAGTGAGCCCGGAGGAGTGATGGGAGTGGCGCGCTCGGGGATTTTTTTGTCCTCGATGACAGCCAGTCCACCGTCCACTTTCTTCTCCTGCGCCTTGAGGGCTGCCGTAGCAGCAAACACGGCAGTTGTAGAGAGAAATGCGCGGCGGGCGTCGTTTACCTGCTCCGGTGCCACGGAGGTTTCCTGGGAGACCGCAGCGGAGGCCGGCTTGCGGCGTGTGTAAGTGATGGCACCTTTCCTGCACTTGTTGATACAGTCCATACATGCCACGCAACGGCTGTAATCTATTTCGTGTGCCTTGATGTTGATACACGATGCCTTGCAGTTGCGGGCACAAAGTCCGCAGTTGTTGCACTTCTTTGTGTCAATCACCGGTTTCAGCAAGGAATACTTCGAGAGGAAACCAAGCACTGTACCTACCGGACAGATGGTGTTGCAATAGGTACGTCCGCCCCGCCATGCCAGCACGATGAGGACCACCAGAGTGACCGTGGCAATCAGCAGGGTAGGGAGACTCTTCATCCATACATCCGTTTCATAGAAGGCATAGCTGTCAGCACGTTCGGCCAGGTAGGCCAGTCCGTTGTTTGCCCACTGGTAGAGTGGGGAGAAAAGGCTGGAAACGATGCGCCCGTATGAGCTGTAAGGGGCCAGCAGCACGACAAAAGAGTTCAGTCCGCCGATAATGGCAAGTACGAATACTCCCAGCACACCGTAGCGTAGCCATTTCAGTGCGGACGAGTAGCGGAAACGGTTTTTCTTCCGTTTGGCGGAGAGCCAGGAAACAATGTCCTGGAATACTCCCAACGGGCAGATGACGGAGCAGTAGATGCGTCCGAATACCAAGGTCAGCACTGCAAGAAACAGTACTACACCGATGTTCAGTGCCAGCACGGCCGGCAGGAATTGTATCTTCGCCATCCATCCGAACCAGGCATGCAGTGTTCCCGTGAAGTCGAGGAACAACAGCGTGATGAGTGCGAAGAAGATGACGGCAAGGGTCAGTCTGATGGTACGTAGCATAAATGTATTGTATAGCGGTTAGTATTCGTTCTTTATACCTTTTTTCCCATCTCGTAGGCTTCGTGCATGGAAGGCTTGTCGTTTATCTCGCCCACCTTCCAGGCACCCACGCCATAAATGGTGCCGCATTCTTTGGGCTCTTCCAGGCAGTCGAGGAAGCCACGGAAACCATCGATGGTACGCTCCATCATGGGGACACTTTCTTCATCTGCGCGCTCATGGTGTAGAAGTATACGGGAGTTGCCATGACGATGACGTCGGCGGCAATCATCTTTTCCACCACTTCGGCGGCATCGTCCTTTTGTGGGCAGGGTTTGCCGTACATGCTGCATACGCTACATCCCGTGCAGTAGTTGATGTGCTTGTCTTTCAGGAAAATTTTTTCTACTTGATGTCCGGCTTCTGCGGCACCGCGCATGAATTCGTTGCACAAGAGGTCGGAGTTTCCATTCCTACGGGGACTGGAGGAGAGGATTAATACTTTTTTGCTCATATTCGTTGTTCGTTAGTTAGTAAATGATTACGTGCTACAAAAATAGGCCGGTTTTATGAGAACGGCAGTATACAAATTACGGTTGTTGTTACCTAAATTACTGATTCATTCCAAAAGTATCTCCCGTTCGATGCCGGTGTCTTTCAGAAACTCCCGGTCGTGGCTGATGGCAATTACGGTGCCGGCGTAGTCGCGTATCGTTGCCGTTATTATTTCTATGCTCTCGATGTCCAGATTGTTGGTGGGTTCGTCCAGAATGAACATATCCGGGGTATTGTCGGCAATCATCAGGCAGCAGAAGGAGAGGCGCATCTTTTCGCCGCCACTCAGTTTGCCGCACGGCTTGTTCCACACGTCGCGGGGAAAGAGGTAACGGTTGAGGATGGTTTTCACTTCATGTTCCGGCAGGTGGCGGTGGTTGAAAGCTTCTGCTTGTTGGAGTACGCTGCGCTCATTACGGACGAGGGAGTATTCTTGGTCCAGATAGACGGAGGTGAAGCCGGCACGCTCCATCACTCCGTCGGTGGGGTGCAATTCGCCCATGATGAGTTTCAGCAGGGTTGTTTTTCCACTGCCGTTTTTTCCTTTCAGGCTGAGGCGGTCGCCGCTTCTTAGCTGGAAGGTGAGGGGAGAAGCCCAGAGACTCTTTGCAGCCGTCTCCGTGTGGGGTGTTTCTACGGGGGAGGCTGTATGGTCGGGATAATGGAAGTTGACGTTCCTTGCCGTAATCAGAATCTTGCCCGTATGCAGATGGGAGGTGTTGAAGTCTGTTTTCAGCTTGTCCGTCTGCGACAGTAAACTTTTGATGCCTGCCATTTCCGTCTGCAGCTTTTCCGCTTTCTCCGCATGTATGCTGCTGAGTCTGCTACTGCTGTTTTCCGCATTGTTTTTCAGTGCTCCCATCATGATGCGGGGAATCCCCTTTTTAATGGAGTTTTTTTCTCCCCGCACATTCTGTTTGGCCTTCCGTTCTTCTACTTCGCGTGCCACTTTGCGTGCAAGGCGCAGGGCTTTCTGCTTCTCTTCTAGTTGTTGGGTGAGGGCGTTTTGTTGCAGGGTCTTCTGTTTTTTGTAGAAGTCGTAGTTTCCGCTGTAATACGTCAATCCCTGGGAGGAGAGTTCGCAGATGGCAGGCAACTGATTCAGTAGCGTGCGGTCGTGACTGATGACGAGCACGGTAGCCGATGTCCGTCGTATCAAGTTATACAGACGTTCCCGTCCATCCGCGTCCAGATAGTTGGTCGGTTCGTCCAGCAGGATGGCTGTTGGGTTGTGCAACTCCATGCCTGCCAGGAAGATGCGGGTCTTTTCGCCGCCGCTAAGTCCTTCCATCGGACGGGAGAGTGTGATACCGTCCAGTCCCCAGCTGTCGAGAGAAGCCTGGGCGCGTTCTTCCACGTTCCAGTCATCATTGAGCGTATTGAAGTGCTTTTCGGTAGCGTCACCGCTTAGGATGGCATGCAGGGCAGATAGCTTGTGGCTGATTCCCAAAGCTTGTGCTATTGTCTGCCGGTCGTATTGTCCGAAGTGCTGGGGCACGTAGTACAGATGTTCGGGGCGTAGCACCGTTCCCGAACTTGGTGACAAGTCTCCTGCCAAAATGCGCATGAGGGTAGACTTGCCGCAACCGTTATTTCCGGTCAGGGCTATTTTATCTCCGGAGTTGATACTCAAATGGAGGTGTGAAAACAAGATTTCCTTATCTGCATGGATATAGCTAAGGTCTTTAATGATAAAGCTCATAAGTTTCTACTGTGTTTTTAGAAGTAAGAATGATAGGGGAGATGCAAGCATTCCCCGAAATTGAAATTCTCGAAGGGGAGGGGTACAGACAAACACAGTATTGGCTAAACATCTATATAGGTGATGCTCAGCGTTCAGTCTGAAAAAGCATGTTGATAGTGATGTTTACCGAAATGTGTTGTCTTTAGTCGGATATTCTCATCGGTGGAATTAATTGGTTAGTGGGCGCAAAGGTAATGATTTCCACTGAATAACAAAGGCTTTTTGCGATATTAATATCGTGTCGGCAAGAAGTTAATATCGTGTTTGCAAGAAATTAACTTCCTGCAGACACGATGTTAATACTTTATTGGTTCTGTTACTTCATGGCCGAAGCATCGAACGAGAGTGGCAGTAATTCTCCCACATTCTTCAGCTCGTAGATTCCCTTTTTGCCATACAGCAACACCCGCATTGGCTGCTTGAAGCGCTTCTCCGTTTCGAGCATCACTTGCCGGCAGGCGCCGCAGGGCGGGATGGGAGACTCCAGGAACTCGTCGTGCTCGTTGCGTGCAGCAATGGCGAGGGTGGTTACTGCCTGGTCGGGATGTTGGGAGTTGGCATAGAATAGGGTGGTGCGTTCTGCACACAGCCCGGAAGGATAGGCGGCGTTTTCCTGGTTGGTGCCGGTCACTACAATACCGTTTGCCAGTCTGGCTGCAGCTCCTACCGAGAAGTGGGAGTAAGGGGCATAGCTGCGGTTGGTAGCCTCGCGGGCGGCATCCATCAGTTCGCGGTCGGCGGCATCCAGTTCTTCATAGTCGTATATCTTGACGGCGATTTCGATATTTAATTCTTTCATAAGGCAAAGGGTTATATTGTAATTAATGTTACAAAGATAGAAAAGAGATTGGTTATTTCAATTCTTTTACGGACTTTTGTGCAGAACTCAACATTTTAAGCATGAAACGGATTTTCAGACTGACTGCTATCATAGCATTTCTTTTTATTTCCATAACAACAGTGCAGGCACAACGCCGGAATGCCCGCTACAATGAGTATATCAAACAGTATGCTCCCCTTGCCGTGGAGCAGATGCAGCGTCATAAGATACCTGCCAGCATCACGCTGGCTCAAGGGCTGTTGGAGAGCGGTGCCGGATACAGCGCGCTGGCGCGCAAGAGCAACAACCACTTCGGCATCAAGTGCGGAGGCAACTGGCGCGGACGGACAGTGAGGCATGATGACGATGCCCGCAATGAATGTTTCCGCGCTTATCGCAATCCGAAAGACTCTTATGAAGACCATTCCGATTTCTTGAAAAGGGGAGCACGTTATGCTTTTCTTTTCAAACTGAAGATTACGGACTATAAGGGTTGGGCGCGCGGCTTGAAGAAGGCTGGCTATGCTACCGACCCGTCGTATGCCAACCGACTGATAACCATTATCGAGGATTATGAACTGTATAAGTACGACAGCCGTGGCATGAGCAAGCGCGATGCCCGCAGCTGGGAGAAGGAACTGAAAAAGAAGCCTTGGCTGGCCAATCCGCATCAGGTGTACATTGCCAACGATATAGCTTATGTAGTGGCACGCGACGGAGACACCTTCCAGGTGTTGGGCAAGGAGTTTGACATCAGCTGGAAGAAGCTGGTGAAATACAACGACCTCCATAAAGAATATACACTGGAGGCGGGAGATATTATTTACTTGAAAGAAAAGCGCAAGAAGGCCGCCAAACCCCATACCGTTTACATAGTGAAGGATGGCGATTCCATGCACTCCATTTCCCAAAAGTACGGCATTCGTCTGAAGAACCTTTATAAGATGAATCGCAAGGATGCGGAATACGTGCCGGAGATTGGCGACAGATTGAGATTAAGATAAAGAAGCTATCCGAAAATGTACAGGGTGTCCGAAAACGGACACCCTTCTTTTTTGTCTTTTCGCTTACTTTCAGGGGGTTATGATTTTGGCATGGATTTAGTATATATTAAGCGTTATGTTCGCAAACAATAAAATTAAAAGATATGGATAGAGAAATTCCGAAAGAAGTGCGTAATAAAGAACGCAATAAGAAAATCATCCGCTACGGTGCTATCGGCGTGGCAGGTATCGTAGTGGTCAGTGTACTCATTTCATTGATGCGTACGGGAGTGAAGGAGAAAGACCTTGTTTTCTCCCAAGTGGGCAAAGGTACGATTGAAGTCAGCGTCAGCGCCTCCGGCAAGGTGGTCCCGGCATTCGAGGAAATCATCAACTCGCCCATCAATACCCGCATTTTGGAAGTGTACAGAAAAGGTGGCGACAGCGTGGATGTAGGTACCCCCATCCTGAAACTGGACTTGCAGAGCGCCGAAACCGACTACAAAAAGATGCTGGATGAAGAGCAGATGCGCAGCTACAAGCTGAAACAGCTGAAACTCGACAACCAGACCAAGCTGACCGACCTTCAGATGAAAATCAAAGTCTCCGCCATGAAGCTGGACCGCATGAAGGTGGAACTGCGTAACGAGCAGTACCTCGATAGCCTCGGTTCCGGCACCACCGACAAAGTGCGCCAAGCCGAACTGAGCTACAACGTAGCACAACTGGAATATGAGCAATTACAGCAGCAGTATGCCAACGAGAAGGAAGTGCTGGCTGCAGAATACCAAGTACAGGAACTGGATTTCAGCATGTTCCAGAAGACACTGGCCGAAACCAAACGTACGCTCGACGATGCGCAGGTGCGTTCGCCCCGGAAGGCCATCCTTACTTATATCAACAATCAGATTGGTGCCCAGGTTCCCGAAGGCTCACAGATTGCCGTCATCTCCGACTTGAGTCACTTCAAGGTGGAAGGCGAGATTGCCGATACTTACGGTGACCGTGTGGCTGCCGGTGGCAAGGCCATTGTGAAGATTGGCAGCGAAAAGCTGGAAGGTTCCGTAAGCAGTGTTACTCCGCTTTCAAAGAATGGCGTCATCTCCTTTACCGTGCAGTTGAATGAGGACAACAACCGCCGACTGCGTTCCGGTCTGAAAACCGACGTCTATGTGATGAATGCGGTGAAAGAAGACGTGATGCGCATAGCCAATGCCAGCTATTATGTGGGACGTGGGGAGTATGAACTTTTTGTACGCAATTCCGACAAGGAAATTGTAAAGCGCAAGGTGCAGCTGGGCGATTCCAACTTTGAGTTTGTAGAAGTGGTCAGTGGCTTGCAACCGGGTGATGAAGTGGTGGTGAGCGATATGAGTAACTATAAGAACAAGAATAAGTTGAAGCTAAAATGATAAAGGTTTACTTGAAACAAGCCTGGGAGCTGTTGAAGCAGAATAAACTGTTCAGCATGCTCTACATTGTGGGTACGGGGCTGGCCATTGCCATGACGATGGTGATGGCCATGGTCTATTACGTCAAGATTGCTCCCGTCTATCCGGAGGTGAACCGCTTGAATACGCTCTATCTGACAAGTTGCAAGATGGAGAGCGGAACGGAAGGAAACAAGTCTCAATATCAGTGGGCGGTATCCTACAAGGCTTTGCAAGAGTGGTTCTATCCTACCAAGAATGCACTTTGTGTTTCGGCGCAGCTGGATGATAGGGCATTCCAGAACAGCTATATACAGTCTGCCGACCTTAGCGGGGATTTTCCGGTGAAAGTCAAGCTTACCGACCCAGACTTCTTCCGTATTTACAGATTTCACTTTTTGGAGGGGAGTCCTTTCACTGCCTCCGACCTGGCAAGCGGCCTCTGCACGGCTGTCATTACCGATGAACTTTCGCGTCGCTTGTTCGGCACCACCGAAGGGGTGGTGGGACGTTCGTTCCGGTTGGACTATACCGACTACCGCGTGTGCGGCGTGATTCGTTCCGGAAGTTATCTGATGCGGAATTCCTATTCGCAAGTCTATTTGCCTTATAGTGTTGTTTCCGGCTATCGGGAGCCCAAATACGACATGGACTATCTGGGAGCTTTCAGCGTTACTTTTCAGGTGAAGGACGGCGAGCAGGGCGATGCCTTGCGGGCGGAACTGAAAGAAATAGCCCGTAAAGAGAACCTGATGCATCCCGATGAATGGAAAGTGGAGTTTTGGGAGCAGCCCGCTTCCCATCTGCTCCGCGTGTTCCAGACCTTTGCCAGCGAGGAGTTCGATGTATGGGCCACGGTGCGCTACTTCCTGTTGGTGTTGCTTGTCTTGCTGCTGGTACCTGCGCTCAACTTGAGCGGCATGATAGGGAGCCGCATGGAAAGTCGTCTGGCAGAGATGGGTGTGCGCAAGTCCTTCGGTGCTGGGCGCGGAGCACTGCTTAGGCAAGTGATGTGGGAGAATCTGCTGCTGACGTTGCTTGGCGGTGCATTAGGACTGATGCTGGCATGGCTGTCGCTCTATGCGGCGCGCGAATGGGTATTTACCGTGTTCGACAGATGGAGCAGTGTGATTCCCGATGGAGTCGATGTCAAGGTGTCGGGCGAGATGTTGTTTGCTCCGCTGGTATTTGCTGCCGCCTTGTTGTTGTGCGTGGTGCTCAACATGCTGTCGGCACTTGTCCCGGCTTGGCACTCCTTGCGCCATCCCATTGTGAACTCTCTGAATGAAAAACGATAAGAAAGAATGTAAGAGGACTGAAATACAAGAATACTATGTGGAAATTGATATTGAAAAATCTTTGGGCACGCCGTCGCCGCAACGGATGGCTCTTGGCAGAGCTTATATTGGTGAGCATCATCAGCTGGGTGATACTGGATCCGGTGATTGTGGTGACACACGACCGCAACATCCCCTTGGGATATGATGCCGACCGCCTTTGCTTGGTGTCACTGGCTGCTTTGCAGCCCAATGCACCGGGGTATAATGCCGAGGCACAGGATTCCGTTTCTCTGGTGGACGGCTATCTGAGCCTGGTTCGCCATGCCGGAAGCTTTGAGGGTGTGGAGCTTGCCACCCCGCTTCTGGGCTTTTGCTATCCCAATTCGCAGGGAAATGGAAATACCTCATATACAGCCGAAGGTGATACCGTACCCCATCAAGTCATGTGGATGCAGTTCCTGCCGCATACGCAGTTCTTCGAGACTTACGGATTCCGTCCGGGCACGGGGCGTACACCCCGACAACTGTCCGATTATGACTATACGCAGCAGGACATCGTCTTGACCGAAAATGCGGCATACGAGATTTTTGGCACCAAGGATGCACAGGGAAAGCGTACCGTAAGCTATAGCCGTGGCGACACGCTCTATAAGCAGGTTATCGGTACTTTGGGTACCATCAAGGCGTATAGCGACTGGCGGCCTACGTCCGTAGCGTTTATTCCTACCTTGTCCATTGATGCGGGTGACATACCGGATTATGCACAAATCCTGATACGGGTAAAAGAAAATGTCAGCATGAAACGCTTCATTCACGACTTCCGCCCATGGATGCTGAAGGAGATGCGACGCGGAAATCTTTTTGCCCGCTGTATCAGTCCTTATAGTGACCTTATTGCAGATTTAGAGGCAGACAGTTCCGCCCCCATTTATCGCCGCAACCTGGCGATGGCGGTGTTCTTTCTCCTCAACCTTTGTTTGGGTGTTATCGGCACTTTCTGGTTGCAGACACGTGCCCGTCGCGAGGAAGTAGGGGTGATGCTTTCCTTCGGTGCCACGCCGCGGCGCATTGTCTGCCAGTTGCTGGGTGAGGGGACGGTTCTGACGGTGATTGCTTCATTGACCGGCTTTCTGGCCTATCTGCAATATGCGATGAAAGAGGGACTGGACAACGGGCTCGATTGGCATAACTCGTCGGTAACGGCTTGGTCATCAAATTTCGGGACAGCCGCAGTGGAACCGCTTGAAACGTATTGGGTAAGTGATTTTACCCAGCATTTCTTCATCGTGTCGCTCGTCATTCTGTTGATATTGTTGGCGGTAGTGCTTGTCGGCATTTATATTCCTGCCCGCAGCATCAGCCGCATACCGCCGACCGAAGCGCTACGGGAAGAGTAGGACACAACATGCTCCGATAGCCGGAAACGGACAGAGTGTCCATTATCGGACACCTTACAGTATATGTAAACGACAGATAATCAATAATAAACGGTTTTGGCACAACTTTTGACCTCTTGAAACAGAAATTGTGCAGAATAGAAACAGAATAATAACAATTAAATACTTACCATTATGATTAAGTTAACTGGCATCAACAAGATTTATCGTACAAACGAGATTGAAACCGTGGCATTGGAAAATGTAAACCTCGAAGTGAACAAGGGAGAATTTCTCAGTATCATGGGACCTTCCGGTTGCGGAAAATCTACGTTGCTGAACATTATGGGCTTACTGGATGCACCCACCAGCGGCACTATCGAAATAGCCGGTACGAAAGTAGACGGCATGAAGGACAAGGAGCTGGCTGCTTTCCGTAACCGGAAGTTGGGTTTTGTGTTCCAGTCTTTCCATCTGATTAATTCGCTGAATGTGCTGGATAATGTGGAGTTGCCTTTGCTCTATAGAAAGGTGTCTGCCAAGGAACGTCGTCATCTGGCGGAAGAGGTATTGAAGAAGGTCGGTTTGAGCCACCGCATGCGCCACATGCCTACACAGCTTTCCGGCGGTCAGTGCCAGCGTGTAGCCATTGCCCGTGCCATTATCGGCAACCCGGAGATAATCCTCGCCGATGAGCCCACCGGTAACCTGGACTCCAAGATGGGTGCCGAAGTCATGGAACTGTTGCATCAACTGAACAAGGAAGACGGACGTACCATCGTGATGGTGACCCACAATGAAGAGCAGGCCAAACAGACCTCACGCACCGTCCGCTTCTTCGACGGACGTCAGGTGGAATAATTACTGCTTAGTCAACTGTCAACTATTAATTATCAACTATCAATTAATGAAATGCAAACCGTAAGACAAGCTTTTACTATCTTGAAGCAGAATCCGCTGCTGAGTACAATTTCCATACTGGGTACGGCATTTGCCATCACCATGATTATGGCTATTGTGATTATCTGGCAAACGAAGTATGCCGATTTGGAACCGGAAGTGAACCGTAGCCGGTGCCTTTACTTTTCTGCCATGCATATAAGCAGCAAGACAGAGGAAGGGGTACAAAACTATAATACTCCTTCACCGGCATTTATGAAAGAATGTATACAGCCGCTGTCCGAAGTGGAAGCTTGTACTGCTTTTGCTCCGGCCGGTGCCGCTTTGGTGTCTCTTACAGATGGCAGCAACCGGGTGAAAGTGGACGCCATGCAGACCGATCAGGGTTTCTGGAAGGTATTCAGCCTGCAGTTCATGGCAGGACATGGTTTCGGCGAAGAGGACCGTGCGGGAGGTACAAAGGCTGTTGTGGTTTGTGCTTCTGTAGCACGGAAACTGTTTGGTACGACGGATGCGGTGGGGCAGCAGTTGTTGTTGAACCGCCAACCGGCACGTGTGGTAGGAGTGGTAAAGGATGTTTCTGTCACTGCAAAGGATGCTTACGCACAGGTATGGAGCATGTATTCGGCAGATAAGTTGGAAGTGACTTCGGTATGGAGCTACGGCGGTGGTGTTCATATTGCTGTGCTGGCACGTACATCCGACGATTTCCCGACCATTCGTCAAGGTATTGCCAAACGGGTAGAGGCTGTCAATGCAGGATTGGGAGACATGCAGATAGACATCATGGAGCAACCGGACGACATTGTGGCGCATGTGAACCATGTATGGTCCAATGTAGGGCCGGATGTGACGATGCTATACCTGCAATATGCCATTGCATTGTTCATCATTCTGTTGGTGCCGTCGCTCAATTTGTGCGGACTGAGTAACAGCCGGATGCAGCAGCGCACTTCGGAGCTTGGAGTACGTAAGGCCTTCGGAGGAACGTGCGGTGTACTGATACGCCAAATTCTGAATGAGAATCTGGTGCTGACACTGCTTGGAGGTGTGGTAGGGCTGTTGTTCAGCTACATAGCTGTATGGGGAATGCGTACCTGGCTCTTTACCAATAGCCAGAATATCGGTACGGCCGGTGACTTTAGCTTGAGTATGGAGGCATTGTTCAGTCCTTGGGTATTCCTGCTGGCTTTTACTTTCTGCGTGGTCATCAATACGCTTAGTGCCGGACTGCCTGCATGGATGGCGGCAAGACGGACAATTGTAGATTCACTGAACGATAAATAAAACAAGAAGTATTATGAAATTCATTGTACACAACTTACGCATGATATGGGCACGCCTGAGCAATAGTGGGTGGGTTTTGGCCGAACTCTTTTTGGTATTCATCGTGATGTGGTTTCTTTGCGATTCTCTGGGATGTATGAAATATACTTTCTATCGTCCGTTGGGATATGATATCGACCATGTTTATCGTCTTACTACGGTCCGGGGAGGCGAGAGTCGTGATACGACATTGCTCGATGCCGACAAATACCTGAATATCCTGAAAAGGTTGGAACAAGAACCTACCGTAGAGGCTGCCTCGTTGAGTTATTGGAGCTTGCCTATGAGTGGCGCGAATAGTTATAACTCGCTGGCTGTACAAGATACCATCGGGGTGGGCGGGCGTATGATTTATGCTACCGGTGGATATACCCGGGTTTTCCATATGCAGGAGGAACAAGGGCGGACTTTTGCCGCTTTGCCTATCGGTATCAATAATGTGATGTTGAGCCAGGCTATTGCCGATGCTTTCAAGAAGCGGCTGCCGGAATTTTCGCTCAACACACCGTTGACATGGCGTGGAGATACGGTGAATACGGTTACTCAAGGTGGCATTGTCGGCAGCTTCCGCGATTATCGCTATGGCGATGACGCTCATTGGATTTTTATGCGCCTAGGCGAGCAGCTTATGCGTGAGGAATTCGGTGATCAGCAGGCGCAGATTGTTTTCCGTGTAAAGCCTGCTGCCGACGGGCCGGACTACCGGGAACAATTTCTCCGCGAGATAGCGCCGAGGCTGGACACGGACAATATATTTGTTGCCGACGCGGAACCTTACACGCAAATGCAGGCACAGTTCGAAGTGCTGTATGGAGATACGGACAAGGTGAACAGTCAGACAATAGTGGTACTGTTCCTCTTGGGAAATGTCTTCTTGGGACTGATAGGAACTTTCTGGGTTCGTACGCGCCGTCGTCGCTCGGAAATAGCCTTGCGGTTGGCGATGGGCAGTACCAAGCAGCAGGTCTTTTCCCTTCTTATGGGTGAGGGGTTACTGCTGTTGGCGTTGGTTACTCTGCCTGCCATGCTGATATGTTACAACGTAGGCATTGGCGAGTTCACCATTGGACGTACCGCATTGATTGCCACCTGGCCGGTGGAGTGGAGCATGATACGCTTCCTGATAGGCTCGCTGGCAGCTTGGCTGTTGATAGCGCTGATGGTGATGATGGGCATTTGGTATCCGGCACGGCAAGCCATGAAGATAGAGCCGGCAGAGGCGCTGCATGAAGAATAAGAAAATAATATCAACGATAAAAAAAGAACGTATCGTCTGTTTGTATCAAACACATCACTTGTTTGGGGCAAATACATCATCCGTTCGTACTAAACACATTATCTGTTTTTTTTGAGTAAGTAATCATCGTAATAAATAAGTAAGAATATGAAGACAAATATTATAGGTGTTATCATCGCATTGGCATTGGCATTTGCAGGCGTAATTTGTGCATGGGGACAAGATAACAAAGTGAGTGAAGTGCGTAAGGTGGAGGCTTTCTCATCCATTAGGATAACTTCTGTGGGTACGGTTTACTTCACACAGAGCGACAGCTACTCCCTACAGATTGAAGGACGGGAGAAGTACGTGAAGAATACGGAGAGCACAGTGAAGGACGGCCATCTCACCATCGGCTTCAAGAATAAGAAGATGCGCAACCAAAATGACGGTGTCACCATCCGTCTCTCGGCTCCGGACTTAGAGATGGTGGAATTTATCGGTGTGGGTGAATTTAACTGTGAGGAACCCTTGAAGCTGGATAAGCTGGAGTTTGAAGTGAAAGGTGTGGGTGATGTGCATGTGAAGGATTTGACTTGTCGCGACCTGCGGGTGGCTTTGCGGGGTGTGGGTAGTGCCGACATCCATGTAGTTTGCGATTATCTCTCTGCCAAGGTGGGGGGAGTCGGCGAAATTACTCTGAGCGGAACTGCCGGGCATGCTGACATTTCTAAAGGAGGCATAGGCGGGGTAAATACTGGTAATTTGAAAATAGGCCGTTAAGATGATAAAACAATACTTCACACAAGCCTGGGCACAGTTGCGGCAGCAACCGATGATTAGTGCCGTCAGCATAGCCGGTACGGCACTTGCCATCTTCCTCATCATGCTGGTGGTGATGATGCAGCAGGTGAAGGTAGCTCCGTTTGCTCCGGAGAGCAACCGCGACCGCTTTCTACATGTGCATTATATGAGCATCACCAACAAAAGCTGGGGAGAGGGAAACAGTTCCAACGGACCGATGGGGATAAAGACTGCGCTTGAGTGCTTCAAATCGCTGAAGACCCCCGAAGCAGTAACGATTTATACCTGTATGGTCATTTCTACCCCCGTGAATCTGCCGGGACAACCTGCAACGGGTATCGACCTGTTGCAGACAGATGATACTTTCTGGCGTGTGTTTGATTTCTCTTTTGTTGCCGGGAAACCTTATGACCAGGCTACATTCGATGCCGGACTACCCGTAGCGGTAATTACGGAAAGTGTAGCGCGCAGGTTATTCCAGACAACGGAGGCTGTTGGTCGCGAATTCCTTTTGAACCATGCTCCTTATACAGTGTCCGGTGTAGTGAAGGATGTTTCTACTTTGGCCAACACTGCCTATGCGCAGGTATGGGTGCCCTATACTTCTACTGAGATAACGAAAAGCACATGGAGTGATGAGCATATGGGGATGATGAGCGTTACCATTCTGGCGAAAAGCCGTGATGATTTTCCCGCTATTCGTGAGGAGACGGAACGCCGCCGTCAGGAGTACGACACTGTAATTGGCGAGAATGGTTATTCGTTGATTTACCGTAACCGTCCTTATGACCAGGAGAAAAATGCCGCAGGAATGGCTGCCAACATCGAACCGGACGTGGACCAGGCACGCAGGCAGCGTCTCATTATCTTCATCATTCTACTGATTGTTCCTGCCATCAACCTCAGCTCGATGACGCAGAGCCGTCTGCGCCAGCGTGTGGCAGAGATTGGTGTGCGCCGGGCATTCGGTTCAACGAGACTGGAACTGATGGGGCAAATCATTGCAGAAAATCTGGTGGTGACATTGCTGGCAGGGGTGATGGGATTGTTGCTGAGTGTAGCATTCGCTTATTTGGGAAATACACTGCTGTTTGCGCAGGAATTCAGCCAGACGCTGAGTCCTCCGGCAGTGGATGCAAGCATATTGCTGCATGGCTCCACCTTTGGCTGGGCGTTGTTGTTCTGCTTTGTGCTGAACTTACTAAGTTCCGGTATTCCCGCATGGCGTGCATCAAGAATAGGGATTGTAAATGCATTGGGCGGACGTTTGCATAAATAACTCCATCACAAAACATTAATCATTGAAGAAAATGACTAAGAAACTTCTTACACAGATAAAGAATGAATGGCTCTCAAACCTATGGTTGGTGTTGGAGTTATTGGTAGTGAGTGTAGTGATGTGGTACGTGGTAGACTATCTCTACACGCGCGCCGCCACCTATCTGGAGCCGAGAGGCTTTAATATAGAGCACTGCTACCTTATAGAGTTGGGGGAACTGACACCCAAAAGTCCCGACTACATAGCCGGGCATACCTCTCAGCAGACCCACGATGACATAGCCGAGTTGTTGGAGCGTCTGCGTCGTCGGCCGGAGATAGAAGCGGTCAGCCTTTCGCAGAATTCGTATCCTTACAACGGAAGCAATTCAGGCGCTGAAGTAAGCTATGACACTTTGCGTTCTCCCGGTTGGACCATCCGCAGGTTAGTGACACCGGACTTTCCCCGTGTATTCCGCTATCGGGGCACGCGTGGCGAGACACCCGAACAATTGGCTGAAATGTTGGAGCGCGGGGAGTTTATGGCTTCGGATAACCTCTACCGGAAATACGACCGCCGGATGACAGATCTCGTAGGCCAGCGGTTCTATCTTTTTGGTGATACTACGAAGACCTACCGGCTGGGTGCTGCACTGCAAAATGTACGCTATCACGATTATGACCAGGCGCGAAGCTCATATTCCATGATGGTGAAGCAGAGTTTCTACTATATCGGTCTCGAACTTTGTGTCCGCGTCCGTGAAGGGCAGGACAATGACTTCATTGAGAGGCTGAAGGCAGACAGTGAGAGCCAGTTCCGCATAGGCAATATCTTCATTTCGGAGATACGTTCTTTCAAGGATATTCGTCGCAACTACCAGCAGGCATGGACCAATGACATCCGTAACTATGTGATGGGTATGGGATTCCTGCTGCTGAACATTTTCCTCGGCTTGCTCGGAACATTCTGGTTCCGTACGCAGCAACGCCGTTCGGAGATAGCACTGCACAAAGCGCATGGAGCGACAGACCGTGCCATCTTCAGCCGGCTGCTTAGTGAAGGGATATTGTTGTTGGCAATTGTCACCCCCGTTGCATTGCTCATCGATTATAATCTTGCACACCTGGAGTTGAATTCCTGGAGGAACGGTACGACGTTGGAGTGGGACCGCCTGCTGCTCTGTGCTGCCATCAGCTTTGTGCTGATTACCCTAATGATTGTCATCGGTATAGGTATTCCCGCCCGCAAGGCGATGAAGGTGCAGCCTGCCGAAGCATTGCACGATGAATAGAAAGCTATGGAACAAATTTTAGCTCTTATCCGCCAGAATCCCTTTTTCAGTGCTGTTTCCGTCATCGGTACGGCAGTGAGTATAACCTTTGTCATGGTCATTTACATGGTGTATGACATCCAGACGGCTGACTTGGCTCCCGAGTCGCACCGCAGTAGCATGGTATATTCTTCTTATGGATACTCTTACCGCAAGTCCGACCACAGCAATTCCAATACGGGCATGTCTTATCGGGCTGTCAACGCTATTTTTGCAGAACTTCCGGGTGCGGAACTTGTCACCTATCTGGGACCTACCTATCTTAGATACTGTGGGGATTCGCCCGTGCGGGGAATGCGCCGTACGGTTCGTCAGGTGGATTTGAACTATTGGCGTGTCTACGATATCCCTCTTGTGGCGGGCCGTCTTTTCAGTACCGAAGAGTTCGATGCTTGCCGGGATGTCGTGGTTATAGGCGAACAGCTTGCTCGCGAAGCTTTCGGGTCTGCCGAAGCAGCCATTGGCAAAAATTATTTTGTCAACTTTCGCCCTAAGCGCATTGTCGGGGTCACCAAGGATGTGAGCTCTCTGTTCACATTTGCCTATGGAGAGTTGTGGATGCCTTATTCCACCCGGGATTCCGGTCTGGGCAGTGAAGGGCTACGGGGAGATTTCGAGGCTGTGGCCCTTGTCAAGCCCGGTGTTGGCAGAGAGGAACTCAAGCGGCAGATAGAACAGTCGCTTGCCCGCTTCAACGAGATACTGGTCGAATATGAACTGGAGCTTCCCGACCTCAGCACCTATACGGAACGGCAGTTCTTCCGTAATGACACGATGAGTCCTGCCGTAACTTGCATCATCCTGGGTTTGATATTGCTTATTGTGCCCGCTATCAATGTCAGCGGACTTATATCTTCGCAAATGTCCCGTCGCATGGCTGAGCTTGCGGTAAGGAAAGCATACGGCGCCAGCCGTTCTACCTTGATGGTGCAGTTGCTCCGCGAGAACCTGGCCTTGGCATTTGCCGGCGCATTGCTCGGTTTTCTCTTTTCGTGCATATTCCTATGGCTGGGTAAGGACTGGATGCTTGGCGATGGTGCTCCCGGAACGAATTTTGATGTAAGCGTCTGGCTCTTCCTCCGTCCTGCGGTTTTCGTGGCTGTATTGGTGGTGTGTCTGTTGTTCAACCTGCTTTCTGTGTTTATTCCTGCCTGGCATGCCACCCGTCGCCCTATAGCCGAGGTTCTTGGCGGAGAATGAGCGGATAAACGAATCCCAATTAAAACAGTAACGAGTATGATACATTCTATTTTACACCAGATATGGAACCAGCGCCGCAGTAACGGTTGGCTGTTTGCCGAGCTGTTGATTGTATTTACATTGATGTGGTATTGTGTGGATGTACTCTATGGCTTTGCCCATGCAGAACGGCAGCCTAAGGGGTATGATTTGGAGCATGTCTATAAGATAAGGATTTCCTGCAATCCCACACAGATAGTGCCGTGCACGTCGGAAGACAGCCTGCAGACCTTCTGGTTCAAGCCGATGGAGGAAGTGCTCCGGCGTATCAGGCAATATCCTGCAGTGGAAAGTGCTGCCACGTGGCTGGGTACCGATACTTATACCCGCGGGCGTGTTTACCAGGGGTATACGACGGACAGCGTGCATGTTGTCGAGACTACAGTGCGCTATGTGTCTCCCGAATATTTCGACGTCATGCGCATTCCGCTGTTGCAGGGGAATGTCTCGGATTGGAATTCCACTGCCAGTCCTCTGCCTGCCGTGGTGACCCGTGATTTGGCAGACAGTCTTTTTCAGACAAGTGCCAGGGCGGTGGGCCGCGAGTTTCTGGATTATTACAGCGGAGGTCTCCGTTACCGTGTCTCTGCAGTCTGTGCTTTGCAGAAGACGGATGACTATGCCCGTTACGGACCTTTTGTCCTGACTCCTTTCCCCGGTTGGTTCTATGAGGACCAGTACCTCCCGTTCATCTCCCTACGGATACGTCCGGAGGCGGATACGGATAATTTTGCAGCCCGTTTTTATCAGGATATGATGTCGCAGCTGCAGGTCGCTCCATTCTATCTTTTCGACATACAGAGCTATAAGGACCAGAAGATAGAGCGGGATGCTGCCGAAGGAATCACCCCGTATATCCGCAGCGCAAGGCTCATTGTGATATTCTTTGTTTTCAATGTATTCATCGGGCTGATGGGAACTTTTTGGTTCCGTACCCGCCATCGCCGCAGCGAGATTGCTTTGCGCATGGCCATGGGCAGCAGCCGCGGAAGAATACGCTGGCAATTGCTGGGTGAAGGGTTGCTGCTGTTGGCACTTGCTTCCATCCCCGCTTTGATGATATGTATCAATATGGTTATGGCAGATGTCACTTTTACGGAAGCCACGGATGCCACTTGGGGGAGATTTGTCATATGCGTTTCTATTGTCTGGATATTGATGGCATTGATGGTGATTGCAGGAATCTGGTATCCGGCTTCACGGGCCATGAAGGTACAGCCTGCCGAAGCATTGCACGATGAGTGAGTTTTTTTTGAATAATCTGTGCTCATTCTCAATATAACTTGTATATTTGCGTGACGAATAAGAGTTTTGCGTTGAGTATACAAAATCTATATTATGATGAAACGCCTTTTCTTTCCATTGCTTGCAGGCTTGTTGTGGTTGATGTCGGGAACACTTTCGGCTACGGAACGTACGTACAATGTACTTTTCATACAGTCCTATACAAAAAATACTCCTTGGCACAGCCTTCTGACAGAAAATTTGGAGAACGGACTGGACAAGGGGGGAGTTAAAGCCAATATCACTACTGAATATCTGAATGCCGATTACTGGTCTTTCGCTTCCGAGTGCTTCATCATGCGCCGCATCTGCGAGCGTGCCAGGCAACGGAAAACGGACTTGATTGTGACCTCCAGCGATGAGGCTTTCTTCACATTGACCCATTGCGGTGATTCCCTGCCTTATCAGATACCGGTAGTGGTTTCGGGTATCAAATACCCGGATGAGAGGGTCTTTGAAAGAATGCCCAACGTCTCCGGCTATGTTTCGAAAACGGATTTCGATGTCTTGCTGGATGCGGCTGTCCGCATGTTTCCTTCCCGCAGGGAGTTGGTCTGTCTGTCCGACAGCAGTTTCCTGAGCCTTAAAGGGGTTAAGGCTGTGGAGGAATCCTGGGAACGCATAAAGAGCAACTATCCGGAGCATGAGTTGAAAGTGCTGAATGTGCAGGCCAAGTCCTTGAACTCTATCATCACTTCCATTTGCTATGACTACAATGCCTACAAGCATATTGTCATTGCTCCCAAATGGATTCCCTTTCTTTCCTTGAAGTTGAAGGCCCCCGTGTTTACCAGCCAGAACCTGGCTATGACGAACGGTGTTCTGTGTGTGTATGATGCCGTTCCCGGAGAGGATGCTTTTGCTGCCGGCCGGCAGGCTGCAAGTATTTTGAAGGGCAAGTCACCCGCCTCATTGGAAGTAAAGGACTTTGGGGGCAAGTTGCTGTTCGATTACAAACAGTTGCAGTTTTTCCGTGTGGACACGAACCGTGCGGAGAGCAAGGGCATCATTTTGAATATACCGTTGATGGAGCGTTACCGTGTCTGGTTCATTCTGTTCTATTCGCTGATTGTCGGGGCATTGGTGCTGCTGGTTGCCTGGCTTTTCCGTGCCAACCGCAGGGAGTCGCGTAAGCGCATACATGCCCAGACCCGCTTGTTGATACAGCACCGCCTGGTGGAGCAGCGCGACGAGTTCGACAATATCTTCTGTTCCATTCGCGACGGCTTGATTACGTATGATACCGACCTGCGCATCCATTTTGTCAACCGTCCGTTGTTACAGATGTTGGGACTTTCTTCCGAAACCTATACGTCCCGTTTCTATGAAGGGCAGATGGCCGGCTCCATTTTCAGGATTTACATGAATGGAGAAAACATCCTGCAGGACTTGTTGAAGAAAGTACGTACCGGAAAGAGACCTATTTCTATTCCGGAGAAAGCCTTCATGCAGGAAAACCATCAGGGAACGTATTTCCCCGTTTCCGGCGAGGTAGTACCTATCTTTGCCAATGAAAAGATGACGGGAATGGCGATTGTATGCCGCAATATCTCCGAAGAAGAGATGCAGAGACGCTTCTTCAATATGGCGGTGGAGGAAAGCTCCATTTATCCGTGGCAGTACAACATGCATATGAACCGTTTCCATTTCCCGGGTGGATTGCTGCGCCGTTTCGGGTATACCGATGATACGGACTTGCTGGCACGTGATGAGATGGACACCCTTATACATCCGGAAGACTTGCTGCATACGCGCAGGAATTTTGATGCCATTCTGTTGGGCAATGAAATCAATTCACGGATGAGTTTCCGGTTGAAGAGTGCGGATGGGAGCTATGAATGGTGGGAGTTCCGCAGTACCGCTTATGACGGACTGACGGTCGATACCCCATACATGGTATTGGGAGTATGCCAGAGCATCCAGCGTTACAAGGATACGGAAGAGGCCTTGATTGCCGCACGTGACCGTGCCTTGCAGGCCGACAAGCTCAAATCTGCGTTCCTTGCCAATATGAGCCATGAGATACGTACCCCTCTGAATGCCATTGTCGGTTTCTCGGATTTATTGAAGGACTTGGACGCTTTTTCTCCGGAAGAGGTAAAGCAGTTCGTCGAAACAATCAACATCAACTGTACGTTGCTGCTGGCGTTGATAAACGATATTCTGGACCTCTCGCGCATAGAATCGGGCACGATGGACTTTAAGTTCGGAGCATTCAACCTGGCGTTCATCATGCAGGAGGTCCATGAATCCCAGCGTCTGAGTATGCCTCGGGATGTAGAGCTGCGTATAGAGATTCCGGAAGGGGAAGACAAATTGGTCATCACCGATTCCGTCCGCTTGAAGCAGGTCGTGAACAACTTGATAAACAATGCCAAGAAATTCACGGTAACGGGCAGCATCACCTTCGGCTATGTCACGAACCGGGAAGGATATACCACCATCTTTGTCGAAGACACGGGAAGCGGTATCTCTGAAGACGCCCAGAAACATATCTTCGAACGCTTTTACAAAGAAGACAGCTTTACGCAGGGCGCCGGTTTGGGGCTGAGCATTTGCCAGACCATCGTAAACCGCCTGCATGGTTCTATCTCGGTCTCCTCAGAGTTGGGAAAAGGAACGCGTTTCGAGGTGGTGATACCGGATGCGAACGAGTAATCATTCAATCCGTTTGCAGGCATTGGCTTGCAGGAACTCTTCCAATATATCCTCGTAATTGCCATACAGCATGATGTGGTGGTTGCCCAGCGGTGTCTTGAGGAAATAGTCGGCAGGGGAGTTCATTTTTATCCGCACTTGGGTGCGGCACATATTGATGTAGTTTGTATTCTCAACAAGCGTGCCGGTGCTCAGGTAATATTCGTCCAGGCTTTCGCTTCCGCATTTTACGATGGTTACATCTCCCGTCGGCAGGATTCCCTGAATACCGATGCCGCTTTCCGTCTCAAAATGGTTGCGTATGATGAACTGCTCCGTTTGTGCGATGCCGATGGTGCAGTGTGCCAATATGATTTCATTGGTACGGGCATTTATCATGGAAGGATTGGCCATGAAGGAGTTTTTCCCCGTCAGCACTTTTACGGCCAGCATGGTGAAGACGGATTGCAAATCGCCTTCACATCCGGCAATGATTCCTTCGTCGTTCAGCAAGGCAAGGGCAAGGCAGCCGGTGGTTCCCGTTTGGTCTATCAGGCGGAAGCAGCTGAGGGTAATGGCGCTCAGTCGCTCTTCCTCTACAATCCTCTTGATGGCTCGATACAGCCGCATGGCTTTTATCATGTCTTCGGGGCTTGCCTCTCGGCAGGCAAGCGCTTTTCCTGCCAGTCCGGCGCATGCTTCGCCCACCTCGTCGTCCGTTATCTGTCCGTAGTATTCATAAATGCGGTCCAATGAGACGTCTGTGTACTCGATACCCCAGCGGCGTTTGGCAAGCAGATAATCCACATTGCTGGCAACGAGCCAGCTGGACGGAGTGCCCATTACGCCGATGCGCATGCCGAAAAGGCTGCGTTGTGCCACGAAATTGCTGTGCAGGACAAAAATACGCTTGATGGTCTCGGGGAGCTCTCCGTGAAGAATCTCGCTTTTCATTCCCCGGCCGCGCAGCCAGGAAGATATTTCGAGAGCGGCGGCCAGTGAGTTCTGCATGCCGTCTGCCAAGAGGATGGCGGGGCGGGGAAGGGATTCGAAATGCTGGATTACCAGCCGTTCCACACCTCCGGTGGCAATGAATATAATACTGAAGTCATCGGGTGATAACTTGTCTATGTCTTTGTAATCAATGAAGTTGACGGTAAAGTATTTTTCCAATTCAGTCAATATCACTTCGTGGGAGCTACGGACTGATGCTTGTTTATGCAGTATGGAAGCAAAAGTTATAAGGTTGATGACCATGGTGTTATTTACTATTTGACTATTTACTATTTACAATTGATTCTACTTGGCTCGTTTGCTTTTTCAAAGATACAAGTTTCTGTTTACATATCATAGAGTTTTTACGATAGATAAGTTTTTTAAAGTTTTTATGGTCTTGCCTTCCTTTTGGTTTCAAATAATTCGCTACATTTGCAACTTTAATGATAAAGTGATAGCAATATCACCTATAAATACTCTATTAAATAGTAAATCATAAATCGTCAAATAGTAAATAAACCTCATGCCAACAATATCTATTCGCGGAATGGAGATGCCCGCATCTCCTATCAGAAAACTGGCTCCTCTGGCAGATGCTGCCAAGCAGAGGGGTATACATGTATTTCACCTGAACATCGGTCAACCCGACCTGCCTACTCCGGAAGTCGCGATTGAAGCGATACGGAACATCGACCGGAAAGTTCTGGAATACAGTCCCAGTGCGGGATATCGCAGTTACCGCGAGAAGTTGGTGGGTTACTATGCAAAGTACAATATCAATCTGACTGCAGACGACATCATCATCACTTCCGGCGGCTCGGAGGCGGTGTTGTTCTCTTTCCTGGCTTGCCTCAATCCGGGGGATGAAATCATTGTTCCCGAGCCGGCCTATGCCAATTATATGGCGTTTGCCATCTCTGCCGGAGCCAAGATACGCACCATTGCCACGACCATCGAAGAGGGTTTCTCGTTGCCCAAGGTAGAGAAGTTCGAGGAGTTGATTAACGAGCGCACGCGTGCTATTTTGATTTGCAATCCCAACAATCCTACGGGTTACCTCTATACACGCCGTGAAATGAACCAGATTCGCGACCTTGTGAAGAAGTACGATTTGTTCCTCTTCTCGGACGAGGTGTACCGTGAATTTATTTATACGGGTTCTCCCTATATCTCTGCCTGCCATCTGGAGGGCATTGAGAACAATGTGGTGCTGATTGATTCCGTGTCCAAGCGCTATTCGGAGTGCGGCATCCGCATCGGTGCCCTGATAACGAAGAACAAGGAAATCCGGGATGCTGTCATGAAGTTCTGCCAGGCGCGTCTCAGTCCTCCGTTGATAGGCCAGATTGCCGCAGAAGCATCGCTGGATGCCGATGAGGATTATCTGCGCGACACATACGATGAATATGTAGAACGCCGTAAATGCTTGATTGACGGATTGAACCGTATACCGGGCGTATATTCGCCCATCCCGATGGGAGCATTCTATACGGTGGCAAAGCTTCCGGTAGATGATTCGGACAAGTTCTGTGCCTGGTGTCTGTCGGAGTTCGAATACGAGGGACAGACGGTATTCATGGCGCCTGCGTCCGGATTCTATACTACGCCGGGTTCCGGTCGCAACGAAGTGCGTATCGCATACGTACTGAAGAAAGACGACTTGAACCGCGCCTTGTTTGTTCTGCAAAAAGCATTGGAAGCCTATCCAGGACGAACCGAATAAAATGAAATAATTCATTAGGCGCGGATTACGCGGATTACACGGAAAACTTAAGATAAAGACGTTTGTTTCAAATCTTCCGTGTAATCTGCGCCTAAAAAATAATGACCCATGAACTTATCTCGCTTTATAGCGTTGCGCATTTATCGCAACTCGGAGCCGGGCAAGCAAGTTTCCCGTCCGGCTGTCCTTATTGCCATGGTGGGCATTGCTCTCGGACTGGCGGTGATGATTATTGCCGTGTCCGTCATTGTCGGCTTCAAGAGCGAGGTAAGGGATAAAATCGTAGGTTTCGGTGCCCATATCCAGATAGGCAACCTGGATGCTGCACGCTCTTATGAGACGCGCCCAGTGGTGGTGGGCGACAGCATGATGGCTGCGCTTTCCGATTATCCCGAAGTGAAGCATGTACAACGCTACTCCACCAAGCCGGGGATGATAAAGACCGCCGATGCTTTTCAGGGAATGGTGCTGAAAGGTGTGGGGCAGGAGTATGATAGCACCTTCTTCCACCGCCATCTGCTGGAGGGGGAGTTTCCGCAATTCAGCGATTCCGCTTCGTCCAACCGCGTAGTCATCTCAAAGTCTCTTGCCAACAAGCTGCAATTGAAACTCGGTGACAAGATAGACACCTACTTCATCCAGGACGATGTGCGTGCCCGCCGCCTAAAGATTGTAGGTATCTACCAAACCAACTTCTCCGAATACGACAACCTATTCCTGCTTACCGACCTCTACCTGGTGAATCGCCTGAACAACTGGGAGCCGGACCAGGTGAGCGGTGTGGAGCTGGAAATACGCGATTATGACAAGCTGGAAGAAACCACCTATGAGATAGCTGTCGATACGGACGAGAATCCCGACCGCTATGGTGCTGAGTATTGCGTCCGCAATGTAGAGCAGCTCAATCCCCAAATCTTTGCCTGGCTGGGCATCTTGGATGTCAACATCTGGGTCATTCTCATTCTGATGATTGGAGTGGCGGGGTTCACCATGGTATCCGGCCTGCTGATTATCATCATAGAGCGTACCTCCATGATAGGTGTGCTGAAGTCTTTGGGAGCCAATAACTTTACCATCCGTAAAGTCTTCCTTTGGTTTTCGGTCTTCCTCATCGGGAAAGGCATGCTTTGGGGGAACATAATCGGCCTTGCATTCTATTTCGTGCAGCGCTGGTTTGGCTTGTTCAAGCTCGACCCTGAAACCTATTACATGGCTACTGTTCCGGTATCTTTCAATATCTGGCTGTTCCTGCTGCTGAATGCCGGCACATTGCTGGCTTCGGTCCTGATGTTGCTGGCCCCTTCATTCTTGATTACACGCATCCATCCGGCAACTTCCATCCGTTACGAATAAGAGAGTCACTTTCTCAGAAAACCGCTTTTCTTGCGGAACAGACAGTACCATTTCCAACGCAAAGACTGTATCGGCTGCAATAGGTCGAAAGCCGGTAGTGTGAAGTAATATCTGCGCTGTTCTTCCAGGTCGCGGGCGGTCTTGTTCACGATGACGGCCTGCATGGTGAAACGGAGCAGGAACAAAAGGAAAGCGACGCCTGCTGCCAGCCAGTGGAAGTGCAGAATGCCGATGACCATCGCGGCTATCCAGGATGCGTGGAATGCCAGGCGGGTCAAGGTCTCAAAACCGGCCAGCCAGCGTTGCATTCCATGATACAGCCGTGCTGTGGAGGCGTAGCCTATTTTCTCTTCTTTCCAGTCCTTGGCACGCAGAAGCGGCTGCATGCGCACAATGGCATTGGCATCCGTTTCCACCCGCGTGTTCTCCGGGGTAGCCACGTGGTTGATGAACAAATCGTCGTCTCCCCGTTGCAGGTTGAGGTGTGCGGAGAATCCTTTCTGTTGGTAGAAGAGTTCCTTCCGGTAGGCCAGGTTACGCCCGATACCCATGTAGGGGCTGCCTGCCAGGGCAAATCCCAGATAGCGCATGGAAGTGAACAGATTGTCGAATGCCGCCCGTTTGTGCAGCCAGCCTTTGCCGCGTTCGTAGCCGCTGTATCCCAGCACCACTTGGGTACGTGATGTGAAGTTGCGTGCCATCAGTCGCAGCCATTGGTTGCTTTGGGGCATGCAGTTGGCATTGGTAAACACCAGCCATTCATATTTGCTGGCCTTGATTCCAAGCGTCACGGCCAGCTTCTTGCGGCTGATGTAGCGGGAGGAATCGGGCACGAAGCTGTGGTAGAGATGGGGATATTTCTCCTCGAGGATGGTCAGGTAATCCTCGCTCTCATCGGTGTTGCCGTCGTTAATGACGATGACTTCAAATTGGGGATAGTCCTGCTCCAGCACGGCGCCCAGGTTGCGGCGCAGATTCTCGGATTCCTCGCGGGCGCAGATGATGACGGATATGGGGGGCAGTTCCTGGGTGAAGTGCGTGTCTCCCTGCTTCACGGCACGGCTGCGCGCATGAATACGGTTGTAGAGACAGAGGTAGTAGATAATTTGAATAAGGAACAGACCACCCGCCGTAGCGAGTACGATAATTTCAGTTGAATCTAATGTAAATGCTTCCATGTGCAGTAGGACGTTTATGTGCTGCAAATTTACACAATTTCCGGCACTACCTCAAACTTTGTTCCGGGAAAGTGCTTGAACAAATACTGCTTGATGTATTTCATCGTGTCTTCCTGGATAGTCTTGTCCTCTACCGTGGGATAGAGGTTGTAGAGTACCGTATCGAGCGCGATGTCCCGGTTCTTGATGGCTTCGAAGCTCAGCAGGGTGTGGTTGATGCTGCCCAGCTTTCCGGAGGTGACAAAGATAAGCGGGTACTGCTTCTCCGCAATGTAGTCTATCGTCAGGAAATCTTCGGTAAGGGGAACCATCAGACCGCCGGCGCCTTCTACGAGCACGGTATCATAGCGATGGGAAAGTTCCCTGGTGGCACGCTCTATTTTTCCGAAGTCTATCGGGCGCTTGTCTATGCGGGCGGCGAGGTGGGGAGAGCAGGGATAGGAGAATATCTCGGGCATGGTCAGCCCCTCTTTGTCTTCCGGCAGGTAGCCGGTTCCGGTGAGGCGGCGGTGCAGGTCGATGTCCTCGGAATGACCGGTGTTGCCGGTCTGGATGAATTTTTGGGTGATGACGCGCAGGCCGCGTTGCATAAGCTCACGGGCGTACCAGGCGGTGCAATAGCTTTTTCCGGCATCTGTATCAATGCCGCTGATGAAGTAGATGTTTTTTGTTTCCATTATTTTGTTTTTTTTCGTGCGATGATATAAATGGGGTGATAGGTCAGGTTTACGTTGCCTGCGGCATCACTGAACCGGGTTGTGTATTCTTTGCAGAAGGATTGCAGGCGGCTGCGCGTCCATATCCTTTTTTCCGTTCCCGTCACTCCGGTTTGCTTCAGATGCTTCAGCACTGCCTGAGGGGTGGGGAAGGGCAGGGTTACTACCTCTTCCTCGGCATGGAGAATATCGAAGTGGGGAGACAGCAGGGCTTGCAGCTCCTCAACGGAGAGATAGTCCAGCCCATGCCCCGTCAGTTGGCGTATTTCGTGCATGTTTGTGGTGCCGAAGGTGCTGAAGGCAAGCAGGCCGTCTGCCACCAGTGCTTGGTGGCAGCGGGTGAGGAAAGCACCTGGGTCGTTGAACCATTGCAGGGTGGAGCACGAGGTTATCAGGTCGGTTTCTCTGGGGAAGTCGAGAGCTTCGGCATCACCCGGCAAGAAGCTGACGCGGGGAGTGCGCGTAGTGCATAGCTCCCTGACGCATTCCTCCATATCCCGGCAGAGGTCGTTCAGCAACAGCGTTTCCGGTTGCAAGGTGTTCAGCAACATGCGCGAGTAGCTGCCCGTTCCGCAACCAAGCTCTACGATGTGGCGGAAGTGTGTAGGAAGTTGCGGACGGGGTATGCCTGCGGAAAGCAGGGCATCGGTCAGTAGGCGCATCATTTTTTCGGCTACTTGCCGTTGCACGCTGGCTTCGCGGTCGTAGGTGCTTCGCGAGTAGGAGAAGCGTTTTGCTACAAGTTCTTTGTCTATGGGGTGTGTAGGGGTATCTGTCATTTTTTTCAATCCTTTTGTTATGTATCCAGTTCTCTCAGATGGCTTAGAAAATCGTCAATGGGCATCGACCACATGTCTTGCAGCAAGAAGCGGAACATTGGTTCGTCATAGTGGGCGCAGTCTGCAACAATCAGTTTGTCGTCATCGAACATGTAATCGAAATTTAGTTTCATATTTTCTAAAGGGAAGATGCGGTCGTTGACGCCTATGAAAGCGTAGTCATAATCGATGTATTGGTATTTATCGTTTACATAGGCATCCATCTCGTCATCATTGGAGTAGATATAATTGCCGTTTTCATCGATGGTTATCCCTCTCATTTGGGTGTATTTTTTCTCAATGAGTTCCAGCTCTTCCTTAATTTCGTTGAAGTCCCGGCGGGGAGTGATGGCAAGGAAGGCTTTGTAGGCATTGCTGTCTTTGCACATGCGGCGCATGAACTTCTGGAGCGAGGCGGGAGTCAGTCCGCTCAAGGTGTCTCGGAAGGTCTTTTCGGGAATTCCATCTGTGTCACCGATAGGGGTAATGGTACCATTGAAAGCTATAAGCAGCAGTTTCTCCTTGGGCACGGAAGCCAGTGCGATGGGAGCTGCCCATACGCCCATGGACCATGCCACTACGTTCACTTGCCGGTATTGCTCCAGGATGGAGGTATCGAAATCGAGCGTGCGGTAGTCATAGCAAATCATGTAGTCCATGCCTTGGGGGCAATATTGTTTAAAGGGTGTTTCGTCGGCTGCCCATCCTGCGAAGAACAGTAGCAGCTTGGGATTATTTTTTTTGATGATGTAAACTTGTTTCATAATAATATATGTGATGAATTTTCTTATACTATATATATTTAATTATTTCTTCTATCTCTTGTTCTGTAATGTCCGCTGTCAGCGAGAAGCGGATACGTGATGTCCCTTCGGGCACCGTGGGCGGGCGCACCGGCAGTGCATAGAACCCATGCCTCTGCAGCAGCTCTGCACACAGCACGGTGTCGGCACTGGGGCCGATAATCAGTGGGACGATATGGCTTGCGCTGGGGCATCCGTACCCCTTGGCTTGTAATGCTTCGCGCAGTGTCCGGCTGATTCTTGCCAGATGCTCGCGGTGGTCCTGCATTCTGGCAAGTTTCCGTACGATAAACAGTGTCCAGGCAATACTTGTCGGAGGCAATGCCGTGGTGAAGATGAGGGTTCGCATCCGGTTGACGAGATACTCGCGTATCGTCCGGCAGCAGGCGATGTATGCGCCGGCAGACGCCGCTGCCTTGCCGAAGGTGCCCACGAGGAAATCTATATCCCGGATGCATCCGGTTTCTTCGGCGCAGCCCAGACCGCGCGGTCCCCTTACGCCGAATGCATGGGCTTCGTCCACATAGAGCAGTACGTTGGAGTATCTTTTTTTCAAACGCACCAATGCCGTGAGGTCGGCTTGGTCACCGTCCATGCTGAAGATGCTTTCTGTGACGATAATCAATTGCCGGAATGTTGCATGGTGTTGTTCCAGCAGGCGTTCCAGTTGTACCAGGTCGTTGTGGCGGAAGCGGATGCAGCGTGCGGTGGATAGGCGGATGCCGTCGATGATGCTGGCATGCACCAGCTTGTCTGCCAGTATCAGGGTTTGTGCATCGCTCACGGCGGGTAGAATCCCCATATTGGCATGATAGCCGCTATTGAGCACCAGTGCTGTCTCTGTGCCGAAAAGTGTGGCGAGTTCCGTCTCCAGCTCTTCGTAAATTCCGAAGTTCCCCGTCAGCAGGCGGGAGGAGGAGGAAGTCGGCAGGAAGGTGTCCGGTGTCAGTGTCTGCAGGAATTCTTCCTTTAGCTGGCGGTCGGCAGCCAGACCCAGATAGTCGTTGGACGAAAGGTTCAGCATATGCCGGCCATCGGCTACAACCGTGCGTCCCTCGTGTGTCAGTTGCGGCAGGCGGCGCAGGTTGCTGTGTTCTTTCAATGTTTGCAGCTCTTGCTGCATATAGTTAGTTACGTTCATAAATTCTTGATATAATAATTTTCCCTTTATCCTCTCAATTCATTTCCTGTATAATTTTCATCAACCCTCCCGTCAGCTTCCTCAACTGTTCCGGCTCTATAATGAACGGAGGCATCAGGTATACCAATCTTCCGAACGGGCGTACCCAGATTCCCTCCTCAACGAAGCGTTTTTGCATCCACGCCATGTCTACGGGTTCTTTTGTCTCAATCACCCCGATGGCTCCCAGCACACGTACATCCGTCACTTGCGGTAATCGGCGTGCCGGTTCAAGCTCTTCTTGCAGTTGCCGGCTGATGCGAGTCACCTTGCCTTGCCAGTCGTATTCGGGCGAGGTCAGCAGCTTCACCGAAGCGCATGCCACGGCGCATGCCAGTGGATTCCCCATAAAGGTGGGTCCGTGCATAAACACCTCCGGTGTATGGTTGGAGATGGTATCCGCCACTTCATTCGTCGTCAGTACGGCAGACAACGTCATGTATCCGCCCGTTATGGCCTTTCCTATGCACATGATGTCCGGTTCTACACCCGCGTGCTCCCAGGCAAAGAGTTTTCCCGTCCGTCCGAAGCCCGTGGCTATCTCATCGAATATCAGCAGCAGGCCATGTTCCTTGCATATCTGTGCCGCTTCGCGCAGGTACTGGGGGTGGTAGAACCACATGCCGCCAGCGCCCTGCACCACAGGTTCGAGGATAAGCGCTGCCAGTTCCTCGTGATGCTCCTCTACCAGTTTCCGCAGTTCCACCGTATCCCGTTCATCCCATTCGCCGTGGAAGCGCGAGCGCGGCTGCGGCACGAAATAGCGCACCGGCAATGATGCCCCGAACAGCGAATGCATGCCCGTCACCGGGTCGCAGACAGACATGGCATTCCATGTATCCCCGTGATAGCCCGAACGGATAGTCACAAAATTGTTCTTCTTCGCCTTTCCCTTGCCATACCAGTACTGCACGGCCATTTTCAAGGCTACCTCTACTGCCACCGAGCCCGAGTCGGCATAGAATATCTTCTGCATGGACGGCGGGACAAGCGGTAGCAGCAACTGGCCCAGTTCAATGGCAGGGTCGTGTGTCAGCCCTCCGAACATCACATGCGACATCTTGCCCAGCTGTTTCTCTGCCGCCCGGTTCAGCGTAGGGTGGTTGTACCCGTGGACGGCGCACCACCACGACGACATTCCCTCTACGAGTGTTTCTCCGCTTTCCAGGGTGATGGTGGCGCCTTCGGCATGCTTCACCTTATACACCGGTAGCGGGTTGGTGGTGGAGGTATAGGGGTGCCATAGGTGCTCTCTGTCGAACTGCGAGCCGCAGAACCGGTATCCGGCATCTTCTATCAGTACCTTGTCTTCCGACACTTTCGAGCCGAGCGTTGTCAGCAGGTCGCCCACGATGGCGGAGTTGATGCCGATGTGTAGCGCTTGCTTTACGGCCTCCTTGCTCAGTTGCGAGCGTCCTCCGGCAAAGCGGAGGAAAGCTGTCGGGTTGATGAAGCGGAAGAGGGCGATGGTGGTCAGTATTTCCTCCTCGCTGAGTGGTGCCTGCCGTTCCAGCGGTGTGCCGGGGATGGGGCTCAGGAGGTTGATGGGGATGGACTGTACTTCCAGCTCGCGCAGTGTGAAGGCGAATTCGATGCGTTGCTCCATGCTCTCGCCCATGCCGATGATGCCGCCGCTGCAGATGTCCATGCCTACATTGCGGGCGGCTTGCAGGGTGCGCAGCTTCTCTTCCTGCGTGTGCGTGCTGCACAGTTGGGGAAAGTAGGAGGGGGCTGTCTCCAGGTTGCAGTGATAGCGGGTGATGCCTGCGTCGTGCAGTGCCCGCATTTCGTCTTCGTTGAGCAGTCCCAGTGATGCGCACAACTGGATGGACGAGTGCCGGCGCATGTGCCGGGCGGCTTCGCACAGTTTCTCCATGTTTCTGGAGGAGGGCTTCCGTCCACTGGTCACCAGCGAGAAACGTGCCACGCCCTGGGCTTCATTATGCCGGGCATGCCGCAGGCATTCTTCTTTGTCCACCAGGTCGTACACGTCTGCCTGGGTTTTGTAGTGCGACGACTGTGCACACCACTTGCAGTTTTCCGGGCATCGTCCGGACTTGGCATTAATGATGGAGCACATGTCAAACTCCTCCGAGGCCAGGCCCCGGGTTATCTCGTGGGCAGCTTCGTATAGCGCTTCCTTGTCGGGTTGCACAGCCAGCCATTCGGCTTCTTCCTTACTGATGTGGCTGCCGCGCAGCACTTGTTCCTTTAATTTCTGTAGGGTCATATCTTTCTTGGGTTATGTTCATGGATAAAGACAGAGGTACGGATTGCCGGGGCGGTGCAGCTCGTCATTCTGCTGCATGGCTTCCGGTAATCCGTACCTCTTGTTCTCTTTTGTTTCAGGCTATATGTGTCTTGTCCGCCCGTATTCCCGCAGGGGCGGATGAATTGTGTTTCAAAAAGAATGTGCCGGTTCGTTCCCGGCTCCGTGAGGATACTTGTCAGGGCGCTGCTGCTACCCAGCGGAATGCCGGTGTCGGTTTCCCTTCCTTCCGTTTCTCCTTTCCAGGTACTCTCTTCCCCGCATCCGGCATGTCCGGCGGTTCCCGCAGTCTTCTGTTTGGACAGAGAGCTGTCTGCCACGCTTTTGCGCAGGCAACCGATGGTGACACACCGTCCTATGCTGGCAAATGCAGCGTAGGCTTTTCTGCTCCAGCGGCGGAAGCGGATGGTAGGTGCGGCGGGTGATGTATTCCTCATGTTTTTTTTCAGCCTGATGCGGTTTTGTTTCCTTTTAGCGGATGCAAATGTAGAAAAAATAATTTCATAACGGTAATGGTCATGCATGAAAAAGCCGCGCAATAGTTGCATTTGCGCGGCTCTTCTTTAAGCAATGTCGTAGGATTTCACTCTTTGGACGACTGGTAGTAGAGATACCAGTCATTATTGGTGGCACCATTGGACTCTACCCATTTGGCGAAATCGGGATACTCCAGGTCGATGCGTACGGTTTCCTTTGCCGGAGTGAACCGGATGGGGCCTTCCGTGCCGGTTGTGGCTGGCAGCATGATGGCGAATGGATATTTGCCGTCCTTGTTGATGTAGTAGGCATCGTCTTTGGCTCCGATTTGCTCTGCGTTGGCTTTGCCGGTCGCTTTCTTCTTGGGCAGATGCACTTCTGTCCGGTTGTCGGCTCCGGCTGTATACTGGGCAATGATGAACGGATTCAAGTCGGTTTCCAGATTCTTCTTAGGCAATGTGTTGTCTGCAAATGTACGGGTTACGGTAAATTCGTTGCCCTGCACAGACTTTGCATCGGGGAATAGGATGACAGAAGAGGTCTCTGTTTCATCGACTGCTCCGGCAGGCAGTTCTATGCTGCCTCGCTGGCTGGCCACATATTGCACGGCAAATGCGTTGAAGTATGTGGCGGCACCACTTTTCTGTACGGGTACAAAGGTGTCTTCCACCTTCAGCACATAATTGTTGCTGTTGAATGAAATGGCCCGTTTGTGTTCGATAATCACGTCGTTCAAGTCATAGTCACCGCCATTGGGCCAGATGTCTTCGTAGGCATACGTGCGGTAGGTTGTTTCAGAGCTCGTCACCGTAGGCTCTTCCGGGTCTATGACCGGGCGGTCCGGGTCTTGAATGGCTTCATTGGGGTTAGCATCGATACAGAACAGTATGTCTTCGTAGCTGGTATCATTGCCATCTTCTACTCCATAGACTACCGTGCCGTTGCTGGCGGAGAGGGAGATAAAGCGGGCTTGTTGGTCTGCATATATCTTGTTCCATTCTTTATTGGAATATATATAATTTATAGAGTAGTCGATACCTTCATAGGGGGTATATCCATCGGGGATGATGAAATATCCTATGGTATATCCTGCCGGGAATTTGGTGGAGACGTTACCGTTTTCGTCTCGATACAGAAGTTGTATTTTTGTATTCTTTTCTATGGGAGCGTCATATAGGGAATATTTGTTACCACCTCCAAACCGTTTGGTATATGGGTCGTCCCCTGCAATGGATGCATTGGGAATGATAATGAATTTGTCTACCTTGTCAGGGCTGTTGGGAACTTCATTGGTCTTGTAGTAATAATAGCCGATGGAAGTCAGGTAACCGGCACGTTCGGTCAGGAAGGTCAGATACAGTTCTGCATCGGTAATCGTTACGTGTTGTCCCTGGTTGTTGATATATGCTTGGGCAATGGTGGTGTTCACGTGCTTTGTGTCTCTCACCAAATCTCTGTTGTCCAGATTGTTGGGTTTGCTGTCATGGCCTTTCCACAGCGTGCGTTGCAACTGCTTTAAAGTTCCGTTGTTGAAATTTCCCTTAGTTACAATGTCATTATTATCAGTAATCTCACCGTGAGCTTGTCTCCATCCAACGATGGAGTATACCCGTTCCTTCCTGTCCTTTAGGTCGATAGTCAGGTTGGATTTTGCACGTGTCATGGCAGCTGAGCGAGTGTTGGCATTGTCCTCGGTCATATCTACCACCACTTTGCCGTTTTCCACATCCGCTTCCACATACATGGGGGCTCCCCAACTTTGTGAGATGATATATACCTTTTCTGTCGCTTTGGGCAGTTCTACGTTGCCGGTGAAGCGTCCGTCTGCATCTGCAAAGATTTTAAAAACCGCTTCGCCGTTGATGGAGTAGAGGTTGTTTGTCTGATAGGTGATGGGGTCTTCTGTAAACACCTCTATTAATGCGCCTCCTGCGATTTTTCCATAATTCACGTCAAAAGCTACCTGGGCTGTTGTTGCAAAGTCAAAGTATTCGCTCTCCGGCTTTAGTTCTGTTTTTCCACGTTCGGGATTGTATAGGTCTTTTTCGGTACATCCCGTGAATATGCTGCAGGCAATTGCTGAAATGAGGGTTGCAGCACTAACTTTCGTCATAAGTCTAACTTTCATATTTTTATTGTTGTAGATTGCTTGCTTGTTTGTCTTATGAACGCTGTCTATATCACAACCGCCACCTACTTCACAGACGAGTTGTAGATACTACATTTTCTCGAGCGCTTTTTTCATGTTGCAAATATAAACATAGTATTTATAATCTACAACTTTTGGGGTTTAAAAACACTTTTGGTGGGTTAAAAAGTTGTATAAAGTGAATTGATACTAATTGGATGAATCGAATGGTGCGGGCATAAAAAAAAGGCTATCTATCCCAGACAGCCAATCTTTTGTTAACCTTAAATCTAATACTATGAAAAACACATTGCAAATGTACGTGTTTTCTGATAATCTCCAAATTTGCAGTAGATAATATCATGTTTTATAACAAGACTTAATGGTCATTAAGAACTTTATCTGCAATATTCATCGTACATTTGCTTCTGATATATCATCCGTTTGCCTTTTATGCATTATGCATTCGGTGCAGACGGATGATGTGTTTTCGTGAACTTATATACAGACAAACAACTATAAAACATACATTTATAATGAAATCAATCCAGAACAAAGGAATAAACCTCACCGCAGAAGACCTCAAAAATCGAATCGCTGACAGAAAAGAACGATATGCCAAGCAGCAGGTACGACGCGAGAAATTGGAACAAACCATGGAGAACACCCGCAATGACATCGAGCAACTGGAGTATACCCTTGCACAGATGGAACGTACCGCCAAGCGCTCCCGTAATGCTGCCGTACAGCCTTCCCGTTTTGTTCCCCGCGAGCATATCGCTAGCTTCTTTGCCCGTGTTTCCCGTTTTTTCGACCACCTTCAGCACCGCTTGCACCGTAGCTTGAACTATACTTGGTTCTGCCTTGTGCTATGCTCCCGATATACTTTTCAGAGCCGCCTGAAAAGCGTGGAACGCTGCTGTCTTACACCGGCCACGGTGCTGGGGTACTTCAAGAGGGAGAGGGAGATGTAACCAGTGACTTCGCTCTTATGGTAGAAGCAGCCTTAGGGATTAGTGCGGAACTTCTCGTTAATAGGCAGGCGAGATATAATATGGCTGTCTCTCTTAAAGAAAAATCGCTGACCGATAAGTTGCATGAAATACACAAAATGTGTGCTTCCCTATTATAGTATGAAAGTGTTGCTTTTATCAATAAGACAGTGAGGGTGTGTCATCAACCGTTTTGACACATTCATTTTTCTTGAGCAAGTTTTCTTATTGCCACTCGAACTTTCCCAGTTTTCCCTCCCATTCTAACTTTGCAACATGTTTTATTAATAAATATATGCAAAATGATAAAAGAACAAAGTTTTGAATGGCTGCTCGAGGGATGCCATCGCATTGCAGATGTGGCAGTGGCCTATTACCCAAACTACGCGTATGCCTGCTCGGCCGTAAAGGCCCTGCGCCGTTCCATTGCGGAACACGCTTGCCTGCTGAAGGATCTGACGGACCAGGGCTATACCGCCAGGACTGCCCACCTCACCCCCGTACAGATAGGCATCCTCCTGAGCTACTGGGGGATGCCCGACCACGTGAAGGATATGACCGTGAAAAATCCGTATCTTCTGGTCTCTAAAAAATATGCGAAATAGAGAATGTATTTCTAATACATTCTGATTATTTTAGTATATTATTATATAGGGTGGTGGAGGATGAGGTGAACCCCTCTCTCGCCACCTTATGTATTTCATTAATTTTTAGCCGATTCTAACTGCTTATTTGTATCCCCCTGGCTGGTCCCTTACCTTTGTCGCATTATCGAATTAAGAATAGACAAAAATGGAAAAAGAAATGAGCCCCATGACAACGGAGATGCTGAAGAAAGGCTATCTCCTCTTCCCCAAAGCCTTGTTTGAGGAACAAATGAATATGAAAACCGGAGAGAAAGCCGCCGATGCCTTCGAAGCCTTTGTCTTTGTGCTGACACACGTCAACTACAGCACGGTGACCTGCAACGTCAGGGGACACCTTTTCGACTGTGTACGTGGCGAGTCCGTACTTTCCCTGGCCCGCTGGATGGAGATATTGGGGTGGCCCCGCAACCGTACGCGCTACTTCTTCAACAAGATGTTCGACGCCGGCATCGTGGAGCGGGTGGCCAACCCCTACGTGATGCACATCCGTATCCCCGATTATGATTTCCTTACTGGCAATGCCCGTCCTAAAGCAGCCCCGCGGAAGAAGAAGGCAGCGCCGGTGGCTGGGGTGGGAGAGGACTTCTGCATCTTCTGGGAAAAGTTTCATGACATCACCGAGCATCCCAAGGTAAACATCGGCCGGGCCCGTCGCGAATGGAAAAAATTGACGGCAGGCGAGAAACAGCGGGCACTGGACAACATCGACGAATATTACGACCATCTGAACAACCAAAAATATTGTAAACAAGCCGCCACCTATCTGGCGGACAAATCTTTTGAAAATGAATATGATGACTGAAACTACTTTTTCCCACGACAGTGACCTCGAAGAAGCTGTCATCGGTGCCTGCATGATAGAGCGCGCTGCCATGCCTCTGGTGGCGGACAAACTTCGTCCTGAGATGTTCTACGAGGAGAAGAATCTGGAAATTTTTGCCGCCCTGCAATCGATGTATCGCAGCGCGAAGTCCATAGATACCATCACGCTGAAGAACGAACTGGCAGCCCGTGGCAAACTCGATGCCGTGGGCGGGCCTTACGAACTGTTACGCATCAGCTCGAAGGTCAGCTCCAGTGCTCATCTGGAGTATCATGCGCTCATCCTTAGGCAATTGCACACGCGGCGTATCATGCGTACGGGATTCCAGCAACTGCTGGCGTTCAGTGCCGACGAGTCGATGGATATTGACGACATTCTGGTGGAAGCCCATCGACTGCTGGAGGGGCTGGAGGACGAGAGCGGCGTAGCCGACCACCTTCGCTCCATAGACCGGCTGATGGACGACACGCTGGCCGAGGTGGAGCAGCGTATGGAGCACGGATGCAACGGTATTACGGGTATCCCTACGGGTTTTGACGCTCTGGACCACGTTACGGCGGGCTGGCAGCGCGGCGACTTGAACATCCTTGCTGCCCGTCCGTCGGTGGGGAAGACCGCCTTTGCCCTCCACCTGGCCCGTGCCGCTGCCATGGCGGGGCGTCATGTGGTGGTCTTCAGCCTCGAAATGCAAGGCGAGCGCCTGGGCGACCGCTGGCTGCTTGCAGCTACGGAGGAGGTAGACCCGCAACACCTGCGCAGCGGCCAGCTCACCCCCGGCGAGGTGAGGCAGGTGCATGAGGCGTCTGCCGAGTTGTCGCGGTTGCCCATACTGATAGACGACCATCCGATGACGAGCATGGACCGCGTGCGTTCTTCCGCCCGCCTGCTGAAGAGCAAGAATCGCTGTGACATGGTGATTGTGGACTATCTGCAACTATGTGACATGAGGAGTGACCAGAAAAACCGTAACCGCGAGCAGGAAGTGGCGCAGGCAAGCCGCAAGGCAAAGCTGCTGGCCAAGGAGCTGGATATCCCCGTACTGCTGCTGAGCCAGCTGAACCGGGCGAGCGACGGTACCATAGACCATCGCCCCACCTTGAGCAACCTGCGCGAGAGCGGCGCCATAGAGCAGGATGCGGATATGGTAATGCTGCTTTGCCGCCCTGCCCTCTACGGCAAGACCGTCGATAAGAAGAGTACTTATCCCACCGATGGCCTGGGCATCGTCATCATAGCCAAGCACCGTAATGGCAAAACCGGTGAAGTCTATTTCCATCATAACCAAAGCATGACAAAACTGGTGGACTACATACCACCATTGGAGTGGCTGACGAGGAATGCAAAGTGATGGATGGAAATTTATAGAATACAGGGACACAAAGACACGGAGATTTTTCTTATTGCTTGAAAAACTCTGTGTCTCCGTGTTTTTTGTAGTAAAAAAAATGGCAAAACACTTGACTTCCGCTTCTTAATGTTGTATCTTTGTAATGTGCTTAAGAAAAGGAATAATCATTGATTCGGGCGCCCTATCCCTTCCCTTACCCACTTCTCTCTTATAACTCATTTTTCTTAACTTAAACCTTAACTTTTCAAATTTATGGATGTAATTGTAGAGCGCTTCCAGCGCCGTAAAATCGTGAGCAACCCGGCTTCGCCCATGTTGTACTATCTCCGTCAGAAACCCAAGACCTGCGGCACCGTGGACATCGATGTCCTTGCCGCCTCCATTCAGAAAAACTGTGCCATGACGAAGGGCGACGTGAAGCACGTCATCGAAGCCCTGGTGGAGGAGATTCAAGGCAACCTTGCCAATGGCGATAAGGTGAAGCTGAACCAGCTGGGCACTTTCCACATGACGTTCCGCTGTCCCGGCATGGAGGCCTCGGACAAATGTACGGTGCGCAATATCTCGAAGGTGAATATCCGCTTTATCCCCGACAAGGAGCTGAAGCTGGTGAACGGCAGTACCGCCGTGACCCGCAGCCCGGCGAATGTGGGCTTTGTGCTCGACAAGCCCGAGGAGGGCGGCTCCGGTGGCGGCAATCAAGGCGGTGGTTCCGGAGGCGGCGACGGCGACCAGGGCGAAAATCCGCTGGGATAAAGAAGGAATGATTAAGGGTTAGTGATTAATGGTTAATGAACACAAGCAAATCGCTTATCGCTAATCAATCCCTAATGATTAACCATTAATCATTAGCCCTTAATCCTTAATCACTAATCCTTAACCATTAATTCTTAACCATTAATCCTTAATTTTATGAGTACAAAATCATCTGTTTGGGATAAGATTCTGAAAGTGATAATCGCTGTAGCCTCCGCGCTTATTGGTGCCCTGAGCGCCCATGCCATGACAGTGTAGCGGGTTTCCTTCACTTTTAATTTTTAATTTCTAATTTTTAATTCTCATGAGATTCATCAATCTTATCGTCGTCCATTGTTCCGCCACCCGCTGCGACCGCTGCTATACGGAGCACGACTTGACGACAGACCACCTGCGCCGGGGCTTCTCCGGCGCAGGTTATCATTTTTATATCCGCAAGAACGGTGACATCAAGTCCCTGCGTCCCTTGTCCCTGCCTGGTGCCCATGTCCGGGGTTGGATATTATTAGTATTTATTTAACCATCTTGTTACTTAGTGTACAAAAGTACTATCTACTATACATTACATAATACGTGGGAAAATATGGCAGGATAAACTGGTTATTCTTTCAATAAGTTATGTTCTAGCAACTTGGAGTGAACACTATCCCATAACTCCTTTTGCTTCTCATTCAACATATCTACAGATATGAACGTAGTACCACAAAACACAATATCGCTATATCTTATTACTGGTATTAGTCCGAATTTAGTCCAAGCAAAATAATTATCGTTATATTTATCTGATATGCCAGTGTTACATAGATACATTTCTTCATTGATATTAATAAGTGTCTGTATGGAATGTTCCAGTATATCGAACATCCGACCTCTTAAATCATACTTCATACCATCCGCTACTACTCTTTTGCGGAATCTGGATAGCAAATGCTGCGATAGAATAAAGGCATTATTCAAATTGATATAAACAAAGTCAGTAGTATTATTACCTCTTCTCATATATCCTACTATAAAGAACTGACTAGTATTCTTATAGAATACAAAGAAGTAATATTCTCGTATGGCAGTAACTTTCATACGCCATTCATCACTACTAGTATCGCCTAGATTAGTAATGAAATCTATCATTTCTTGGCTATATGCCAGATTAAATAAATTCTCTGCGTATTCTGTTATATTCATGCCTTATAAATTAAAAAAGGCTACCACCGAAGTAGTAGCCTAAAACATTAGTCGCGGTATTTGGAAAGAAGGGCTTCTCTAGCTTCTGGTGTAGCCTCCTTCAATATGCTTTCAAATTTGGAAAAATTCAGTTCCATATCCAAATCTTTAGGATTCAGTTCTACAACTTTCTCCAAAAATTCAACATACTTTCTATAGGCATCCAGATACTGTTGCGCTTTTCGGATTAGCTGTTCACCAGTTTCTTTAGCAGAAAACCACTTTCCACACAAATCGGCTTGCTTTTGGCGACCTTCATTGATAACCTGTACAAATGTTTTAGCTGATACCTTTAAATTTTGATTCATAATAAATATGTATTAAAATATTATACGGCAAAATTACCGCTAAAGCAAATGCCGCCGTATCAGCGTTACAAAGGTATGTAATATATCTATATGTGTGGTAATTTTGCACCATTCGATTATCATATATTAACAAAAACGTCTTGTTAGGCATAATATGAACTACATACTAAAAAGTACTATAAGACATTTTTATTAACTAGTAGTAGTAATCTATTCCAATCCAGTACTAAAATCAATGTACTATTAAAACACTAGTAGTACTACTGTAACTACTTATCTAGCTAATGAATCTGATACTCTAGGGGATACAAAGGCAGCCGGATAACTGACTGCCTTTTTTTATTGCCGTTTTTTACCTACTAACCAAGTTATATAGCACCTACTTCGATACGTTAATTAATCGCTAATATACAGTTATTTAACTATCTATTCCGAATATCGCCTATCCGTCAATAGCCATAAATATAAACTATTGACAAAAGAAGTGCATAAAGTCACTATTCTTGTCTGCCAGCTTATTCAGAGAAAGGAATAACGGCAATATGGCGATATAGACAAGCTATCTATAGAAAGTGTTCCTTTGATTAGGTACACCGTCCAGAAATGAGTATAATCGTATAGAGATAAAAAGATAAAGAGTTACCACGAGCAGGGGTATATCCAGAACTGCCTAGAGTAATTCAAGCACTATAGATTTTACAGTATATAATGAAACTAACCTAAAACAATTCAATTATGGAGTATTACACGTTTGAACAATTAAAGGAAATGGCTTTCAAGGATGGCATTACCGGCAATAAGGTGGCTGTCGGTATATGGGCTAAAATGAACGGCTTTCTAAAGAAAAAGAAGCAGATAAACAAGCGTAGAATTACATTCTACTTTAAACTGGATAATTGGCAGTCTCGTAATTTATGACTACCGGAGCTTCTCTATAAAGCAGTATCAAGAATTGCATATAATACTTGTTCCGGCATACATAGCCAGCCAGATAACACAAGGAAGTAAATTACAGATGTTTTTTAAAGATAGTCTTAGTGAAGTGGTACTAAGGAAAAATGAACCGTAGTCTATGGGAAATTTGACACCAAGTATAGGGGAAAAATGATACTCTATACATTACTACAATACTAACATTACAACATAGATAATTCAGTGCTTCGCACTTCATTATCAGATTTTGAGCTTTCGTAGATAAGTAACTAATAACAAAAACGTAACATTATGATGATATACAACAACAGACTGTTCAATACCAGAAAGGAATTGAAGCGGTATCTAGGTGGAACACGTAAATACAACAAGGCTCTGAAAAACGGAGAAATTTATAACATATACCAAGAAGAATCAAATAACCAACCGTTTGCGCACAATGGAACAACAATATACGACACTGACAAAAGACATTAATAATATAGATAATAAGGATGCCATAGTATATGCCTATATAAAATCAAGGATGAACTATAAAACTTCCATTGCGGATAATATTACAGAAAAGGAGATTGCCGAAAAATTAGGCATATCATTAAGCACAGTTAAAAGAAGCGTTTCAAGGCTAAAGAATAATAAGAATCTTATTGATAAAGTAATAAGTAACAATGTGATAGCAGAGGGAAGCTATAAGACGTACAATAAATATCATGTGGAAAAATGCAATGAAAACTTCTTTTACATTTATAACAGTTTCTTTAATGATGATATGAACATAGCAAAAGCCAGTGAGAGAATCAACGTAAAGAACTTCTTGCTTAAAATAAAGGCAATATGTAAAAAGGAAACGAACAAGTATATAAGTGAAAATCCGTATCTGGATGGGCTTAACAAAACGGAACTTTCTAAAAAACTGGGCATTGATACAAAGACATTAGACAAATATCTGAAAATAGCAGTCAATGCAGGACAGATAAAATATATAACTAATGGTTTGCTGATACTGAACAAGTCCATTATTCCAGATTTTAAGAAAGATGATACAGATACAAGAATCTATCATATTATTTATGACTGGTGCATTGATAACGGTGTTGTTCCACCAGACAGAAACGATGAAATAACAGTAATGGAAGATGGCAGTGTCAGAAGAAGAAACAGCTTACTTATTGAAATAGCTGGAAAGCTAGACTATATGAAAGATGAAGAAATTAGGAGTTTGCTAACTAATAGAATAACTTCCGAAGAAATAACTTTGGAGTATATAGCTAAAGTGCTGAATATAAAAACTAAAAAGAAGAAAGAAGATATACAGTATTCCGTCATGCTTGACTAAACTAGCTAATCACCTACATTCAGTTTAGCTAAAAGTCAAGAAAACAGATATATAAAGTACTTCATATAAGAATCCCCCTCCCCATTCAGCCAGTAACCTTAAATATATAAGAGTGTCTGCCTTACGAGTTCACAACCCACTTAGTCCCCCTCTGTATATTGATATAAAAAAGAATTATTAATCATTTAAACTTTTATCAATATGAATAATTTAGTTATCATGCCAACAGAGAAAAGAACTTTGAATTTAGGAGAATATGCAGAAGAAGCTACTATAATTGTGGAAGAAACTGCAACGCCAAGCATTACTTTCTTGGAAGCAAATACAGATTCTATTACACTGGAAGAACTTGCAAACAAATGTGTTGTGCCTACTTGGGCTAACTTGGAATCAACCATTTCACACCAAGACTTTATTTCTTGTGTGCATGAGGCTGCAAGTTCATTCTATGCAGGTGAAAAGGTGAGCTTTCCGGAAATAAGAGTTTCGCATATAGTACGTGGCAGAATACCGTCCGCGCTTGGTAAGAAAGCAAATGAACTGTTAGAATGTGAAAAGACACAATTCTATCAAAGACTTGCGTTTGCTTTTACTGTTCCCACCATTTTTGAAACAATAAGAGGGCAAAAACTTGAACTGTGCATAGGTGGGGTAAGAAATTACAGTGACTTGAATCTGTACCGTTCTTCCAAAGGCTTAGAAAAGTTTTCCGTCTTTATTGGCTGGAGAATGAAAATTTGTTCCAATCAGATTCTTACTGGTGAGGGTGTGAGGTTCAACATGGAAGTAACCAATATCAATGAACTTTACAGAAATGTACTGGAATTGCTTAACAGCTTCAATGCTGCCAAAGAAATACATTTGATGCAGGCATTATCAGATACTTATCTATCTGAAACACAGTTTGCACAAGTGGTAGGCAGAATGAGAATGTACCAGGCACTTTCACCCACAAGACAGAAAGCAATACCAAGGCTACTAATCACTGACAGCCAAATAAATAGTGTGTGTCGTGATTATTACACAAATGAAGTATTTGGAGTGAAAGATAATGCTATATCTCTTTTTGATTTTCATAATTTACTCACACAGTCAAACAAGAACAGCTACATAGACAGCTATTTACAACGTGGGGTAAATGCTACAGAGGTAAGTGTTGGGCTGAACAATGTATTACAAGGACTGGATAATAAATATTCTTGGTTCTTGGGCTAAACTAATTAATGAGAGGACATCTATTTATTAGGTGTCCTTTCTTTTTTAATAACTTAAAAATACTACAGAATGAATGATAATGAAAAACTAGTACTATGGAGCATACTAGTAGTATTGCTACTAATAATAATTGGTGTTATCAATCCTTTTTTATTGATACTGATTATATCTATCTTTATTTATATACAATCATAGAATATTCACTAATATACAAAGTGAATGTTTTGCTATAAATCAATATATTAACTAATTGGCTAGTATGTTGGTAATGGTGAAACATTCACTTTTATTTATTTACATATAAAACAGAACATTATGAGTTTAAAATATTCAAGCACTACAGCAGATTATCTAGTTTGGTCTGATGCAATGAATTTAATAAGGAAATTGGCTAAAGATGGAAATTACAAAATTTCACTTCTTATAGCTTTGGGGTGTTTCACTGGTTTAAGAATATCAGATATTCTAGCTTTGAGATGGAAACAGATATTAAATACCAGTGAGTTTACAGTAATAGAGAAAAAGACAAATAAGGTGAGAACTATTAGGATAAATGCCCAACTTGGGCAGCACATTAAAGAATGCTATGAACAGATAAAGCCTATAGGAATTAATGCACCTATCTTAGTAAGTCAAAAAGGAACTGTTTTCACTGTTCAGAGAATCAATGTAATACTAAAAGAGATAAAGAAGAAATATCACTTAAAAGTGAAAAACTTTAGTTGTCATTCACTTAGAAAGACTTTTGGCAGACAAGTTTATAATATGAACAGTGACAATTCAGAACTTGCCCTAGTTAAACTTATGGAACTGTTTAATCATAGTTCTGTAACCATAACTAAAAGATACTTGGGACTAAGACAAGAAGAACTGTTAAATACTTATGATTGTTTGAGTTTCTAATTAGTGGGACAAAGTTTGAAATTTCTGTTGTTATCATGCCATTCTCAGAAATAAAGAACTTTGTCCCGTTCTCTAATATACAGTAACTTTCAAAAACTGCAATGTAAGAAGAACTGTAAATAATGGTTATATATAAATCTGATGGGACATGATTCCAAGCCAAACAGATAGCGATAATGTAATTAGTTCCGCATTGGTGCAAGCGTAAGAAAATTATCTTTTAAAAAAGGCATGATGCAGCTTGTAACCTATAGTATGTTGATTTTTCGGGAGTATTTATAAGTATCGAACAGCCGTACTAATCTGCAATATCAGAAAAACAGCTATAATGTTTATAACTGATAGTAGGTATGAGTTTTAAAAATTATCGTCTTATATGCCCACTTCTAATTTTTATACCGCTATGAAGTTACAACTAAAAGAAACTGATACTAGCTAATTACTTACTACAAATATGTTTTGGAACACTTGGGACTGCATTTATCAGCGTTTTATCTTTAGCTATTCAAAACCTTTCGCTAACTTTGCAGCAATTTCAGAGGTCTTAATGCGTTAAGACACTGAAAGGACATATTTAACGAAAGGTGTTATTGAAATTATCTTCGTAGTAAAATTCTCGCAAAATTTTATACGGCATGAAGATGATAGCAATAGCACCACACCATTTGATATATACCTACCTTATATGAACTTATAAGGGTTTTTAGATATTGTCAATATTGGTGTGGGTTGCTATTGTTTTATCCATGCCAAGGCAATGCGAGAAGCCATACTACGGATAAAGCAAATATAGTTCCCACACCTTATTTTTTATCCGCTTCTTCGGGGAATTGGGAGGCAACTATAAACAAAGTTTTATATGAGCGATGACAGACTAAAATTTGCTTCCTATAAATACAAGAGAGATAATATAGAGGTAACAGCCAAAATTTCATTGCATAAAAGAGAATTAGGACTAAGAGATTACCTTTTAGCACCTCGTTCACCTTTCTATATAAAAATAGAAAATGGCATTAGATATGATGAAAAGCCTTTGATAATTGAGGGTAAGGATATAAAAGACATGAATAAAAGATTTGAACGAATCACATTCTTTTATTATGTAAAGTCTTATTTATGTACTCATGACACAATTTTGGAGTTACCATTTCTTAATTTTATAGATGTGGGAAACCATGTAAAATTTGGTCCAGTTAATTTTTCTCCAGATAATAACACATACACATTTTTCATGTATTGTGATTGTTCTCTATATCCCCAATTAAGCAAACTGATTAAGTATGATATAAAAGAATCAGAACTATATAGTATTGTATGGATAGTAACAGAGCAATCTGTCACGTTAAACAAAGTACGAAAGGGAATAAGCAGTTTTGCCGAAGCATGTAAAATAGCCCAAGAATTATATAGACACCAAAATCATATAGAATTTAAAAATTTGGTGTTCGACCTCTTAGCACGACACTTATATTTATGCAACTTCCACTGGGGATAAAGTGGCGTATATGTGATTTCTACTTCAATAGAAGTGCTAGCGATAATATATTATCAGCAAACATTAACAACTTAAATATCAAACAAAGATGAAAACTTTTAGATTAATTAGAATGGCTTTATTAGCCGTAGTTATGAGCATTAACTTCACGTCTTGCAGTGATGATGATGAAGAACCTATCAAAAACGATGATGGTATTATTACCAATCAAAAACGACTAATGGAGATTAAAGAAACTAACGCAGAGGGTAGTATTGAAATATATACATTCTCATACGATAGCAAAGGGCGATTAATATCTGTTACTGACAGTTGGAACGATAAAGAATATTATACTACTCGTTTTACTTGGGGGAATAATACCATTATAGCAACTTCTGATGATGATGATGCAAATACATACACGCTTACTGACAATTTGGTAAGAAAACAACAAGGAGATGGAGAATATAGCAAAATATTCACTTATAATTCATCCAACCAATTAATTAAGGTAGATGAAATGGATGAAAGACATAGTAGTGACGATTGCAGCTATACTTATACTTGGGATAATGGGAAAATGACAAAATATATCTACAAAGAGAATAATAGTGAAAATTCTTATGTTTATGAATATACCTACAATGGAAAGACTTGTAAGGGATGGTTCCCAAACATAGAAGATGAAAGTTGGACTCCTTTAGATGATGATTATATTTTCTTCGCACATCCCGAACTGATAGGTATGCGTACTAACCAACTGCCCGAACAGATATTCAATAAGTACACTGATAAAAGCGAATATTACGATGAATATTATAAAGAGACTTGCAAATATGAATATACTGATGAAGAAACAACTAAATTTGACTATACTTTAAATAAAGACGGGTATTTGGAAAGTTGTACTGTAACATATACAAGCGTAGAAACTACCAAGCGTTCATTTACAGACAAGAATGGTGACGGTGTTATTACTGACGATGAAAGAAATGTAACAGAAACTCGTACCGAAACTGATATTACAATTTATTCTTTTAAGTGGGAATAAATACATTAAATAGATTCATATTAAAAATAAAACAACAATGAAAGCATTCAGATTAAATGGAATGGCAATTATTGCCATCCTCTTTAGTATAAGCTTTACGTCTTGCGGTGACAATTATGATGATTCTATTATTATAGACAGAGTAGACAATTTGGAGAATAGGGTTACGCAACTGGAAGAAATCTGCAAACAAATAAACACAAATATCTCCTCTCTGCAAAACATTGTGGCAGCGTTGGAAAACAACGATTATGTAACAAGCGTAACTCCTATTACCAAGGATGGTAAGGAAGTGGGTTATACTATTACATTTACTAAAAGCCAACCCATAACTATCTATCATGGAAAGGATGGGAAAGATGGTGCAGACGGAAAGGATGGAGTAAATGGTACTGATGGAAAAGATGGAGTCACGCCTATTATTGGGGTGTCAAAGGATTCTGATGGAATTTACTATTGGACACTCGATGGAAAATGGCTTTTGGATAGTGACGGAAATAAAATAAAGGCTATAGGCACTGATGGAAAAGACGGAGAAAGTGGTACGGATGGAAAGGACGGTATCACTCCACAATTAAAGATAGAAAATAATTTCTGGTATGTGTCTTATGATAAAGGGGCTAACTGGACTAAGTTAGGGGCTGCCGCTACAACTGTTGATGAAACATTTAAAGATGTGACAGTCAATGACAATACAGTAACCTTTACATTGGCAGACAATACAACTTTTACTCTTCCCCGATATAAAGCTGTAAGTATAACTTTTAATGTGCAAGAACAAGGCATTTCAGCAGGGCAGACTGTTCAGATTCCATATACACTGAAAAGGACTACAGATAAGACTATAGTATCAGCCTCGTCAGACGGAAATTATAAAGTAAGATTGGAAAATCAGACTACAGACGGTGGCATTATAACAGTGACCGCTCCCGATTCTTATGTTGATGGGTATGTCAATGTGTTGGTTTCTGACGGAAACGGATATACATCTCTGAACGTGATTAACTTCTACGAATGGGAAATGAATATCAGCAGTTCAGAAGAAGGACAGCCGCTTACCTACAGCATACCTACAGACGGAGGAAAAGTAACCATACCATTAGACGTAAACTTCGATTACGAAGTGCTCATTCCCGAAGATGCAGCCGATTGGGTGAGTGCGACAATAAAAAGTCGTGCAGTGATACGCAATGAAAAAATATCATTGGATATAGAGCCTAATATGACGCCCAATGCCCGCGGTTGTGTCATTTCTCTTTTGCCAAAGAATGGGACGAAAGCATTGGCTAAAATCAGAATCCAGCAGCGTTCACAAGCCCAGACCCAAGCGGAAAAGGTATTCAAGAACAAGTTTCCACAACAAGTGGATGATATGAAATTCACTTATTCAAATGGTTTTCTTACTAAAATGGAGGATGACTATGGAACGGCTACATTTACCTACAATTATCCTGCAAAGACTAAAGCTGTTGGCGTACCTGATGTTATAGTAGAGTATGATGGTAGTAATAAAGCCCCAAACTATACGATTGAGGTATGGGTGAACTCACAAGGATTTGCAGAAGAAATCCATCAGACGATTACTGAATCCAGTGGTTATACTTATTCCAATACAAAAACATGTAAATATGATTCCGAAGGACATCTCATCTTTATGAAAGACAGTAGAGAGAATAGAGAATACACTATCACATGGGAAGATGGAAATATTATTAAAGTTCAAACAAAACGTTTCTTTGACAATGATAACAAATTGGAATGGGAAAGACTTCACGACTTCGATTACTATACTACTCCCAATAGTAAATACATGTTGTTCTACTATGACATTTATAGTATAGACATTGACGAGGTGGATTGTCTTTATTGGGCTGGCTATTTAGGTATCGCTCCTAAAAACCAGACAAAATCATTGAATGGTAGTACTATAGACTATAATGGTTTTAGTCAAACCGAGAATTACAATTATACATGGAGCAGCAATGGAGTAACAATTGATGGTGGTAGAGAGATTTATTTTATACCCTAATTTGTTTATAGCCAAACAACACTATTAAGCCCAAAAGCCAACCTACCCATTATAAACAAATGGATAAGTTGGCTTTTTCAGTTCTGAACAAATAACATATTATTAACTTTTTCTCCTTTTGAACTTCATGGATGGGGTAAGTCCGTACACGCACTCTGGAAAATAAGTGCGGAGAAATGCTTTATTCGCTAAACTATAAGTGGTAATAGTGTGCGTTTCCATATAATCGGGGATAAGATATACCCCTGCATCTTTTCTTATCTAATTTTTCATAGCTATAAAATTTTGAGTTTCACATATACAAGCATATTTAGCTTCTAGAACATTACCAAGTCATAAATACGAAACTTTCAATGAACTACAAATAGGAGTACTTTTATAACTAATACTAGCAATGAGATAATAACAAGAATACAATATGAACTATTATATACTACCATTTAAATATACTACCCACCTAGGTAGTATAGTACCGTATATAGTAGTAGGCTACAATCCATTTTCTTTCAATGCTTTCTTTCTGGCTCTATACTCCCTTTGTCTTCTGGCATTTTCTTCCTTGTGTTCCTGACAATATCTTTTATTATACTCCGAACTTTTTTCCACGTTTCTAGGAGTTATAAACCGCCTTTCATAGCATTTTATTTCTTCCCCTTTGGAATATCCGTCTATCAGTGAAAACACTTTGTTGGCTTTAGTATGCAGTTCAAATCTAAGCGGTTCATTATTATATGGTATATAGATAGAAATATTACACTTGATAGTATTAATTCTATCAATAAATGCGTATTCTATAGTTTCGTGTATAATCTCAAATCTCAATTTATCATCCGTAATATTAGAAACGTCCAGTTCTTTAGGTTCGTCCACTTTAATCAGCAGACCTTGAATCTGTTCCCTTTCCATATAATACTGTGACAGCATTTTTCTTTCATCAGCCAATTTGCCACCTAGTTGCTTGATAATCCCTTTGGCTCTGTCAATACTCATAGTTCCGTCCAGATAAGCACTGTCTTCCACCTTGGTTATTCTGTTCTCAATATCTTTCAAGTTTTTTTCGGAAGTGGCAATCTTATTATCGTATTCTTTCAGTTTCTTCTGGTAGGTAATTCTATCTTTAGTATTACCAGTGATTAGCTTACTAAGGTAAAGTCCCGAAGCGACACGCCACAATATACTATCCACAATATTTATTTGCACCCATATCCCTTTATCGCAATTCTGGCAGTGATAGGTGTTGTTATTTTTCTTGGCTACCATAATACTGCCACAATAAGGACATCTAAGCAAACCTTTACCAAAGTAATAATTATCATATTTCTTTTTGGGAAGCAATATATTGCCCTTGGCAATCTCCTTACACTTGTTTATCATTTCTATGGTAACTATCGGAGGATAAACATTACCTTCTGTTTTTAATTTGTTCAAACCGCTAAAACTGGAGGGTTCACCTGCATAGGCTATATTTCTAAGCGTCAAACTAACAAACTTACAAGCATAGGTTCTACTGCCTTTTCTAATGATACCTTGTTCTGTCAATTCTTTAGCCAATGAATTATAGCTGTAATTACCAGTAAGATACATATTAAATATTTTACGTACCACACTGGCTTCTTTCTCGTCTTCCACTATCTTACCATTATCCACCTTATAGCCATATAGCAACCATCCACCAGTATAGATAGACTGTTTACGGTTAGCATCCTTGGTACGTTTCCATCTGGCTAGCTTGGTTCTCATTTCACTTTCTGCCATCTGGCTGAACAAGGTAAACACCATATCTGCCGCCTCATCTACAGTTCCATCATCTTTTAACAGTCTGATTGATGGGTTCTTTACTATAAGCTGTACCTTTCTTTCTACCAGATAATCCAAGACACTAAAATTTATCTTCTTCTTTCTGGCGATACGTGATACTTCCCAACAATAGACACAATTTATAGTATTGTCTGATTCTATCAGTTCTTTCATTCTGTTAAGTCCGGCACGCTCTTCTTCTGGCAGTTTAATACCAGATTCTTTCTCGCAAATAGAAATAATATCTTCTGGCTTGTAACCGTCCTTGACAGCCATCCGATAAATCTCCTTTTCTTGTTCGTCAAAGTCCTGCACCTTGGTAGATACTCTTACTAATAATATTGCTTTCATACTATCATTTACTAATCAGATGCAAATATAGTAATATAAGTAACAAGATGTTTAAATATAGGTAAAGAATAGAATGCAGGTAGCATCGGTGTCTGCTACGAAGGCGGTCTTGACGAGTGCGGTCGCCCTGCCGATACACGCACCCTTTTTCAAAAGCACTCCCTGCGTGTGCTTGTGTTGCTGCTGCTGAAGGATTATCCCGGTTCCCGGCTTTGCGGTCACCGCGACCTGAGCCCCGACCTGAACCATAACGGGGAGATAGAGCCGGAAGAGTGGGTGAAACAATGTCCCTGCTTTGATGCGGCGACTATACTGACAGAACCGCCACCACCCAATCCGGCATGCTTATAAAATGTTTTTATTCTCTTTCTTCGTGCTCTTCGCGCGCACGTATATATATAATGTATAGTTATTTTCTCTCTTTTTCCTTTCTTCAAAATTGTTCATGCGAAATGCATTTATGAATCAGTAAGTTACAAAAAAGTTTCATTTTTATTAAAAAAAATGATAGATATGTTTGGCTTGTATTGTTAAATCCTATACCTTTGCACCCGCTTTCCAAGAGAAGGAAAGTGGTAAGATTGAAATACTGAAACAGAAGTGTGGAAGGTGACACAGAGAAATAAAAAGAGATAAAAATATTTTTCGAAAAACATTTGGAACTTATTAATAATTCTCCTTATTTTTGCAGTCCGACTCGCAAAGAAAAAGAACTTTTCTTGTTTTGCTTTTCTTATCCTTGTTTAAAGGATTTGAAAATACAGAAAAGAGAAAAAATAAAAAAAAACTTCCGAAAATATTTGGAAGATATGCTTTAAAGTTCTTACCTTTG
>NZ_QTNB01000049.1:0-3609 GCF_003603395.1 Bacteroides sp. AM44-19 | reverse complement strand
TTCGCCCTGTCTTCCGATTACGACCTGCTCTACACGGAGCTGACGGGAGCAACCGTCCTTTACTTAGACGAATATGGCGTTTAACCGCAAACAGAAACTGCGGGACAACATCGAGGCGATACGGACGGCATTCATCCTTGACAGGGAAAATAGGACAGCGACAACCGAAGAGCGTGCCATACTTCAAAGGTACTGCGGTTTCGGCGGTCTGAAATGTATCCTCAACCCTGCAAAGGAACTGACGGATGCCGTCCGGTGGGCGAAATCCGACCTCGAACTGTTCGCCCCGACGGTGGAGCTGCACAGGCTTATCCGTGAGAACAGCAAGGACGAAACAGAGTACAAGCGGTTTGTGGATTCGCTGAAAGCGTCCGTGCTGACCGCTTTCTACACCCCCAAAGAGATAACCGACACCATCGCGGACGTGCTGGCAGATTACAGCGTCCGCCCCGCCCGTATGCTCGAACCGTCGGCAGGTGTCGGCGTGTTCGTGGATTCCATGCTGCGGCACAGCCCCAATGCGGATGTGATGGCTTTCGAGAAGGATCTGCTCACGGGTACAATCTTGAGGCATCTCTATCCCGACCAGAAAATGCGCACCTGCGGTTTTGAGAAAATCGAAAGACCGTTCAACAATTATTTCGACTTGGCGGTGTCCAACATTCCGTTCGGTGACATTGCCGTGTTCGACGCGGAGTTTCAGCGGAGCGACTCTTTCGGCAGACGCTCCGCCCAGAAAACCATCCACAACTATTTCTTTCTCAAAGGACTGGATGCCGTGCGTGACGGCGGTATCGTGGCGTTCATCACCTCGCAAGGGGTATTGAATAGCACCAAGACCTCCGTGCGTAACGAGCTGTTCAGTCAGGCCAATCTGGTATCCGCGATACGCCTGCCCAACAACCTGTTCACGGACAACGCGGGCACGGAGGTGGGCAGTGACCTGATTGTCCTGCAAAAGAACCTCAGCAAGAAGGAAATGTCGCAGGACGAGCGGCTGATGACCGTGATACAGACGGACACGAAAACCGCCCTGACCGACAACGCCTATTTCATCCACCACCCGGAACGCATCGTGCATACGATGGCGAAACTTGACACAGACCCCTACGGGAAGCCCGCTATGGTTTATCTGCACGAGGGCAAGGCAGCAGGCATCGCCGGGGATTTGCGCCGTATGCTCGACGAGGATTTCCATTACAGGCTTGCCATGCGCTTGTATTCGGGTTCAATCCGGCAGGCAGGAACGGAAGAAAAAGTTGCCGTTCAAAATAAAGTAGAGCGTCCTGCCATAAAATTGGAAACAGTATCCTCGGCGCAGACGGTGGAAACTCCGACAGAAAAGCCGCAACCCGCAGATGAAAAGCCGGAGATAGAACCGCGCCCGCAATATTCCGCAGGCGTGCAGCTCACCCTGCTTGACCTCTGGGGGATGACGGAAGAGGTCAGCCAACCGAAAACCTCCAAAAAGAAAAAGACGGTGAAAAAGGCAGTTACGGCAAAGTCCACTCCGCCCAAACCGAAAGTCACGGTTACACCGACAGCTCCAACTGCAAAACCCGCAATGGAGAATAAGGAGGTGAAAGCGGAGAACACCGCCAAGCCTGCCGACCCGGACGACATCTATGCCACACTGGACTGGGATACCAATCCTCCCATCAACGGTTTCTATGAAATGATGATGGGTTTGACGCCGGAGCGTAGGAAAGAACTTCGGGAACTGGCAAGGCAGCATAACGAGAAACAAGTGGCGGAAAAGACGGAAGTGAAAGCCGTGCCGGAAACTTCCCGTGAGCAGCCACGACAGGAGGAAACACAGCCGGAGGCAGTCGCCGCACCTGCCGTTACAGATACCCCATCGGAAGCGGTGGGGACTTTCCTTTTCCCCGACATCGAAGCGGAAAAGCCGAAGGAGGAAGTCGTGGACCTTTCTCCGCGTGCCTACCACCGCACGCCGGAGATGCACCTGCGCGAAGGGTCGCTGGTGGCTGACCGGGGGCGTCATAACATCGGCTACCTGAAAGACATCACGCCATACGGGGCGACATTCCAGCCGCTCGACCTGAAAGGATACCAGAAGGAAAAGGCGTTGTTGTATGTGTCGCTGCGTGACGCCTACGAGCGTCTGTACCGTTATGAATCGCTCCGGCGCGAGGCAAATGTTCCGTGGCGAGAGCATCTGAATACCTGTTACGATGAGTTTGTCATGCGCTACGGCAACCTCAACGCCAAGCAGAACGTGAAGTTAGTGATGATGGATGCGGGCGGGCGCGACATCCTTTCGCTGGAACGGATGGAAAACGGAAAGTTCGTCAAGGCGGACATCTTCGAGCATCCTGTTTCCTTCGCGGTGGAGAGCCATGCCAACGTAGGCTCTCCCGAAGAAGCCCTGTCTGCGTCGCTCAACAAATATGGTACGGTCAATCTCGACTATATGCGGGAGATAACCGACAGCACGGCGGAGGATTTGCTCACTGCCCTGCAAGGGCGCATCTACTACAATCCGCTCGTGACCGGTTACGAAATCAAAGACCGTTTCATCGCCGGAAATGTCATAGAGAAAGCGGAACGCATAGAGGCATGGATGGGTGACAATCCCGAAAATGAGCGTATGCCGGAGGTGAAGCAGGCGTTGGAGGCTCTGAAAGATGCCGAGCCGCAGCGCATCGCCTTCGAGGATCTGGACTTCAATTTCGGGGAACGCTGGATTCCGACGGGTGTCTATGCCGCCTACATGAGCCGGCTGTTCGACACGGAGGTGAAAATCGCCTATTCCGCAAGCATGGACGAGTTTTCGGTGGTGTGCGGCTACCGCACCATGAAAATCACGGACGAGTTTCTGGTGAAGGGGTATTACCGGAACTATGACGGTATGCACCTCCTAAAACACGCCCTGCACAACACCTGCCCTGACATGATGAAGTCCATCGGCAAGGACGAGCATGGCAACGACATCAAGATGCGCGACAGCGAGGGAATACAACTCGCCAACGCCAAGATTGACGAGATACGAAACGGCTTCTCCGAATGGCTCGAAGAGCAGTCGCCGCAGTTCAAGGAGCGGCTTGTGACGATGTATAACCGCAAGTTCAACTGTTTCGTGCGCCCGCGCTACGACGGCTCCCATCAGACCTTTCCCGACCTCAACCTGAAAGGGCTGGCAAGCCGGGGTATCAAGAGCGTCTATCCCTCACAGATGGATTGCGTCTGGATGTTGAAACAGAACGGCGGCGGAATTTGCGACCACGAGGTGGGAACCGGTAAGACGCTGATAATGTGCATCGCCGCGCATGAGATGAAGCGTCTGAATTTGGCACACAAGCCGATGATTATCGGGCTGAAAGCCAACGTTGCGGAGATTGCAGCCACCTATCAGGCGGCATATCCCAACGCACGTATTCTGTACGCTTCGGAGAAGGACTTTTCGACCGCCAACCGTGTGCGCTTCTTCAATAATATAAAGAACAACGACTACGATTGCGTCATCATGTCGCACGACCAGTTCGGCAAGATACCGCAGTCGCCGGAATTGCAGCAGCGCATCCTGCAAGCAGAGCTTGACACGGTGGAGGAAAACCTCGAAGTGCTACGGCAGCAGGGAAAGAACGT
>NZ_QTNB01000048.1:0-3943 GCF_003603395.1 Bacteroides sp. AM44-19 | reverse complement strand
TTTCTGCAAATATACAAAAAGTGCCCTTCACAAAGGATTATGAACGGCACTTTTTTATTGAGATTCAAAGATATGCGATATTTATAACTTGATGCCTCCTTTTTTCCTTTGCGGCTGCATGGGTCGGCGAATGTTCTGTCTTAACTTCTCGAACTGTTCCTTGAACCACTCGGCAATGGGCTTTCGGTCGATGGCAAGAACCAATTTAGCCCCGTCCGTGGGGTCTTTCACGACTTGAAACCCTGCCCTTTCGGTCGTGAATTTCCGTCCGTATTCCTCCGAGTAGAGTTCCCCTGCATACTCCAACGGTTTTCCCTTGACGAGCGTTGCGGTCTGCCTTTCATCGAACCCGACAAGGCGGCAGAGGTTTTCGATACGGAGCATTTCACGGAAATAGGGAAACCATGCCGCCGCCCTTGCAATTACCGTTTTCAAGAAAGATATTTCCTCCTTGTGCTTCGTTTCCTTGTCCGCTATCTCCCTGCGGTGCTTCCGTTCTACTTCTGCCATCTGTCGGCTGTGGTCTGCCTGCATGTTCTGTATTCTGTCTTGCAGGGCTTCGATGGTCTCCTCGTGGTCGGCTACCTCCCTATGCAGGGCGGTGTTCTCTTTTTCCAATGTCTTGACCTTGTTGCTGCCGAAAAGAGAACCGACACTCTCGGCGATGTTAGCGGCTGCGGTGGTTGCTGCCCCTTTCAGCTTCTCGGTCTGTATTTCTTTTTTCGCCCGTCTTAGTTCTTCCCGTGCCGTTTCTTTCTGCTGTTGCAAATCCACCACTTCCGCTTTGAGGTCGTCGGAGAGTTTCTGTATATCCCGATAATACTGTTGCGTGGACTTGTGGCGAGCCTTCGAGCCGTCTATACCCCTTTGCAACCCGTATTTCGCCATAGCTTCGGCATAGGTATCTTGGTAGGACTTCAATTTCAGCCGTGTCATAATATCGTCTGCGCACAGCCTCACGGTATCGGTCGGCTTCTTGCGGTATCGCTTTTTCGTCTGTTCCTCCCTTTTCCTGCGCTTTCGCTCTCCCTTGACGATGGGAACGAGCGTAACGTGTATATGCGGTGTTTCCTCGTCCCTGTGCAGGTGAGCCGCCACGATGTTCTCCTTTCCGAACGTGTCGGCGAAGTATTTCAGATTGTCGGCGCACCACTCGTCCAAACGCCCCTCTTCCTCTATCCGCTTCATGTCCTCGTGCGTACCCGATACGTTGATGCGGATAGCCCGTACTTGGTTGCTTCCGATTTTGCGTGTCAGCCCCGCTTCTTCTAATCTCTGCTGTATAGCCGCCGAACGGTCTTTCACCCCGTCGGGGTATTCGATGAGTCTGCGGTTTAGGTGCGTGCGTGTGGGGTCGGCGTTCTTCGGTATGATAAAACGCTCGATATGTGCGGTCGTTCCGCTGTCGCTGCCGTGCGCCTTTTCCATGTGTAAAACTACGAAACCCATATATTCTTCCTTTCTTTTTTGGCTTGTGAAACAATGATTTTTTGTATCTTCGGGGGCGGCAAATGCCGTCCCCGATGGGGTGTGCAGAGGGGCTTGCCCCTTGCCTTATTGGGGAATTTTCAGCGATACGTAGTATTGCGGCTCGGAAAATTCCCTAATAAGCTATGGTATTTTCTTCGTAAATACCCTGCGGCGTGCCGTCCGTCTGTCCGTCTGCCTTTCGGCTGTGGCTGTCCCTGCCGTCTGCTTACCCGTATAACTCCACCTTATTATTTTTCCCTTTCGGTCGGTGGTGGGCGGCGGGGTGGTCGTTTCCGTTTTCAAAGGCTCTTTTGCACGGGGCGGTCGGATACAAGGTTTTCCCGATAAATACGCTCGCAGCGAAGCGAGAGGAAGATTTATCGGGAAACGGCGCAGCCGCCTGACCTTTTAGCCGACATAAAGCCCCGTGCTTGCTTTGCCTTTGTAAACGGAAATGATTGCTCCGCTTTCCTCTGAAAAGAGAAATAGAACCTGCAATATATATCACCATAGTGATAGGTTTGCATGTTGATATGTTGGTATGTTGATATATCATTATGCTTTCCAACGGCTGTTGGGCTTGCCGTCCGAAACAACCGACACGAATACCGTCGTTTTCTCTTTTCGCCCGTGCATAATCCTTTCCAACAACACTTTGCGGACTTTCGCCGCCCCGAACGATTCGATACGGAAAGCGAGGGCGGCTATCGTTTCGAGGTTGTAAACCTCCGCGCTGTATCTGTCCGATATGCGGATAATGCGCTTTATGTCATATATACTCAAAACTCCGCTTTTGCAGAGTGCCTTTATCCCTGCCCGAACCGTCGGGGCGATAACCCCGAACAGTTCGCAGATTTCCCACTCGGTCATGGCGGTTGCACCTATATCGCTTGGCAGGAAGATATTGCCCTGCCCGTCCATCGTGATAATATTCCTTTCTTCTTTCATCGGTATGCTGTTTTTAATTAAATTAAATAGCTCGGCAGATATTCTTCTCCATATCTTCCAACTTGTGCGACAAGGTTTCCATGTCTTGGCTTATCTTCTGGGCGGTGATTTTGGCGTAAATTTGGGTGGTCTTTATGTTGGTATGCCCCAAAAGGCGGCTCACCGTTTCAATGGGTACACCGTGCGACAGAAGTACGGTCGTGGCGTTCGTGTGGCGTGCAACGTGGTAGGTCAAACGTACCTTGAAGCCGCATTGTCTGCCTATCTCTTTAAGTATCTTGTTGCAACTTCCGTTACTCGGAACGGGGAAAACATGACCGTTCCTTGCCAGTCCCTTGTACTTTTCGATGATACATTTGGGAACGTCCAAAAGGCGGATGTTCGATTCGGTGTTGGTTTTCTTTCTTCGGGTGATTATCCACAGGTTGCCATCGAAGAATGTTTGCAGGCGGTCGGCGGTGAGGTTCTTCACGTCCGAATACGCCAAACCCGTGAACACCGAAAAGACGAACAAGTCCCGTACAAGCTCGTGGGTGGCGTTCTTCATGGGTGCGTCCATGAGCGTCTGTATCTCCGTTTGCGTGAGGTAGCCCCTATCCACGCTTTCGGGAGAGTTGATATATCCGGCAAAGGGATTGAACGGCAAACGCCCGTCGTTCCTCGCAATGGAAACGATGTGTTTCAACACAATCATGTAGCCCCACACGGTATTGGTGCGGCATTTCTTCTCCGTGCGCAAAAAATACTCGAAATCGTTGATGAACGTGAGGTTAAGTTCCTTTAACGGAATATCCTCACGCTTGTAGGTATGAGGCAAAAACTCCCGAATATGGTTGCAGACCGTCCGATAACGGGTAAATGTACCTTGCGCCCTGCTGTGCCCGACTTTCTTCTCAAACTCGGCGTTGTGCTGCTCGAACAGCTTCAACAGGGTTTCCTGCTTGACGCCAATACCGAGATAGGCGTCTTTGAGTTTGGCGGCGGTAACATAACCGTCCGTCTGCATCAGTTCTTGATAGCGGCGGTTTACCTCCACACGGATTTTATCTACCGCAAGGTTGATTTTCTGCGCTTCGATACTCTTGCCCGAAGCACGGTTGTTCTTCACGTCCCACAAGCGTGGGGGAACGTCCATCTTGCAACTGAACTGTTTAATCTCGCCGTCCACCGTAATACGGCACATCAAAGGCAAGTTGCCGTTGGGCTTCTCGCTGCCTTTCTTCACGTAAAATAATACCTTGAATGTACTACGCATAACTCACTCCTTTTTGGGTTACAAAATTAAGTTACAGTGAGTTACCGACTGCTATGCAAATCTACGCAAATCGCAGAAAAAGAACCTTTTAGCAAGAAATTTACACCCGTTACGGGGGTAATGAGGTGGTAACTGAACTCTTGCACCGTTTGGCTTTGCACTGGCTTTCCTTTGGCTCTGCCTCATAGAAAAACAAAGCGTAACGAACGATGTTTCAGCTAATTCGCTACGCTTTGCTCTAATTTACTTTTTCGCTATGTGTTTATTTTA
>NZ_QTNB01000047.1:0-4004 GCF_003603395.1 Bacteroides sp. AM44-19 | reverse complement strand
ATTGATTTTTGGAACATGAATAAAAGTTTATCTTTTTCGTTCATGCGGATATTATCAGAATAACCGTCTTTTGTTATTTGATACCCACATGGCTTAACCATAAAAATGCCTAAGCCCTTAGTGTACGAACTTACTTCTGAGGCATAGTCTTTACTTGTATTTAATGGAACTTTCCCTTTAATATGACACCACTCATTATTACAACTGATGTCTTCAATCTCAGACATCAGTTTTTGCAAATCTGTAATAGCTTTGGAACTCGCTACTTGGGGTATCTGCAACTCAAAACAGAGCATCGGTTCGAGAATGTCCACACCTGACTGTTGCAAAGCCAGCCTGAAGACATAAGGGGTCAGCTGTCTGAAATCAGCAGGTGTACTTACCGGGCTATAATACTCGGCTTGAGTAAAAGTTACTTTCAGATCTGTCACTTCCCATCCATGTAAACCAGATTGGCAAGACATACGAATCCCTTCAAAAACGGCATTTTGAAAAGAATGGTTCAGATAACCATAGGAGATGTCACTTTCGATTTGCAACCCTGCCCCTAACGGTAAGGGTTCAAGAGTCAGCCCTATTGTGGCCCAGTAAGGGTTGGGTGGTACTTCGATCTGAATAATCTTATTGACCTTTTTTATAGGTCGTTCTTTGTAGATAGTCTTGATCTCATCAAAATGGACCTTTACGGAAAATCGTTCTTCCAGCAATGTCTGTATGATTTCCTTTTGGGTCAAACCATATAACGAGATTTCCAATTCATCACTATATGAGTTTATGGAAAAGGACAAAGACGGGTCTTCAATCCACAATGTATTCAGAGCGGATATCACCTTGCTTCTCTCTTCGGGCTTATTTGGCCGGACGGAGGATTTGAGAGCGGGATGCTGATGAGATAATCCTTGAATCAAACAAGGTTTAGCACCTAAATAATCTCCGATTCGAAAATCTTCTATATCTTCTACAATCGCGATATCATTGGCACCCACTTCATCAACATTTATCTCTCTGCCCTGATAAATAGTCTTTAGATTTTTAATCTTGATGAATTTTTCCGAATCGTTGATTCTTACAACGTCTCGAAGTCTCAGACTTCCGTCAATTATTTTAAGAAAACTTCTTTTATGCCCTTTGGGGTCATGCTCTATCTTATAGAGATAAGCTGAAAGTCTGTTTGAGACTGATGCCGGAGGAAGTATAAAAGAAGAAATGGCGTCCAACAACTCATTGATACCGATATTGAACATTGCTGATCCATGTAGCACCGGATAGACTTTGGCTTTTGCCACAAGAGCGATTATCGTATTCCAATAATCAGCCGGTGAAATTTCGCTATCCGCCAAATATCGTTCTAATATATCGTCGTCATGGTTGCATACAAATTCTTTGTATTCTTCCTTTATATATGTTTGGGAGCAAACCGGATAAACCGATCCATCGACAACAGTTTGCATAAACAGGACATCTTGCGACAGATTTGTTTTTATATCCATATACAAACGCTCCAAATTCACACCGGCACGGTCAATCTTATTGATAAATATAATTGTCGGGATTTGCAGCTTTTGTAAAGTACTGAACAGCAACTTTGTCTGCGCTTGTATGCCTTCCTTTGCGGATAAGATGAGGACTGCTCCATCAAGCATTTTGAATGTCCGCTCCACTTCCGCAATAAAATCCATGTGTCCCGGAGTGTCAATGATATTGCATTTCACTCCATTCCAGATAATAGATGTCGTAGAAGCCCGGACAGTAATTCCTCTACGTTTCTCTATATCCATAGAGTCCGTTATGGTGTCACCATTATCCACACGGCCGCACTTTTCCGTTGCTCCACTGGCAAACAGCAGATTCTCGGTTACGGAAGTTTTTCCTGCATCAATGTGAGCAAGAATTCCTAAATTTATAATATTCATTTGGATTAAGCAATAATATACTACAGTAGATGCATTGTCGAAACGCACCTTTTAATACCTCCTCGTAGCATATGAGAACTACAGGATTACTAACTCGTATTAATATGTATATTATTACTGCCGCATAACGATTACAAAATTACACAAAAAAATATATCTAACAAAAGTGGGAGGATTTTTTAACTTTTTACCATAGACATTTTATTAGGGAAGCGTAGGTTCAACTGGCAAGTACAAATAAGTAGAAATGTTTGAACAACACCGTTTTAGGAAGTTGAAAAATCAAGTTTCTCTCTCGGTATAGCGTTTATTTTGGCCAATATCTTCTTTAGTTTAGCATTTGTGTATTTCCCATTCGTGTTCTATTTAGCTCCTTATTATGAGTATGTAGCAAGTTACTTATCAAATTCAGCCTCTTTGAGGGTCAAATATGGTTTTGCAAATGGTGACTGACAAGACATAAACAAGGTCAGCAGGAATTTTTTACATAAATGGACATGAATGTATATAACCTAAAATAAGAATAAATTTTAATAAGGGCTGCCCAAAAAGAAAAAAATGCAGTTGCCATCCTATAGATACTTGCAGAAAGGATAAAATTTACTTTTAGACCTTTTGGGATAGCCCTTATTAATACTTCAGATAAAATTCCTTAGGTTATATTTTCAATCCTTTGGACCGGGTTTCCTCCTTGGCATACAGTCCCGGACGCCCGATTATGACATGGTTGGCAACGATACTATCCGCCGGACTGCGTATCTGCGGCGGTGCATTTTCGGGATATTGCGCCTGCCTGTTCCTCACATCTTCCGCTTCCGGCTTGAGCTGTTGCCCTTCATTCTCCTTTTCTGCGACTTCGGGCGTGGGTGGCGCAAGCTCCAGCTGAATTTTTCGGTCAAGGGCGGCAAGTTCGGACTTCAACTGCTTCAGCTCGTCCTCCTTCTTCCACACCTTACCCGCTATCTCCTGTAACTGCGGTATCTCCATCTCCAGCACCTCGTTCTTCGCCTTGTACTGGTCGATGATGGAGGGTATCCTCTCCATCGCGTTGAGGAAGTTGCGGGCGGCGGCCAACGGGTCAGCCATCGCCAGATGCCCGTTGTTGTAGGTGTACTTGTAGTTCCCCTCGACCACGAAGCGGTTGTCGGTGAACTCCAATCCCTCTTTGAGTATCCTTTCGCTCACCACCTTTATCGGAAAACCGTAAAGTTCACCGACCTGCGTGTACAACCCTCCGGTCGTGGCATTCTTGGCTATCTCCTGCAAACGCTTTCCGATGACCTTCTCATCGGCGGAATCCACTCCGTCCACCTTTATTATATTAAGGCGGTTGCCCTCCTTGTCGGTCTGCACCACCGACAGGAAGCGGTTCCAGTCCTCCGTCATGGCATCTATGAAAGCCGTGTTGTTGCGCAACTCGCCGGTCTTTGACTCCAGCTTGAACTCCGAATCACGCTTGCCCTTGTTGAACGACTTGCGTTCCCCTTCGAGCGATGCGATCCGCTTTTCCAGTTTCGCCTTGTCCAACAGGTCGGTATTGCCGGAGAGCAACGCCATGTATTCCGAGAAATTCATGCCCGATTTTTCGTCCATTGCCCCCTCGTCGATGGTACGCGCACCCATCGCACCGCTTTTGAGCTGGCTTATGAAAGTCTGCTTGCAGTGCAGGAGGTTGAACTTGTAGCTGTCCAGTGACTTCTCCACCGCGTAGATGATTACATCCACGTTGTTCCCGGCGAAATGTTTGGCAATCTCATTACCTGCCCTAACTCCGCGTCCGTCACGCTGTTGCAAGTCGGACGGTCGCCACGGCGTATCGAGATGATGGATAGCCACACACCGTTTCTGGGCGTTCACACCCGTTCCGAGCATGGAGGTAGAGCCGAACAGCACACGCACCGTCCCGGCGTTCATGGCGTCTATCACCGCCTTCCGAGCCTTGTCGGTCTTGCACTCCTGAATGAAGCGCACCTCGCTTGGCGGTATACCGTAGTCCTCCGTCAGTTTGCGCTTGATTTCCGAATAGACGTTCCACCCGTCGCCCGGCTGGTATGTCCCCAAATCAGAGAAAACGAACTGCGTGCCTTTCTG
>NZ_QTNB01000046.1:0-4834 GCF_003603395.1 Bacteroides sp. AM44-19 | reverse complement strand
GTGGGGCACTTTTTAAATGTTGTTCCGGGTCCCTTTTCAAGTGTTAGCTACATGATTTCAAGTACAAGGTAGTCTTTGACAAGCCGTCAAAGGTTGAAGCAGGTGCAGAGGTTCGTTGTTTGAATGCCGATGGAAGCATAAGAGGTGAAGGAGTTGCTAAAAGCCCTTTGGAAACAAACTATTTTTCCTATAGAGTAATATGGTTGGAATAGATGCAGACTTTTCGGATGTTGACCAGTTCTTTGAGGACGGAACAAGCGAAGTCGTTGCTGGCATGAAAGAAGAGGGAGAGGCATTTGTTGAAGATGCAAAAGCTACCGGAAACTATCAAGACCACACAAAACATTTGAGAGAATCGAATGATTATGAGGTTAATGAAGATGGCTTAATTCTGAAAAACGAAGCTGATTATGCTTCATTCGTGGAATCCAAAGGATTTGAAGTTGCAGGAAGTGCAGCGATAAGGACAGAAAAAAGATTGAAAGATAGATTTGAACGATGATAGTAACCACCGACATAGGAAACATCCTCTACCGGGATTGCAAGGCTTTCGGGATAGGCATAGTGCCAGCAGGAGAAACGCTGACGGGTGAATTGACCTCTGAAAGAATCGTTATCCACACAAAGAAACAACAGCCGGGAAAGTATTGGAAGAAATCTTTCGCAGAAGTGAATCTATGTGTACCCAATTTAAGCGAGAATGAAGCGAACACAATCCGGCTTAACGAACTTGAAAGAAAGGCTGGCAAGCTGTTTGATGATGTAGTAAGCACCTATGATGGTATGACATATCGTTACTCTATTGATTCTATCGGTACAGAAGCGGACACAGCTTTGAAGTGTCATTATGTGAATGTGAGAATTTTGTTTAATGTATTAAATGTAAAATGATATGATTACAGCAGTAGAAATTGACGAACTGTATTATGCAGAACCGATTAAAACGGTTACTACTCCAGCTGCCGGATTAACAGGCGCAGAAGTAGCCACCATCTTGAAAAACGCAGCAACGAAGCGGGTCAAGAATGTGCATGGTGACACGTATCAATACGAAGAAGCAGAGGCAAGTGTAACTCGTTACAAAAACGCTTTGACTGGTGAGTACTACCGGGAAACGTCTGAACCGGGTGAGGTGAAAATCAACTTCACCATTGGTGAGTATGATTATGCTACAAAGGCTGATTTACAAGGTGGTAAAGCCACAGAAAAGAATTGGGAAAGAGGCAAGTATAAGCCTATTCATAAATGTGTGATTGGTAAAACCAAAGACGGAGTTTATGTTGTGTTTCCGAAAGCGGCTATCAATGCCCGTGGCTCTAATACCGATAAGGCTGTCGGATTGGCTGTTTCGGCCGTTCCCCTTTCCACAGGTGTAGATGGATTGGCTTCCGAAAAGTGGTTTGACGAATCGGAAGTTGTAGTGCCGGAAGGTTGATAATTTTTCAGTAAAAGGATTGTTTTCAGATGGCGGTGGGTGGTTGCTCACCGCCTTTTTAATTTAATGTTATGAATAATCAAGCAGCAAAAACGGTTTCTGATGCCCTATTAGGGCTGGATTTTAAAAATGTAGGGATAGGTGGAATCGTTTATACCATCAAACCTCCTACAATTAAAATTATCTGTCGTGCCATTCATCATTTTTCCAATATCGCCCTGCGAGGAGATAATATCATGGAGGCTATTAAAGAGCTTCCTGAAGCTACTGAAGATATGCTGAAAGGTATTTCATGCTTCATCTGCGGGAATGATAGTTTGGTCAAAGAATTGGAGAACGGCACTTTTGAAGAAGTCAAAGATGCCTTGGAAGTCTGTTTCTCTATGATGGATATTTCGGCTTTTCAGTGTGTCAGCTCGATGAGGAACGTGTCGATGCTGGCAGCAAGACCGAAACAGTAGGAAACACAACGTTCTTCGGGCAGATAGCCCATTTGATTGACACGCTTCATCTGAGTTATACAGAAGTGTTTGAGGTTATCCCTTATCGGAATTTGCTGATGATGCAACGGGATAAATTACACGCAGTATATGGTGGTCAAAAAGTGAATAGAATCAGTGGTAAGGAATTGGCTAATCGTAGGAAAAAGAAATAGATATGGCGAAATTATATTTTAAGGTAGGTAGTGACTGGGAAGAAGTTGTAAGGCTCCGTAATGAAATTGCGAAGTTAAAACAAGAGTTAATGAGCATGGATGGCACGCAGTCTCCTGCTGCTTTCAAGGCTTTAAATGTCCAACTTGCTGCATCTAATCAAAGATTGGATGAGTTGGTGACTAATGCAGCCAAAGCTGGAGCGGAGATGGAAACGGGATTCAAAAGGAAAATCTTCGATGCTTCCCAATCTGTAAATGGGTTCACAGAGAAGATTATCGCTCAAAAGAATGCCATAGGTTCTCTTCAAACAACTATTCGTAAAAATAAGGAGTTATATAAGAACATCGTTTCAAGAGGTGGGGAAGATAAAGAACTGCTTAATCACATCAGCAAACAAGAAAGAGCGCTCGGTAAAGAACGGGATGCTTTATTCAACCTCACCCAACAGCAAGCCGAAGCGCGTCTTTCCGTAAAGAAACTCCGGGATGAATATACACTTTATAAGAATGATGGGAAACAAGTAGTAGAAACTAACGAAGGTATCGCTATATCTTGGAAGAAAGCGCTGGCAGTTATTGGTGGCGCCGGAGTATTAAAGGCATTAGGTTCTGAAATGATTCGTGTGCGTGGCGAATTTCAATCTATGCAGACCGCTATTGAGACTATGGTTGGAGAAGATATAGCAGGGCGACTGATTCCGCAAATCAAGGAGCTGGCTAAGATTTCTCCACTTACTATGTCAGATATGGTTGGAGCAGAAAAGATGATGCTTGGATTTAACATACAAGCAGAAGACACTATCAAATACTTGAAAGCCATTAGTGATATTTCTATGGGAGAATCCAGTAAGTTCAATTCGCTGACTTTGGCATTTTCACAGATGTCAGCAGCGGGTAAACTTATGGGGCAGGATCTGAATCAAATGATAAACGCTGGATTCAACCCGTTACAGATTATTTCCGAAAAGACAGGAAAGTCTATTGCTACACTCAAAGATGAAATGTCCAAAGGTGTTGTTTCCGCTGAAATGGTACAGCAGGCGTTTATAGATGCCACATCGGCAGGCGGTAAGTTCTACAATATGTCTGAGAATGCTTCAAAGACTATCAATGGTCAGTTGTCTATGATGCAGGATGCTTTGAATTCCGTGTTTAACGAATTGGGAACTAAGTCGGAAAGTGTTATCATGGACGGTATTCAAATGACAACTTCGTTGATTCAGAATTATGAAACAGTAGGGAAGGTCTTGGCTGGATTAGTGGTTACTTATGGTACATACCGGACCGCAGTGATGCTTGTTACTGCTGCTGAAAGTAAGCATACCCTTGTGGAGATTGGACTTACCAATGCCCGTTTATTGGCACGAAAAGCGCAGTTAGCTTTAAACGCTGCAATGCTTACTAATCCTTATGTTTTGTTGGCTACTGCCGTTATTGGGCTTGGTGCTGCAATGTGGGCTTTCCACGATTCGACAACCGTGGCGGAGAAAGCGCAAAAAAGATTTGACGAGCAAAAGAAACAGTCTATTAAAAAAGAGCAAGAACATAAACAAAGGCTTGAAGAATTGATTTCCACCCTTCAAAATGAATATACCTCTTCTATGGATAGGGTGAAGGCAATGGATGCAATAAAGAATGAATATCCCGCTCTCTTCCAAAAATACATAGATGAAAAAGGACATATTAGAGACTTGATAGCTTTATGGAAAGAATACAATGAGGAAGCTGGAAAGAGGAACGTAGAAGAGAATAAAATTAATTACAACAACTCTAAAAAACTAATTGGTGAATACGAACAGGTTATCGGATTATGGAAAAGGTTCGGAGAAGACCCGAATTTTCATAAAAACAGTTTGAATGAATCAGAGAAAGAACTTGCTGACAAATATAGGAATGAAACTTTATCTACTTTGAAATCAAAGTTGGATGAAGAAAAAAACATTTTCACAAGTTATCAAAAAGAAGTCCGCTCAGATGAACTCGCTCAATGGCAACTTGATTTAAAGAAAAATACTGATATTCAGATAAAGTCAGAACTGAATGAAATGAAGCGCCTTCAACAAGCAAGAAAGAATAATAAGTGGTATTCTTTGAATGTAGGCATTGGTTCTTTGAAAGGTGCGACTACTGAATCTGAATTGCAAAGTAGAATAGATATACTTGAATCGGAGTTAAAGTCACGTAAAACCTCAACCTACCAGCAAGACCTTGCGAAAGCCAAATCCGATTGGGAAAAGGCAAAGAAAGGTTATGAAGTTCTTTTAAAAGACCAACAAGCAACATCGGAACAGGTAAAAAAGGCCCGTGAAGATATGCTATCAAAAGAGAAAGCCTATAAAGATTTAGGTGGCATCACTGGAAGCTCGTTGACTAAGCAGGAAAATCAAGCCAAGAAAGAAGCCGCCAAGCAACTCAAACAGCAAGAACTGCTTGCCGAACAACTCCTTTCCATTCGTCGGAAAAACCAGCAGGATGAAATCAACCTCATGGAGGATGGTACTGAAAAGAAGCTGGCTCAGATTGACTTGGACTATCGAAAAGAACTGGATGCTATTAAAAAACAGCGCAAGGATTGGGAAACGGAGCAAGGTGGAAAACTGACAGATAAACAAGAGGAGAAACTTGGCACATGGGCTTCTAATGCCGCTAAAAAAAGAGAAAGCGATATTGATTCAACAAGTAAAGCCAAACCATTAGTGTCCACTAAAAAATCATAGTCGTTCTTTGAAATTGTTGAAATTCAG
>NZ_QTNB01000045.1:0-5134 GCF_003603395.1 Bacteroides sp. AM44-19 | reverse complement strand
AAACGAACAAAGCCTCCGTATCCTTATCAGACACGGAGGCTTCTTCTGAAAACGGCGACTACCTACTCTCCCACTGTTACGCAGTACCATCGGCGTGACCGGGCTTAACTTCTCTGTTCGGAATGGGAAGAGGTGGAACCCCGGTGCTGTAGTCACCTGAATAAGGCAGACATGATGAGAAAAAAGTAAAGTGTCCATATATTGCTGAACGTATATACCTCCATACACGGAAGGCAAAAAGTGGACGGGCAATTAGTAATGCTCGGCTATGACATCGCTGCCTGTACACCTGCATCCTATCAACGTTGTAGTCTACAACGACCCTGAGAAATCTAATCTTGTGGCTGGCTTCGTACTTAGATGCTTTCAGCACTTATCCAATCCCGACTTAGATACCCGGCAATGCACCTGGCGGCACAACCGGTAAACCAGAGGTCAGTCCAACACGGTCCTCTCGTACTAGTGTCAGAGCCACGCAAATTTCATGCGCCCACGATAGATAGAGACCGAACTGTCTCACGACGTTCTGAACCCAGCTCGCGTGCCACTTTAATGGGCGAACAGCCCAACCCTTGGGACCTTCTCCAGCCCCAGGATGTGACGAGCCGACATCGAGGTGCCAAACCCCTCCGTCGATATGAGCTCTTGGGAGGGATCAGCCTGTTATCCCCGGAGTACCTTTTATCCTTTGAGCGATGTCCTTTCCATACAGAAACACCGGATCACTATGCTCTAGTTTCCTACCTGATCGACTTGTAAGTCTCCCAGTCAAGCGCCCTTATGCCATTACACTCTGCCGACGGTTACCAATCGTCGTGAGGGCACCTTTAGAAGCCTCCGTTACACTTTTGGAGGCGACCACCCCAGTCAAACTACCCACCAAACAGTGTCCCCGCAACAACGGGTTAGAACTCAAATAATCAAAGGGCCGTATTTCAACAGCGGCTCCACGGACACTGGCGTGCCCGCTTCAAAGCCTCCGGCCTATCCTACACATCAATTACCCAAATTCAATGTTAAGCTATAGTAAAGGTTCACGGGGTCTTTTCGTCCCATCGCGGGTAATCGGCATCTTCACCGATACTACAATTTCACTGAGCTCACGGTTGAGACAGCGTCCAGATCATTACACCATTCGTGCAGGTCGGAACTTACCCGACAAGGAATTTCGCTACCTTAGGACCGTTATAGTTACGGCCGCCGTTTACTGGGGCTTCAATTCAATGCTTCTCTTGCGATGACATCTCCTCTTAACCTTCCAGCACCGGGCAGGTGTCAGGCTGTATACTTCATCTTTCAATTTTGCACAGCCCTGTGTTTTTGTTAAACAGTTGCCTGGACCTATTCTCTGCGCCTCGCCGTTAAGCGAGGACCCTTTATCCCGAAGTTACAGGGTCAGTTTGCCTAGTTCCTTAACCGTGAATCACTCAAGCGCCTTAGTATATTCAACCCGACTACGTGTGTCCGTTTGCGGTACGGGTACCTGCAGGATTAAGTTTAGCGGATTTTCTTGGAAGTATGATTACACGCACTATTGGATTGTTCTAAGAACGCTCCATACTATCAGGTTCGACTCTTGCTCCGGATTTGCCTGGAACAATCAGCATCTACACCCTTCAACGGACTATTCCGTCAGTCCGCGGCGCTGTCACGACTCCGTCTCCACGTCACTCCCACAGGTAGTACCGGAATATTAACCGGTTCTGCCATCGGCCTCGCCGTTCGGCTGAGCCTTAGGACCCGACTTACCCTGATCCGATTAGCGTTGATCAGGAAACCTTAGTCTTTCGGCGGGCAGGTTTCTCGCCTGCCTTATCGTTACTTATACCTACATTTGCTTTTCCACACGCTCCAGCAAGGCTCGCGCCTCACCTTCGACGCAGAGTGGAATGCTCCCCTACCGATGATTTCTCATCCCAAAGCTTCGGTAGAATACTTATGCCCGATTATTATCCACGCCAAACTCCTCGACTAGTGAGCTGTTACGCACTCTTTAAATGAATGGCTGCTTCCAAGCCAACATCCTAGCTGTCTTAGCAATCTGACTTCGTTAGTTCAACTTAGTATTCATTTCGGGACCTTAGCTGTTGGTCCGGATTGTTCTCCTTTAGGACATGGACCTTAGCACCCATGCCCTCACTCCTGACATAGAACTGACACGCATTCGGAGTTTGTCAAGACTTGATAGGCGGTGAAGCCCTCGCATCTTATCAGTCGCTCTACCTCATGCCAGTATAAGTCAAGGCTGCACCTAAATGCATTTCGGGGAGTACGAGCTATCTCCAAGTTTGATTAGCCTTTCACCCCCACCCTCAGGTCATCCAGAAGCTTTTCAACGCTTATTGGTTCGGTCCTCCAGATGGTGTTACCCATCCTTCAACCTGCCCAAGGGTAGATCACTTGGTTTCGCGTCTACTCCTTCCGACTATACGCCCTGTTCAGACTCGCTTTCGCTTCGGCTGCAGATCTGAAATCCTTAACCTCGCCGGAAAAAGTAACTCGTAGGTTCATTATGCAAAAGGCACGCCGTCACACCAAAAGGTGCTCCGACCGCTTGTAGGCACATGGTTTCAGGAACTATTTCACTCTTCTGTTCGAAGTGCTTTTCACCTTTCCTTCACAGTACTGGTTCACTATCGGTCTCTCGGGAGTATTTAGCCTTACCGGATGGTCCCGGCAGATTCACGCAGAATTCCTCGTGCTCCGCGCTACTCAGGATACCACTAGGCTTCGCTTGGCTTCGCATACGCAGCTGTCATGCTCTATGGCTGTACTTTCCAGAACATTCTGCTCACCAACTTTCTTGCCACGGCGTGGTCCTACAACCCCACCCATGCCGTAACATGGATGGTTTGGGCTATTCCCCGTTCGCTCGCCACTACTGGGGGAATCATTGTTTATTTTCTTTTCCTGCAGGTACTAAGATGTTTCAGTTCCCTGCGTTAGCCTCCTGCAATGCAGGATGATACTTCTTCAAAGTACCGGGTTGTCCCATTCGGAAATCCGCGGATCAAAGGTCATTTGCACCTACCCGCAGCTTATCGCAGCTTATCACGTCCTTCATCGCCTCCGAGAGCCAAGGCATCCGCCATGTGCCCTTACTTACTTTTTGTCTTACCGATCACGTATGGTCGATATATACTTTCAGCTTTTAACTTTACTTTTTTTTGGTCACATCATGTCAAAGAACGGTGTTTCAATTATAAAACAATAATCAAAACGGAGTGGAGAATAACGGATTCGAACCGTTGACCCCCTGCGTGCAAAGCAGGTGCTCTAGCCAGCTGAGCTAATCCCCCTTCTTATAAGTGGAAAACGGAAACTGGAAAGTGGAAAATCCGGAGAGTTCCCGATTTTCAGTTGTCAATTTTCAGTCTTCAACTTTGAAGTAGTCCCAGGCAGAGTTGAACTGCCGACCTCTACATTATCAGTGTAGCGCTCTAACCAACTGAGCTATAGGACTGTCAGTCAAACCCTCGCCTTACGGCTCGGCTTCTACTTTTCTCGTATATTTTAATAAACAAGTACGCGCAGTACAAGAGGTTCTTATGGAAGCATAACTTCAAGAACCAACGATCGAGTCGAGACGTCACTCCAGAAAGGAGGTGTTCCAGCCGCACCTTCCGGTACGGCTACCTTGTTACGACTTAGCCCCAATCACCAGTTTTACCCTAGGGCGCTCCTTGCGGTTACGCACTTCAGGTACCCCCGGCTTTCATGGCTTGACGGGCGGTGTGTACAAGGCCCGGGAACGTATTCACCGCGCCGTGGCTGATGCGCGATTACTAGCGAATCCAGCTTCATGGAGTCGGGTTGCAGACTCCAATCCGAACTGAGAGAGGCTTTCGGGATTAGCATCACGTCGCCGTGTAGCTGCCTTCTGTACCCCCCATTGTAACACGTGTGTAGCCCCGGACGTAAGGGCCGTGCTGATTTGACGTCATCCCCACCTTCCTCACATCTTACGACGGCAGTCTCGACAGAGTCCCCAGCATCACCTGATGGTAACTATCGATAAGGGTTGCGCTCGTTATGGCACTTAAGCCGACACCTCACGGCACGAGCTGACGACAACCATGCAGCACCTTCACAACTGCCTTGCGGCTGACATGTCTCCACATCATTCAGTTGCAATTCAAGCCCGGGTAAGGTTCCTCGCGTATCATCGAATTAAACCACATGTTCCTCCGCTTGTGCGGGCCCCCGTCAATTCCTTTGAGTTTCACCGTTGCCGGCGTACTCCCCAGGTGGAATACTTAACGCTTTCGCTTGGCCGCTTACTGTATATCGCAAACAGCGAGTATTCATCGTTTACTGTGTGGACTACCAGGGTATCTAATCCTGTTTGATACCCACACTTTCGAGCATCAGCGTCAGTTACAGTCCAGCAGGCTGCCTTCGCAATCGGAGTTCTTCGTGATATCTAAGCATTTCACCGCTACACCACGAATTCCGCCTGCCTCTACTGTACTCAAGACACCCAGTATCAACTGCAATTTTACGGTTGAGCCGCAAACTTTCACAACTGACTTAAGCGTCCGCCTACGCTCCCTTTAAACCCAATAAATCCGGATAACGCTCGGATCCTCCGTATTACCGCGGCTGCTGGCACGGAGTTAGCCGATCCTTATTCATACGGTACATACAAAAAGGCACACGTGCCTCACTTTATTCCCGTATAAAAGAAGTTTACAACCCATAGGGCAGTCATCCTTCACGCTACTTGGCTGGTTCAGACTCTCGTCCATTGACCAATATTCCTCACTGCTGCCTCCCGTAGGAGTTTGGACCGTGTCTCAGTTCCAATGTGGGGGACCTTCCTCTCAGAACCCCTATCCATCGAAGGCTTGGTGGGCCGTTACCCCGCCAACAACCTAATGGAACGCATCCCCATCGATGACCGAAATCCTTTAATAGTTCTACCATGCGGAAGAACTATGCCATCGGGTATTAATCTTTCTTTCGAAAGGCTATCCCCGAGTCATCGGCAGGTTGGATACGTGTTACTCACCCGTGCGCCGGTCGCCATCAAACTTAGCAAGCTAAGTTCATGCTGCCCCTCGACTTGCATGTGTTAAGCCTGTAGCTAGCGTTCATCCTGAGCCAGGATCAAACTCTTCATTGTAAAAGTATC
>NZ_QTNB01000044.1:0-6177 GCF_003603395.1 Bacteroides sp. AM44-19 | reverse complement strand
AGATAGCCAAATTCAGTGAATTACGGGCTATGATTGCTTGAATTTATATTTAAGTCCATACTCTTCAAGTTTGCTGTATAGTGTTGTCCTGCCTATGCCGAGCAGTTCTGCGGCGACACTCCGGTTGCCGTTTGCCTGTTTCAACGCACGCAATATCCGCTCCTTATCCTCCGCGTCATTGCGCAAGGCGAAGCTGACAGTAGAGGTCGGTTTCGTCACGGCAAGTTCCAGATGCTCTTTCATGACAACACCTTCCTGCGCCTGCAATACAGCACCCATAACTTTCTGCCGAAGTTCCCGCACGTTGCCCGGCCATGCGTGTGTCAGCAACGCTTTACGTGCTTCGGAACTGAACCCGCTCACGCTACACTCCAGCTCTCTGTTTGCCATATCACGGAAGAACTCTGCCAGCGGCATAATGTCTTCTTGACAGTCACGCAACGGAGGAACGGTTATCCCGAAGTCGTGCAGGCGGTACAGAAGATCCTGCCGAAAACGCTTTTCATTCACCGATACCTCCAAATCTTCATTGGTAGCAGCGATGATGCGGACATTGAAATTCCGGTCTGCCTTGTCTCCGACCGGGCGATACCGCCTCTCCTGTATGGCACGGAGCAACATCTGTTGGGTTTCCAACGCGAGGTTTCCTACCTCGTCCAGAAACAACGTGCCGCCTTCCGCCTCATGGAAATATCCTTTCTTGGCATTGTCCGCACCTGTAAATGCACCTTTGACGTGTCCGAAGAAAGCCGACGGTGCAAGCTCTTTGGAGAGTGAACCGCAGTCCACCGCCACAAATGGCTTGCCTGCACGTTTGCTCTTGTCATGCAACAGGTGGGCAATATGCTCCTTGCCCGTGCCGTTCTCACCAAATATCATCACGCTCATATCGGTGGCGGCTACCAGCCTTATGCGGTGCATGATTTTCTGAAAGGCGGAACCTTCACGGGCGAATATAGGCATACGGCGTTGTCCTGCCTGACGTTCTTTCAGTATGGAACGGATCAGGGGGACAAGTTTATCCTCCACAAGCTGTTTGGGAATATAGTCTATCGAGCCGAGTTTCATGCTTTCCACGGCGGTATTAACTTCGGCGTAGTCGGTCATAATGATGAAGGGCTGCATCTTTCCCTCCTTTCGCATCCAGCACAAAAGGTCTATGCCACTGCCGTCAGGCAGACGCAGGTCGGCAACCACGATATCATTATCTGTTGCCTGTTGCAGATGTTTCTTCGCGGTTGAGAGGTGGTAAGCCTTCATATTGCGGTAGCCCTCCCGTGACAGCATATTGCAGACATATTCGCAATACACGATGTTGTCTTCCACCACAATTATTTTTGTCTTATTCATCTTCGTATTTTCTCCTTTCCTCTTCTGCCAACCGTATTATTTCCACTCCCTTATCCAGCACGGCAGTCACGGCATGGCTTAACGCTTCACCATCCGGGAGAGCATCGCCACGAAGCAATCCGTAAAGTACATTCAGCGGTTGGTCGGCACGGAGCACCTCCCACGAACTGCGCAGGTGGTGGATCAGGGAATCCAGCTTTTGCAGGTCTTTTTCTTTTGCTGCATCCCGTACCGCCTGCATTTCCTTTTCTGTTTCAGTTATCAACTTTTCCAGCATGACGGCTTCATTGCCATAGGACAATAAGGCGGAAAAGTCCGGTTTCCCGTCCGGTGTCGCTTTTATGGCACACCTGTCGGAAACCTCCATCAGTTCCGATATGGAGAACGGTTTGAACAGGCATCCGGCAAAGCCTTTTGCCAATAGTTCCCCTTTGTTACAACTGCCCGAAGCGGTTGCCACAACCACCGGGATTGTTGGTGAATTGCCCACGTTGGACGAACGCAACAGTTCCAGCAATTCGAAACCGTTTATATCGGGCATATTCAAGTCTGTCAGCAACAGGCTGTATTCTTTCTGGCGTATCATTTCCATCAGTGCCGCAGCATCGGTGCAAGTGTCGCAGTGTATTCCTTCTTGGGAATACATCTCTTTCAGCATCAGAAGTAATACCTCATCATTGTCAATGGCGACAACATCATGGAATTTATTGTTATGATAAACAGGTGTATTGCTTGTATATCCAAGCTGTTCTTCAGCTTCCTGCATAGAAATTTCAACTGTGAAACGACTGCCTTTCCCTTTCTTGCTGTCTAAACGGATTGTTCCGCCAAGCATCGACACAATATTACGCATTATGGCAAGCCCAAGCCCGAAACCCTCCTTTGCGGCGGCATTTGATAGACGTTCAAACGCACCGAACGCTTGTTTCTGTTCCTCTTCTGTCATGCCTGTACCTGTATCTTCAACGACCAGTGTCAGAACTCCATTATCATATTCAGTAATCAAAGAAACACCGCCTTCTTCTGTGAACTTGACAGCGTTTGACAGCAGGTTATTCCCGATTTGTATTATTCGCTCTTTGTCGGTCAATACAATGGCATCGTGTCCAGTCTTCACGGACAAGGACAGCCCTTTGTTCACGGCAACAGGCATGAACTCCGTTTCAAGTGTGTGCGTGATTGCTGAAATCCGGCAGGGTGACAGACGGGGCTGTTCCTTGCCGTTGTCCAGGCGGAAGAAGTCAAGCAAAGTGTTAAGCATATCCCGCATACGGTCGGAGGATTGCAGTATGTTTTGGATATACTGCCCGGACTTATCCTCACACTGTTCTTTCCGTATCAGTCCGGCATAGCCTGTTATTGCTGTCAGCGGTGTGCGCAGTTCATGGGTGATAGTATGTACCGCCTTCTTCCTTGACGTTATCAGTGCCTCGTTCCGTTGTACGGATTGTTCCAGTTGCCTTATCAAATCAGTTGTCTTGTGCTTGTATTGTTTAATGCTTTTTGCATCACGATGTATGATGATGTAGGAAATTAACAACAATAGAAGAACGAATCCCATTAAACCGCCTACTTGCATAAATGACTTTTCACGCATGGCAACTATTTCGTTTTCCCGGCTTTGCAGTTCGGTTTGTACCTTTTCTTCTATTTGGCAAATCAATTCTTGCAGTTGTCTGTTAAGTTCTGCATTACGAGCTGCAAGGCTGTCGGCTTGTTCCGACAATTGGCGATCCTGCACTTTCTGTTCGCTGATTACGTTTCTATTGACCGAATGAAGGATAGTGGTTGATACTGCTGGAGTTACTTCCTTTTTTTTGCCGAATATGCCTAAGAAACCTTTTCGTTTTGGCTTTTTGGACTGTTCCTGCACACTTTTCTGTACAATAACCGGAATTTGATTGGCTATCTTCTTGTTAATAGATTGTTGTTCATCCATTAACCGGACTATCTGGAACATCTGTCGTTCCTTATCCTCTAAAAGACTGCGCACACTATCGATGCGCTCTGCTGGATAGGTGGCCTTGAAACGGCAGAGCATACTGTCCATTGCCATACGCCGTGCATGGTAATGCTCGATATCTTTATCGTTCCATTCCAGTATTGTTTGCTGAATACTTGAATTCAAATCGTGGAGAAGTGAATAGACAGTATTACCCGACAGAGCAACTATGACATAGCAATGCCATCAAACAAATGACGGCACACACAAAGCATAGACTGATTGTCTTGACCTAAAAGATTGATTGGAATTTATTCAGGACTGCCTATCACTTAGATAGAAGTCCAAGGTCTACTGAAATACATAATTCAAAAATTAAAATTGCTTGACTGCAAATTTAGTAACTTTGCTTGACAAATTAACGAGAAAGAAGAGAAAATGAAAGCCGACCGCATAACATCACCTATACGCAAGCAGGGGTTTCGGTCTTCGTAGGACAGGAAACTGCTATATTTGAAGTTCAGTTCTTCGTAGAAAGTCCAGTGGTTAAAATCCCTGCCTGCGTATAGCTGAGAAACGTTATGCGGCAGCTTAAAAGACGACACCAAACCAGAAAAATCGTCTTGACCATCACCCAACTTTGAATTAAGAAGGATGAAATTTTTCAGGAACAACTTCCAACATTTCCAAAAAACAGTTTTTCCATTGACTTGGAGACAAACAGACAATTTGAGCATTAAGGTTTAAACCGAATTTTTCTGAAATTGACCTGACCTGACTTTTCCTGAAAATCGACTTTAAAGCTGTTTTTACAGATAACTCAGGCTTCTGTAACAGACAGGAAATAAATGCTAAGTATTTGGCTTTAAACTTAAAATCAAAAATTAACTGTTTTCTTTTAATGTCTAACAGGGCTGACTTGACAGTTGGCGGTGGCAAGAAACTTTCAGGACCTACCTCATAGACAAGTTTCAAATCAAAAAATGTATGATAGAAAACGGTATATGGATTGTAAAGCTTCCTCGAAAATAACTTTTGTGTAGGTTCTAACTGAAGGACAATGGAACCTCCCTGAAAATTTTCAAGACCCTCAAACATCAGGATTTTGAAAATATCGGAAGTAATGCCATAAGGAATATTTGACACCACTTTGAAAGGAAATTTCGGAACTACAAAATTCCTAAAATCACAACCGACAACTTGAACATTTCGGGTATCAGAAAATAATTTCCGTAAATGTTCAACCAAAGCTGTGTCGTTTTCAATAGCTACGACATTATGTGCGATTTTTAATAAATGAACAGTTAGAAACCCTTTGCCTGCTCCAATATCTAAAACTGTATCTTGACTGCTTATATTTGCTATTTTTATTGCATTTTGTATTAGCACTTTATCAATAGTAAAGTGCTGACCCGTAAAACGAACGGGCAATTTCTTTTTTGTCATTAGTAACTTCTTACAGGTGCTGAATTCAAGTTACAAATGCAACGGAATTCATATTAATAATTTGTTTAAATTTTTCGTTTGGTGTGAGGTATCCAAGTCTTTTACGAGGTCTATTATTTAGATTGTTTTCAATCCATTTAATACGCTTGTTGGTTACTTCACTAAAGTCCGTACCCTTTGGGATATACTGCCTGATAAGACCGTTAGTATTTTCATTGGCACCACGCTCCCAAGAGTGGTATGGCTTACAAAAATAGAAATTAATATCTAGTTTTTGTGATATATCCTCGTGTTTTGCAAATTCTTTTCCATTATCAGCCGTTATTGTGTGTATTAAGTTTTTTACTTTTCGCAATGCCCATACTGTAATCTTTGCTACAGGGATGGCTTCTTTCCCTGATAGCTTACGTATCCAGACTCTGCTTGTTGCTCTATCATTAATGGTTAGAATAGCACCTTTGTGATTCTTTCCAATAATTGTATCTATCTCTAAATCACCAAATCTTTCTTTTTGCTCTACTATTGAAGGTCGCTGGTCAATATCAACCCTATTGGGAATAAATCCTCTACCTGCGTTTTTAGAACCACGCTTTGAATATTTTCGCCCTTGCCTTCTAAGATATTTATGGAGATCCCCACCTTGTCGTTTATCATTCCATATCCAACAATATATAGTTTCGTGAGATACCATAGCTATATTTTCTACTTGGCTTCTGCCCACTATCTGCTCTGGGCTCAAATCCTTTCGTAGAAGCTTTTTTACACGCTTCTTCATAGCTTGTGTAAACACCTCCTTTCGCTTCTTTTCAACCTTACGTTTATCTGCCTTTCTTTGAGCAAGATCAGGGTTGTATTTTCCACTACGAATATCGCAATTGCGTTTTATTTCCCTATAGATACTACTTTTATCAACGCCAATAGCTTCAGCTATATCTTTTTTACTCATAGGAACTTGCAGCATCTTAGAAATTGCATACCTTTGCTTTTCGGTTATATGTTTACTCATCTACAACTTTTATTTCTTTGGACGGACAATAAAAACAAAGATAGTAACATTATCCATTCAGCAGAGAACAGAGGGATTTGTCTCTCTTTTCTCTCTGAAAAAATATTACTTATGCAGCTATTAATCCTGTACCAAAAAGTTGCATTTATAACTTGAACTCAAGTTTCACCCAATAGAGAAAATTTTATCATTTGAATATTGATATTGTTTATTTCTTTTCGGAGCTCGTCTATTTTTTTATTGCCAAGTTCTAATGCTTCTATCTCCTGCCATTCATAGAGGCTATTATATGCCATACATCCGATAAGAATGGAGATAAGTATATATCCCAACCGTATTGCCTTATAGAAATTTCCTGACCGCTCCATTATTTTAATGACATTGATTTTTGGAACATGAATAAAAGTTTATCTTTTTCGTTCATGCGGATATT
>NZ_QTNB01000043.1:0-6470 GCF_003603395.1 Bacteroides sp. AM44-19 | reverse complement strand
AAGCGAAAACCTACCGCTGTAAAGCGGAAAGGCGTTGTTTGCCGAGCCTACAGATAACCAAAGAGAAGCTCAATCAGGACATGGAGAACCTTGCCGCAAGATTGAACGGCGTCGAGGAATTTGCAGGTTGCACCATCTAAAAAGAAAAGCCATGAAACGTGACACAATCATCATCGAGGACAAGGCAGTCAGCGTAACCGGTAACGACGTGTGGATGACCGCCACCGAAATAGCCGGATTGTTCCATACGACCGTCCCGGCAGTGAACGCCGCCATCAGAGCCGTCCGCAAGTCGGACGTGCTGAACGACTACGAGGTGTGCCGCTACATGCAGCTTGAAAACGGGCTGCACGCGGACGTGTACGCCCTTGAAATCATCATCCCGGTCGCTTTCAGGGTGAATACCTACAACACCCACCTGTTCCGCACATGGCTGGTGGGAAAGGCACTCTCACAAGAGAAACGGCAGACATACGTGATGTTCATACAGAACGGAAAAGCCGGGTATTGCTGATTGCACATACCCCATAAGACAAGTAAACGGGTAGCACCACAAAAGGTGTCACCCGTTTACTTTTTCATGAAACCGCCTCACTCCAGCGGCTTGCGGTAGTTCGCTTCCAGTACCCCGCGCAGCCCCGTTTCCGGGTAAAGCACCTTCCCTCCCAAAAGTATGAAGGGCAACACGCGGTTGTTGCGGTATTCCTGCAAGGTGCGCCGGCTCACACGGAGCAGTTCCGACACCTCGCCGTCCGTCAGGTAACGTTCCCCGTCCAGCGGAGGACGGTAGCTTTCCAGAAATGCGGACAGCCATTTCGAGCCTTTGCGCATATCCTGCACCACAGAGGCTATCGGCTCGTCTTCCATCGTAAAAACATCGTTGTTCTCGTTCATCATAACTTCGGATTCAGTGGGTGAATAAATCAAATCATCTGCCGTGCGGATAGAGCGTGCCGACAAGCGGTATCAGCCGCTTCACCTCCTCTGGCTTGTAATAGAACCTGCGGTTTATCTGCGAGTAGCCGATAAGCCGCCTGTCACGCAGCGTCTGCAACGTGCGCGGGCTTATTCTCAACTGCCCGCAGACCTCCTCGCCCGTGAGCCATCTTTCCATGCGCCCCGTGTCGCTTTTGCGCCTCAGGGCGGCGACCTTCTCCGAGAGTGCGCCGAATGCCGCCACCATCATCTCGAAAGTCTTTTTCTCGATAGATACTATTTCCATATTCATGTCATTTAGAGTTTGCCGCAAAGGTAACGAAACGGCATACAAGACGTATCGTTTTCCGCTGAAAGGCTGCCTGTTGCGCCGTTTGACCGGGTTACGGAGCCATCTTCCGCAAAAATCTTACGTGAGTCACGTAGTGAGTTGTTAAAGCCCCTTTTGTTTATTGCCGAATTTTGTCGCAGAAACAAAAAGAAAGGACTGAACATGAAAGTGATAACAATGGAAAGTTCCGCCTACAAGGAGATGATGGCGCAGATTGCGAACATCGCAGGGTACATCCGCGAGGCAAGGGACGAGAAGAAACGGAAGCGGGAAACCGAAGACAAGCTGCTTGACACGGCACAGGCGGCGAAGATGCTCAACGTGAGCAAGCGCACCATGCAGCGTATGCGCACCGACCACCGTATCGAGTATGTGGTGGTACGCGGAAGCTGCCGCTACCGCCTTTCCGAGATACTGCGGCTATTGGAGGACAACACAGTAAGGAACGAGGAAGGGACAATAGACACCCTGTTCCACAACCACACGCTGCGCACGGGCGGCAAACCAAAAGGAAGGAGGACATAGGTCATGGAACTGCTCACACGAAACAACTTCGAGGGCTGGATGCAGAAGCTGATGGAACGGCTCGACCGTCAGGACGAACTGCTGCTGGCGATGAAGGCTGAGGGGAAACAGCCCACTATCACGGAAAGCATCCGCCTTTTCGACAATCAGGATTTGTGCATGTTGCTCCAGATAAGCAAACGCACCCTCCAACGCTACCGCAGCGTAGGCGCATTGCCCTACAAGACGCTGGGCAAGAAGACCTATTACAGCGAGGAGGACGTGCTGACATTCCTTTCCAACCATATCAAGGACTTCAAAAAGGAAGATATAGCCTTCTACAAGGCTCGTATCCATAATTTCTTTCATAAATAACCCATTAAAACATTTTTCAGATGGCAAAGAAAAAAGACGAAAAGGACGTGCTGGTAGTCCGTGACGAGAAGACAGGCGAGATCAGCGTGGTAGCCGGGCTGAACGCGGACGGCACACCCAAGCGCACCCCCGCAAAAGCGGAGAACGCGCAGAGTTTCCTGCAATTCGACCGACATGGCGACGTGCTGGACAACTTCTTCAAGAACTTCTTCCGGCAGTGCAAGGAACCCAGCCGCTTCGGTTTCTACCGCATTGCGGCAGACCAAGCTGAAAATCTCTTAGAGGTGATGAAGCAACTGCTGAAAGACCCCGAAGCGAACAAGGAGCTGCTCGCCCCTCACAAGGTGGACACCTCCGACTATGAGAAGAAGGTGCAGGAAGAGATGGCAGCACAACAGACAGAGAAACAAGAACCTCAAAAACAGGAGAACATGGAACAACGGAAAGAACAGCAACAGGACAAATCCGAACAGATGCAGGGCAAACGTGGCTACCAGCCCATCGACGAGAGTAAAATCAACTGGCAGGAGCTGGAGGACAGATGGGGCGTAAAGCGGGACAACCTTGAAAAGTCCGGCGACCTTACGAAGATGCTCAACTATGGCAAGTCCGACTTGGTAAAGGTCAAACCGACCTTCGGCGGCGAATCATTCGAGCTGGACGCCCGCCTCTCCTTCAAGAAGGACGGTGAGGGAAACATCAGCCTCGTGCCGCACTTCATCCGCAAGGAGCAGAAGCTGGATGAGTACAAGGAACACAAATTCTCCGACAATGACCGGAAGAACCTCCGCGAAACGGGCAATCTCGGTAGGGTCGTGGACATTGTGGACAGGGAAACGGGCGAGATCATCCCCTCCTACATCAGCATCGACCGCAAGACGAATGAAATCACGGACATTCCGGCAAGCAGGGTGCGCATCCCGGAGCGCATCGGCAAGACGGAAATCACCACGCAGGAGCGGGACATGCTCCGCGCCGGACTGCCCGTACGCGACAAGCTCATCGAGCGCAACGACGGCAGAAAGTTCGTCACCACCCTGCAAGTGAACGTGGAGCAGCGCGGCGTGGAGTTCGTGCCGGGAACCGGCAAGTCGCCCCGTACCGCACAGACACAGGAAACCAAAGGCGACACATCGAAAAGTCAGGCGCAGGGCGGGGAAAATGCCGCACAGACCAAGAAGGAGCAACGCCGCAACACGTGGACGAACGAGGACGGCAGCATCCGCCCCATCAGCAAATGGAGCGGCGTGAGCTTCACCGACCAGCAGAAAGCCGACTATGTGGCGGGTAAAGCCGTGAAGCTGGAGAACGTGACCGACAAGCAGGGCTTCCATGCCACGATGTATATCAAGTTCAACCCGGAGAAGGGACGCCCGTACCGCTACGACACGAACCCTGACAATGCACAGCAGGTTGCTCCGTCCAACGAGAGCCGCACGCAGGTGGCGGTGAACAACGATGGCAAGACCAACGAGGCTACAAAGAATCTGAGAGAGCCGTTGCAGAAAGGTCAGACCAACCCGAAGGACGCCCGCCAGCAACAGCAGCAGGAGAAGCCGCAGAAGAAAACGGGCAAGGGCATGAAAATGTAATCCCGTGTCCGCCACTGAATCCAAAATAAAATCCAAAGTATCAACAAAAAAGAAGAAGACATGAAGACAATCATTGCAGAAAAGCCCTCCGTGGCACGTGAAATCGCCCGCATCGTGGGCGCGACAAAGAGAGAGGAAGGATATTTCGAGGGAGGCGGTTATGCCGTGACATGGGCATTCGGACACCTCGTTCAGCTTGCCATGCCCGACGGCTACGGCGTGCGCGGATTTGTCCGTGACAACCTCCCGATTATTCCCGACACATTCACGCTCGTCCCCCGTCAGGTCAGGACGGAGAAAGGTTACAAGCCCGACAGCGGCGTGGTGTCGCAGATAAAAGTCATCAAAAGACTGTTCGACACAAGCGAACATATCATCGTGGCGACCGATGCCGGACGCGAGGGAGAGCTTATCTTCCGCTACCTCTACCACTATACGGGTTGCACCACTCCTTTCGTGCGCCTGTGGATCAGCTCTCTCACCGACAAAGCTATCCGCGAGGGACTGCGGAAACTCGAAGACGGCAGCAAATACGACAACCTCTACCTCGCCGCCAAAGCGCGGAGCGAATCCGACTGGCTCGTGGGCATCAACGGCACACAGGCGTTATCCATCGCCGCCGGACACGGCACGTATTCCGTGGGGCGGGTGCAGACACCAACGTTGGCTATGGTATGTGAACGCTACTGGGAGAACCGCCGCTTTACGTCCGAAGCATTCTGGCAGCTCCATATCGCAACGGACGGTTGCGACGGCGAAGTCGTGAAATTCTCATCCTCCGAGAAATGGAAAGAGAAAGAACCGGCGATGGAACTATATAATAAGGTAAAGGCGGCAGGTTGCGCCACTGTCACGAAAGCCGAGCGCAAGGAGAAGACGGAGGAAACTCCCTTGCTCTACGACCTGACCACGCTCCAGAAAGAAGCCAACGCCAAGCACGGCTTCACGGCGGAACAGACGCTTGAAATCGCGCAGAAACTCTACGAAAAGAAGTTGATAACCTATCCGAGAACGGGAAGCCGCTACATCCCCGAAGACGTGTTTGCCGAAATTCCCAAACTGCTCGCTTTCATCGGCACACAGCCCGAATGGAAAGACAAGGTGCGGGCAAAAGCCGCCCCGACACGCCGCAGCGTGGACGACGGCAAGGTGACAGACCACCATGCCCTGCTCGTCACGGGTGAGAAACCGCTCTTCCTCTCCAAAGAGGACAATACCATCTATCAGATGATTGCCGGGCGCATGGTCGAGGCATTCTCTGAGAAATGCGTCAAGGATGTGACCACTGTCACGGCGGAATGTGCCGGAGTGGAGTTTACCGTAAAAGGCAGCGTCGTGAAGCAAACCGGATGGCGTGCCGTCTATGGCGAGGAAAAAGAGGAAATTACCATCCCCGGCTGGCAGGAAGGCGACACGCTGACACCGAAAGGCTCGTCCATTACCGAAGGAAAGACCAAACCCAAGCCGCTGCATACCGAAGCCACCCTGCTCTCGGCAATGGAAACGGCGGGCAAGGAAATTGAGGACGACGCACTGCGGCAGGCGATGAAGGACTGTGGCATCGGTACTCCCGCCACACGCGCCTCCATCATCGAAACGCTTTTCAAGCGCGGTTACATGGAACGCTGCAAGAAGTCGCTTGTTCCCACCGAAAAAGGACTTGCCCTCAATTCCGTCGTCAAGACGATGCGCATCGCCGATGTTGCCATGACGGGCGAATGGGAAAAGGAGCTGGCGCGTATCGAGCGCGGGGAACTGTCCGACGACACCTTCCGCAAGGAGATAGAGGCGTACACACGTGAGATAACCTCCGAACTGATCTCGTGCGACAAGCTCTTCGGCAGCCGTGACTCCGGCTGCGCGTGTCCCAAGTGTGGCACGGGCAGGATGCGGTTCTACGGCAAGGTGGTACGCTGCGACAACACGGAGTGCGGACTGCCCGTGTTCCGGCTGAAAGCGGGACGCACCCTGTCCGACGATGAAATCAAAGACCTGCTCACCGAAGGGCATACCAAGCTGCTCAAAGGGTTCAAGAGCAAACAGGGCAAGAGTTTCGATGCTGTTGTCGCCTTTGACGGGGAATATAACACGACTTTTGTGTTCCCGGAGGCTAAAAAGGACAAGAAATTTTCAGGACGGAAGAAATAGTATTAACTTTGCCACTTGTTCAGAGTAATGAATTGTTCTTCGATACCGGATTACACTCATACTTTGGATTTAGTGGTGGCACTCGGAGGGATACCGAGTGCCTTTTTCTTCCTTTTTCCAACCGATTATCCCGTTAATTATCAATCCGCTAAATCCAAAGTAATGAACAACAAGAAGAAAAACGAGGGTCAGACCGACTTTTCCTATTACGGTCTGTACCTGCTGGACTATCTCCGCACGAACAAGTTTGAACAGGCTGACGACACCGCTTTCATACGGGAACGGGCCGACCGTGCCGCCGAAACGTATGAGAGGGCACGGCTTGAAGGCTATCCCGCCGATGGTGCGCAGGAACTGGCGATGGACACGCTGCTGCGCGGGCTGCATTATTCCCGTTACGCCATCCTCCGCGAAGTCGTGGAAAACGAGTTTGCCGATGAAGTGCCGGAAGAGAAGCGTGAAGCCTTTGTCCTGAAACTGCTGCCGCTTGTCGGCAACGTGTTCTCCGTCTATGACCTCTCGGATGACAATTTCGCCCTGTCTTCCGATTACGACCTGCTCTACACGGAGCTGACGGGAGCAAC
>NZ_QTNB01000042.1:0-6586 GCF_003603395.1 Bacteroides sp. AM44-19 | reverse complement strand
TGCTACCGCTTCTACACTGATATCAAACGCCGGAAGAACGAAAGCCGCACCTATTTCATTGACAGGATGCAGGAAAAACTGAACGAGAGAATGTTGCGTGATGAGGAGTTGGAGCGGATGAGAAAATAAAAAAATATCCATTACATATGAGAAGACAGGAATACTCGTATCCTGTCTTTTTATTTTCATTTAATTATATATTAATTAGCACAATATATGTGAGTTTTTCATTCCTATAAGGACAAATTTCAGAAACGTATGTCTGGTAAATTATTGAGTCATCATAGTATGAACATATATCATTACTAAAAACAATGAAACAACTTCCATAAGATTGTGGTTGTAAAAATCGCCATTTAATAGCCCGTTTTTTTTGTAAAATTCGCCAATTAAAAAAATATGATTATCTTTGCATTATATTTTATAAGGTATGGAAACAGTAAATAGAATACTTCAAGAGAAGATTACAGCACGAATCGCGCCCAATAAAGCAGTACTGATTTTTGGTGCTCGCCGTGTTGGTAAAACGGTAATGATGCGTAAAATTGTGGACAACTATTCAGGTAGGACGATGATGCTCAACGGCGAAGACTACGACACATTAGCACTATTGGAGAATCGCTCAATAGCCAATTATCGGCATTTATTGGATGGTATTGATTTGCTGGCTATTGATGAGGCACAGAACATACCACAAATCGGTAGTATTCTGAAGTTGATAGTTGATGAAATACCGGGAATAAGTGTCTTGGCAAGTGGTTCTTCGTCATTCGATTTGCTGAATAAGACTGGTGAACCGTTGGTCGGCCGCAGTACGCAATTTCTCCTTACACCATTCTCGCAACGGGAAATCGCACAGACGGAAACGGCACTTGAAACCCGCCAGAACCTCGAAGCGCGCTTGATTTACGGTTCCTATCCCGAAGTAGTAATGATGGAGAACTATGAACGTAAAACAGACTACCTACGTGATATTGTCGGTGCATACCTGCTTAAAGATATCTTAGCAATTGACGGCTTAAAAAATTCGAGCAAGATGCGCGATCTACTGCGATTGATAGCTTTTCAGTTGGGCAGCGAAGTTTCTTACGAAGAGTTAGGTAAACAACTCGGCATGAGCAAGACGACCGTTGAAAAATACCTCGACCTATTGGAAAAGGTCTTCGTTATCTATCGTCTGGGGGCTTATTCGCGTAACCTACGCAAGGAGGTTACAAAAGCTGGCAAGTGGTACTTCTACGACAACGGCATTCGCAATGCCATTATCGGGGCTTTCTCACCGCTGGCCATTCGGCAGGATGTCGGTGCGCTGTGGGAGAACTACATCATCGGAGAGCGGCGCAAAGCGAACTTCAATGAGGGACTGCACAGGGAGTTCTATTTCTGGCGCACCTACGACAAACAGGAAATCGACCTGATTGAGGAGAGTGCCGACAGTCTTACCGCCTTGGAGTTCAAGTGGGGAAATAAAATGCCGGCCGCACCGAAAGCCTTCCAAGAAGCCTATCCCTATGCCGAGTTTCATGTGGTAAATCGGGAGAATTATTTGGAGTTCGTATAATCAATAAATTACGTATATGGAAACAAAACTACAATCCAAACAGCAATATCCGCGGTTTATCCAAAATAAACCGTGTGGTATTGACAAATTCGATGGAGGTTCGCAAGAAAGGTTGGCAAAAACTATTGCTCGCCATTTTTGTCAGAATGATTCATTGGATGAGGAATGTACTTTACCTCGAATTATCGGCATCGAAGGTATTTGGGGATCTGGAAAATCCAACGTGGTTAAAATGTTGGAACGTGAATTATCAGACGACTATTACTTTTTTGAGTATGACGCATGGGGACATCAAGAGGACTTGCAACGCCGCTCTATATTGGAATTGCTTACAAGCAAACTTATTGATGATGGTATCCTATCTGGAAATGCAACAATAAAAGTCAAAGGTGGAGGTACGAAAACCGTATCATGGTCTGAAAAGCTGAAATATTTATTAGCCCGTAAAACGGAGACCGTAACCGAAAAATATCCCCTTATCAGTAATGGTATGGTTGCGGCATTTTTGGTTGCAGTTTTAACTCCGATATTTACATTTATTGCGTATGCAGTAAAACCTACACCCACAACATGGTGGTTTTCTTTATTGTCTATTATCATAGCTGCACTGCCAGTTCTTATTGCATTGTGCGTTTGGAAATGGGCATATAGCAAAGATCATAAATATGGATGGAGTTATATGTTAGCTATTTATCAAGATAAAGTCGAAAAGGACGTTTGCTATGAGACTTTGAGCGAAGACGAACCAACGGTTTACGAGTTCAAAACATGGATGCAAGACATTTCTGATTTTATCAAGGAAAAAGGACAACGTAAATTAGTCCTTGTTTTTGACAACATGGATCGTCTCCCCGCTGAAAAAGTAAAAGAATTATGGTCTTCTATCCATACGTTCTTCGCCGATAGCGGTTTTGAAAATGTTTGGGCTGTTATTCCTTTCGATGAAACACATTTAGCTTGTGCATTCGGAGATGAGACCGACGAACAAACGAAACAACTGACCAAGTATTTTATCAATAAAACTTTCCCTATTGTTTATCGTGTTGCTCCTCCTGTTATTACCGACTATCGAAGTATATTCAACAAACTGTTTGTTGAAGCATTTGGAGAAACAGAAAATGAAGCGAAAGAAACTATAAATCGGATATTCAGATTGGTAAATCCTAATGCCAATGTTAGGGAAATTATATCATATATCAATGAGATGGTCGCTCTTAAACAAGAGTGGTGTAACGAAATTTTGATGATAAACATAGCATTGTTCTGTTTGAAGAAGACGGATATTCTGGCAAATCCAGTAGAACAAATATTGTCCGGCGACTATCTGAATGGCATTCAAACAATAATTAACAATGATCTGCAAACACAACGCGAAATTGCAGCTTTGGTATATGGTGTCGATGTTGAAGATGCTCGACAAATTCCATTGAAAAAATATATTGAAGGCTGCATCAACGGAGAAGAAGACCACGACATAAATCAATATGCAGAGACTAATAAACAATTTGACACTGTATTAGAAGAAGTTATACAATGTATGGACAATGCGCTTATCGATAAGATTATACATTGTTTGCATAAATTAACTCGAAAGAGCGATGTTATTCTGCGTGTATGGCAAAGAATAGCACAATTGAAATTAAAAGAATCCATAGAGAAGCAGGTGTTCCCTGTCGAATACCAAGAACTGCTGTTGCATTTAGACACGGAAAGCCAAAACCATGTGATTGCTCAATTATATAAGAAGATAGTTCGGTTCAATGACTTCAATGGCGGCGACTATTTCAAAACGTTAGATGCAATAGACAGGTTTATTGCGCAAAATAAGTTGGCGTGCGATTTTACGTCATTGATTGAAGCAAAAACAGTCAAGCCAAATACATTTATCGATTATATTCAAGCTGCAAATGCAACAGATGCTGCCTATCGGGATAACGCGACAACTAAAGCATATAAATATTATCAAGTAGCAACAAATTCGGAGGCGCTCGATAATTATTTGGCAAACTTACTACCCGATAATTTCGACCATGCAGATATTGTAAAAACGTTAAAAGATAATTCTACCTATACGTTTCCAACGCTTTTGCAAGCGATCACGAATTGCATTGATGAACAGAATGTAAATAAAGATAATATAGGGGCTATATTTACAACCTATCGTTTATTGGCATCTGACGAAGAAAGACCTTTACCTGTAACGTTAGATTCAACCTACATAAATCAGTTGCATTCTGAATTAGAAACTGATGGCCGAAACATTAAAGAGTCTGGATATTACGATTTAGTCGCCATGCAATTGGCACATGGTCATTCCGTTTCCTTAATAGAGGGTGGAGATATAAAATATGTTGCAGAACTCATGGACTATTATGTGGATCATGGAGACTTATTAGTAAATAGTGTGGGATGGAATATACCGCTATTAAATGAAACACTACAATACATGGTAAATCATAAACTTGGCTATAAATTATTGCTCTCAGACATATTGCCCCAATTTGAAGATATTAAGAACAGAATAGGTGTAACGGATGAGGTATTTATCGAGCATTTAGCAGAGTGGAATACCGATTTGGATAAGTATATCACTAAGAACAATATTAAAGATGTAATTCCTGACGCATCTTTTTACGATTTGACCACTAAAATAAGCAATGTCCTGACCGATCATATCAATAAAATAGCGTTCGAAGCGTTGTCTGAAATAAGTGTTGATACATTATACGCCCAAAGAACAGCACATACATCATATTATTGGTTTGTCGCAATAAAACATTTACTGGCTAAAATCAAATCCTTGCCAGATAACTTGACTGAATTTGGCAAAAAGATTCTGATGGATATTGCTTCTGGAACTCAAAGTTTGAATCCTTTCCCTAATTGTTTCAAGAATATAGTTGAAAGATTGGATAAACGAAAAATTAAATCGACAGTTACCGATATAAGAAATGATTTCTGCATCGGTAAAAAGACTATCAATGCAATAAAGTTTCAATTTTTCGAAACATGGCTTAGATCGCATGGTAATTTGAAAAGTCAAGCTGGAGACGTTATTGATAAAATAGTGAAACCTGTAATTTCCGATGGGGCATGCCGTTCATTGATTCTGCAAAACAAAGATTTTTATATGGATTTAATAAATACAGCAGGGGATGATGCTTATGAATTGAAAAAGAGTCTCCGAAACCTCATACAAAAAGATTCAGATCCGCAATTGGTTAAATTTGTCAATTCGATAGATTCAGTACCTGAGGTTGAAACCGCGTAAGTATTTGTCTAACAAGTCCGAATTTTACGATTTTACCCGTCAGAACTGAAGTGCCCCCCAAAAAAATTGTATCCAACTTTTGGGGGTCACTTCAAACTTCGATAGGGATAATTTTCAATTTTGGGGACTTGTTAGACAGTCTCATTATCTGGTAGCAGTTTACACAGCACCGGATCGTTTTTGATACGCTCCAGTTCCTCCTGCACAATCTGCTTCACCTCTTCCTTGATGCGCCGGTAGTTCGCCTGCACCGTTTCCTTCATGCGGTCGTTGCCGTCCTCGTCCGTGAAGTTTGTAATGACGGGAATTTTCTTGTAGGCACTTTCTTCCCGTTTCACCTTTTCGGCATCCACCACAATCTCGCAATGAAAAATCTTCTGCTCGATACGCTCGTTGAAGTTGTCGGATACAGAACCGACAAACATTCCCTGCGTAAGCCCGGAAATCTTACTCGGTGGAATGAGCGCGTCCATCTGCGTGTTGATGGAGGTGGAAACATCCTGCCGGTTGATGGAGATGGACTGCCGTTTCTGCAACACCTTACCGAACCGCTCGGAGAGCGTCTTGGCTGTTTCCCCCACCACCTGACCGGAGAAAATATTGCCGACAGTGTTCATCACCACTTTCGCCTCTTTGTCCCCGTAGTCACGCACTAACTGGCTGAAATCCTGAAAGCCCAGACACACGGCAACCTTGTTGCTTCGGGCGGTAGCTATAAGATTGTCCAACCCTTTGAAGTATATTGTGGGCAACTCGTCGATGATGACCGATGACTTCAGCATCCCCTTCTTGTTGATGAGCTTCACGATACGGGAATTATACAGACCGAGTGCCGCACCGTAGATATTCTGACGGTCGGGATTGTTACCCACGCAGAGGATTTTCGGCTCTTCGGGATTGTTGATGTCCAGCGTAAACTCGCTGTCTGACATCACCCAGTAGAGCTGCGGTGAAATCATCCTCGAAAGCGGGATTTTTGCCGACGCTATCTGACCCATGAGCTGCTCCGCAGCCCCTCCAAGCCACGCATCCATGAACGGCGAAAGGTAGTTCTCCAGCTCCGGATAAGAGGTCAGTATCGGAAATATATCCTCGTAACGGCGGTTCAGAAACTCGATAGCATGGGGAAACGTGCAAAACTTCCCGTTCTGATAGATTTTGAGATACCAGATAATACTGGCAAACAGAATGATAGGTGACTCCACGAAGAAGTCGCCCTGCTTTTGCACCCACGTTTTATTGAGGTTGAGCATTATTGTGTAGGCACTCTCATAGGCATCCGTAATATCTTCCATAAAATCCGGGTGAATGGGATTGCACCGATGAGAGCGTCGCGGGTCGTCGAAGTTGATCACATAGAACTTCGGCTTTACCTTGTAGCCGTCCGGGTGGTTCAGCAAATGGTTGTAGGCAATAGTAGATAGGTCGGGATACTTGAAATCGTAGATGTATTGACTAAAGCCCTTTTCAATCTGTTGCTTGATAAAATTGTTTACCACGGCATAGGACTTGCCGCTGCCCGGCGTACCCAACACGATGGACGCACGGAAGGGATTAACTACATTGATCCAACCGTTGTTCCAGCGTTTCCTGTAATAGAAACGTGTCGGCAGATTGACCGAATACTCGCTTTCGATAAGCCTCGTTTCCTGCATGAAACTCTCGTTCTCGTTGTTGAAAACATCCTCCATCAAATTGTGTTTCAACAGGCGGCTCATCCACAGACCACCCATCAACAGGCAGACATAGCCCGT
>NZ_QTNB01000041.1:0-7369 GCF_003603395.1 Bacteroides sp. AM44-19 | reverse complement strand
AGATAGCCAAATTCAGTGAATTACGGGCTATGATTGCTTGAATTTATATTTAATCTCCTATGCGCACTTTATCTCCTATCGAAACATTAATCTTGTCCAGGACTCCCGATATCTGCGATTTTATTTCGATCTCCTTCATCGGAAAAACATTGCCGGATATGTTTATTTCCTCTTTGATCTCGCGATATTGTGGTTGTGTAGTTTCGTAAATTGCCTTTGTACCTCTTAGCGAAGAACGAAAAGCAACAAATGCCAGTGTGGCGGAAAAGATGCAAATTAATATAATCTTAAATGTCTTCATTATCCTATATTTTCGTTTCTAATGGCGTCAATGGGTTGTATAACAGATGCTTTCATAGCCGGAAATGCTCCGGCAATGACACCGGACAAAATCAAGATAACCAAAGCGAGAACAGCTACATTTATATCTATTTCTGCATGCTTTATCATTGTCGCGTGACGGGCGCTTTCGAGCAACCAATTTATAATCTCAAGAATAGCTGCACCTGATATCAATCCGATGATACCGGAGATTACAGTTATGATGACAGATTCCGTCAGCATTAACACAAGAATGGATTTAGGAGTTGCTCCTACAGCCTTACGGATGCCTATTTCGCTACTCCTTTCTTTGATCACGACAAACATGATGTTGCTTACTCCAACAATACCACTTATCAGAAAACAAATTCCTACGATCCAGATAAACATTTTCAATCCATCAAAGAGTCCCTCAAAAGCAGATGTTTGTGTCTCAAAATTGATTATCTGTAAGGCTTGCTTATCAGAATAAGCAAATTGGTATTTATTAGCGATGAAGGCTCTCAGCTCATTCTCAAATCGCTTGGAATCAACTTCTTTGTTCAGATATAAACAGAAAGCGCGCAATGGAGTCTTATTGTCAATACAGTTTATGTAACTTGAGAAGGGCACATATACCGAATTGATTTCCGAAGCGCTGAAAATATCATCATTCTTTAGTACGCCTATCACCTTAAAATCAATACCGGCAATGTTGATCGACTTACCCAACGCTTTTTGATTATTAAATAAGGTCGTACTGACATTTTCGCCGATAATGGTAACATTACGGGTATTCTCGTCATCTCCTTTATTAAAATATCGTCCATCTTCGTTGATTTTAAGTATCTTAATTCCCATATAGTTTTCATTGATTCCTATAATCTTAAAAAGTCCGCTTTTAGCTTTATTCATCACTTGCGAATAAGGTCCTGTTATTTCAGGCGAAATAGCTTTTATCCCCGGGAACTGTTTCTTTATGCGGTTAAGAAAATGCAAATCGAAATGCAATTGTTCCCCTTCTCTGATATTCTTATACTTCACCCAGAATCCTCATCATTCCATACCATGACGGATTCACCATAAGTTACTAACGTGGTCACATAGCGGTGTGTGGTATTGATATTGTGCTGGGTTTGAAAAATAGCGATTGATTCATTCTCTATTTTCTGTACACGACTACGCTCGTGCAGAACAATAGCGACCATGCTGCCAATGATCGCCATTAAAAGAAAGTATCCTATAAATATTTTATGCTGCAAAAGTATTTTCATTGGCTTGATATTTTACAATCCAAATATTGCTTTCGTACAATATCTACATGCGGCAGAATCACGAAAAATATCCGAGATGAATAACACTAATAATAATTTCAAATTTTTCTATTTATTGCAGTTACATTCCTCCTCCCAACACATGATAAAGTTTGATTACACTTTGTATGCGTTCAAAACGAGTTTGTAGCTGTTGCACTTCCGCTTCGAGAAGAGACTGTTGGGCGGTCAACACTTCCAGATAGGTGGCATTGGAATGACGCATAAGCGATTCTGTCTTTCGCACAGCATCGCATAATGTTTCAACCTGTCGAGCATTGATTTCAATTTGCGATTTTGCCGTCTGCCATGCAGTCAGAGCATCGTTCACTTCTTTTCCAGCGTTCAGCAATGATTGCCGGAACAACAGTTTGGCTTCTTCCTGACGGCTTTTGGCTATCTTCAAGTTGGCGATGTTTGTGCCCCGGTTGAATAAGGGCTGTGTCAGGGAACCGATGGCATTGAGCAACCATTGTCCGGGATTTACGATTACGCCACCGCCGTTATTAGTCCATCCAAGAGTCCCCGAGAGGGTAATATTGGGATAGAAGGCGGCACGAGCCGCATTGGTGGCGTAGAACGCCTGCGCCAGTTCCATTTCAGCCTGACGCACGTCGGGACGGTTGGAAAGCAGTTGCAAAGGGACTCCAATCGAGACAGTATCGGGGAAAGCAGCCTCGGCCAGATTACTTCGTCCAATCGAGTGTGACGGCATGGCAAGTATCGCAGACAGGGCATTTTCTGTTTCGGAAATACTCTTGCGTATGGATAACAGGGATGCTTCGAGTCGCATCACGTTCGCCTTTGCCTGCAATACGCCGGCTTCGTTTGATTTCCCCACTTTTTTCAACGCTTCAAGAGTACGTACGGTAGTCCGCCAGTTCTCCAAAGTCCGGTTACTTATTGCCATTTGTGCGTCAAGCATGGCAAGGGTGTAGTAACTGTCTGCAATAGTGGCGACAAGCTGTGTCTGTACGGCCTGCCGGTAGGCACGGCTTCCTTGTAACGCGGCGGCTGCACCACGCTTTGCCGCCGTAAGTTTGCCGAAGATGTCCAGTTCCCAGCTTGCCGACGCTCCCACATTATATGTCTTTGCCGTTGCTCCGTCATGTTTATTGGCATTACCTTCGGCAGTCAGTCCCAGTGATGGAAGATATGATAGTCTGGCAGTCATCAGGACGGCTTCTGTCGCTTCCACGCGTAACCGTGCCACATTGAGGTCTGTGTTCCGTTCAAGTCCGGTTTCAATCAAGGACTGGAGTTTCGGGTCGGTAAACATTTCCCGCCACGACAGGGACGCGATGGTCGTTGTATCAATGTCCGCCGGTACGTCCCGATACAGATTCTCCGTTGAGAGGTCAGGACGATGATACCGGCTGTATGTGCCACAACCGGCAAACATCCATCCTGACAATATGATATATATTACTGTCTTCTTCATTTAATTATGCTTAACACGTTCTTGAATATATTGGAATACAATAAACAATGACGGCACAAGGAACAACAGAGCCAAAGTACCGACAATCATTCCACCGATTACACCTGTGGCAAGCGAACGGCTGCCGTTGGCACCCACTCCGTGCGCCATCATCAGCGGGACAAGACCGAACACCATGGACAGCACAGTCATCAATATAGGGCGCAGGCGGACTTTTGCCGCACTGTATGCTGCCTGTGCCAGCGTCATGCCTTCCGACCGCCGCTTGCCGGCGTATTCGGTAAGCAGGATGGCGGTCTTGGCAAGCAGGCCGATAATCATGATTAATCCGGTCTGCATGTAGATGTTGTTCTCCAGACCGAAGAGCCACGCAAACAGGAAACTGCCCATTAGTCCGCAAGGCACCGACAACAGAACCGCGAAGGGTATGAACACGCTCTCATACAAGGCGCACAGAATCAGATAGACCAGAACCATGCAGAGCAGGAATATAAGCGTGGCATTGTTGGTCGTCTTGCTTTCCTCACGCGAAATGCCGCCAAACTCGTATGTGTAATTTGACGGAAGCACTTCACGTGCCGTCTCGCCGATGGCTTCGAGCACCTGCCCTGAACTGTAACCCTGCGCCGGCGACCCGCTAATCGAGATGGCGTTGAACAGGTTGAAACGGGTGAGGTCTGACGGGCCGTTGGTCTTGGTCAGGCGCACGAACCGGCTCAAAGGCGACATGCCGCCATCGGAGGCGCGCACATACATGTGGTGCAGGGATTCCGCATTCACACGATATTCCGCCGGAGCCTGCATGGTCACATGGTAGAGCTTGGAGAACCGGTTAAAGTCGGAAACATATTGTCCGGTATAATAGCCCGACAATGTGGAAAGCACATCTGCGGGCGACACACCCGACTGCTCACATTTGGCGGCATCGATATCCACCCAGTATTGCGGATAGTCCGTGGCAAAGGAGGAATAGACTTCGCCGATTTCGGGTCGTTGCGACAAGGCTTCGACAAACTTGTCCGCCTCTTCCTTGAAAGCGGCGATGTTTCCGCCCGCCTTGTCCTGCAAATAAAGCTCGAAACCGTTTCCCATGCCGTACCCGGCAATCATCGGAGGCGACATGGCGAACACCGTGGCATCGGGAATATCTGAAGTGGCGGCATAAATCTTTCCGATGACATCATTCACCGACTGCCCCTCTCCCTTACGATCCTCCCAGTCTTTGAGTGTCACGAAATACATCGCCTGCGAGGGACCGGAACCGCTGAAAGAGAAACCGGCTACCGCACCGCTGTATTCAATCTCGCCGATGCTGTCGAGACGGCTGTTGATACGCTCCATCACCTTACTTGTCTGAGCCATGGATGTGCCGGGCTTCGTGTTCATGCTCACCATGACCGTCCCGGTGTCCTCTTCGGGAATAAGTCCCGTCTTTGTGACATTGACCAGCAGCACCAGCAACCCGAAAGAAATGCCTATGATGCTCCACAACAGCCATCGGCGATGGATAATGAACATCACTCCACGTACATAGCGTCGGCTCAGACTGTCGAAGACGGCATTGAACGCTTTACGGAAACGGGCTGCAAAATTGTTCTTAGTGTTGCCCTGCTCATCGATATAGGGTTTCAGCAGCAGCGCGCAAAGTGCCGGTGAGAGTGTGAAGGCATTGACTGCCGAGATTCCCACGGCAACAGCCATCGTGATACCGAACTGCGTGTAGAACGCTCCCGAAGTCCCGCCCATCATGGCTACGGGGAAAAACACTGCCATAAAGATTATGGTAGAGGTCAGGATAGCCGACGAAACGCCTTTCATGGCATCATCAGCCGCGAGAACTGCTGATTGATAGCCCTCATCGAACTTCGCCTGCACCGCTTCCACCACCACAATGGCATCATCGACCACGGTTCCGATGGCAAGCACAAGCGCGAACAGGGTGAGCAGGTTGATGGAGAATCCAATCATGGACATCACGGCAAATGTGCCGATGATGGAAACGAAGATGGATATGGTAGGGATAAGCGTTGACTTGATGTCCTGCAAGAACACATACACCACCACGATGACCAGAAGTATCGCTTCCAATAAGGTGCGGAGGACAGAGTGGATGGAGGCATACAGGAACTTGTTGGTATCGGTAAGCACCACGAATTCCGTCCCTTCGGGCAAGTCCCGGCTAAGGTCGTCAAGCACTTCGTGAATCTCCTTGATGGTGCTTGATGCATTGGACCCGGCTTTCTGGTTGATGAGCATCATAGCTGCCGGATGCCCGTTCACCTCGGAGGAATAGTTGTAGTATTCATCGCCCAGTTCCACATCGGCAACCTCTTTCAACCGAAGCACATTGCCGCCCGGCAGTGACTTGACGACCAGCTCACCGAACTCTTCCGCTCCGGACAAGCGTCCGCGGTATTTCATCGTGTATTCATTGGCGGTAGGATGATTGGCACCGAAGGAGCCGGTGGCGGCCTCGATGTTCTGTCGTGCAAGTACGGCAGAGATGTCATCGGGGATAAGCCCGTATTGCGCCATCTTGTCGGGACGCAGCCAAAGTCGCATGCTGTAGTTGGAACCGAACAACTGTGCCTTTCCCACGCCGCTGATACGTTTCAGCCTCGGCTCGACATTGATTTTCACGTAATTGCTCAGGAAGGTCTGGTCGAAGCGGTCATCGGGCGAATAGAGCGCGAAAGTCATCAGTTCGGCATTCTGCTGCTTTTCAGTGGTGACACCGGTCTTGGTGGCTTCCGCCGGAAGTTGGCTCAGTGCGCCGTTCACGCGGTTCTGCACGTTTACCGCCGCCATGTCCGCGTTGGTTCCCTGTTTGAAATAGATGTTGATGGAAGCATCTCCCGTATTCGATGCCGTGGAAGTCATATAGGTCATGTCTTCCACTCCGTTGATGGCTTCTTCCAGAGGGGTTATCACTGCCTTCTGCACGGTTTCAGCGTTTGCTCCCGGATAAGTTGCGAATACGTTGATGGTCGGAGGTGCGATGTCGGGGTATTGTTCCACCGGCAAGGAAAACATGGAAATCATGCCCAACAGTACAATCACCACCGAGATAACGCCCGAAAACACCGGGCGGTCTATAAAAAATCGCAGGTTCATTTCGTTTCGTTTTTAGGGGTTATGCTCATGCCTTCTCTCACCAGTCCCACGCCTTCGGCGACAATGGTGTCACCGACCGAAAGACCTTCTTTTACGATAAACCGGTTGCCGTCGTTCAGGCGGTCCACCGTGAGATAGGCGGCTTCCGCCTGTCCGTTTTTCAGACGGTAAGCGATAATCTTGTCCTGCAGTTCCACGGTGGCGGTCATGGGAATGGTTACGGCCTCCGTTTTCGGGTTTTGAAGGATGACATTGCCGATGCTGCCACTCAACAGTTCGCGGTCGGGATTGGGGAACAGGGCTTTGATTTGTACCGTTCCGGTAACAGGATCCACCACGCCGCTTACGGTTTCAATACGTCCTTTCGCCTTGTACAGGCTGCCGTCGTTGAGTTGCAGGCCCACTTCCGGCGTCCCGGCTATCATGCTGTCAATCGAGCCATAGCGAGCCGAATATCGCCGTAGCATATTCTCCGAAATGGAGAAATAGGCATACATCTCCGCATTGTCGGACACGACCGTGAAAGGCTGTGCCATATTGGGACCGACAAGCGCACCGATGCGATAGGGCAATGTGCCTACTACTCCGTTGCTCGGGCTTTTGATTTCCGTATAGGAGAGATTGTTGCGTGCATCCGATTCTTGTGCCTTTGCCTGTTCGAGTTCAGCACACGCCACTGCCAGTTGGTTCCGGGCGAGAGAAAGCTCGTAGTCGGATATGACCTTCTCGTCAAACAATGCCTGCTTGCCCCGCAGCTCGATTCTTGCCGTTTCCACTTTTGCCTGTGCCGCGCTGACATTGGCCTGCGCCGTGCGTAATGCCGCCCGATAGGGCACTTGGTCAATTACAGCCAATACTTGACCGGTCTTCACCCGTTCACCCTCTTTCACTTTCAGACGGATAATGCGCCCGGATATTTGCGGCAGGATGTCCACATCCTGCCGTCCGCGTATGGCGGCGGAATAGGACTCGGAGATTTCCACCGGACTTGCCGCGACCTTTATGACCCGATAACTCTGCACCGCATCCTGCTTGCCGTCCGCCTGCCTGCATCCGGTCGGCAGGAACAGCATGAGAGCAAATGCGGCGAAATTCGTGATAATGAATTGCTTGTTCATATTTTCTTCTTGTTTTGTATTAATTCATAAATTGATTTTTGGAACATGAATAAAAGTTTATCTTTTTCGTTCATGCGGATATT
>NZ_QTNB01000040.1:0-7558 GCF_003603395.1 Bacteroides sp. AM44-19 | reverse complement strand
TAAGCGAAAACCTACCGCTGTAAAGCGGAAAGGCGTTGTTTGCCGAGCCTACAAATAACCAAAGAGAAGCTCAATCAAGACATAGAGAACCTTGCCGCGAGATTGAACCAAATCGAAGAATTTGCAGGTCGTACCATCTAAAACAGAGAAGCCATGAAACGTGACATAATCATCATTGAGGACAAGGCGGTCAGCGTAACCGGTAACGATGTATGGATGACCGCCGGAGAAATCGCCAGACTGTTCCACACGGGTGTCCCGGCAGTGAACGCCGCCATCAAAGCCATCCTCAAAACGGACGTGCTGAACGACTACGAGGCATGCCGCTACATCCAACTTGAAAACGGTCTGTATGCGGATGTTTACTCGCTTGAGATAATCATCCCCGTCACCTTTCGGCTGAGCACATACCATGCCCATCTTTTCCGCCGCTGGCTGATGGACAAGGCACTTGCAAAAGACAAGCATACCGCCTACATGTTATTCGTACATAGCGGAAAAGGCGGTTACTGCTGAAAAGACGATGAAAATCAATTAAAAACGGACAACCATCAAGCTGTCCGTTTTAACTTTAAAATAGTCAATTTTGAATATACAAATTATGTGCTAAAGAATATGAGGTATCAAAATTGAGATGGCTTATATAACATCTCATACTTTAACGAGCCACAATCAATGTACATATCATATTCCGCAATTCCTTTTTCTTGTGCTATATAATGCAAAGTTTTCTTGTGGATGTTTGAAATTCTCTCTCCATAATAGATTGCTTTAGGAACAATTTTCAGGCTTGTTGCACGAGAATGTGCGGCAGGTTGTTTCTCTGAATGAATAATACGCCATTCATTTTCATATTCCCACTGTGTGGATTTGTGAATAGCCATTTTCAAATGCGATAGTGAATCTATATTTTTAACATCCAGCCCCAAGCTCTTTGCTATATACCATTGAATAAAACTATTTGCATCAAAGCGGTTATTATCATATATAACAGGCAAGATACAACAATTCATTTCTCCTTGTTCTAATAAGAACCTTAAATCATATTCCAATGCAAACCCTTCATGATTTTGGGCATAGTGACTCCACATTATAACAGAATCTATGCTTTCACTTAAACATGCTATTGTAGATACGACCTTTAATGTATCCCCCATTTTTAATAGGATTTCTTTCAATATGTTTTCCATTACAACACTAAAAAGAGCTAATGTCAATGGATTTATGCCGTTACACGATATTACCTGTTTTTTTAAACCTGTCAAATTGTTTCTTCCGAAAAATTGGATTACACTTGGAGGAAATTCGAAATCTTTAGTTTCAAGTATCTGTTTGAATTGTTCAAGAAATTCTTCTGTACAACAAGCTCTCATTTGCTCTTGAATATTATCCAAACTATAATAAACAAGAGTGTCATAGGGGTCATTAAACTTATCAGCAGTAACAGCATAAACCAGATCCTTGTCAAAAGCATCAAGGTTTAATGTTGAACAACTCCTATATCTATACAGTTTTTGTGGCAACATTGACATCAATGCTGCACTTATAGGATAGATTCGGGATTTTATGTCCTCTTGCTCAATTCCTTCAGGAATTATTGTGGATTCTAACAATTTTGCAAATTCACTCCGAAGCATAATGGTATTCGTTTTAACCACAAAGGTACGCATTTTATTCCGGAATGTCAGGACATTACTCCATCGGTTTGCGGTAATTCGCCTCCAGCAGTTCACGCAATCCCGATTCGGGGTAAAGCACCTTCCCGCCTAAAAGGATAAAGGGCAACACTCTGTTGTTACGGTATTCCTGCAAGGTACGGCGGCTCACACGGAGCAACTCCGCCACCTCCCTGTCCGTCAGGTAACGTTCCCCGTCCAGCGGTGGACGGTAGTTTTCCAAAAATGCAGAGAGCCATTTAGAGCCTTTGCGCATATTCTGCACCACGGTGGCAAGCGGCTCGTCCTCCAGTGTAAAAACATCGTTGTTCTCGTTCATCATAACTTTGGATTCAGTGGGTGAATAATAAGATTACCTGCCGCCGGGATAGAGCGTACCGATAAGCGGAATCAGCCTCCTAACTTCTTCCGGCTTGTAATAGAACCTGCGGTTTATCTGCGAGTAGCCGATAAGCCGCTTGTCGCGCAACGTCTGCAACGTGCGCGGGCTTATTCTCAACTGCCCGCAGACCTCCTCGCCCGTGAGCCATCTTTCCATGCGCCCCGTGTCGCTTTTGCGCCTCAGTGCGGCGACCTTCTCCGAGAGTGCGCCGAATGTCGCCACCATCATCTCGAAAGTCTTTTTCTCAATTGATACTATTTCCATATTCATGCAATTATCGGTTTGCCCGCAAAGGTAACGATACACTCCCGGACACGTGCCGTTTTCCACTGAAAGGCTGCCTGTTGCGCCGTTTGACCGGGTTACGGAGCCATCTTCCGTAAAAATCTTACGTGAGTCACGTAGTGAGTTGTTAAAGCCCCTTTTGTTTATTGCCGAATTTTGCCGCAGATACAAAAAGAAAGGACTGAATATGAAAGTGATAACAATGGAAAGTTCCGTCTTCCGGTCATTGACGGAACAGATAGCGGAGATTGCGGCACACGTCCGTGCCGTCTCCGGTGACAAGAGAGCGGCATCGCCCGACAGGTTGCTCACCACACGCGAGGCGGCGCACCTGCTTAACGTGAGTACCCGCACCCTCCAGCGTATGCGCAGCGAGCAACGCATCGGCTATGTCGTGCTTCGCGGCAAATGCCGCTACCGGCAGTCGGAAATCGACCGCCTGCTTGATGAGAGTACCGTCAACGAGGACGCGGCGACACCGCAGGAACTGAAACGCAACCACACGTTGCGCACGGGCGGCAACCCCAAAGGAAGGAGGACATAGGTCATGGAACTGCTCACACGAAACAACTTCGAAGGCTGGATGCAGAAGTTGATGGAACGGCTCGACCGTCAGGACGAACTGCTGCTGGCGATGAAGGCTGAGGGGAAACAGCCTACTATCACGGAAAGCATCCGCCTTTTCGACAATCAGGACTTGTGCATGCTGCTTCAGATAAGCAAGCGCACCCTGCAACGCTACCGCAGTGTCGGCGCATTGCCCTACAAGACACTGGGCAAGAAAACCTATTACAGCGAGGAGGACGTGCTGACATTCCTTTCCAACCATATCAAGGACTTCAAAAAGGAAGATATAGCCTTCTACAAGGCTCGTATCCATAATTTCTTTCATAAATAACCCATTAAAACATTTTTCAGATGGCAAAGAAAAAAGACGAAAAGGACGTGCTGGTGGTCCGTGACGAGAAGACGGGCGAGATCAGCGTGGTTGCCGGGCTGAACGCGGACGGCACACCCAAGCGCACCCCCGCGAAAGCGGAAAACGCGCAGAGTTTCCTGCAATTCGACCGACACGGCGACGTGCTGGACAACTTCTTCAAGAACTTCTTCCGGCAGTGCAAGGAACCCAGCCGCTTCGGTTTTTACCGCATCGCGGCAGACCAAGCCGAAAATCTCTTGGAGGTGATGAAGCAACTGCTGAAAGACCCCGAAGCGAACAAGGAGCTGCTTGCCCCTCACAAGGTGGACACCTCCGACTACGAGAAAAAGGTGCAGGAAGAACTGGCAACCGAAAAACAAGAACCTCAAAAACAGGAAAACATGGAGCAACAAAAAGAACAACAGGAAGATCCCGAACAGACGCAGGGCAAACGGGGCTACCAGCCCATCGACGAGAGCAAAATCAACTGGCAGGAGCTGGAGGACAGATGGGGCGTGAAGCGTGACGACCTTGAAAAGTCCGGCGACCTTACGAAGATGCTCCACTACGGCAAGTCCGACTTGGTGAAGGTCAAGCCCACCTTCGGCGGCGAAGCATTCGAGCTGGACGCCCGCCTTTCCTTCAAGAAGGACGGCGAGGGAAACATCAGCCTCGTGCCGCACTTCATCCGCAAGGAGCAGAAACTGGATGAATACAAGGAACACAAATTCTCCGACGACGACCGGAAGAACCTGCGCGAGACGGGCAACCTCGGCAGGGTCGTGGACATCGTGGAGAAGGAAACGGGCGAGATTATCCCCTCCTACATCAGCATCGACCGCAAGACGAATGAGATCACGGACATTCCGGCGAGCAAGGTACGCATCCCGGAGCGCATCGGCAAGACGGAAATCACCAAGCAGGAGCAGGATATGCTCCGCGCCGGACTGCCCGTGCGCGACAAGCTCATCGAGCGCAACGACGGCAGGAAGTTCGTCACCACTCTGCAAGTGAACGTGGAGCAGCGCGGCGTGGAGTTCGTGCCGGGAACCGGAAGGTCGCCCCGTACCGTACAGACGCAGGAAACCAAAGGCGACACGTCGAAAAGTCAGGCGCAAGGCGGGGAAAATGCCACACAGACCAAGAAGGAGCAACGCCGCAACACGTGGACGAACGAGGACGGCAGCATCCGCCCCATCAGCAAATGGAGCGACGTGAACTTCACCGAACAGCAGAAAGCCGACTATGTGGCGGGCAAAGCCGTGAAACTGGAGAACGTGACCGACAAGCAGGGCTTCCATGCCACGATGTATATCAAGTTCAACCCGGAGAAGGGTCGCCCGTACCGCTACGAAACAAATCCCGACATCGGGCAGCAGGTCGCCCCGTCCAACGAGAGCCGCACGCAGGTGGCGGTGAACAACGAGGGCAAGACCAACGAGGCGACAAAGAACCTGAAAGAGCCTTTGCAGAAAGGTCAGACCACTCCGAAGGACGCCCGCCAGCAACAGCAGCAGGACAAGCCGCAGAAGAAAACGGGCAAGGGCATGAAAGTATAGACCGATGTCCGCCACTGAATCCAAAATAAAATCCAAAGTATCAACAAAAAAGAAGAAGACATGAAGACAATCATTGCAGAAAAGCCCTCCGTGGCACGTGAAATCGCCCGCATCGTGGGCGCGACAAAGAGAGAGGAAGGATATTTCGAGGGAGGCGGCTATGCCGTGACATGGGCATTCGGACACCTTGTCCAGCTCGCCATGCCCGATGGCTACGGCGTGCGCGGTTTCGTCCGTGACAACCTCCCGATTATCCCCGACACCTTCACGCTCGTCCCCCGTCAGGTCAGGACGGAGAAAGGCTACAAGCCCGATAGCGGCGTGGTGTCGCAGATAAAAACAATCAAAAGGCTGTTCGGCACCAGCGACCAAATCATCGTGGCAACCGATGCCGGACGCGAGGGTGAACTTATCTTCCGCTACCTCTACCACTACACGGGCAGTACCACTCCTTTCGTGCGCCTGTGGATAAGCTCGCTCACCGACAAGGCTATCCGCGAGGGATTGCGCAACCTCGAAGACGGCGGCAAGTATGACAACCTATACCTCGCCGCCAAAGCGCGAAGCGAATCCGACTGGCTCGTGGGCATCAACGGCACGCAGGCTCTCTCCATCGCCGCCGGACACGGCACATACTCCGTGGGGCGGGTGCAGACACCAACGTTGGCTATGGTATGTGAACGCTACTGGGAGAACCGCCGCTTCACGCCCGAAGCCTTCTGGCAACTCCATATCGCAACGGACGGTTGCGACGGCAAGGTCGTGAAATTCTCATCCTCTGAAAAATGGAAGTCGAAAGAACCGGCAACGGAGCTATATAATAAGGTAAAGGCGGCAGGCTTCGCAACGGTAACGAAAGCCGAGCGCAAGGAGAAAACGGAGGATACCCCGTTGCTGTACGACCTGACCACGCTTCAGAAAGAAGCCAACGCCAAGCACGGCTTCACGGCGGAGCAGACGCTTGAAATCGCGCAGAAGCTCTACGAGAAGAAGCTGATAACCTATCCGAGAACGGGTAGCCGCTACATCCCCGAAGACGTGTTTGCCGAAATTCCCAAACTGCTCGCTTTCATCGGCACACAGCACGAATGGAAAGACAAGGTGCGGGCAAAAGCCATCCCGACACGCCGCAGCGTAGACGGCGGCAAGGTGACAGACCACCATGCCCTACTCGTCACGGGTGAGAAACCGCTCTTCCTCTCCAAAGAGGACAATACCATCTATCAGATGATTGCCGGGCGCATGGTCGAGGCATTCTCTGAAAAATGCGTCAAGGACGTGACCGCTGTCATGGCGGAATGTGCCGGAGTGGAGTTTACCGTGAAAGGCAGCGTCATCAGGCAAGCCGGATGGCGTGCTGTCTATGGCGAGGAAAACAAGGAGGAAACCACCATTCCCGGCTGGCAGGAAGGCGACACGCTGACACTGAAAGCCTCTTCCATCACAGAAGGGAAGACTAAGCCCAAGCCGCTACATACCGAAGCCACCCTGCTGTCCGCAATGGAAACGGCGGGCAAGGAAATCGAGGATGACGCACTGCGGCAGGCGATGAAGGACTGCGGCATCGGTACTCCCGCCACACGCGCCTCCATCATCGAAACGCTCTTCAAGCGCGGTTACATGGAACGCTGCAAGAAATTGCTTGTCCCCACCGAAAAGGGGCTTGCACTCAATTCCGTGGTGAAGACGATGCGCATCGCCGATGTCGCCATGACAGGCGAATGGGAGAAGGAACTGGCACGCATCGAGCGTGGGGAGCTGTCCGCCGATACCTTCCGCAAAAAGATAGAGGCGTACACGCGGGAGATTACCTCCGAACTGCTCTCATGCGACAAACTCTTCGGCAGCCGCGATTCCGGTTGCGCGTGTCCCAAGTGCGGCACGGGCAGGATGCGGTTCTACGGCAAGGTGGTACGCTGCGACAACACGGAGTGCGGACTGCCCGTGTTCCGGCTGAAAGCGGGACGCACCCTGTCCGACGATGAAATCAAAGACCTGCTCACCGAAGGGCATACCCAGCTGCTCAAAGGCTTCAAGAGCAAACAGGGCAAGAGCTTCGATGCCGTCGTCGCCTTTGACGGGGAATATAACACGACGTTCGTGTTCCCGGAGGCTAAAAAGGGCAAGAAATTTTCAGGACGGAAGAAATAGTATTAACTTTGCCACTTGTTCAGAGTAATGAATTGTTCTTCGATACCGGATTACACTCATACTTTGGATTTAGTGGCGGCACTCGGAGGGATACCGAGTGCCTTTTTCTTCCTTTTTTCCAACCGATTATCCCGTTAAATATCAATCCACTAAACTCCAAAGTAATGAACAACAAGAAGAACAACGAAGGGCAGTCCGACTTTTCCTATTACGGTCTGTACCTGATGGACTACCTCCGCACGAACAAGTTTGAACAGGCTACCGACACCGCTTTCATACGGGAACGCGCCGATCGTGCCGCCGAAACGTATGAAAAGGCGCGGATTGAAGGCTATCCCGCCGACGGTGCGCAGGAACTGGCGATGGAAACACTGCTGCGCGGGTTGCACTATTCCCGGTACGCCATGCTCCACGAAGTCGTGGAGAACGAGTTTGCCAACGAAGTGCCGGAAGAGAAACAAGAAGCCTTTATCCATAAACTCCTGCCGCTTGTCGGCAACGTGTTCTCCGTCTATGACCTTTCGGACGACAACTTCGCCCTGTCTTCCGATTACGACCTGCTCTACACGGAGCTGACGGGAGCAAC
>NZ_QTNB01000004.1:335341-338157 GCF_003603395.1 Bacteroides sp. AM44-19 | reverse complement strand
ACTGATATCGGTTATAAAAAGAAAAAGCGTCTAGCTAAATCAGGAAAAGACATCACCTACCAATTCTAAATTCTTTTGCATTGTATTATCAGCCCAATTCCAAACATTACCATAATCTCCGTTTACCACAGTAGTCATATGTTTAAATGTATTGCTTTTATTCTCCATGCGATCAAAACGTTGCATAGCTCCCATCACACTTAGATTAAGACCTTCAATTGGTGATAAAGTTATTTTCCCGCTCATCATTAATTGATTGTATCCTTCTACATCATATTCTTCATTAATCATGGCAACCGGATTATAAGGTTTAAGATTTACTTTATATTCCGTATAATTTCCATTTTCATCATAGATAGGGCGGGTAGGATTTTCTAATAAAGCATTTAAATAGGCTGCATACCATGCACGTTGTTGGGTGACATAACTATCATTGATATTGAATTGAAAGCGTAATTTATTATTGAACATATTATGATTTAGACCTATTTTAGCTGTAATAGATTCACGATCTGTATGACGAATGACACCTTCACGTTTGCGATAATCTATGGAAGCTACGTAATTGGATTCAGCGCTACCACCTTTCAAAGAAAGAAAATGATTGTGGCTGATAGCTGTACGACTAATAGCGTCCACCCAATCAGTGGTAGTTCCCTCATCTTGAATACCTGGAAAATCAGGATCATCTGTTAATCTACGATAATCATTGGCTGTTAACATATCAGCATGTTTTGCAAATGTTTCAAATGAGATAGATCCATTATACTCCATGGAAAGTTTAGTCGCTTTAGCACGATTGGTAGTAATTACAATGACACCATTTGTACCACGAGTACCATAAATAGCAGCTGCAGAACCATCTTTTAGCACATCTATAGATTCTATGTCTTCACTTGAAATAGCTGTTAAACTACCACCTGGAATTCCGTCAATAACGATCAATGGACTAGTATTACCAGATAATGAATTAACACCTCGAATAGTCATTTCGAGTCCTAATACAGGATCACCAGTATAATTTGAAAGTTGAAGACCTGCTACTTTTCCTTGAAGGAGTTGTTCGGGACTTTTTACCATCCCGGCAAGAAAATCGTCTTTTTTTACTGATGTAATAGCACTGGTTACTTCACCTTTTTTCATGGAACCATAACCTACCACTACCACATCATCAAGCTGAAATACATCTTCTTCAAGAATGATGTTTAAAAAAGTAGTTTTATCGTTAGTTGGAATGGTGCGAGTAATGTATCCAATATAACTTACTGTTAATGTACTGCCAGGTCTTAATTTTATCTCAAATATTCCGTCAATATTTGTTGAAACTCCATTACTGGTGCCAGTTTCCAATATTGTAACTCCTGGTAATGTGTTGCCTTTTGCATCTTTTACGACACCTTGGAAGTTTTTGGTTTGTGCAATAGCTAATTGACATATGCATAACATATATAATATTGTCATTAGTCGAATTGTATTGGACAAAGTCCTTTTTTGATAAAAATTTAGCATAGATTCAAAGTGATAAAATGTTTAGATAAATAATTATATATTTCTCAGAGTATTTTAAAAAGGTCGTACAATTTCTAGATCGTCTACTGAAGGTAATGTTGGAAATTTAGCATGTGGTTCAGTTTGATACCAAAATACAACAGAAGAAATGTCTGATTTCTGATCGAGATATCGGCCGTCGTTACGCCATCCAAGATCTTGAATTGTAACTTTTAAATCCTTTTCAAAACGGATTGGATCAAGTATGTGCCAACGATACATGCCAAAACGTTGTTGTGAACGATAAACTCCATCTGGGCGAATAATCTGATGTAATCCTGCATAAGGAGTAGTGAATTCTTCATATTGATGCGTCGTTTTATTTTCAAAGTTGTAAGATCCGCAAAAGTAATCTTCTGTACCAGTACCGCAGATTGTCGGAAATTTCTTATCACCATCCATGAAGAATTTAATTTCACCTTCACCCCACCAACCGTTATTATTCACTTGCCAAGCAATATATGTACCAACGTATTGTCCTTTACCTTTAATACCATCAACCAATACATGGTCAGAATTTATATTAGGATTTGAGCGACGGAATTGTGCATGAAAATAAGCTGCATCCTCAGGAACTTCTGTTAAAGTGTAGTTTATTTGGTAATAAACTCTCATTTCATTATTGGGGTCAATGTTTTCCATTGTAATTTTACATTTTTTGCGGAAAGGCATTTGCCAATAACAATTGAACGCACTACCAGGGTTTACACAAACTGCTAATGAACTTAATGGAGAATATAGTCCCCAACCACTGCAGAAAAAATCACCTATAGGGCACTCTACAGAAGGTTCTTTTTCATCATCCCAATAAAAGCGAATAATTGTTTTTCTCCATTCACCTGTTGGTGTCATCCAAATTTGTTGTATAGAACCAGGGCCTTCGATTTCTGCTAAAGTAAAAGTTTCGTTAGGGCCAATGTTTACATAAGGATTGACTTTCCAGCCTTGCCCTAAAGTTTTAGCTGCATGATGTGCATTAGCTTGATTTATTTTTTCTTTATCTGTAATTGGATCAGCCATACCACCTTTACCTTTCTCACCTGTAAAGTTTTCAGGGCTGATGGAACGTGTCTTGGCATTGGATAAGCGATATAAATTACCCATATTCATGTCAAGTCCATTAAAATTTTGAGCGTAAATGCTTATAGTTGCCATACATAAGGCTGCTAAGATAAAAAATTTGATTTTCATGGTTTAAATAAATTAATTGGTTTATATACTTAGTTAATGGTTTCAGCAAGTTTTGCCAGTTCAAGATATTTCTTGTA